>CACZCZ010000022.1 GCA_902779845.1 uncultured Bacteroidales bacterium | reverse complement strand
TGGTCACCTCGGGGGCAGCCCATCCGACATAGCCTGTGGCACCAGTCCAGCCATTCCAGTCAATCGGGAACTGAGCCGTCAGGTCGGTCTCGATGTAAATAGCCTTAATGAAAGTAGCGGAAACCGTCACGTCATCATTGGGCATGGTGAAGGAACCATCCTCAGCAACCAAGATCACTTCATCGCGATGATTGCAAGTCACCATGTAGCTGTCGAGTCGGTAGCCTTCTGCGGGAGTCGCCTTCAACTGAACCTTCGTGCCAGCAGCGGCCTTTGCGGGCTCAGCGGTAACCGTACCGTTCTCTATTTCATCGGAGATCGTCACGTCAAGTTGCTCGGCGAAGGTAGCGGAGACACTAACGTCGAATGCGGGCATCTCGAAGGTGCCATCCTCGGCAACGAGGATTACCTCGTTCACCTCAACGCCTCTCACGTCATAGCTGATGAGCTGATAGCCCTCAGCGGGAGTTGCGGTCAGCTGAATCTTCGTGCCGGCTTCAGCGCTGGCGGGTTCAGCAGCAACGGTACCGTTTTCGATTTCATTGGAGATGGAAACGGAGTACAGCACGGGAGCAACATACTCGGCGATCGTCCAGTATGCCTTGTCGCCGCTCTTTGCGACACTCTTGTCAGTGTAGCAAGCAGAGCCAGCCTCTGTACCATCAGATGCAATCATACCCTTAACTTCGCTGAGAGTGTAATAAACAACACCTTCAACATCGATAGCAGCAGGAGTGATGACCAGCTTCTTGTCGGCATCTGTCGACATCGTCCAGTTATCAGAACCAGCAAGACCAACATAGAGGTCCTCGTTCTTGATATACCAACCACCCTCGGTTGCTACCCAAGACAAGGGATAAGCCTTAGCTGCGAGCTTAACTCCATCGCTGAGCGACATGTACAAGCCTGAAGCCTTCTGCTGCAGAGTGTACTGCTTCTCAGCATCGGGCTGGGTGGGAGTAGGCATAGCCACAGCCTCCACAGCCTCCAAGGTCTCAGCGAGCACCACAGCTTCCTTGGCCAGGTTGATAGCCTGTGCGTCATACTGGAACAGACCTTCACCGGGAACCAGTGCGTTGAGAGCTGCGAGCTTTTCTTCCTTAGCCTTTGCAAGTATAAGGGCTTCGCCAGTAGCGGCGCCAGCCAATTTCAGATGGCTTACATAGATGGCAGGAGTGTTGTCTGCGCTAAAGTTATTAGAGCCTGTACCATAACCTAGGCTTATCGTAACTTGCTGGCCCTCTTCTACTGTGAATACAATAGCATGAGTTGTCCAAGCGCTCTTACCCTTCATCCATTCTGTGAAGCTGTCGGTGTAAACAGTTTCGCCTACGGTCACCGTGAAGCGGTTCTCGTAATCGGCTGCAGTCGTTGCAGCATTAACATTCTCCACGTCATAAACAAGCGAATACGAACCTGCAGGCAGGGTCGTAACGGTTTGAGTGTAAGAAGCGAAGTTTGTGTTCCAACGACACTCGAAACCAAGACAATACTCGGTAGCCAAATGAGTTTCATCAACTGTGGCAGGAGAGATGCGCACATTATATTCGCCTATCAATCCGTTGCCAAGGTCTTTGTATTGCGTTGATGTTACTGCGGTCCAACCATCGGTGGAGGAGAAGTCGGCATTCTGGATATAATCAGTATAGTCAGAAGACTCCTCTTCCTTGTTTGTCAGCAACAGATACCAAACTGTTCCCTTGTTGCTATTGTCCCAAGGCAAGCAAATGCAGTTCAAATCCTGCTTGTCGTATTGAGTCAGGTCAATTTCGATAATACCGTTCTCGTCTGCCTGAACATTCAGGAATACATACTTGCCTTCGTCTTCAGGAGCATAGTCGCCGGCATTTTGCTGAGCATCCACCTCATGGTTCATGTAAACCACGAGCTTCAGGTTGGGAGATGTCACCATCGTGAGCTTGCTGTAAGCAGAGAGGTCGGCAATAACATCCTTTGTTCTCTGTCCAACAACCACATCACCGTTGCCAAGTACGATGGGATGTCCATCAAGGCCTAAGCCTATTCTCGGTTGGAGAGCGGGGAATGCTTCAGTGAAATCTACGAAGTCGCCTACGGGCTTGCCCGGGTCTTCTTCATAGACAATGTCGGGAATCTCAACAGATTCGTTTTCAGGATAAGTCTCCAGATAGACTGCGTTAATTACAGCCTCACCAGGAGCTGCCGCATTGTTACCAGAAAGACAGATTTCATCGCATGCTAACAGATACTCGTTGTAGTCATTAGGAGCGATAGCTTTCAGTGTGTCGGCCAAAATGAACTCATTCACACCATTGCTGGCATAGAGGGTCAAGTTGGAACCGCCCTTGTAGAACAATATACGGAACTGATTGCCGGACTTAATATCACAGTCAACGACCAACTTCTTGTACTTTGTAATGTCGCCATTTGGCAGACCAATGTTCCTGAGCTGGTTGTAATACGTTGTTGACCATGTGAAGGTCTTCGTCTCAGCATTCCAAGTAGTGTTGGTGTTGCTGGGTTCCGCAAAGGTGGCATAAACCTTCTCACCTTCATCATCATAAGTCTCGAGATAGACATCATTGATGACCGCTTCACCAGGAGCTGCCGAATTGTTACCAGAAAGACAGATTTCATCGCATGCTAACAGATACTCGTTGTAGTCATTAGGAGCGATAGCTTTCAGCGTGTCTGCCAAAATAAACTCGTTTACACCATTGCTGGCATAGAGGGTCAAGTTGGAACCACCCTTGTAGAACAAGATACGGAACTGATTGCCGGACTTAATATCACAGTCAACGACCAACTTCTTGTACTTAGTCAAGTCGCCATTAGGCAGACCAATGTTCTTGAGCTGGTTGTAATACGTTGTTGACCATGTGAAGGTCTTCGTCTCAGCATTCCAAGTGGTGTTGGTGTTGGAGGGCTCCGCAAAGGTGGCGTGTACCTTTTCGGTCTTTGCCTGCGCTGTCTGCAATCCAATCATGCATAGCAACACCATGAGAAATACTCTTGTAAAACTTCGCATTTGTTTGTTTGATTTAGTTAATTATGATGCGCTGAAGGCTTGTTGGCGCATGGTAGAGTCGGTTTTGGGGTTTCGCGGCTGCAAGCCGTTCACAGCCTCCCAGTCTGAGTGGTGAGGCCAGCCGCGTTGTCATTTCACGTTTGTCTTTTTGGTAGATGATAGTGATTTTGTTTTTTTGTTAATATTGAATGAGTTAGTAAATAAAAGAATGTTAATGATTCGTTTTTGAAAGGGCATAATATACCCATAGCGGGGACAAAGTTAACGATTTGTTGTGAACACGCAAGCTTTTTTAAGAAAAAAGTGCGCCTGTGGGCTGTTTTTTTTAGGCTGCCTTCCTCTCGTGCGTACGCGAACATAGTTATTTCAACAGCCTTTGGACAAAAAAGTGGGGTTTCCTTTGGCGGATTCAACAGAACCTAGTATTTTTGCGGCAAAATGAGTAGCCCCGTAGCCCTCTTCGTCTATAATCGCGCTGACAACACCCGCGCGACACTGCGAGCCCTGCTGAACAATACGCTGGCTGCGCAGACCGACCTCTATGTCTTTTCCGACGGTGGAAAGGATGAAAAATCGTGGGCCGAGGTGAACGCCGTGCGGGCTGTGCTGCACGAGGTCGAGGAGGAGGTGGCGTGCACGCACTCCTTGTTGAGTATGACCATTGTGGAGCGCCCCGTGAACTTCTACTTGGAGCGCAACATCATCGAGGGCATTGCTGCTGTGCTCGCCAAACATGAGACCATTATCGTCCTGGAGGACGACATCGTCACGGCTCCTTATTTCCTGCAGTTCATGAACGATGCCTTCAGCCTCTATCGCGATGATCCCCGTGTGATGCATGTGAGTGGTTTTACGAGAATCGAAGACCCTCATTCGTCATCCTACTTCACACCTTTCATGGCCGGTTGGGGGTGGGGCACTTGGCGCGACCGCTGGCAGCAGCACTTCCACCACTATGCTTCGCGTGCAGAGGCACTGCAGGGGCTCACGCCGCAGGACTTGGAAGAGCTTGAGTATGGAGGTAAATTCCCATGCTTGAAACACCTGGATCGCGACCCGATCCCCTGGGACATCTGCTGGGGCATCGCCATTCATCGTGCTCACGGCCTCTGTCTCTATCCTGCTCGCACGCTGGTTCGCAATATCGGTCTGGATGCAGGCACACATTTTCGAAGATTCCCCATTCCAACGCGATGGATTCAGCGTTTTGAGTATGACCGCGAGCCTTACAGCCGCCCACTCACTCTCAAGTATCAGGAACCACATGCTGACCCGTACATCGAGTCAGCCCTTGCTGCCGCCCTACACGACTGGGGCATTCGCTACACCCTCCTCGGTAAACTCCTCCGATGGCTCAAGAAGTTGATGAGTTGACGGATTCTCAGTATTATAGAGAATTTTGGGACCTTCATCATTTTCCGATTAAGCAGTTGGTTTCTAGTCGATTGTAGCAAAAACAACCTACATGGAACCTACATATAACCTACATAGCCCCCACATCCTTACACTCTCGGGAGTAAGCGCATCCGTTTTGATGCCTTGACTCATATTGGCATGTATGTTCTATGTAGGTTTTATGTAGGTTTGTAATTACGTTGCTGATTGTAGATCAGCTGCTTAGGCCCGAAATGATGAAGGTTCCCCAAAATATGTAGGTAAATGATCTGCAGGGGTTGGAGTGCTCGAATGAGCCCCCCAAAAAAGAAGACCATGGTGCGATGGCGTTTGCAGCTTGGTGTGAAGGCGTTTGCAGCTTGGTGTGAGGGCGTTTGCAGCTTGGTGCGATGGCCGGAAGTCCTTGCTCTTATGGCCGGAGGACCTTGCTCTTATGGCGAGAAGACCTTGCTCTTATGGCGAGTTCCACGGGTGGAACTCTGCTTCACTCCCTGCCGAACAGCCATTTCTTGAGTACGGGGCTGATGCGAAGAACATGGCTGGTGAGGATGGAGAAGGCAATGACGAGGAAGGCGAGGAGGATGGCTGTGGTGCCTTCGAGGACGAAGTTGTGCGGATGCGCCTTGAACCATACGCCTACATCCGGCAGTTTGGGCAGGAAGAAATAATGGATGAGATAGACGTCAAGCGTGCGTACACCGATGTATTGGAACATATTGCCGATGCGTTTCTCTTTGGTGAACCATTCGGCATAGTTGCGGAAGAAGGCGAAGATGAGCATCACCAAGGCGTACATCGCCAAGGTGCGCGGAAGATTGGCCCATTGCATCCGCAGCAGATGCCACTTCAGGTAGTCGCCGGCTCCGATGAAAGCGATGAAAATCAGCAACGGCACAAACCATTTCGAGTCCAGAAGACGTTGCACCTGTGGCCAGTAGCGATGTACGAGGTTGCCCAGAAGGAAGAACTGGAAATCGCGCGCCAGCTCGGTCAGGCTTGTCACCTGCCAGAAGGTGTCCTTATACCACGAGAACCACGAGGGCATATAGAGGGTGGCGTAGGCGAAGAGGGCGAAAGCCCAAAGAATGAGAAGTGAAAGGTTAACGAGTGAAAGGTTGGAATAACCGGGCTGTTTTTTTCTCGATAAAAGCGAAGCTATAAAGCACACCGCATAGTAGATGATGAACATCTCGAGGAGGACGAGGGTGAACCAGTAGCCGCCTTTCGTAGGACTCATCCATGCCTCGTTGAACTTATCCCAGAACACTTTTGCCGTGAGAGCTATCTCAGCTGTCATGAAGACGACGGTGGGGATGATCTGCACACGGAACTTCTTGGCGATGAGCTGCCCGGTGTCGCGCAGGTTCCAGCTGAAGGACGCCTTGTAGGCGAGGAAGCCGCTGATGAAGAAGAATAGCGGCATGCGGAACAGCAGGCACAGCGACATGAACATCGAATACTTCGTGTTCGTGGCGAAACCGAAGCCATAAACGTGGTTGGTGACCACCATTAGCATCGTAAAGCCGCGCAGGGCGTCGAGCCATTCAAGACGCTGTTTCATTGGATGATTTTACAATTTTCAAATTTACAATTATCATGTTCGAAATGTCGAAATAACGGAATAATGGGATAACGGGATAACGAGTTATGTGAACTCCAATCTTGCTGTGTGGGTGGAGATCTTGTCTATGTCCGGCAGACGCTGCCAGTTGCCGAACATCCGGCGCAGATAGGCCTCGGGATTGTGCGGCGCAGAGAAGCGATGGCCCTCGAAGACGACGGTGGAAAGGGGAAAAAGCTCAGCTGGGTCGCGCTGGCTCTCGAAGGGGATGCCGGGCGAGTAGGTGAGCAGCCGGGGGCTGAACAGACGCGAAAGCAGACGCAGGAGGGGGAACACAAAGCGCATGTTGACGCGATAAATCGAGTCGGTTTTGCGAATCAGCTGCTGCGTGTTGTACTCGGGATTCCTCAACACCTTATAGATAATGCCGAAGGTGCGGTTGGAGAGCCAATGCAGGGGCTTGGTCATGGGTTCCAGCACGAAGAGGTCGAGGTAGATGCCCTGGTAGGTGAAGATGCGGTCGTAGCCGGTTTGCTCCTGCAGGCGGCTGCGGCGGTCGCGCAGCTTGGCATAGGTGAAGAAGTAGCCCGGGTCGGTGTCGTGGGTCTGCAGGGCGTAGTCGGTGCCTGCCGTCTCCTGCGATAGCACCTGGAGCAGGCGGGGATAGTCCTCGCGCCGGAACTCGATGTCAACATCGTCATCCCACGGAATGAAGCCACCATGACGCACGGCACCCAACAACGTACCAGATCCCAGCCAGTAGGGGATGCGATGGCGGCGGCAGACGTCGTCGAGCCACACCATCATTTCCAGCATACGTTGCTGCTGGCGCCATAACGTTGAACCCTCGGGGGCAAATCGCTGGCGCAAGGCCGCATTTTCGGTTTCTGAAAGAACCATTTTTATTATAGTTTCGTTTTTTTCGGTGCAAAAGTACATATTTCTTTAAACTTTAAACTTTAAACTTTAAACTTTTCTTTACTTTTGCAGCGAAAATAACAAAAACATCTCCTTATGCAAGCCATTATCCTGGCTGCGGGCATGGGACGCCGCCTTGGCGAACTCACCCGCAAGCAAACCAAATGTATGGTCAAAGTGGGCGCCACTCGTCTCATCGACCGCCTCCTTAACCAACTCTCCACATTGCCCCTGACGCGCATTGTGGTTGTCGTAGGCTATCAGGCCGACGGCCTCCGTGCTCACATCGATGCCCACTTCCCGGACTTGAACATAGAATATGTCGTCAATGAGATCTATGACCGCACCAACAACATCTACTCCCTGGCTTTGGCGCGCGAACAACTGATGGAGGACGACACGCTACTCATCGAGAGCGACCTGATTCTCGACGAACGCCTCTTCCCGCTGCTCTTGGACAACGAATGGCCCAACCTGGCCCTTGTGGCAAAGTACGAGTCGTGGATGGACGGCACGATGGTGCGTCTGGATGACGACGGCTGCATCACTAGCTTTGTGCCGAAGAGCTCCTTCCGTTTCGAGGAACGCGACCAATACTACAAGACGGTGAATGTTTATAAGTTCAGCCGTGAATTCCTGTGCACGAAGTATGTGCCATTCCTGGAGGTCTATGTCAAGTCGATGGGCGAGAATGAATACTACGAGCAGGTGCTGCGTGTGCTCACCTTCCTCGACCGCACCGACCTGAAGGCGCTGCCCATCCACGATCTGAAGTGGTATGAGATAGATGACATTCAGGATTTGGACATCGCCGAGACGCTCTTTGCCGAGGGCGAGGACTTGTGGCGCAGCTACTCGCGACGCTTCGGCGGCTTCTGGCGCTTCCCCGGGATGCTGGACTTCAACTATCTGGTGAATCCCTATTTCCCCTCACCGCGTCTGAAGCAGGAACTGCTCTCCAGCTTCGATGCCCTGCTCACGCAGTACCCCTCCGGCATGCAAGTCAACTCCCTGCTTGCTGGCAAGTACTTCGGTATCTCGCAGGACTATGCCGTGCCAGGCAACGGCGCTGCAGAACTCATCAAGGTGGTGATGGAGCGCACGCCGGGCCGCTTGGGCGTGGTCTATCCCACCTTTGAGGAATATCCCAACCGAAAGGAAGCCGATGAATTGGTGATTTTCCAACCCTCGAACGCCGATTTCTCCTACACAGCTGACGACTTGATGCGCTTCTACGCTGACAAGTCGATCGCCATGCTGCTGCTCATTAATCCTGACAACCCCAGCGGCAACTACATCCCTCGTGCCGATGTGTTGCGTCTGGCTACGTGGTGTGAGCAGCGCGGCATCCGCTTTCTCGTGGATGAGTCGTTCGTGGATTTCGCTTCGTGCTACCCCGATGGCACACTGCTGCAGGATGAGACGCTGGAGGCACACCCCACGATGATCGTCATGAAGAGTATTTCCAAAAGCTATGGAGTCCCGGGCCTGCGCTTGGGCGTGCTGGCATCGGCCGACCGTGAACTCATCAAAGCCGTGCGCAGCGAGGTGAGCATTTGGAACATCAATTCCTTCGGAGAGTACTATATGCAGATTTATGGCAAGTATGAGGGCGACTACCACCGTGCCTGCCAGCTCTTCCAGGAGGAGCGCGCCCGCTTCGAGGAAGGGCTGCGCGCGATACCCTTCCTGCGTGTGATTCCCACCGAGGCCAACTACTTCCTTTGCGAGGTTACCGACCGCTTCACATCTTCTGAACTGGCCATCCTGCTCATCAAACGCGTGAACATTCTCATCAAGGACTGCGGCTACAAAAAAGCTTTTGGCGGCAAAAACTATGTCCGCATCGCCGTGCGTGACACCAAGGACAATAACCGATTGCTCAAGGCACTGCGCGAATTATGCTGAAGATAACAATCTGCGGGGGTGGCAATCTGGGCTCCGTGTGTGCAGGATTCCTGGCATCACAGCCGGACACCCAGGTGAGCCTGCTCACCCGCCGTCCCGAACAATGGAGCCTGCAGCCCGAGGTCATCGACCCCGATGGACACTGCTTCACGGGTACATTGTCGTGTGTCACGTCCGATGCCCGCGAAGTCATCCCCGAAGCCGACATCGTTCTGCTATGTCTGCCCGGTTTTTCCATTGAAGCTGTCTTACAGGAGATTCGTCCGTGGCTGTCGCCTGCGACTGCTGTCGGCGCCATTGTTGCCAACACGGGGTTCTTCTTTGCCGCGCACAACCTGCTGCCTGCCTCGCAGCCGCTGTTTGGCTTCCAGCGCGTGCCGTTCATCTCGCGCATCAGCACTTACGGTCATCGCGCACAGCTCTTAGGCTACAAGCCTCAACTGCATGTGGCGATTGAACACGCTGATGACCCAGCGTTGCTGCGTCTAACCTTAGAACAACTCTTCCGCACTCCTGTAGCTTTGCTTAACAACTTCTACGAAGTAAGCCTTAGCAACAGCAACCCCATCCTTCACACGGGACGTCTCTTCACGATGTGGCGGGGTCACGAGCAGGACACATTCCCGGCTCCTTTTTTGTTCTATGACGACTGGACGCTTGAGGCTTCGGAGATGATTATGCAGATGGATGCTGAGTTTATGCAGCTCACAGACTGCTTGGGCATTTCGCAAACAGCGATTCCTCCATTGCTCACCTACTACGAATCCGTTGATGCAGCTTCTCTCACGCGCAAAATACGCACTATCCAAGCTTTCCATGGCATACAAGCTCCGATGACCGAGACCCCCGATGGCTGGCGCATCGATTTCACCAGTCGCTATTTCATCGAGGACTTTCCCTTTGGTCTGCGTTTCATTCGCGATCTGCTGCGTCAGCATCACATCCCGGCTCCTTTCATCGAGCAGGTTTATCAATGGGGCGTGACTTACGCAGCACGGTGAATCCGCTGTTTTTCACTATCTGATTGTCTTCCTGAATCAGCTTGTCTCCTGACAGAGCAAGTCCACTGTACCCTTGCCGTCGCGCTGCACGATGGTGATGGGGATGTTGCCGAGGCAGGCCGCGATGGGTGAGAAGGTGGAACCGGCCGAGCCATAGATGTGGCATGTGCGGCTGAGGGCGAACATCTCTACGAGGGCATCGCGGATGCCGTCGGTCGATTCGCGTGTGGCTTTTGCGTTGGACGTGATGATGCGCTGGCCGTAGCGGCGTCGCATAGCTTCCTTCGTGGCTTCGTCGTCGGTGGCAAGATAAATGGTAGCCCCTCTCCCCGCGCCCCCTGTGGGGGAGAGAGCCTTTTCACATTGCTGTATCTCTTTATCTACTGCCTCGAAGAAAAGCTCAATGGGGCTCTCGTCAATGGCTTGCTGGTGGTCGGTGCGACGGATGTGAACGCCGATGGAATGAGGAGAAAAAGCTGCGGTGCGCTCATCGATGAGGTGCTGTACTTCTTCATTAGGCTGAAAGAGGAAGCGCAGGTCAGCGCTCGTCCATGGACAGAAGTCGCGGTAGGCGGTCATCAAGGTGCCGCCCTGTCGGAACCACGCTTCGTAGTCAAAGCCATCGCGATTGAGATACCATATCTGCGGAGAGTAGATGATATGTCGATAGCGTAGCCGCTGCAAGAGACGAGGCAGATGGAGGTTCTTGGCCGTGGGACGGGCGAAAAGGAAACGCTCGGGGCCGCGAGCATCGCGAAGGGTGAATAGGGGAGAATCCGCGGTGGCAAGGCTCTTGAACAGCTCGTCGAAACGGCAATGCATGCCCCATTGTTTTGTCCAAAGGACACGGAAGGGGATGCCGCTGCGACGTGACATCGCATAGGCTGCAGCAGCCACACGCATTCGGTTGCCGAGGCCACCTTCTAATATCATCAGATTCTCTTTCACTATACCGTTAATTATTTATGTATGGATGTCGTGGTGTCGCCGGAGAATATAGTCGAAGCTCTCGCGCAGAATTTGTGCGTTGGCCATCCAAAGAGTGCCTACATAGACGATGACGGCGATGAGGATGCGAAGAAACATACGGAGCCAGGAGATGGGCAGTGAGTGGGTGGCAAAATAGGCTGCTGCCATCACAGCGAAAGCGAACACAAAGAACGGAACGATGTCTTTGATGGCGTGACGCCAGCGAAGTCCGATGAGACGGCGGGCGCAGGCCTGCCACACGAAGAGCCACGCGATGTTCAGAGCAACATAGAAGATGACCATAGCCGTTAGGTCGTAGCTTAAGGCGTGGAGGACAATAATGCCACCCCATACCAGAACGCAGTTCAAGAGGCCAATGACCATATTAATAGTGGAGCGCCCGCGCGAGATGACGAGATTGGAGTAGAGCGTCACCACGGGCGAGAGGGCACCATAGATACAGAGCAGGGAAAGAAGGGTGGCGGAGGCGTGCCATTTCTCGCCTGCCAGCAGGACGATGAAGTCCTCGGCAATCAGCGCCAAGCCTAAGAGACAGGGGAAACTGACAAAGCAGGTGAAGCGGAGAAGCTTGCGGAAAACGGCTACAAGTCCTGTGCTGGCCGCTTCCCTTAACACCGGTTGCGCGACCCCCTGCACCATACCGCCAATGGTGGCAATGGCCATATCGTCCCACTTACGGGCATTGCTGTAGATGCCGGCAACATGACCACCGGGGAAGAAACGGTTCAGAAGGACACCAAAGGCGTTGTTGTTGAACTGGAAGGCGAGGCTGTTGACAAGCAGCTTGGACGAGAAACCGAACATCTGCCAGGCGGGCTGGAGAATAGTGAAAAGTGAAAGAATGAAGAGTGAAAAATAAGATTTTCTCTTTTGTACAGGACAGTCCTTAAGAGGCCCAAGTAACTTATATTTTTCATTGTTCACTTTTTCATTTTTCACTTCTTCCTGCACCGCAGGAAGAGTGGGTCGCCAAGGCGAGAAGAACCAAGCGAAGGCTGTGATTGAACCGACATAAACGAGGCTTTGGGCAGCCAAGCCCCAATAGGCAAAGCCTGCATAGGCGAGGCAGACGCCGACGATGCCGGAGAGGGTGATGGAGGCCATCTGCATAATGCTCGTCTGCTTCACCATCAGATGGCCGAAGAGATAAGCACGCTGGGCGGTGCCGAAGCATGAAAGGACGAAGCCGAGGAAGGCGAAGCGGCCCAGCGGACAGAGGACGGGCTCGTGGTAGAAATCGGCAATAAAGGGGGCGGTCAGGAAAAGGAGAATGTAGAGGATGATGCCTACGAGGACATTGAACCAGAAGACGGCGTTGTACTCTTCATGGGTAGGCTCCCGTTTGTTGGCTAAGGCCGCCGTGAAACCGCTCTCCTGTAGCACGCTGGCGATGTTGGAAAAGATTACCAGCGCTGCCATCTTTCCATAGTCTTCGGGGGTGAGGATGTTGATCAGCCAGAGCCCGAAGATCGCCCCCAGCAGCTGTACCATGCCGTTGCTGAAGCCGCCCCAAAGGAGGCCTTGGGCTGTCTTTCGCTTCAGAGACTCTCCCCCCTGTCCCTCCCTGTTGGGAAGGGGCGTCGAATCATTAGACAAAGGAGAGGAGGATGCCAATGCTATTGTTGAGGAAAGGTCTGAGAGTAGATGATGTCGGTGGCACCGGAGTTCTCGGCGATATAGCTGCGGGCGGCTTCTGCGGCCGTGCGATAGGCCTCGGCATCTGTGAGAAGGTGGTCGGCGATGTGATTGAACTCACTCGCGTCGTGCACCTCGAAGCAGGCTCCGGCATCAAGCAGATAGCGCGCCTCGCGGAAGTTTTGGTTGTTGGGGCCAATGATGACAGGGATGCCATAGACAGCTGCTTCCGGGATGTTGTGAATGCCAACGCCGAAGCCGCCGCCCACCATTGCCAGCTGACCATAGCGGTAGATGCTGGAGAGGAGCCCGAAGCAGTCGATGATGAGGACATCGGCAGTGGCGACATTCTCCTCGGTGGCTTGCGAATAGCGCAGGACGCGACAACCGTCGAGAGCTTGCTCAATGGCGCGAAGGTGGTCCTCGCCAATCTGATGGGGAGCGATGATGAGGCGGAGAGGGTTGAGGGCTGAGGGCTGAGGGTTGAGGGCTGAACTCTTGAACCACGGAATAAACAGGGCTTCGTCAGGGGGCCAGCTGCTGCCTGCGACAAAGACGGTGTGGTCGGCTGCAAACTTCTCCACCAGCGGTAGGGGCTTGGCAGCGCGACGGATGTCAAGGACACGGTCGAAGCGCGTGTCGCCCACGATGGTGACATTGTCCGTGTGGCCCAGTGTTGCCAACAGATCCTTCGACTGCTGATTCTGAACAAAGAAATGTGTGATGTAACCGAGCACGCGACGGTAGCCGCCGAGCCGGCCGTACCAACGGAAGAATACCTGATTGGGCCGGAAGATACTGCTGACACTGTACACGGGAATGCCGCGGCGTTTGCAGATCTTCAAGTAGTTATGCCAGAACTCATATTTGATGAGGAAAAGCATCTTGGGCTGCACGTAGTGGAAGAAGATGCGGACGTTGGTGGGGGTGTCCAAGGGCAGGTAGCACACGATGTCGGCGCCCTCCCAGTCTTTGCGCACCTCATAGCCTGAAGGTGAGAAGAAGGTAAGCAGGATCTTGTATTCAGGATGCTCGCGGCGCAGGCGCTCCATGAGGGGGCGGCCTTGTTCGAACTCGCCCAGGGAGGCGGCATGGAACCAGATGTACTGCTCATTCTTGTCCACCAGACGTTTCAGGCGGACGAAGGCGTACTGATGACCAACCGCTAATTTGCGGGCTCGCTTGCTGAAGATGGCAGCGATGCCAACGGCCAGCATATAGAGGTAAATGGCGAAGCTGTACAAGTTTAGTTTAAAGTTTAAGGTTTAATGTTTAAAGTTTAAGGTATAGGGTTTAAGGTTTAAAGTTTGGGGCTTAGGGTGGAGATGGCGAAGTCCATGCGACGGAGCACCTCGTCTTTGCCGAGGAAGGCGGCGAGGCCGTACATGTCCGGACCTTGGCCCTCACCGACGAGACATACGCGCCAGGCGTTCCAGGGCTTGATACCCGTCTGTTCTACCCAGGGATCTACGACGGCCTTCTGCCCTTCGACGCTGAAGTCGTTGATGGTGGCCAGGACATCGCGCAACTGCTGCATCTCGGCGGCAGTATCTTCTTTCCAGTTCTTCTTGACGAACTTGTCCTCGGTGTTGAAGGCGGTGGGCGCCACGAAGAAGAAGCGGCAGAGGGGCCACAGGTCGCTGACGAAGGAGACGTTGCGCTTGCGGGGGCCGTCAGTGGTGTCATACTCGATGACCTTGGACTTCATCATCGCCACGACCTCAGCGGCACGATCCTCGGAGCATTCGATGCCCTGTTCCTTCAAGATCTTTACAAAAGCGGGCGCCCACTCTGCATCGCTGCGCTGCAGGAGATATTCGCGGTTGAACCAGAAACCCTTGACATAGTCGAAGCGGGCACCGTTCTTAGAGCATTTCTCAAGATTGAACTTCTGCACCATCTCGTCCAGCGTCATGAGTTCCTGATCGTCGCCTGGGTTCCAGCCGAGGAGCGCAAGGAAGTTCACGACAGCCTCGGGAAGATAGCCCTTCTCGCGGTAACCGCTGCTGACCTCACCCGTCTCGGGATTGTGCCATTCCAGCGGAAATACGGGGAAGCCGAGGCGGTCGCCGTCGCGCTTGGAGAGTTTGCCCTTTCCATCGGGCTTCAGCAGCAGTGGCAGATGAGCGAAGCGCGGCATCGTGTGCTGCCAGCCGAAGGCGCGATACAGGAGCACATGCAGGGGCGCCGAAGGCAGCCACTCCTCGCCACGGATGACATGGGTCACCTCCATGAGGTGGTCATCTACGATGTTGGCAAGGTGGTAGGTGGGGAGCTGATCGGCGCTCTTCCACAGCACCTTATCATCGAGGATGGAACTGTTGATGCAGACGTCGCCGCGGATGATGTCATTGACGTGTATGTCCTCGCCGGGCTCGATGAGGAATCGTACCACGTAGGGGTGGCCTTCGGCGATGAGGCGGTCTGTCTCCTCCTTGCCGAGTGTCAGGGAGTTGCGCATCTGCGAGCGTGTGGAAGCGTCGTACTGGAACTTCTCACTACGCTCTTCGGCAGCATTACGTTTTGCCGTGAGTTCCTCAGGGGTGTCGAAAGCGATGTATGCGCGTCCGGCATCCAAGAGCTTCTGGACATATTCCTTATAGATCTCCTTGCGCTCGCTCTGGCGATAGGGACCGTGGTTGCCGCCGAAGCTGACACCCTCGTCGAACTGAATGCCGAGCCACTTGAAAGACTCGATGATATATTCCTCGGCTCCAGGCACGAAGCGTGTGGAGTCGGTGTCTTCAATGCGGAAGATGAGTTCTCCGCCGTGCTGACGGGCGAACAGATAGTTATATAAGGCAGTGCGTACACCGCCGATATGGAGGGGACCTGTGGGGGAGGGTGCGAAGCGAACGCGGACTTTTCGGGTGTTCATAAATACTTTTTTTTCTAAATTTTTTGCAAAAATACAACAAATTCTTGGACGGCGCACAAATATTGTTGTATTTTTGTAGTCGAAATATGTAAATGAATGACGAAAAAGCATTATGAGCAGATATAACAAGCCTCAGGATAAGACCTGGAAAGATATTTTGAGCCATGCACTCATGGTGGTTCTTGCCACCTTCATCATTGTGTGGTTCTTGCCTCGCGGTGAACGCAGTATCATGCATTTCGAAGTGAATAAGCCTTGGCCGTATGGGCAGTTCATTGCGCCATACGATTTCCCGATACTGAAGAGTGAGGCGGAAGTGAAGCATGAGCGCGACAGCCTCCGCCGTCTCTATGAACCCTACTTCGAGTTGCAGCCGCGCATAGAACAGCAGCAAGTGGATGCTTTCCGCACAGCCTACCGTGCTCACTTCTCGGGCGTGCTTCCCGGATCGTACCGTACCTATATCGAGACGCACCTGCATACCGTTTACAAACGTGGCATCATCGATCCAGCTGATCTGGAACGCCTGCAGAAGGAGCATCAGGAGTCCATCCATATCTATCATGCCACGGAAGCAACGTCGCGGCAGGTGTCGCAACTCTTTACCCAGTTGTCTGCTTATGAATACATCGTTAACGATGCAAAAAACTACCATCTGGAAGAGCAGATGCTGAAGCGCCTGGACTTGAATCTTTATCTGAAGAGTAACATTGTTTTTGACGAGGAAAAGTCCCGCACGCTTTGGGAGGACATGGAGAAAACACTGGCTCCCAGCTCCGGAATGGTTGTTGCCGGCCAGAGCATCATTGATCGTGGCGACATCGTCACGGAAGAGACAGAGCAGATTCTCAACAGCTTCAACCATGAGCAGTCGATGCGCGACGAGGGGACTACCTCCTCTGACTTCACTATCCTGCTGGGACAGACCCTTTATGTGCTCATCATCATGCTCTGCATGGTGGGCTATCTGAATCTGTTCCGTCAGGATTATGTCAACGATTTACGCTATGTGCTGTTGTTGCTGGCACTTGGGCTGTCATTCCCCCTGATGGCATTGTTCCTGGTGCGCCACATGCTATTGTCGGTGTATCTGATTCCGTTCGCCATGCTGCCCATCTTTATCCGTGTTTTCATGGATTCCCGCACAGCCTTCTTCGTACATGTCGGTACGGTGATGCTGTCTGCCGTGGCGCTACGTTATCCTTTCGAGTTCATTTCCACCCAGCTGGTTGCAGGCCTTGTGGCCATCTATTCGCTGCGCGACCTCTCGGAACGTTCGCAGATTTTCCGCACTGCAATCTTGGTGACGTTGTCGTTACTGGTGTGTTATATGAGCATCGACCTGCTGCAAGGCCGTACCCTGTTCAGCGACGATGTGTCGCAGCTCGCCGATCGCCGCATTTATCTTCACATGATCATCTCGGGTCTGCTGCTGCTCTTTGCCTACCCGCTGATGTACTTGCTGGAGCGAATCTTCGGCTTTACAAGTAATGTGACATTGGTGGAGCTCTCCAATGTCAACCGTGAACTCCTGCGTCGCCTGTCGCAGCAGGCCCCCGGCACCTTCCAGCACTCGATGATGGTGAGCAATCTGGCAGCCGAGGTCGCCAATAAGATTGGGGCCAAGGCACAGCTTGTGCGTACAGGTGCCCTGTACCATGACATCGGCAAACTGGAAGACCCCGAGTACTTCACCGAGAACCAGCTGGGCGGCGTAAATCCCCATAACTTCCTCACCTGCAAGGAGAGCGCAAGCATCATTCTGCGTCATGTCACCGATGGCCTTGAACTGGCAGATCGCTACCACTTACCGCGAATTATCCGCGATTTCATCGCGACCCATCATGGCAAGGGCGTGGCGAAGTACTTTTACATTACACAGAAGAACGAGCACCCCGATGAGCCCGTCAACATCGCGGACTACACCTATGCCGGTCCGAATCCCAGCACCACTGAACAGGCAATCCTGATGATGGTGGATGCCGTGGAGGCTTCGGCACGCTCGTTGAGCGAATATACCGAGGAGAGCATCGGTGCACTGGTGGATAAGATTATCGATGGTCAGATGGCTGACGGCTTCTTCAAAGACTGTCCCATCACGTTTGCTGATGTACAGACCACAAAGAAAGTGCTGAAAGAAAAGTTGGTGACCATCTATCACACTCGCGTGTCCTATCCCACGCTGAAGACTGAAGCGCAACCCGCTAAAAACACGGATGAGGGCACGTATTACAAGGGATCGACATCAAAGTAAATATGTGCTGAGGCATACAGGTGCTCGGCCAGGAGGTCGGCACGTGTTTGTAATAGGAACTGGCGCGCCTGTGAAAAGGAAAGCGCCGGTTCCATTTTAATGATGACGCGTCGGATGAAGAGGCCGCTGATACGTGATACTGGTGGCTCGTCGGGCCCCAGAACGCGGGAACCGAAGACGGTGCGCAGACGATGGCTTGTGTCGCGTGCCAAGGCATCGATGATGTCGGCGCTGCGGTGCTTCATATACACCATTACAAAACGTGTAAAGGGTGGATAGGAGAATTCGCGGCGTTCCAGCATCTGTTCCTGATAGAGTTGCTCATAGTCGTTTGTTACCAGTTGGCGTATGAGAGCCAGGTCGGCGCTCATGGTCTGAAGCAGCACCCTGCCACGCTGCTGTCGGCGCCCGGCGCGTCCGGCCACCTGCGCCATCATCTGAAACGCTCGTTCGTAGGCGCGGAAGTCAGGCTGGTTGAGCATCGTCTCAGCCGAGAGGATGCCCACGATGCTGACGCGCTCGAAGTCCAGGCCCTTGGTGACCATCTGCGTCCCCACGAGTATATCTGTTCGTGCGTGTGCGAAATCATCTAATATCTGTTCATAAGCCGTACGCGTGTGAGTGGTGTCAAGGTCCATTCTGGCCACGCGTGCTTGGGGGAAGAGGCGTCCCAGTTCCTCCTCGATGCGTTCGGTGCCGAAGCCGCAGCCGCGCAGGTCGGCAGTCTCGCAGGCCGGACATTGCTCAGGAATCGGTGTGGTGAAGCCGCAGTAGTGGCACGTCAGCATTCCCGAACGCTTGTGCAGTGTCAGCGGCACATCGCAATGCGGGCAGCGCGGCACCCAGCCGCAGACGTGGCAATGCACCTGAGGCGCGAAGCCGCGGCGGTTTTGGAACAGGATGACTTGTTCGCCAGCATCCAGCGCAGCACGCATCCCCTCTAACAGCTGTGGCGAAAAGGGCCCCTGCATCAGGCGCTTGCGGCGTAGCTCCTTGACATCAATGACTTCCACATCGGGCAACTGCACCTGCCCATAGCGCTCGGTGAGCTGTACGAGACCGTACTTGCCCATGCGTGCATTGTAGTAGCTTTCAAAGGAGGGCGTGGCTGTGCCGAGCAGTGTACGGGCACCGGCGCGGGCGGCCATGAGGATGGCTACATTGCGGGCGTTGTAGCGCGGCGCAGGTTCCTGCTGCTTGAAGTTCACTTCGTGTTCCTCATCTACGATGACGAGGCCGAGGTGTTGGAATGGCAGAAAAATGGAAGAGCGCACGCCCACGATGATGTCGTAGGGTGCATCGGAGAGCTGCCGCATCCAGACATCGGCGCGCTCTTTGTCGCTGAATTTACTGTGATAAACGCCGAGACGTTCGCCGAAGACAGCACGCAGGCGGTCGGTGAGCTGGCTCGTGAGTACGATTTCCGGCAGGAGGTACAAGACCTGCTCTCCACGTGCTATTGCTTCAGCGATGAGGTGGATGTAGATTTCTGTCTTTCCCGAAGATGTCACGCCGTGCAGCAGGCACACGGGATGCTGCTGCCATTGGTCGTGAATGGAGGAGAGGGCTGTGGACTGGGCCGGGGAGAGGGAGGGCAAAGACTCGCCCTCGTTCCCCGCCGTGAGGGTGGTGCGAGACTGCGCGATGCCTTCGAACAGACCGGAGGCCTCCCCTTTCTTACGGGAGGAGGTGGGAATTTTCTTCAGTTTCCCCGGCAGTGCTGCCTTGAAGACTTCTCCGATGGAGCAAAGATAGTACTCGGAGATCCATTGCCACAGCGCCAGCTGCTGCGGTAGCACTACGGTCTCGTCATCGATGACTTCTATGAGGTTCTTCACCACCACCTTCGGGTCTGAGGGTGGTGTGTTATGTCGCCGCACGATGATGCCTGTGGTAGATTTCTTGGTTCCGAAAGGCACGATGACCCTGCGCCCAGCCTGCGCCGCAGCATCCCATGCCGACGGCACGGCATAGGTGAACAGTCCCGGCAGAGGGACAGGCAAAAGGACATCCGCGAGATTCATTTATTAAAGAAAAAGGAAAGAGAGATCTGCCAGGAATGGCTGTTCATATCGACTTCCGCGTTCTCAATCTGCTTGGAGATGGTGTTATAGACGCGGGTCACGAAAGAACCCTGTTCGGTGATGGGGATGTGGTAGCTGACGCCGAGGTTGAGGCGCTTGAAGAGCATAACGCCAGCGCCCACGTTCCAACTTAGCATGTGGTGGTTGAAGGTGGCCTTGAACTGATCCATACTCTCCCATGTCGAAGGGCCTAAGTACCAGTCCCATTGTGGTCCTGTGGCGATGAAGATACCGAAGGATTTCAGAAAGGTGATGTCCCATCGCACATGCAGCGGCACCTCGATAAAATGCATCCTTTCCTTCTCATAGACTTCCGTCTCTAAGGTGTTATAGACCTCAATGGCAGCGTTCTTCTGGGCATAGCGTAGGGCGATGTCGGCACCCAAACCGAGCTTGGGAATCTTGGCGTGTATCTTGGGACCGAGGAAGAAGCCTGTGCGGTTCTTGGCATCTGCCACGGACTTGGAGAAGCCCAGACGTGAGATATCCAAACCGAGGTCCAGACCGTAACGCAACTGAGCGCTAGCACTCATGGCTGCGCTCAATGCAATGATGGTAAGGGTCAGGAACCGTCTCATTCGTTGTGGGTGTTAAGATGTTGTCAACGCCGCTGCCTACGTGCCGACACGCGCGGCGCCGAGGAGCCTCCGCTCTTGGGCTTGGCAGCAGACGAAGTGGAGCTACGTCGCGAGGAAGTCTTCTCTTTCTTAGCTTTAATCTTGCCCTGCTTGCCTGCATTCTGAAGGGCTGCAATGCTGTCGAGGCTGTCCTTCACCTCAGGTTGATGCCAGATGCGGTGTTCGAAGTCTTCCAGCTCCTGTTCGATGCGTTTCTGCTCTTTTGTCATGGCGCTGTCCGTCTTGCAGTAGTTGGCCAGAACGCGCCCTTGCAGGTTGTTGGTTTTGTAGATCTTACCCTCGTAGCGGTTCATGGTGAAGTAGTCATCGACAGTCATGTTCGTGACATTGTTCAGGTTCGATGCCATGAGCGGCATTCGCGAGAGGTAGGCGGCGACATCGTCGTAATTGATCCAGAAGAGAGGGTAGGGCGTTGCCTCTGTGCCGAAGTCGTCGGCACCGCGCATCAGCACGGGGCAGAGGGCTGTGACGCGTGTCTTGTAGGTTGCGGAACGCTGGTCGAAGTAGTTGGACTCCTTGACGTAGTAACGAGTTACCTCGGCCGACGGGATGTCGCTTTCAGGCACGCTGACCTTACCGTCCTTCTCCTCGTAGTAGATGGAGTAGCGCTCCAGCAACTCGCGGGCATCGGCTTTGTCCTTTTCCTCGAAGCTCTCGTTGCCATCAAGCTTGTACTGGTAGGCGGGGATACGTCCCGACACAAAGAGGCGGAACAGGTATGTGAACAAATTCTGTTCCTTGCCACGCGGCTCCACGGGATAGTAAAGCGGTGCGTTGGAATCCTTCATCAGGTCTAACTGCCGGTAGATATCACGGCGCCATACGACATCCTCGGGCATTGCATCTGAGGTGGGGAACATCAATGCAGCGCGGTCGCTGGCGGGCTTTGTGCCCGTCGCTTTCTTCTGCGTCGTGGTGCCGGAGGCCGTTGTCACGCGGCTCTTCTTGGGTTGTGCCAAAAGAGGAGATGACGACAAAAGCAAAAGCATGAAAAGAAAAGCCTCACCCCCGACCCCTCTCCAAAGGGTGAGGGGAGTAAAATGCTTTTGAGAACTTCTATTTTTCATTGTAATCTATATATTCCTTTTTCAGTTGAATCGAATCTACTTTATTTCTCACTCCCCTCGCCTTTTGGAGAGGGGCTGGGGGTGAGGCTTTAGTTCACCGTCACGTCCATAGCGCCGTCCAGTGTGCGCTCTACACCATCAGGTCCTACGGCGCGGATGCGGGTGATGAAGAAACGTTTGCCGCGAGCCAGGCTGCGGAACATCGTCTTCTGGCGGGCTGTGAACTCAGCGGAGTTGCTGACCTCGGGGATGGCGTTACCCATGTTGTCATAGAACACCGTCTCAAAGCCTTGCACGCGGAACGGGATGTTCAGCAGGCCATCATCGACGGCAGCACCGAGGACATTGGCATTCATGAGCACCTGCTTGGCCAGCTTGCCACCTTTGAAGCGGTTCTCGCCACCTTGTCCGTCGGCATAGGCGATGAAGGCGGTAGGATCGGGCAACTTGCGCACGCGGAATGTGAATTTACCCATTTCCTGCAGGCGCCCTTCGGTTTGGGCTGCTACGGTGATGACGGCTTCGCCGCCCACTGCGGTAGGACGTGCGATGAACTTACCATCACCCTTCGAGGTCAGGTCGCCACCCGTCATGCTCACCTGTAGCTTGTTGGCCGGCACTCCGGGCACGCTGACACTCATGGGGTTGTCGTAACCGGCATAGAGCACGTTCATCAGGTCGGCCGACACGGTGGCGGCGGGGGGTACAACGCTGTATTTCTGTTCGAAGTCGCGGCGTACGAGCTCGCCCTGTGCGTTCATCATCTCGATATATCCCACGAGGGTGAAGTCACCTGTGGTGTTGCAGACAGTCTCGTAGATACCGCGGTCGCTCTCAATCTTGCGGCCACCGATATAAATGGTGGGACGGTTTGTGGTATCGACGGCAGCCATCAGAATCTGTGCCGTGAAGCGGCCGCCCTGTACGATGACCTGTGAGCTGGGAATCACATAGGCGTTCAGCTCGTTCACGCGGATATCCTTGACGCCGATGTTGGCAGCCAGTCCGTGCAGCACTTCACCCTCGGCATAGCGCACGTCGCTCTGCAGCTTGGTGAGCAGTGTGACGGCAGCGGCCGTAGGCATGGACTCGAACATATATTCCTGCCAGTTCTTGCCCAGTGTGCGCACGCTCTGTGGCACCTCGGTGTTCAAGTTGCTGGCGATAATGCGACGTTGGGCGGAATCGGTGACCATCTTGACAATCTTCTCGCGGTAGTTGTTGATGCCGTCAAAGAGTGCTGCGCCGCGACCTGTGCCGGGAGCCAGCATGACGCTGGTGGCTGCTTCCAAGTCTTCGCGGTTCTTGATATTGAGTACATCACCGTCATCGCCGTCGCTCTTCTTCACGATGAGCACCTTCAGCTCTTCGGCGAAGTTGAAGAGAGAGTCGGAGATACGGCGCACTTGCTGTGCTTTGTCATACCACTCCTTCACCTTCTTCGGGTTGGCTCTCATCTGCTCCTCGAAGTCGTCATAGATGCCCTGGTTCACCTGCGTGGCATTGCTTGTTGTCGTCTGCAGGCTCTTATCTACCAGCGAGAAACCATTCAGCACGTCGCTCGACACATTGAGTGCGAGCATCGCCATGAGGACGACGTACATCAGGTTGATCATCTTCTGACGCGGTGATATGGGTCTTTTCTTTACTGCCATTCTTGTTGAATTTATGTGGCTGATAAGACTTCTGGATTATGCCTGCGGCGCAACGCCTTTGGGCATATTCACGGTGAGCGCCTCTATCATGCGGGCATACACGGCGTTGAGTTCTTCAATCTGCTTGGCCATCTTGCGTGTCTGGTCGTTGATCTGGTCGATGGTGCCGACCTGCTGGCTAACGCTCTTCAGCTGCATCTCGTAGATGGTGTTGATGCCGGTGAGCGTACGATTGAGGTTGACCATCTCCTCGCTGTCCTGCGTCATGCGGCCAGCCTGCTCGCGCACCTTGCCCAGCACCTCTGTGAGCTGCTGCAGCTGATCCACGTAGGCTTCGATGGCATCTTCCACTTCGGGTGCATTGGCTGCCTGGGCGCTGGCCAGCAGACCTTCGCTGCCGGCGGGCAAACCGCCAGCCACATTTGCTGCGGCCTGTGCTGCTGCCGCGAGGTTGGCTGCTGCCTCCTCGGAGATGCCGCCGCCACCGCCGATGACACCACCGCCGATGACACCACCGCCGATAACACCGCCACCGACCACTGTAGTGCCGCCTTCTGCGGTAGCATCGCCAGCAGAAGCACCACCACCGATGACCACAGTGCCACCGGCAGGCGTACCTCCTCCGATGATGACGGCACCGCCGCCACCGGCATTAGCTGCAGAGCCGGCTTCGGCTACGGCATGGGCGGCGTCCTTCATGGCCTCGAGATCTTCCAGGTCGATGAACTCATCGGCCAGCTCGTTGTTCTGCGAGTTGAAGGGGCGGTCGAAACCGGAAACGAAGAACACAAAGACCTCCGTGCCCATACCGATGAACAGCATCAGGTTGGCACCGGGGATGTGCGTCAGCTTGAAGAGCGTTCCGAGGATGACGACGGCCGCACCCCAGCTGTAGGCGTAGTTCATGAATGTCTGGCCCGGCACGGAATCCATCCAGTGCTGCAAACGGGCTATAAGAGAGAACTTTGACATATCTTGTGCGGAAAGCCGCAGTTTTTAGTTTAAAGTTTAAGGTTTAAAGTTTAATGAGGGTGGCTCTGCATTTGTGAAGTCTTTGTCCAAGGTGCTTACCTTCAACTTTAAACTTCGCGAGCGAAGCGAGCTTCACTTCTTTCCTTTATTTTTCACACCGCTGGCATCCTTCACCATGCTGCGGACGCAGCGGAAGCCGATGTAGCAGCGGGGCTGGTTCTGGTATTCATAGGAGCGCCATGCCGAGCGGATGAGGCTTTCGGGGTCTTTCCACGAGCCGCCGCGTACGCTCTTCTTCTTCAGGCGGTAGGGGTCTTCCTTTGCCGCGTTGTAGCGCAGCTCGGGGTTCATGTCTGACATCGACTCCACGCCAGCCTCGGTGAAGACGGTAGAGGTCCACTCTGCCACGTTGCCGGCCATGTCATAGAGGCCGTTGCTGTTGGCGGAGAAGATGCCGCACTTGGAGGTGATGAGCGATCCGTCCTGGGTGTAGTTGCCGCGGTCGGGCTTGAAGTTGGCATAGAAGCAGCCTTTGTCGCTCTTCACGTCCTTGGCTTCCCAGGGGAACGGGTTGCCGTCCTTGCCGCGGGCTGCGTACTCCCATTCAATCTCAGTGGGCAGGCGGTACTCCTGGATCTCGCGGCCGCTGTTGCCAAGACCTTTCAGCAGATAGGCCGTGCGCCAGCGGCAGAAGGCCTGTGCCTGTTCCCATGACACGCCCACAACGGGGTAGTCATCATAGGCGGGGTTGGAGAAATAGAGACGCATGTAGCGCTCGTTTTCGGCATTCTTGAAGTCGTTGATCCAACAGGTCGTGTCGGGATAGATGTTCACGATGTAGGTGTTGACGAAGTCCCATGGTCCGGACAGTGGACGTGTGATGGTCTGGCGCACGATATGGCCATCGTCATCAATGTAGGCGGTGTCCTTGGAGATCATCACGTCGGCATCAGAGTATTCGTGGTCGGTGTTCAGGTCGCGTTTCTCTAATGAGGACACGCCGATACCGTTGTCGCGGTCGTTCTTCAGGCGGTGCTTGCGCAGCGCTGCTGCCGCATAGTCATAAATCTCATAGCGGTAGTTCATCTGGCTGGCATCCAGCATCTTGGTGCCGTCGAAGGGGTGTGTGATATATACGCTCTCGATGGCGCGTTGTTCATCCTCGTTGGCCTTGCGCCAGGGGATGTTCTTGTTCCAGTTCAGGTGGGGCGTGATGGGGTTGCCCTCCTTGTCCTCTTCGATCTTGAAGGTCTCGTCGCCACCGTAGGCGGGGTCTGCCAGACGCTCGCGGATAATGCTGTCGCGAACCCACATCACAAACTGTCGGTACTTGGCGTTGCTGACTTCGGTCTGGTCCATCCAGAAGCCATCGACACTGATGTCGCGCACGGGGAAGCCGGCGCCCCACAGCGTGTCGCCTTTCTCCATGCCTACGCGCAGCGAGCCTTTAGGGATGCCTACCATTCCGAACGGTGCTGCCTCGGCGAACGAGGTGCCGCGTACGCCTGTAATCTCACCGCCCGCCGCCATCGCGTTAGACCTGGCGCCGGCGCAGGAGGCTAAGCCGCCCAACGAAATAATAAATAATAAAGAATAAATGATAAATAATAGTTTACGCTGAGGCTTCCATGCCTCGCGTGGACTAATTATTGCTTTCATATTCCGTATAATAACTTTCATCGTATATCTTATTGATTATTTATCATTTATGTTACAGAATCCTCACACTCTGGTGCCGGTTCTTGCCTTTCTTGAAGAGGTCCAGGTTGGTGGTGTAGCTGAGGTTGATCTCATGTGTGCCGTTGAGGGCACCGATGCCACCCGTGTAGATCTCGTAGCAGTAGCCCAGTTGTATGCCGTGCAGGTCGCCGCCGATGAAGACGGAGGTCGAGATGGTGGGGCTGTAGCCCACGCCTGCGTACATCTTTAGTTTCGAGCCATTGTAGCGCAGCAGAGCCGTGATGTCGCCTCGCCAGGCGGACAGGTCGGTGCGTACGATGGCGGAGGTCTGCATAGAGAATAACGGATTTCTGAAAGGAATATTGTATCCGCCCGTCAAATAAAATACTTGTGGCACCTCATATTCATTCACTTTGTTATCTCCAAGCTTCACCATTGGCGCCAAGGTGTGCATCACCGAGAAGCCGGCATACCATCGACGCCCGTCGTAGCGGATGCCCGCGTCCAGGTCGAAGGCCGTGCCGTTGGCCTCGGCTGTCGGGAAAGCCTTGTCGCCCGACTCTTCAGTATCCACGCCAGAGCCGTCGAAGGACTCAGCCAGCAGTGCCGCACGAACGCCCGCGCTGAGGCGGCCGCCCCACAGCCTCTGGTGGTAGGCGTACTGGATATAGAACTTCTTGTGCTCGAACAGACCGATCTTGTCGTTGATGAAACCTGCACCGGCACCGTGCGCCTGGCTGAAAAACCACAGCGGCAGGTCTGCTGTGATAATCATCGTGGCGGGGGCATGCTCGTAGCCCATCATCTGCATGGCATAGCCGCCGCGCACGTCAATCTGGCCTTTCAGTCCGGATGCGGCAGGATTATAAAACGATTGCAGCGCCCAATAGTGATTGAACGCAGCATCGTACTGGGCGCACACTGAAGTGCCAAACCCAAGCATCAATAACAGTAAGAGACTGAGCCTTTTCACGCTTCGCTTCTACCTCTTATCATGCGGGTGGTTGGGATACCCGGATTCGAACCAGGAAAAACAGAACCAAAACCTGTTGTGTTACCATTACACCATATCCCAATCCTAAGGCCTTTGTTGCCAAAAGCGCGGCAAAGGTACACATTATTTTCCATTCACGCCGCACAAAACCTCAAATATTTTCACCTCGCCACCCGTTTTTTCTTTTTCGCGCCCTTTTACAGGCTTACCACTTTGTCTTGAACAGGTCGGGTGAGATGACCAGTGAGAACCATCCCCAATGGGCGTGCTTGTTGCCTTCTCCTTGCTTCAGGTTCTCCATCGTCTTGGTGCCCGCCATGAAAGTGTAGCTTGCCACGAGACTGATGTCCGTCGTGAAGCGGTAGCTGGCGAGCAGCTCGACGCTGTGTCCCAGTGTGCGGTCGTAGTTCTCCAGTTTGGTGGCCGTGGCCAGGTAGTGGTAGCGTAGGTTCAGGTTCAGCTTGGGCCAGGGATTGCCGTGAACGCCAGCGCTGGCATCCTGCAAGCCGGGCGTGAAGCCGTTGATGTAGGCGCTCTGGTAGAAATAGTCCAGCAAACCGTAGAATTTCGTGCTCGAACCATAGAGCGGCGTGAAGCCCTTGAGCACCGTGTGCTGCACCATGCCCAAGCCTCCGGGCACGATGACGGCCACATAGTCATCGCCGCTCAGGTGGTCGTATCCCAGGTCAAAACCGTAACGGTCCGAGGGGTCAATAGAAACTTTGGCGCTGGCCATCCACGCTTTGATGTCGATGCCGCCGAGGCCCATCGACGTCTTGCCGCCCTGCCGGTAGTAGGCGGCCTCCGCCGTCACGTACTTGGGGCAGTATTTCACGTATCCGCCATACATCTGCTGATAGACCGTGTGAGGTGGGTATATATTGTTGCCGGGCTCGCCCGTCTGCGTACCGACATTCATGAACAGGAGCGATACGCCGAGTGGGACTTTGGGGATGTCATAGTGGTACCACAATGTCTGCATGCTTTTGTAGTCCTGGGCGCCGTTCTGGTAGTAGGTGCCATAATCTATAGTGCTGGCGTTCTGGTTGAAGGCCAGGATGGCGTGCACCTTATGGCCGTGGCCCTCATAGCCGAAGCGCAGTACGTCGTGCGAGGCGGATGCCATGGCGAAGTCGTTAGGACCGATGATGCGCTCGTCGTCGTAGGACAGCGCGATGCGTCCCACCTGTCCGAAGAGACCGAATTTCGCCGTCGCCTTCACCCAAGCCTCGTACATATTGATCGTCATGTTGGAATTCGAGCCCCACACGGCGTTGTTCTGGATGACAGCCTTCGCCTCCAACCAGTTGCGCTTATAGCTCAGGTTCAGTCGCATACGTCCCATGAGGAAGTTCGCACGATCCTCCACGATGATGTCCTCGCTGGGCGGTTTGGGAAGACCGCCGCCGCGAATTTCGCCGTGTGTCAGGTAGTTGAGGTTGAACTTGAATTCGTTCGGTTTTTCTTTCTTGCAGGAGTCCGCTTGTGCCCAAGCACCAAGACACATCGCAAACAGACTTAATGCAACCAAATACTTCTTCATGAGTGTTTGTTTTTGTGGATTTCGTGGGCAAAGATACGGATTTAAATGAAAAATGAAAAAAGAAAGAGTGAAAAATGAAAATTGAAAGAGTGAAAAATGAGGTTTTGAGAGAAAAGAGAGCACTATGCAAAGAGAAATGATGCCGTGTGGCGTTACTTCCGGATGGTGACACGCTTGATGAAGACATTGCGGCGAGGGTGTTCCTTGGCATCCACGGGTGTGCGGCCGATGCGTAGCGCTATGGGCATCCCGTCGATGACTTCGCCGAAAATCGTGTATTCACCGTCGAGATGCGGTGCCCCACCCACGCGGGCATAGCTCTGGCGCTGTACATCGTTGAAGGGGCGTGGCGGGTTCTTGGCCAATGTCTCTTCCGCCTCTACCTGGAGACGGTTCAGCAGTTCCTGATGGGCGGCGTGGTCTGTCGTCTTCAGCGTGGCGAGCTCTTCGGCGTGGTCATGCTGCAACTGCTCGAAGCGTGCTGCCACCTTCCCCTCATATAGCAGTGCCTGCAGCTCCGAGAGTTCTGCCGAACTGTATTTCTTTCCTGTTACGATGTACCATTGCAGTGCGCTGGAACGTCGGTCGGGATTGATGCTGTCAGGTTCGCGGGCAGCGGCGAGGACGCCCTGCCGGTGGAAATAGCGTGGGTAGTGAATCTCTGCTGGCAGCGACTGCTCCGCAGCCATCGTCTCGTCTGCACCCGCCTGGATGACCATGTCAGGAACGATGCGGTTGAAGGGGCGGTTGTCGTAGGCATGAGCCTCTACGTTGCGGATGAAATTGTCGCGGTGCTGGGGCGTGTCGTCGTAGAGGCGCACGACGATGTCGCCCTCCGACGTCTCGATGAGTACCTCCGTTCCGCCTTCTCCCTTGCTCTTCCCCGAGCAAGAAGCGATGAGCGCCATCATGCCGAAGGCCACTGCTGCGCCCACTCCTTTCCACGATCTCCAGTTTCTCATATCTTCTATGTTCTTAAAAAACTTTTGCGGAAAACCCTACGAACCCTCCGCAGGAAAACCTTTAACGCTGCAAATATACGCCTTCTTCTGTATTCCGCCAAAAAAGAATCCCTGTTTTTATGCCCTCGTCCCCAAATTGCACTAATACGTGCCTTCTCAGGTTGCATAAAGAGGTGAAAAAGATGTGGTAAGTGAAAAAATCTTTCCTTTTTTGTGTACCATTCAACAAATAACTGTACCTTTGCCAGCGAAAATGTATTGATGCTATGATAAAGAGAATTGCTTTTGTAATCGCCTGGATGCTCGGGATGACAGCCCAGGCGCAGACGGAGTTCACGACGCCCACTACGGTGTACTTGATGCACAGCAGCGGCCACCATCTGAAGATGGCCAGCGACTATGGCGGGCAGTTGGAGGCAGCTACGGTCTCCAATCCCCAGAAGATGACCATCGAGCCGGATGGCAGCGGCAACTATTATATCAAGGAGCCGACGGGGCGCTATCTCTCGAAACTGAATTCGTGGAATACGTCCTTCGTCACCAGCGCCTCCGGCGATGATGCCCGCTTCATGATCGAACCGGTGTCGGGGGCGTACGTCCGCATCCGCTGCAAGGGCAACGACAGGTATCTGGGCACGGACGCCAACGATGCCGGCGCCAAGGTCTTCTCCGACAAGAACGGCTCGGATGTCAAGCACTACTGGTTCTTCAGCGACAAACCCGACGGCAAGGTGCCTACAGACACCCTCTCCTACGCCGTGTTCCCCTCTGTCGTCAGGCAGCACTTCTACGGTTGGGGTGTCTCGCTCTGCTGGTGGGCTGGTCAGTGCGGCAAGTGGACCGACAGGAAGATCGATGAGATCGTGACATGGCTGACAAGTCCTACGGGCTTGAACTACCAATATTTCCGTTATAATATAGGTGGCGGCGACGACCCTGAGAACAGGAACTGCACGCCTCACCACATGGGCAGCGGCAAGGGGCTGCGTGCCGAGATGGAGGGCTTCAAGGACTTCACGGGCGACGAATACCATTGGGATCGCGACGAGGCACAGCGCAAGATCATGCTTAAGATCCGCGAGAAACGTCCCGACGCCGTCTTCGAGGCCTTCAGCAATTCATGCCCCTACTACATGACCTACAGCGGCTGCGTGAGCGGCAACGTCGATGGCGGCAAGGACAACCTCAAGCCCGAGTACTACGAGGAGTTCGCTCATTACCTGGTAGATGTCTGCAAACATTACAAGGACGAATACGGCATCGAGTTCACGACGCTGGAGCCCTTCAACGAGTCGGTGACCAACTTCTGGTTTGCCAACGGTCCGCAGGAGGGTTGCCACTTCGACTATGCCTCGCAGGTGAACTTCATCAAGGTGCTCAAGCCCATCCTCGATGCCTCGGGCCTTTCTACCGTCATCTCAGCTTCCGACGAGACCAACGTGGGCCTGGCCGTCAATGGCTACAAAGCCTTCAAGCAGGGCGGCGTGCTTTCGAAGATTGGACAATGGAACACGCACACCTACTCCGGCAGCAATGCCGACCGTGTACACATGGCTTTCCTGGCTCATCAGGACGATATGCCGCTGTGGATGAGCGAGGTGGGAGCCGGCGGCAACGGCATCGGCGGCAACCTGAGCCTGGCCCAGAAGCTGTTCGACGACATGCGCTACCTGCAGCCTGAGACGTGGATCGACTGGCAGTATATGGAAGAGGCCAACGACCAGTGGTGCACCATTCGCGGCAGCTTCAAGGATCAGACCTACGCGAAGGTGAAGAACTTCTACGTGCGCCAGCAATGCTCACGTTTCATCAAGTACGGCTACGACATCGTGGCCTCCCTCAACGACCAGTCGCTGGCTGCCGTGAACGAGGCACGGGACACGCTTGTGCTCGTGCTGCTCAACGAGGGCGGTCTGACCTACCATGACATCGACCTTTCCGGCTTCATAAGCCTCCCTGCTGCCAGCGCTGTCAAGGCCTACCGCACTTCCGCGGAGGAGAACCTGAAGAGCGTGAGGGATTTCAAGATCAATGACTCAACGCTGTTCGTGAAACTGCCTGCTCAGAGCATCACCACGCTCGTGGTGCCGGTCGGTGGCGTGACGACAGCCCCCCAGATTGTGGATGGCGAGGAGTATATCATTGTGCCTCGGCATAATCTGACCTGTGCGCTTACTGCCTCTGCAGACGGGAAGGTGACCATCGAGGGGAACACCTACGGCGACAACCAGCGCTGGAAGGCCATCGCAAAAGGCAATGCCTTCATCCTTGAAAACGCTTGCGGGCAGCGGCTGACATCGTTCCGTGCGTCGAGTTCCTCGAAGCTGGCTGCGCAGACCTCCACATCCGGCGAGCAACAGTTCTCCATCAATGCCATCGACCTCCCCTACTACAAGATTTCGCCCTCACGCTACAGCAGCTATGCCTTCGACGTGAGCAACGCTAGCAGCAGCGCCGGTGCCACCGTCTGTACGTGGCAGTACACCGCCGACACCGACACGCCCACGCATCGTCACTGGATGTTCTGCCCGCTGCGCAACACCGGCGAAGATACCGGCATCCATCAGCTCGCCGGCTCCTCGCCCCGTCCCACGTCCCCGCTCTCAGGCGATGTCTATGACCTTACCGGCCGCCGAGTCCTCAGTGGCGCAGCCAGCGGCCGCGCCCTCCAGCAACTGCCCCACGGCATCTACATCATCAACGGCCAGAAGTTCCAGCGCTGATCCACGATACCATTGTATCTTGAATGGCCAAGCCATCGGTTTAGAACCACGGCAGACGAGCAAATCCGAACGTGACGGAGCCGTCGCGACGGGTCACGATGACCTTGGCGGCAAAATCGTCGGGTGTGAATTTCAGGTCGCGCATACGGAAGGTAAGCACGAGATCCCGGCCTTCCACGCGTGAGGATGTGGGAACTGCGCCTCGGCCGTAGTCCACTTCGTGAGGTGAACCGCATCGCAAGCTGCTCAGGTCGAGGTCACGTTGGGGCTCGAAGCCTTCTTCCGCACGGATGCGCAGCGTGAGCTTGCCGGCATTGGCCTTCGTCGTGGCGGGAATCGCGAGCAACAACCCGGGGTCGAGGGGGATGCAGATGTTCTTTGAGCTATGACGGTCGAGCGGTTTGTCGTCCCACTTAATCGTGTCGATGACGGCGAAGTTAGCCTGAATGGCACGCCCGTGTTCGTCCTGAAGGATGCGCATACGTTCGTACTTGAACCATTCCTCACGACTGCCGTCGGCATGACGTGCGATGCCCGGCATATAAGCCTCGCCATCGTCCGCTTGCCAATGGCGACCATCGGCAGAACGCAAATAATAGGCGATGCGCCCGAGCCAGTCGTTCACAATCAGGTTGTACTGCACCGAGTCGCGCCACAGCACGGGGTCCTCGAAGCGTCCGTCAACTTTCGGGTACACCGAACCGTCGGAGATCTGACGCCACGTGGACAGACCATCGTCGCTCGTCCAGATGCCTCCGCCGCGGCACACCATCAGCCATCCGCCTTCGGGACGTCGCGCAAACGAGAGGTTCGACAGCCCTTCGATGATGGGCTTTCCCTGAGGGTCGAACTCGAACTTACCCTTTTCCCACGGACCATCCAAGCTGCGCGAGGTGTAACGCGCATCGATGACATAGAGGACCCACGTGCCGTCGTCGGTGCGATAGATCTCGGGGTTGTGGCCTCGGCCTACGATTTGCTGCGGACGGAAAGGGCCGTGCGACGTGGGGGCCGTGGCGTGGACCACCCATGAGTTGCCCCACTCCATGTGTCCCTTCTCCGAAGCCTCTAACCAGGCGGCTACGAACAGGTGCCAGCGCCCGTCGTCACCTTTGACGATGTTACCGCCCCAGTAGCTCCAAAAGGCATCCTCAATGCCGTTATCCACCAGGCGGGGCTTCACGTAGTAAGCGCCCCAGACATCGCTGCGCAGGTCATTGCCCTGCATAGGACGGAATCGATCCATGAAACGGGCACCGGGGATGAGGTTCACCCACTCGGCAGGACGCTGACGCTCCGTGATTTGTGCTTCGACAGGAAGCGTGAAGAGGGAAAAAACCGTGAGCATCATTAAGCCCAACGAACGATTGAAGCATCTGCTTTTCATAGGATTTAGTTGTGCTATGACAAACGGGTTGATGGCGTCTCTTTAATCGGCCTTGCCATGATTGTCTTTTTCATTTTCCTGCCGCAAAGGTAAGCCCTTTTCTTGTTCCCGCCAAATTTTTCCCAAATTTCTTCAATCAAAAACAAATGAGGCTGTATTTTGACACACCCTCGATGGAGTCCTTTAAACCTTGCCACGCAAAAAAACTTTTGCGGAAAACCCTACGAACCCTCCGCAGCTGCGGCTGCCGAAAGGACGTAGATGCGGTGGCTGCCGCGGCCTGTGGCGGCGATGCCGGAGTGGGTGAGGGTGGAAGCCAGTTTCAGCTCGCGCTGGGCGGTGGTGTAGGAAAGGCCTGTGAGCTCGGCATAGTCATCGATGCGCATGAAGCGGTGAGTCCTCAGATACTGGCGGGCTGCAGCAAAGCGATTCAGGCGATTGGGAATCAGCGGTGAATAGAGCGGCACAAAGCCCGAATAGCGCGACTGCCGGAAGCTGCCTTCGCCAGACAGGCGACGGCTGACATCCTTGAAGAGTTCCTTGCTGCAGCGGAAATTGATGCGACCTACTTCGAGGCTGCGGGCGTTGATGTCGTGATCTTTTTCGGGCGTTGCCTCTGTTGGCAGGTCCTCTTGTTCTGCGCCGCTGAGCTTTTGTCCCGTTGCGCTCATCGTCACCTTCTTGTCTATCAGCCCTTTCTCTTTTCCTTCCTTAGGTCGGATGCCGACGGTGAAGGTGCCGATGCCAGGCAGCGTGACGCTGCCCGTGTGCGCCAGCAGCTCTCTCAGGAAGTCGGCAATGGTGATGCACGCTTGCTGTGTCTCGCCCGGGGTGAGCGAGGAATGGGCTGTCACATAGTTCATGAAGCTGTCACCGGTTACGTTGCGGGTTTTCACCTTGTACACCTCGCGCATCCGTCCCGACTCAGGGTCGCGCAAGTCGCGCATTTCTTGTTTGTAGTATTCCAGCATAGGGTAAATGTGTGATTGACGCGACAAATTTACGTCATCTTCGCGAACCAAACAAATCAAGAACGTTAAGTATAGTTAAAAACGCGTTGCGACGTGAAAACACCCTATTGCGATATGCGCAAAGCGCGTTGCGATGTGTACAAAGCGCAATGCGTGACAAGATATACATCTTGACGTTAACACGTATGGAGCTTGATGTTGCAGGGTATTCACCCTTGGGCTGACAGGTTTTGACCATGGAGGGGATGCGCGAAGTTCTGATGTTGTAAGTCGTTGATTCATGGCGTTTTAGTCGCGAAGCAAAATTTGCAAACCGCAATTTTTTTTTGTATCTTTGCAGCCGAATAGCCATTCATCGAGATCCAAAACCCAATTATTAACCCCAACCAAATCCCATCATCAACTTCATCCAAAACCCAATTATTAACTTCATCCAAAACCCAATTTAAACTATGGAGAAAATTACACAAGAGAGTCTGTTCACCATGAACAGCCGCGACATTCGCGAACAACAACCTGAGTTGCCTGTTGAGATCTTCCTCAGCGAGCGTTATGAATTCCGCTACAACGTGCTCTCTGATAAAACAGAGGTACGCACGCGCGAGGCGCAGAGCGGTCTGCAGCCGAAAGAGGCCACTGAATGGCGGCACCTGGACAAGAAGATGCTCAACGGCCTCGCTGTGCAGGCTCGCAAGGTACTGCCCGATGAGAAGAACCTGAAGGGCCAGCTCTCGGACATCATCTACAGCGAAGCCACCCCCGCGTGGAATCCCATTGACCATTGGCTCGACAGCCTGCCGGCATGGGACGGCAAGGACCGCGTCAGCTACCTCTTCGGCCTCATCCCCGGCCTCACCTCCGAGCAGCGCTACTGGCTCTCCGTGTGGCTGCGCTCGACGGTAGCACATTGGCGCCAGATGGACAGCCTGCACGGCAACGAGAGTGTGCCCACGCTCATCGGCGATCAGGGTTGCGGCAAGAGCACCTTCTGCCAGCGCCTGCTGCCTGAGCATCTGCGTGAGTACTACCTTGACCACGTGAACCTCGGCAACAAGTTCGACAAGGAGATGGCGCTGACAAACAACCTCATCGTCAACCTCGATGAAATGGACCAAATCCGCCCCTCTCAGCAGGCGGAGCTGAAGCAGATGCTGTCCAAGGTGCGCGTGAATGGGCGTCCCATCTACGGGCGTGAGCAGAGCGACCGCCTCCGCTTCGCAAGCTTCGTGGCCACGACCAACAACCGCCACCCCCTGCGCGACCACACGGGTTCGCGTCGTTACATCTGCATCGAGGTGCCCCATGGGCAGTTGATTGACAACGGCGTGGAGATCGACTACGAGCAGCTCTACGCCCAGGTGGTGGCAGAACTGGAGCGTGGTGAGCGCTACTGGTTCACGCCCGAGGAGACGCACGCCATCCAGTGTGCCAATCTGCGCTACCAGAGCACCCTCGACCTGGAGACGATGGTGCAGAACTGCTTCCGCATCCCTGACGATGGCGAATTCGTGCGTCCTCTGACATCCTCGGAGATGCTGAAAATCATCGCTGAAGACTATCCTGCTGTTGAGGACACCAATAACAACAGCGTCCGTCTCGGCATCGCCCTCCAACATCTCGGCTACCAGCGTGATGAAGGCCGCAACAACCGCACCTACTACGCAGTCCCCCTCCGGGCTGCGTAGTCCCTACGGGGGAGGACATGCGGAGGGTTCGTAGGGTTTTCCGCAAAAGTTTTTTGTGTGTATGTTTCGTAAAGTGCATATATTACACTTATTGGGACTTTTTTGAGGTTTGAAGTGCAAAAAGTGTCGTGATTTCTTTGCGCGAAAGGAATTAATCCCTACTTTTGCGGCGTGATACCTCTGATATACAACACCCTTGCATGATGCGAGGAGTGTGATTGACGAGATTGGCGGACAGCGGTCTGCCCACAACTTATTGGAATTCAAAGAAGCGTTATGCTCTTCTCTTGCAAACTGAGAACCTAGGAAATTTTCATTATTTGCAAAGAACCCCGGAGTCCTGTAATAATGACTCTGAATAGGAGAAGGTTGACATGACAGCTTCACGCGTTAGCGTGGAACTGCTCTTATCATCTTTCCTATTCGGGTTTTCCTAGGACCTTCAGTTTGAAGATGGAACATACAGTTCCACGCTTCAGCATGTATATGGGTCGTCATTCACTTATAATCCGAGATCATTTGCAATATGAATCCTAACTTAGTGACGCTTATTAGGTACATTCCTAACTGGAATGCGAATAATGGAAAGAATCTTGCTGATGCCATCAGAAAGATGACTGGCGTGGCAGTTCGTGATTTGAAATATTCAGACTTGATTTTGCCTGCTAATCAGTGCAACGGAGTTTATGTGTTTCAACAGGGTCGTCAGTATCAGATTATCGAATATGATAATAAAACTCATCAGCCCATAATCAGAGATGAACCTATTTGGTATGTAGGAAAGTCTTCTAGTAGAGCTTTGGTAGCTCGTATTGGCGCACACTTGGCTCCACGAATTGATGATTACATGAACATATTGTTGAAGAACATTGCTTGGTTATTATCTGGTATAAATAATCAGAAGGATTTCCTAAATGGAAACCAATTGACAGAAAGTCAAAAGAATCAAGACATCGCAAAAGCTTTTAATATCATCCAAGACCTACGTCTTAAGGTCGTCGCCTTTGATGCGACAATCAATTCCAACAATAATCGTGATGATATTGCTTTGGCAGAGAAGTATTTGAAAGGCGCATTCCATCCATATCTAAATGATGTAAACCGGAAGAAACGAAATCTAACCATCAAATAAACTATTTTAATATCATATCACTATGAAACTAAAACATCTTATCTTAACGTTGCTTGCGTTCTTCGTAAGCATCACGGCATCGGCTTATGAGTGGACTGATGCCAATGGAACCATATGGCGTTTCACAACCTCGGGAAGCAATGCCACTTTGTGTGGTGAGGAAGAGTTCTATACTCGTGGCATTAGTGGGACAATTCCTGCAGACCTGACAGTTCCATCTAAGGTTTATATTGGTAAAACTTCGTACGACGTTACGTCCATTGGAGACTATGCCTTCGATAGCATCTCTTTCCTGACATCTATCTACATCCCTAATAGTGTAACCTCAATAGGTCGTGGGGCGTTCTATGAATGCAGCGGCCTAACCACCATAACCATTCCCAACAGCGTGACCACGATTGGAGATGATGCTTTTGAAAAGTGCACTAGCCTCACCTCCATTACCATCCCCAATAGTGTAACCTCAATAGGAAGTTTTGCGTTCCATGAATGTATTTAGAGACCTCTAAACAACTATAAACAATGAAAAACATATAGAGATAAATCTTTGTATATCAACCACTTTTAGAATTTAACACTTCGGACTTGCTTTTTGGTGGTTCTCAAAAATCCGCTTATCTTTGCAACGCATTTCTACCGCGGAGAATTTTGAGGGCTTTTATTTTGCCATCTCGTGGACAGGGTTGACAAAGGTTTACAAGAGTGTACAACGGTTGACAGATTAACGAGAGGGAAAAGAACAAGGAAGTGACCTCATTTGAAGAACGTGACATCGTGGAATGAGTTGACAAGGATTGTCAATGGTTGACGAAAGTTCACTCCGTGGCGGTTTGCATGAAATTGATTGTAAAACCACATAAAAAGGAGTCAAATGAGAAAGACAAGAAAATGCGCCTTCTGCGG
>CACZCZ010000021.1 GCA_902779845.1 uncultured Bacteroidales bacterium | reverse complement strand
TGCCGCTTGGTTCAACGCAGGCAATGGCGTGAATGAGGTTAAGTTCACCATGGCAGAGGCCGGTGAGATCGAAATCGGTCTCATCACTGACAACACCACTGGTGACCACTGGACAGTATGGCAGAGCTTCAAGATCGAGAAGCTGGCTCCTGTTCCTCCTGTGGCATTCACTGTGACCCCCAACATCGCAAGTGGCACACAGGCAGAGTTCACCACTGTTGAAGCCGGTACAGCCCTCAAGCTCACCGTCAGCACGGAGAACCTGGAAGCTAATGGCTACAATCCCGAGGATATCACCCTGAACATCGCCACGATCTTTGCAAGTCGCTGGAGCGACAAGGGCTTTGCAATGGGTACAAGCGAGAATCCTCCATCTTCGGTACAGACTATCCGTTCATCCAGAGCATCACCCTCAGAGGCATTAGCCTGATGAAGGGTGAAGAGCAGATTGCAGCGATCAACGAGCTGATTGCCATCCGCTTCATCGAGGTCTATGAGAACGGCAAGCCCGTCGGTATCAAGGCTATCGCTACTGAAGGTGAGAAGGCTGACATCTACGACCTCTCCGGCCGCAAGGTGGAGAAGGTACAGCGTGGTGGCATCTATATCATCAACGGCAAAAAGGTTTCGATGAAGTAAGCGCCATGAAAGTTTACTTTCAAATGGCCGAACGTGAGAAACGTATCTAAGGTTTCTGTCAAATAAACTGAAACTATCATAGAAAAGAAAGGCGAGCCAGCAGGCTCGCCTTTCTTGTTATTTAGCTAATTTCTTGATCCGCTTCACCCGATGCAGCAGCGTCGTGTCGTTATGCAGCACCACGCGCAGCGAGTCCTCAATCTTGTAGGGCTTGAAGAAATCCTCGTCATCACTGAAGCCCAGGCTCAACTCCGGGCGCTCACGGGAGGGCTCTATTAAATAAGGAACGCGCGCGGGAATGAACGGAGTAATCTCCACCTGACGGAAGCCATAAGTGATGATATCCAGTTCCCGGGCTGCTGCTCGCGAGAGGTCGATGACGAACTTACGGGAGTATGGGCCACGGTCTGTGACCTGCACATTCACCTCGCGGCCATTGGAAAGATTACGGACATGCAGCCATGTGCCCAAGGGGTAGCGCAGATGGGCGCAAGTCATGCTGTCGCGATGATAAGGTTTTCCATTGCTCATGAGGCGACCATGGAAGCGATCAGCATAATAAGAGGCGTTGCCTCGTTGTCGTGTAGCTGGTTGTGAGGAGCCCTGCGATAGGACACACAAAAAGAATGATATAGAGATGAAAAGACGTCTCAAAATGTTCGTTTTTTTGGTTTTCGGGCCGCAAGGTAGCCATTTTGCGGCAACCAGCCAACATTTTTTCACTTTTTTTATGCCGGATTGCATATTTTTGCGTAACTTTGCCGCCCAAATGGAGTGTAAAATCCTAAAAAGACAAAATAGAATCATGAAGAAATCCATGACCCTGGTGCTTGCGATGCTCATGGCCACCGTGATGTTCACGGGCTGCATCTCAGACAAGCACATCATCTACCTGCAGGGCGCAGACACCGTGTACGTCGTGCCGCAGGAAATCCAGCAGGCTTTCGAACTGAAGATTCAGCCCGACGACGAGTTAGCCATCTCTGTGACTTCACAGGATCCCGAGTTGATTGCCCCGTTCAATAACAATACCCTGATCGGTAGCGGTACTGGTGAGCGCGGTACATCATCAACTGCAGTCACAAGATCTGGTGTCGTCTATTTCACCGTAAACCAGAACGGCGAGATTTCATTCCCCGTCTTCGGACAGTTGAAGGTTCAGGGTAAGACTACGCGCGAAGTGAGTCTCATGATTCAGGATATGCTCCGAAACGGCACGCCCACTCACGATGCCAGCATCAAGGACGCTATCGTGAGCACCAAGATCATGAGCTTCAAGGTCACTGTTCTGGGCGATGTGGCAAATCCTGGTGTGCAGACTTTCACAGGTGAGCGATTAACATTGTTAGAGGCAATTGGCCGTGCCGGCGATCTTCACAACACCGGCAAACGTGCGCCAGTTCTCATCGTGCGTGAGGAAAACGGTAAACGTCAAACGTTTGAGGTTGATTTGCGAAACCAAGCCAGTGTCTTCAATTCACCTGCATACTATCTACAGCAGAATGATGTCATTTACGTTTCACCAAACAAAGCTGTGCGCGTGAAAGGAAGTACAGCCTACACATTCCTTGGCGTAGGATCTACAGTGCTCAGTTTAGTAATAAGCTTAACATCATTTGTTCTCTCGCTATCACGGAAATAACTATGGATAATACAACAACGATTCAGACCGAACAACAGCAAGAGACAGAGAGCATGCTGTCCTTGCGCGATATCCTCGACATCTTTGTCTATAACTGGAAATGGTTTGTGGTCTCGGCCATCATTTGTGTGGCTTTAGGCCGACTCTATTTGGCTACGCAGCCCAAGATCTACCAGCGTCAGGCTGTGATGTTGGTGAAGGACGACGATGGCCGCGGTCGTCGTGCCACTGGCAACGACGCATTGATGCAGCTCAACGGTGTCATGATGGGAACGAGCGTGGAGAATGAGGTGTATATCCTGCAGAGCCACCAGCTCATGAAGGAAGTGGTGCGCAAGCTGAAGCTGGATATCAACTATGGTTATCACAACAACCTGAAGACACTCAACCTCTACGACGTGAAGCCCTTCACAGCCGAGTTCGACTCCATTGAGACCTCACGTCCCTTCACCTTCCGCGTAGCCATCAATGGCAATAAAGCGCGTATATATGAGGTTCAGCACGCAGATGTGAAGACAGAAATCGACTTCGACAAGACGGTGAACTTCGGCGACTCCGTGGCCGTGCCCTACTGCGGCACCGTGGTGCTGATTCCCAACGAGCTCTACCTGAAGCAGTTCGACGGCAAGGAGATTCAGCTCACCCGTTACACGATTACAGCTGCCGCAGGAGCCTATGGTGGTTCACTCAAGACCAGCACCCTAAGCAAGCAGAGCACACTTGTGGCCCTCACCTGCACGGACACGAACATCCGCCGCGCCGAGGACATCCTGAGCGCTGTACTCGAAGCGTACAAGCAGAGCATTATTGACGATAAGAACATCATCGCCGAGAGCACTGCGGCCTTCATCAACGAGCGCATCCAACTCATCAGCAAAGACCTGAACGATGTAGAGAGCCGGATGGCAAGCTTCAAGCAGAGCAATAAGATTGTGGATGTGCAGGGTGATGCCAACATCTACCTGCAGCAGAGTAACCAGGCCCTGCAACGCAGCATCCAGCTGGAGTCGCAGATTGGTGTGGTACAGTACCTGCTGACGGAATTGAAGGACAAATCCAAGGGCAACGACCTCATCCCCACACTTGTAGGTCTCACCGATGGCGCTATCCAGTCACAAATCCAGGCATACAACACACTGATGCTGGAGCGCAACCGTCTGGCTGCCAACACGGGCGAGAACAGCCCCAAGTTCACCCAGATCAATACGAACCTGCACCAGATGCGCCAGACCATCATCTCCTCGACTCAGGCTTATCTCACCTCGCTGAATGTACAGTTGCGTCGAGCACAGCAGGAAGAGAACCGCATCAACCAGCGCATCACCTCCGTGCCTTCCAAGGAGAAGCAGGCGTTGGACATCACACGCCAGCAGGCCATCAAGGAAACCCTCTACACCTACCTGCTCAACAAGCGCGAGGAGACCGCCCTTCAGCTGGCTGTCACCGAGGCCAACATCCGCATCGTGGAACAGCCCTTCGGCTCCAATGCCCCCATTTCACCGAAGAGCAGGATTATCCTGCTTGTAGCGCTGTTGATAGGTATCGCCTTACCCTTCGCCTACTTCCACATCCGCAACCTGCTCAACATGAGCATCCGCGGACGTAAGGACGTCGAGGCCGCCACCACGATTCCCGTGCTGGGCGAGATTCCTCACCGCAAGGAAGGCATCAGCGACTCCGAGATTCTCGTGGGCGACCAAAAGACCGACACCCTGAACGAAGCCTTCCGTATGCTCCGCTTCAGCCTGAACTTCATCCAGAAGGATGCCCGCGTCATGATGTTCACCTCCACGATGCCTGGTGAGGGTAAGACGTTCATCTCACGTAACTTCGCAGTGACACTGGGTATGGCAGGTAAGAAGGTTGTCCTCGTCGATACCGACATCCGTAAGCGTACAACCAGTAAGCTCTCCGGTTCTACTCACCGCGATGGCTTGACCTCATTCCTCAGCGGCGCCATTGACGATGTCACACGCATCTGCTACCCCGAGTGCCCCGAGTACAACGTAGATATGTTGCCGGCCGGCATCACACCTCCGAACCCCTCAGAGTTGCTGATGAGCGACCGTCTGGATCTCCTGATAGAAGAACTGAAGAAGATCTACGACTACATCGTCGTTGACAATGTGCCTGCTCAGGTTGTTGCCGATGCCGGTATCGTCAACCGCATAGCCGATGTGACCCTCTATGTCATCCGTCAGGGTAAGATCGACCGTCGCTACCTGCCCGAGCTGGAACGCCTCCACAAGGAGAACAAGTTCAACCGCCTCTGCATCATCATCAACGACACCAAGTTGGAGAAGAAGCACTACGGCTACGGCTACGGTTATGGCCGCTATGGTTACGGCTACGGCTATGGTTATGGCTACGGTTATGGCTATGGCTACGGCTACAACGACAGCGAAGCCGACAAGAAACGCAACAAGAAGAAATCCTAAAGATTATCATCATTCATCAAATCCCGCGTGTGGTAAAGCCGATTTCCACACGCGGGATTTGCTTTATCCCTATGGTGCATCCGTTTTTCTCACCTGTGAGAAAACATTTTCTCACCTGTGAGAAAAACGTTTCTCATACATGAGAAAATCTATTTCAATATAGGTCACACGCGAAAGGGCCTATGACGAGGCAAAGGAGAAGCAGGAGTAATGCGGAAAAAGAGGAGGATGAGGTGACAAAGAAGAATGGAGCAGCAAAAGAGAATGAAGGGGCGAAGGAGGAGGGGGTGGCAAGAAGGAAAGAGAAGCAAAGGAGGAGGGAGTGGCAAGAAGGAAGGAGCGGCAAAAGAGAATGAAGGGGCGAAGGAGGAGGGTGCGGTGAAGGAGGAAAAGAAAGGGCTGTGTCAAGCGAATGACACAGCCCTCATTAAGCGTTATAACGCGGTAATGCGAATGCTGATTAGAGCTTCGGACCGGCAGCCACGAGAGCCTTACCGGCATCGTTGGTGGTGTACTTGCCGAAGTTCTTGATGAAGCGTGCGGCAAGGTCCTTAGCCTTCTCTTCCCACTCGCTGGCGCTGGCATACGTGTCGCGAGGATCGAGGATGGCGGGGTTCACGTTGGGCAGAGCTGTGGGCACCTCGAAGTCGAAGTAAGGAATCTTCTTGGTGGGAGCCTTCAGGATGCTGCCATCGAGGATAGCGTCGATGATACCGCGGGTGTCGGGGATGCTGATGCGCTTGCCAGTGCCGTTCCAGCCAGTGTTGACCAGATAAGCCTTGGCGCCGCTCTTCTCCATCTTCTTCACGAGCTCCTCGGCGTACTTCGTGGGATGCAGCTCCAGGAATGCCTGGCCGAAGCAAGCGCTGAAGGTGGGCGTGGGCTCTGTGATGCCGCGCTCTGTGCCGGCGAGCTTAGCGGTGAAGCCGCTGAGGAAGTAGTACTTCGTCTGCTCGGGGGTGAGGATGCTCACGGGGGGCAGCACGCCGAAAGCGTCGGCGCTGAGGAAGATGACGTTCTTGGCATCGGGACCGGCGCTCTTGCCGTTGACCTTCTTCACAATCTTCTCGATGTGCTCGATGGGATAGCTGACGCGGGTGTTCTCAGTCACGCTCTTGTCGGCGAAGTCGATCTTGCCGTCCTTATCCACGGTGACGTTCTCGAGGAGAGCGTTGCGCTTGATGGCGCCGTAGATGTCGGGCTCGTTCTCCTTGCTGAGGTTGATGACCTTAGCGTAGCAGCCGCCTTCGAGGTTGAAGACGCCCTCGTCGTCCCATCCGTGCTCGTCGTCGCCGATGAGCAAGCGCTTCGGGTCGGTGGAGAGGGTGGTCTTACCTGTGCCGGAGAGACCGAAGAAGATAGCGGTGTTCTTGCCTTCCATGTCGGTGTTAGCAGAGCAGTGCATGCTGGCGATACCCTGGAGGGGCAGGTAGTAGTTCTGCATGGAGAACATACCCTTCTTCATCTCGCCGCCGTACCATGTGTTGATGATGACCTGCTCGCGGCTGGTGGTGTTGAAGGCCACGCAAGTCTCGCTGTTGAGGCCGAGCTCCTTGTAGTTCTCAACCTTAGCCTTGGAAGCGTTGTAGATGACGAAGTTGGGCTTGAAGTTAGCCAGCTCAGCCTCGGTGGGCTGGATGAACATGTTCTTGATGAAGTGAGCCTGCCAAGCCACCTCGAGGATGAAGCGGACGGCGAGGTGAGTAGCCTCGTTGGCACCACAGAAGGCATCCACAACATAGAGCTTCTTGCCGGAGAGCTCCTTCGTGGCGATGTCCTTGACCTGTGCCCAGACCTCTTCGCTCATGGGGTGGTTGTCGTTCTTGTAGGCCTCAGATGTCCACCACACCTTGTCGTGGCTCTGAGCGTCATCAACGATGTACTTGTCCTTGGGCGAACGGCCGGTGAAGATACCGGTCATCACATTCACGGCACCGAGCTCGGTCTGCTGACCAACCTCGAAACCTTCCAAACCAGCTTTTGTCTCCTCCTCGAAGAGAGTCTCGTAAGAGGGGTTGTAGGCAATCACGGTAGAACCTTTGATGCCATACTGCTCCAGAACGGAGCTGTCAAACTTTGCCATGGGCGTATAAGTTTTAAGAATTAATAATGAAAATGAACGATAAACAAATGCCGTTAGGACATAGTCCTACCCTACGGCGTTGCAAAAGTAGTTCTTTCTTTTGACGTAACGAAAAGAAAGGCGCAAAATTTCTTTGCGCCCCCTTAACTTTTATCTTTCATTTGCACTTTTGCCAATTTCACGTGGCAAAAAGCGGCGATTCTCTTACTTTGTGATTTCCGTGATGGCTTCGCCCACACAGGCTGTAGGTTGCTGGATGTGCAGCAGCTGACATACGGTGGGAGCTATGTCGGTGATGTGAACCTCACGCGAGGTGGCGCCCTGCGGAATCTTCCATCCGTAGAAGAGGAGCGGGATGTGGGCGTCGTAGGGGTTCCACTGGCCGTGTGTGGTGCCCTCTTTCGCGAGCCACGAGGACTGGGAGTAGCAATCCGGATCACAGATAACAAGGATGTCACCTGAGCGACGAGGATGATAACCCATGAGCGCACGGTCGCGCAGGAGGGCGGGCAGGGGCTGAGTGGCTGCGTTCTCGAAATCGACGACGAAGCTGACATGGGGTGCCGTGCGGAAGAACTCCATGAGAGAGGCCTTCACCTGATGATAGTCGAGGCTCTGTGCCGCAATAGCATCACGATCGAGGTAGAAGCGATAGCTGTGTTCAGCCTGAATGACGGGCTTGGCATTGCCGAAGCGACCGCGCACGAAAGCCTCCGCCTGGTCGCGCATCCCCGGCTCGTTCCACTCGCCTGTAGGCAGATGGTGGTCGCGCAGGAACTGCTTGTTGTGCGCTGCGCCATGATCGGCGGTGAGGAAGGCCAGGTAGTTGCCACGACCCACATTCTCGTCCAGCGCTTCGAAAAGGCGGCTGAGTTCGCTGTCCAAAGCGAGGTAGGCCTCATCGGTGTGCTCGCCGCGTGTGCCCCAGCGGTGTCCAATCACATCGGTCTGTGAATAGCTGACGCACAACATATCCGTTTCTGCGCCCTGTCCCAAGAGTTCACCCTGGATAGCAGCAATGGCCATATCAGTGATAACGGTGCCGCAGAGGGTGGTGAGTCCGATGTCCTTGCCAGCCTTGCGGACGGCTTCGTTCTCGGCCATCAGGTTGTTGTGCTCGAATGCCCAGAAGGGCAGTTCTTCCATGTAGTAGGTGCTGCTGACGAAGCAGTTGTTGTCTGTGTCCAGCCAGTAGGCTGCATTGGCTGCATGGCCAGCAGGCAGGATGGCTGCACGGTCCTTGTAGCTGATTCCGATGACACGCGAACGGAAGTCGGTGTGCAGGCGCAGCTGGTCGCCAATGGTGGTGCCCAGCATGTAGTGGGGTGACATTTTACCCTTCTTGCTCTTGCTGCCTACGGTCTGCACGGTGGAGTCCTCACAACAATAGACTTTGCGGCCATCGATGAGGAAGTTGTTGCCGCAGATTCCATGGAAAGCCGGCGTAGCACCGGTATAGACCGAGGCATGGCCGATGGCGGTGATTGTGGGGACGTAGTTAATCAGACAGTTGTTGCACGAATAGCCGTTGTCTATCATCCTGCGGAAACCGGTTTCGCAGAACTGGTCGTAGTAGCGGTCGAGATACTCCCATCGCATCTGATCGACAACAATGCCCACGACCAGCTTGGGACGTTGGTGGAAAGAAGCCTGTGCGAAAGCCGAGATGGCAGCGAGACAGAGGAGAAGGGAGAGGAGTGATTTCTTCATATCGTTTCTTTTTCTTCAAGGACAAAACGTTTGTAATACGAGATCAGGAGTGTGGTGAGGGGGAGGGCGATGATGAGGCCGATGAACCCGAGCAGGGAGCCCCAAACAGAGAGGGACAGCAGGATGACGGCAGGGTTCAAGCCCATGGCTGAGCCCATAATCTTAGGCACCAGGAAGGTGTCCTGAATGAGCTGTACAACGCCAACCACGATAGCGCCCAACAGGAATATCCACCAGAAGTTCTCACCCGTGTCGGCTGCCTTCAGCAATGCCAGCAGCGCCATGGGCAGGAAGCCGAGGGTCTGCAGATAAGGCACCAGATTCAGGAAGCCCATGAACATGCCCAGACCGATAGCCATAGGCATCCCCACGATGAGGAAGCCGATGGAGAAGAGGACACCCACGATAAAGGCTACCGTGCCCTGACCACGGAAATAGCTGTTCATGCCGCGTTCCACATCGTCAGCCAGCTGCTTGGCGAAAGCTCTGCTGGACTGCGGCACCATCTGCACCCAGCCTTCGGAGATGGATTCATAATCCTGAAGGATGAAGAACATATAAAGGAGGACGATGAGAGAACCCACCAGCCCCACGGCGAAATCGACTGTCGAATAGATGAAATTCCACAGTTGCGTGAGCAAGGTCTGCACGCTGTCGAGGAAGCTCTGGCTCTGCATGAAGTCAATGATTTTTCCTTGGTACTGAGGGAGATTCTGCTCCATAAACTCCTTGATGTAGGGCGCGAACTGCGAGCCGTTGAGATACTTGTCAGAGAACTGCTGGATAAGGCTGCTGAGCTTGGAGAACTCATGGATGGTCGGGGGGATGACCAGCATAAAGAAGCCCGTCAGCGCGGCCAGCACAAGAATGGCTGCCACGATGATGCTGAGTGTGCGGTTGCGCAACTTACACTTGTACTGCAGGAAACGCACCAGCGGATACATCAGATAGGCCAGAAGCCAGGCGATGAAGAAAGGCAGCAACACGCTGCTCAGACGATTGACGAGGAAGCCTATGACCACAAGGATTGCAACTACGATTGCACTGCGGATAAAGCTGTCGAAGGTGATGGGAGATTTGAACATTTACAACCAGGTAATTTCACAATTGGACAATTTACAATTGGACTGCTCAGCGCTTTGCGACGCCTCGGGCTTGAAGAATTTATAATTGGACGATTTACAATTTACGGTTTGATAGCCTCTGCGTAGCACTGGCGGCACAGGGGCTCGTATTCATGAGTCTCGCCGAGCATGACCTGACGGTCGCCTGCCACGATGCGATGGCTGACATAGGCCAGGGCGCCGCAGCGAACGCAGATGGCATGGACCTTCGTGACATCATCAGCGATAGCACAGAGCTGCGGCATAGGGCCAAAAGGATTCCCCTTGAAATCAAGGTCAAGGCCGGCAATGATGACACGGATGCCGCGCTCTGCCAGCTCGTTGCACACAGGCACAATCTGATCGTCGAAGAACTGCGCCTCGTCAATGCCCAGAACATCGCAGTCGGAGCCCATCAGGAGGATGCTGGCAGCACTCTCCACGGGTGTCGAAGGGATGGCCTTGCCTTCGTGGCTGACGACATCCTCTTCGCTATATCGCACGTCAATCGCAGGCTTGAAGATTTCCACCTTCTGCTTAGCGAACTTGGCGCGCTTCATTCGTCGAATGAGTTCCTCGGTCTTTCCCGAGAACATGGAACCACAGATGACTTCTACGCGTCCACGCCGCATCATCTCGCCATGATAGTCTTTTTCGTTGCCCATTTTAGTTGAATAGGTCTCATTTTGGCTTCAAAAGTAGTACATTCTTAAATGATAGCCAAAGAAAAAAGGAGAAAAACTGCAAGAAATGCAAATAAAACATAAATCGTAAATCGTAAATCGCAAAATATATCTACCTTTGCCGCGTGTTATACCTCGTACCTACGCCCGTGGGCAATTTGGAGGACATCACTATGCGTGCTCTCCGTGTGCTCAAAGAGGCCGACTTGATTCTTGCAGAGGACACGCGCACAAGCGGTCTTCTGCTGAAGCATTTCGAGATCCACCGTCCCATGCTCTCTTACCATAAGTTCAACGAGCACCAGACGGTGGCAGGCATCGTGCAGCGCCTGCTGGCCGGCGAAACGGTGGCCGTGGTGAGCGATGCCGGGACACCAGGCATCAGCGATCCGGGGTTCTTGGTGGCACGCGAAGCCATCCGCGCAGGAGTGGAGGTCAGCTGCCTGCCTGGAGCCACGGCTTTTGTGCCGGCATTGGTGGCGTCGGGTCTGCCCTGCGACAAGTTCTGCTTCGAGGGCTTCCTGCCCCAGAAGAAAGGACGGCAGACACGTCTGCAGCAGTTGGCCAGTGAGACGCGGACGATGGTGTTCTATGAGTCACCGCACCGCGTGGTGAAAGCCCTGCAGCAGTTCATCGAAGTCTTTGGCGCCGAGCGGCCTGTGGCTGTCTGCCGCGAGATCTCCAAGGTACACGAAGAAGTCGTGCGCGGCACACTCACCGAAGCCCTCGCCCATTTCACAGCGCATGAACCCCGAGGGGAGTTCGTGATCATTGTGGGCGGTGGGGAGATGAAGAGTGAAAAATGAAAAATGAAAAGTGAAAAGTGAAAGATTGATTATATAATTTGTTCATAGGGACTAGGTCCCCATATAAAAAAGAGAATATGAAAAAATTAGTTCTTTTGCCCCTGTGCCTGATGGCACTTGTGGCTTGCAATGATGCCAAGAAGGCTGAGGAGCGCGCACAACAGGAGCGTGACTCCCTGATGCAAGTAATCGACGAGAAAGAAACAGAGCTCAACGAAATCATGGGTTCTATCAACGAAGTACAAGAAGGATTCCGCCTCATCAACGAGGCTGAAGGCCGCATCACCGTGGCCAACGGTAATCCCGAAGCGGCCTCGTCGCGCGAGGTGATTCGTGAGAACCTCTCCTTCATCCGTGAAACCATGCAGCAGAATCGCGACAAGATTCAGCAGCTGCGCGAGAAGCTGAAGACCACCACCGTCAACGTGGAGAAGCTCACCAAGACAATCGAGAACCTGACAAAACAGCTCGAAGAACAAAACCAGCGCGTGCAGGAACTCACAGCACAGCTGGCAGAGCGCGACGTGACGATTGCCGAGCAGGGCGAACAGATCAATGCCCTCAACGAGAATGTCAACGAGCTACAGGCTGACAACCAGCAGAAGCAGGAGACCATCCAGGCACAGGACAAAGACCTGCACTCAGCATGGTTCGTGTTCGGCACCAAAGCCGAACTCAAGGAACAGCGCATCCTGCAGAAGGGCGACGTGCTGAAGACCAGCGACTTCAACAAAGATTACTTCACGAAGATTGACATCCGCATCGACAAGGAGATCAAGCTCTACAGCAAGAGCGCCGAGATCCTCACCAACCACCCGGGCGGTTCCTACACGCTGGCAAAGGATGCCAAAGGACAGTATGTCCTGAAAATCACGGATCCCACGAGGTTCTGGAGCACCAGCAAGTACCTTGTCATTCAAGTTAAATGAAAAATGAAAAAGTGAAAAGTGAAAAATAAATATTTCCATGGTGCAAGAGAAGGTAACTCCTATTTTTCATTTTTCATTCTTTCACTCTTCACTTATAAATGAAAGAGTTTGTCATCACAGAGGCGCAGGCAGAGACTGCGGTGCTGGTGGGGCTGATAACCCCACAGCAGGATGAGCGGAAGACGACAGAATATCTCGATGAGTTGGAGTTCTTGGCGACGACGGCAGGTGCCGTGACCGTCAAGCGCTTCACTCAACGCGTGAACGGTCCGTCCAGTGTCACCTATGTAGGCTCGGGCAAGCTCGATGAAATCCGCGCCTATATCGTTGCAGAAGAGGATGCCGAGCGCGAGGTGGGAATGGTCATCTTCGATGACGAACTCAGCGCCAAGCAGCTCCGCAATATCGAGCAGGCGCTGAAGGTCAAGATACTGGACCGCACCAGCCTCATCCTTGACATCTTTGCCATGCGCGCACAGACCGCCAACGCCAAGACACAGGTGGAGCTGGCACAATACCGCTATATGCTGCCTCGTCTGCAACGTCTGTGGACGCACCTGGAACGCCAGGGCGGCGGCTCCGGCAGCGGCGGCGGAAAAGGCAGCGTGGGCCTGCGCGGTCCCGGTGAGACACAGCTGGAGATGGACCGGCGTATCATCCTGAACCGCATGAGCCTGCTCAAACAGCGTCTGGCCGACATCGACCGCCAGAAAAGCACCCAGCGCAGCAACCGAGGACGCATGATCCGTGTGGCATTGGTGGGCTACACCAATGTCGGCAAGAGCACACTCATGAACCTGCTGTCCAAGAGCGAGGTGTTTGCCGAGAACAAGCTCTTCGCCACCCTCGACACCACAGTGCGCAAGGTCATCATCGACAACCTCCCGTTCCTGCTGTCCGACACGGTAGGCTTCATCCGCAAGCTGCCGACAGACCTCATCGAATCCTTCAAGAGCACGCTGGACGAGGTGCGCGAAGCCGACCTGCTCGTACACGTGGTGGACATCTCACATCCCGACTTCGAGGAACAGATTAAGGTCGTGGAGAAGACGCTCAGCGATCTCGGCTGTGCCGACAAGCCCTCCATGATTCTCTTCAACAAGATCGACGCCTACACCTTCACGCCCAAGGACGCTGACGACCTCACGCCCGCGACGCGCGAGAACCTCTCTTTAGAAGAACTGCAGCGCACGTGGATGGCCAAACTTGGCGGCGACTGCCTCTTCATCAGTGCAGCCCAGCGTGTGAACATCGACGCGTTGAAGACCACGCTCTACCAGCGTGTGCGCGAGCTACACGTACAGAAATACCCCTATAACGACTTCCTCTTCCAACACTACGACGAGGAAAATCCACAAACATAAACATTCAATTCAAGCACAATGAAAAAGATTCGTGCAGCCGTCGTTGGTTACGGCAACATTGGTAAGTACACTCTGGAGGCTCTCATGGAGGCTCCAGACATGGAGATTGCAGGCATCGTACGCCGTCGCGGTGCCGAGGACTGCCCCAAGGAGCTGGAAGGCTACAAGGTGGTGAAGGACATCCGCGAGCTGGAGGCTGTGGATGTCGCCATCCTGGCTACGCCGACACGCAGCGTAGAGGCCTACGCCAAGGACATCTTGGCACTGGGCATCAACACCGTTGATTCCTTCGACATCCACACGAAGATTGTGGAGCTGCGCCGCTCCTTAGATGCCGCCGCCAAGGCCGGCAACGCCGTGAGCATCATCAGCGCCGGCTGGGACCCGGGTTCTGACAGCGTGGTGCGCACACTCATGGAGAGCCTGGCCCCGAAGGGCATCTCCTACACCAACTTCGGCCCTGGCCGCTCGATGGGACACAGCGTTTGCGTGCGCTCCAAGGCGGGTGTCAAGGATGCGCTGTCGATGACCATCCCTGTGGGTCAGGGCATTCATCGCCGCATGGTGTATGTGGAGCTGGAGGATGGTGCCAACCTCGACGAGGTCACGGCAGCCATCAAGGCTGACCCCTACTTCGCATCGGACGAGACACACGTGTTCCAGGTTGACAGCGTGGATGCGCTGAACGACGTGGGCCATGGCGTGAACCTGGTGCGCAAGGGCGTCAGCGGCCAGACACACAACCAGCTCTTCGAGTTCAACATGAAGATCAACAACCCCGCCCTGACGGCTCAGGTGCTGGTCAACGTGGCGCGCGCCTCAATGCGTCAGCAGCCTGGCTGCTATACGATGATCGAGATTCCCGTCATCGACCTGTTGCCAGGCGAGAAGGAGGATATCATCAAGCATCTGGTGTAATATAATGGTTGCTACCATCGGCTTCTTCGATGGCGTGCATCGCGGCCATCAGTGCCTCATCCGGCAAGTGCAGGATGAGGCACTGCAGCGTGGTATGCGGTCGCTCATCATCACCTTCGACCGCCACCCGCGGGCGGTGTTCGCGCCAGATGCTGTGCCGCCGCTGCTGACGACGGCCGAGGAGAAGATGGCACTGCTCAAGGCCACGGGCATCGATGACATCTATGTCCTGCCCTTCGACAAGACGATGGCGGCGCTGACGGCCCGCGAGTTCATGCAGCAGGTGCTGAAGGAGCAACTGGGCGTGAAGGTGCTGGTCATCGGGTATGACCACAGGTTCGGGAAGCCCCTCTCCGGCTCCCCCCATGGGGAGGAGGGATTCCTCGAGTACCAGGGCTATGGCCGGGAAATAGGCATCGAGGTGGTGCTGGCGCAGGAGCTGGAGGGCGAGCATGTGAGCAGTTCCGTCATTCGCCGAGCGTTGGAAGCCGGCGATGTGCAGTGGGCTACGCAGCTGCTGGGACGCCCCTATACATGGACGGGCCGTGTGGTTCACGGTCATGGAATAGGGCATCAGCTCGGTTTCCCCACGGCAAACCTCACAACCGCGGATGCTGGGAAAATGCTGCCAGCGTGCGGTGCCTACGCAGTGAGAGTGAAAAAAGAAAAAGTGAAAAGTGAAGAATGGGATGGTGAAGAATGGGCTGCGGGGATGCTGAATATCGGGCAGCGTCCTACCCTCGACAACGGCACAGACACCTCCATAGAAGTTCACCTTTTTGACTTTCAAGGAAATTTGTATGGACAGCTCCTCACCTTATCTTTTATTGCGCGCCTACGCGAAGAGCGACGTTTCGACAGCGAAGCGGAACTGACAGAACAGCTGAAACGGGATAAGGAGAAATGCTTGGAGCTTGCGCTGCCGCGCGCCTAAGGCACTTTCGTGCGGTTTATGGTTAAGGGGTTATGGTTAAGGGTTAAGGGTTAAGGGTTAAGGGTTAAGGGTTAAGGGTTAAGGGTTAAGGGTTAAGAAGTTTAAGGAGTTTAAGGGTTAAGGAGTTTAAGGGTTTAAGGGGCCTTTATATTTTATATTTCATATTTCATATTTGATATTTCATATTTCATATTTTAAAGTTCAAAGAGCATGGGAAATAGGAAATGGTGGGTATATATCCTGATATTCTTTGTTAGCCAGTTCGCCGCTGTCGCGTTGCCTTTTGGCTTGAAGGCAGTGGGCATTGGGATCTCCGGCAGCACGTTCTTGTCCGTAGCACTGCTGATGGCTAACCTGCTGGCAATTGTTTTTTTCCTTCTCTATCGTCCGGCCGAGGTGACATGGCCGGCCACGCTCAGTGGCCTCCGCGGACACAACCTGCGGCGCACGATGCTTGTGTTCCTGCTGGCCATTCCCACTTGCTTGCTGGTGAACCTCATTCAGGAAGCTTTCTTCCCGGATATCCCCAACCTCGTCGGCGAAGAGACCTTCAAGGATCTCATGTACCACCCGCTGGGCCTCATCACCATAGCCGTCATAGGCCCTCTCAGCGAGGAACTGCTGTTTCGGGGCGGCGTACTGACCAGCATCCACCAGAAGTATGCCTCGCAAGGTCCCGCCTCAGCCATCGCCTTCAGCGCCATACTCTTCGCGCTCATCCACTTGAACCCTGCGCAGATGCCCGCCGCCTTCATCTTAGGTCTGCTCCTTGGTTTTGCCTATTGGTGGACCGGTTCGCTGGCCGCGCCCGTGTGCATCCATGTCTTCAACAACTCCTTCGCCTGTCTGTTGGCCTACCTCTCGCCCGACGATGACAGCCTGATCGGCTTTCTCGGAGGCAGCGAGGGAGCCACGATTGCAGCGGCCGTAAGCATCTTCGCACTGGTTCTCCTCTTCAGACAAATCAGAGCCGAAGAGCACCAGAAAGAGATGTAAAAACAAGTCGCGCAGACATGTTTTACATCAAAAAAAGCGTTTTTTCCATATAATAAGGTGTAGTTCGTGAAATTTTGTGTAGTTTTGCGCCCAAATTTCAAAAAGCGTAAGAACTATGCCACAGAATTTAGTGATTGTAGAGTCCCCAGCCAAGGCAAAGACCATCGAGAAGTTCCTTGGCAAGGACTATAAGGTGATGTCCTCCTATGGCCACATCCGTGACCTGAAGAAGAAAGACTTCAGCATCAACACCCGTTCGTTTCTTCCCCAATACGAAGTGCCTGCCGACAAGGCACATATTGTCAGCCAGCTGAAACAAAGCGCCAAGAAAGCCGACATGGTGTGGCTCGCATCCGATGAAGACCGCGAGGGAGAAGCCATCTCATGGCACCTGCAGGAGGTCCTGAAATTGAATCCTGCGACCACGCGCCGCATCGTATTCCACGAAATCACGAAGCCCGCTATCCTCGAAGCCATTGAGCATCCCCGCCAGGTGGATATGTCGCTGGTCAACGCCCAGCAGGCCCGCCGTGTGCTCGACCGCATCGTGGGCTTCAAGCTCTCCCCTGTGCTGTGGCGCAAGGTGAAGCCCAGCCTCAGCGCCGGCCGTGTTCAGAGCGTGGCCGTACGCCTGATTGTGGAGCGCGAGCGCGAGGTGCAAGCCTTCCAAAGCGAAGCATCCTTCCGCGTGAGCGCCCTGTTGGCACTGCCCGACGGCAACCAGCTCAAAGCCGAGTTGAACCGCCGTTTCCAGACGCGCCAGGAGGCCAAGGCCTTCCTCGAGGCCGTCAAGGATGCCACGCTCACCATCGACGACATCCAGACGCGCCCCGTGCGCCGCACCCCCGCACCGCCTTTCACCACCAGTACCCTGCAGCAGGAGGCCGCTCACAAACTGGGCCTGCCCGTAGCACAAACGATGTTGGTGGCACAGCATCTCTATGAAAGCGGTCTCATCACCTATATGCGTACTGACAGCGTGAACCTCTCCAAACTCGCCCTCGGCAGCAGCCGCGAAGTCATCACCTCGCTGATGGGCAAGGAGTACGTGAAGATTCGCCAATACCACACCTCGGCCAAGGGTGCCCAGGAGGCCCACGAGGCCATCCGCCCGACCTACATGGATCGCACGGAGCTCACGGGTGTCAGCAATCAGGAACGCCGCCTCTACGACCTCATCTGGAAGCGCACCATCGCCAGCCAGATGGCCGATGCCGAGATGGAGAAGACCACTGCCACCATCAGCATCAGCGGGCGCCCCGAGCAGTTCGTGGCCACGGGCGAGGTGGTAAAGTTCGACGGCTTCCTGAAGGTCTATCGTGAGCACTCCGAGAACGCTGAAAACGGCGACCTGGAGAACAGCGAGAACGGCGAGAACGGCGAAGCTACGTCCATCCTGCCCCCGCTCACCGTAGGCGACCGCCTGCAGCGCATCGAGGTGCAAGCCATAGAGCGCTTCACCCAGCACCCCGCCCGTTACAACGAAGCCAGCCTCGTGCGAAAGCTCGAGGAGCTGGGCATCGGGCGCCCCTCTACCTATGCCCCCACCATCTCCACCATCCAACAACGCGAATACGTCGTGAAAGGCGATAAGGCAGGTGATGAGCAATCCTACACCATCCTCACGCTGGACCAGCGCGGCATCCACGAGGACCAGCGCACGGCCGTCATCGGTGCCGAACGCGGCCGTCTGCTGCCCACAGACATCGGCATCGTGGTCAACGACTTCCTGATGCAGAACTTCCCCACCATCATGGACTACAACTTCACGGCCGACGTGGAGAAGGAATTCGACAGCATCGCCGATGGCAAGGAGGAGTGGACAGGCATGATCCACCACTTCTGGAGCGAGTTCGAGCCCTTGGTGGAGCAGTCCATGAGCACCAAGACAGAGCTGCGCGTGGGCGAACGTCTCCTCGGCACCGACCCCGCCAGCGGACGCCCCGTCAGCGTGAAAATCGGGCGCTTCGGTCCTGTTGCACAGATTGGCAGCGCCGACGACAAGGACAAACCACGCTTTGCACAACTCAAGAAGGGACAGAGCATTGAAACGCTGACTCTGGAGGACGCCCTGGAGCTCTTCCGCCTGCCCCGCACGCTTGGAAAGCATGAGGGCAAGGAGGTCACCGTGGGCACCGGCCGCTATGGCAACTACGTCCTCTACGACAAGAAGTTTGTGACCATCCCCGCCACCCTCGACCCGCTGACCATCACGCTCGAGGAGGCCGTGCAGCTCATCTGCGAGAAACAGCAGATTGAGGCCGAGCGCCATCTCAAGAGCTTCAAGGAAGACCCTGAGCTGGAGCTGCGGAACGGGCGCTACGGTTCCTACCTCATCTACAAGGGCACCAACTATCGTCTCACCAAGGCCGTGCAGGAGCGAGCCAAGGACCTCACCTACGAGGAATGTATGGCCATCGTGAAAGAGCAGGACGAGAAGCCCAAGAGCGCGTCCGCCAAGCGTCGCTTTGCCAAGCGCAAGTAATCCCCTCAACAACGCTAAACGATAATGGTCCGCGTTATTCTCATCGGATACATGGGCGCCGGCAAGACCACTGTCGGCAAGGCTCTGGCCGCCGACCTGGGGCTCACCTTCTACGACCTCGACTGGTACATCACGATGCGCTACCACCGCAGCGTCCCCGAGATCTTTGCCGAACGCGGCGAAGAGGGCTTCCGCGACTTGGAACGCCGCATGCTGCACGAGGTGGCCGAGTTCGAGAATGTCGTCGTCAGCTGCGGCGGCGGCACCCCCTGCTTCTATGACAACATGGAGTACATGAACTCTCTCGCCGACACCGTCTATCTGAAAGCCGACCCCGAGGTGCTGGCCCAACATCTGAAGATGGGCAAGGGCAAACGACCCCTCATCGAGGGCAAGACACCCGAGGAACTGGAGACCTACATCCAGGAGTCCCTGCAAGCCCGCGAGCCCTTCTACTCCCAAGCCAAATACACCATAGATATCTCCGTGCTTGACACCTTCACCAAGATTGATGAGTGTGTGAGAATCATCCGGGAAATGGTGGGAGTGTAGCGGAAGGCAGAGGGGGGGATGGTTGAGAGTTGAGAGTTGAGGGTTGAGGGTTGAGAGTTGAGGGTTGAGAGTTTAAAGTTTAAAGTTTAAGGTTTAAAGTTATATGAAGAAGTGGCGCATTGAAGATTCCGAGGAGCTCTACAACATCCGTGGGTGGGGCGTCAACTATTTCGGTATCAACGAGAAGGGACACGTCTATGTGACCCCCAAGAAGAACGGAGTACAAGTCGATCTCAAGGAGGTGGTCGATGAACTGGCTACGCGCCACGTCACGGCCCCCGTCCTCTTACGCTTTCCGGACATCCTTGACAACCGCATCGAGAAGACCGACGAGTGCTTCCGCAAGGCTGCCAAGGAGTACGACTACCAGGCCGAGCATTTCATCATCTTCCCTGTGAAGGTGAACCAGATGCGCCCTGTCGTGGAGGAAATCATCAGCCACGGCAAGCGCTACAACCTGGGACTGGAAGCCGGCTCCAAGCCCGAGCTCCACGCTGTGCTGGCTACCAACATGGACAGCGACAGCCTCATCATCTGCAACGGCCACAAGGACCAGAACTTCATCGAGCTGGCACTGCTGGCACAGAAGATGGGCAAGCGCGTGTTCCTCGTCATCGAGAAACTGCCCGAACTGCAGATCATCGCCGAGACGGCGCAGCGGCTGGGCGTGCGCCCCAACCTGGGCATCCGCATCAAGCTGGCTGCCAACGGCAGCGGCAAGTGGAGCGAGAGCGGCGGCGATGCCTCGAAGTTCGGGCTCAACAGCTCCGAGCTGCTCATGGCCCTGCAGATGCTCGATGAAATGGGGCTGCGCGACTGCCTCAAGCTCCTGCATTTCCACATCGGCAGCCAGATCACCAAGATACGTCGCATCAGCACCGCCCTGCGCGAGGCCGCACAGTTCTACGTGCAGCTCCACGCCATGGGCTTCGGCATCGAGTTCATCGACTGCGGCGGCGGCCTCGGCGTAGATTACGACGGCACACGCTCCAGCAACAGCGAATCCAGTGTCAACTACTCCATCCAGGAGTATGTCAACGACTGCGTCTATAACCTCGTGGAAGCTGCCAACAAGAACGGCATCCCCCACCCCAACATCATCACCGAGGGCGGCCGCTCGCTGACCGCCCACCACAGCGTCCTCGTCGTGGACGTCATGGAGAGCGTCTGCGCGCCGCAGATGCCCGAGGACTTCGAGCCCGGCGAGGGCGACCACAAGCTCGTTCACGACCTCACCGAGATCTGGGACAAACTCTCCAGCCGCTCACTGCTCGAGGACTGGCACGACGCCGAGGACATCCGCGAGGAAGCCCTCGACCTGTTCCGCCACGGTATCATCGACCTGAAGACACGCGCACAAATCGAGTCCATCTACTGGGCCATCAGCCACGAGGTTGCCGAGCTGGCACACCACCAGAAGCACGCCCCCGACGAGCTGCGCGCCCTGGACAAGCAGATGGCCGACAAGTACTTCTGCAACTTCTCGCTCTTCCAGTCGATGCCCGACTCCTGGGCCCTCGACCAGCTCTTCCCCATCATGCCCATCGACCGCCTCGCCGAGCAGCCCACACGCAGCGCCACGCTACAGGACATCACCTGCGACTCCGACGGCAAAATCACCACCTACGTCAACGGCGGCCACCAGACCAACTACATCCCCCTGCACCCCCTCAAGAGCGGTGAACACTACTACATCGGTGTCTTCCTCGTAGGCGCCTACCAGGAAATCCTCGGCAACATGCACAACCTCTTCGGCGACACCAACGCCGTGCACATCTCCGTGTCCAAGGAGGGCTACGAGCTCGAACAGATCATCGATGGTGAGACCGTTGCCGACGTGCTCGAGTACGTGCAGTACGACCCCAAGAAGCTTGTGCGCCGCCTGGAGATATGGGTCAGCCGCGCCGTCAAGGACGGCAAGATCACCGAAGCCGAGGGAAAAGAGTTCATCAGCAACTACAGGGCTGGGCTGTACGGATATACGTATCTGGAGTAAAAAGACTCTCCCCCCGCCCTCCCTGTTAGGGAGGGAGCGGTCACCTTTCAAGAATTGTCAACATGGATTATCGTACGGCCTCTCCTGACAGGTATGCTCTTCTGAAAGAATTTGCGAGGGAGAATCGGCGAAATCCGACACTTGCAGAGTCCGTCCTATGGGAACATTTACGCACATTAGATGTTGGAACAAGATTTAACAGGCAACATGTGATAGGTGATTATATTGTTGATTTTGTTTCTCAAAGAGAAGGGTTAGTCATAGAAGTAGATGGCGCATATCATGCAGAACGACAACAACAAGAAGATGATGCCATTCGAGAACAAGCATTAGAAAAAATGGGCTTTCATGTAATTCGTTTTACAAATGAAGAAGTCTTATACGATACAGATAATGTCATTTCGCAAATTGAATCATATTTCCAATGAATAAGTTTTCATCTGCTCAAATACATACTGCTCCCTCCCTAACAGGGAGGGCGGGGGGAGAGTCCGGTCTTTCTATTATCAAGGTCGGCGGCGCCGTCGTTGAAGACCCGGAGCAGTTGGCCATACTCCTCGATGAATTCGGCAAAATTGAAGGCCCGAAGGTGCTCGTGCACGGTGGCGGACGCTCCGCCACGAAGCTGGCAGCACAGCTGGGCATCGAGAGCCAGATGGTGGGCGGTCGCCGCATCACCGATGCCGAGATGCTGAAGGTGGTGACCATGGTCTATGGCGGTCTCGTCAACAAGAACATCGTGGCACAGCTGCAGGCCCGTGGCATCAACGCCCTCGGCCTCACCGGTGCCGACCTCAACCTTGTCCGCGCCCATCGCCGCCCCATCACCCCCGAGGGCATCGACTTCGGCTTCGTGGGCGACGTCGATAGCGCCGACGGCGCACAGCTCCTGCGACTGCTGCAACTCGGCATCACACCCATCATAGCACCCCTGACACACGACGGCCAAGGCCACATGCTCAACATCAATGCCGACACCATGGCACAGACCGTTGCCGTCGCGTTGGCAAGCCCCACCCCCTCCCATGAGGGAGAGAAGTTGCTGCGCGATGTCACTCTGACCTACTGCTTCGAGCTCCCCGGCGTCATGCGCGACCCCGCCGAACCCGACAGCCTCATCCCCCACATCACCGAGACCTCTTTCCGGCAGCTCGTCGCCGACGGCACCATCTCGGGCGGCATGATCCCCAAACTCGAGAATGCCTTCGCCGCCATCCACGCCGGCGTCACCAGCGTCCGCATCACCCACATCTCCAACCTCCAAGGCGGCACAGTTATTTCAAGTGAAAAGTAAAAGAGTGAAAAATGAAAGAGTGAAAAATGAAAGAGTGAAAAGTGAAAAATAAAAAGTACCTTGAACCCTTGAACTCTTGCGCACGGCTTTGCAGCTTGAATCGTCCCCAAAAAACTTAAAAGCAAATCATATTTTTATTTTTCATTCTTTCATTTTTCACTTTTCATTCTTTTAATCACAAATTTGGACTTCCGCACCGACATACTATCCCATCGCGACCGCCTCTATCGCCTTGCCCTCAGCCTGTTAGGAGACAGCGCAGAGGCCGAGGACGTCGTACAGGATGTCATGCTGAAGGCATGGGAGCGCCGCGAGGAATGGCACACCATAGAGCGCCCGCTGGCATGGCTCTCGCAGATGACCAAGAACCAGGCGCTGGATAAGCTGCGCAAGACACATGCAGACCCGCTGCCCCAAGAGGGCAGCCCGCTGTGGCAACACCCCAACCTCGTAGCATCGCCGCAGGCCGCCGATGGCCTCAGCCTCCTCCAGCGCCTCATCGCCGAGCTGCCCCCACCCATGGACGACCTCGTGCGTCTGCGCGACATCGAGGGCATGAGTTATCGCGAGATCTCACAGCACCTCCACCTCTCCGAGGACCAAGTCCGCGTATATCTCCACCGCGCCCGCAACCGCATCAAAGAAAGATACATGAAGCTTAACCACTTCGGGCTCTCATAACCCCATACGCGCCCCGTCACTGATTGAGTGGCGGGGCACTTTGTGAGGGTATTATTGCACTTTGATGTGTTGCCGACCGAGGCCGCAGCCGTACCAGATGCCGTGGCCGCCAGTGATGTTGCCGTCGAGCGGCGTGGTGACGTTGAAGAGGAGCGAGAAGCCGAGTTCCTTGGAGTCGGCGAAGCCGCGCCAGTAGTTGTAGGTGACGCTATCGACGTGGAGCAGGGAGACCTCCACCTGGTTGCCGACGGCGTAGTAGGGGGTGTAGGTCTCGGATTCGTTGATGAGGCCGCCGCGACGGACGGACATGGTCACCTCGGACTTGGGCAGCGTGGCGTCATCGACGAGGCCGAACATGCAGAGTTGGGGGTTGAGGGGCTCGCCCTCCCTGCGCGAGAAGAGGAGGTAGTGGTCGTGGCGCTCGGGTTGGTCGCGGAAGCGGACGAAGACCTGCCGCAAGGTGTCGCTGTCGGAACAGGGGCCGCACCAGATGTCGTCCAGCGGCACGGAGGCGGGAACGGTGGTGGTGCCCTCGGCGTGGTGGCTGCGCCAATCGACGGTGAGGTGGTAACGTTGCCCGGCCTCGCCGCGGATGGCGGTGGTGGTGAAGTAGTAGGGCGGGAAGCTGTTCTTGTTGTAGGTGCCGGTGAGGTAGGTCGTCGTGCCGTCCTCCGTGGTGATGCCGACGCGCGCCCACTGTGCCACGTACTGGCTGAGGTCGTCGAGCTGGGCTTCGTTCTCGGAGATGGGCAGCGTGCTGGTGACGAAGACGATGGGATGGTGCCCCTCGGCAATCCAACCCTCGACAACGACCTCCTCGCGGCTCACTTCGATGTCAGGGCCGCTGCAGCCCGACAGACAGAGCGCGACGAGGCTGCAGAACACCGCCAGAAGGTTGGCGGCCACGGGGGTGGTGTTCCTGTGGGTGGTCATTTCCATTTGATGTAGTAGTTGATGGAGGGTAGGACGTTGACGAAGAAGCCCTTGGGCTTGTAGGCGAAGTGGCCGTCCTTGACTTCGAGCTGGTAGAAGAGCTGGTTGTCGGAGACGGTGGCGTTGTAGATGGAGAGGTTGATGCCGTGCTCGAAGCGGGCGGTGCGACGGATGTCGTAGTTGACGGAGAGGTCCAGACGCTGATAGGGTTTGAGGCGGTGGGCGTTGCGCTGCCCGTTCTGCACGAGGAGGGTGTGGTTGACCATGAAGAGGTACTCGGGTGCCGTGAAGGGTGTGCCAGAACAGAAGACATAGGTGGCAGCGACGTTCCAGTGGTTGTTGATGCGCCAGCTGACAACGGCGTTGACTTCGTGGGGACGGTCGTGGTTGGAGGGGTAGGTGCCGGGGTAGCGGGCATCGGTGAAGCGGCGCATGGAGCGCCCGAAGGAGTAGGTGAGCCAGCCGGTGACGGGGCCCGTGCGGCGTGTGAGGGTGATGCTGGCACCGTAGTTGTAGCCGTCGCCGTGCAGGAGGGCTTTGTTGAGGTCGTAGTTGGTGTAGAGGAAGTCGAGGAAGTTGCCGCCGTACTCAATCTGATGGCTGAGGTACTTGTAGTAGATGCTGGTGGACAGGCTCCAGCGACCTCGGCCGAAAATAATGTCATGGGAGAGGGACACGTGCTGCGCCTGCTGCGGCTTGGCGTACTGCCCCGCTGCCAGCCAGAACTCCACGGGGAGACCGATGGAGGTGATGCCGGTCTGGAAGAGGGGCTGGTGCTGCCAGGCGTAGTGGAAGCTGAAGGTGCCTGCCCGACCGCTGCGCCACTCGGCGGTGAGGGCTGGCGAGGGCAGCAGGCTGACGTGCCGGCGGTCGTCAACATAGAGCGTGCCTTTGAGCTGGGGGCGCAGGGTGACGTCCTTGGGCAATTCCCAGACGTACTCGCCATGCAGCGTGTACTCCTGCGCACGCTGCTGCGCCACGGGCTGGTAATCGACATGGATATCGCGCTGCAGCTCGGGGCTCTGAGGTTGGATGAAATAGGCTGAGACGTTGGCACCCGCACGCCATTGGCCCCAGCGCAGAAGGCTGCGGTAGCTGAGGTCGGCGATGTAGGAGGGAATCCGCAGGTTGACATCCTGCTGCTCGATGCGGAAGTTGTTGCCGTAGCGGACAAAGGAGAGGGTGTGCCGCAGGTCGGCATCGTCGCGGAAGACATGGTGGTGGTCGAGACTTAGCAACTGGTTGCCCCATCGCACGTGGGCCGCGGCCTGGTAGAGTCCGATGTCGTAGTGCGCGTTGTCATGGCCGCCGTAGAAGTTGAAACACAGGCGGTCGCGCGAGGTGGCCTGATGCAGGAGCGTCAGGTTGTAGTCGCCGAAGCTGTAGCGTAGCTGCTCGTCGTCGTACTTCATCCACTGGCTGTAGAGGAGGTTCATGTAGGCCTCGCGCGCCGAAGCCACGAGGAGCGTGCGCCGTCCCAGCGGCAGGCGCAGCGTGGCCTGCGACGACATGGGCCCCACGGCAATCTCGCCCGTGGTGCGCTCTGGGACGGCGTCCATGGTGTTCATGCGCAGCAAGCCTCCCAGGCGGTTCGACGAGGACTCCAGCGAGGCCACAGGGGCGTAGGTCATCGTCTGGAAGTGGGCGGCGTTGAAGACCGAGAAGAAGCCCAGCAGGTGCTGCACGCCATAGAGCGGTGTGCCATCCAGCGACACCTCGTTGTGGGCATTGTCGCAACCCAGGATGTGCAGGCCGGCATCGAACTCCGAGGAGGTCTGCACACCCGGCAGCAGCTCGGCCACATGCAGCGGGTCGGTGTTGCCCATGATCTTGGGCATCCCCTGCAGGGCGCTCAGCTGCCACGTGCGGGTACCGTCGGCACGCAGGCGCAACGGCGAGGTGTAGCGCTGTACAGCCACCTCGACACTACGCAACTGCCGTGTGCTGTCGCTGGCGGCCTCTGAGGCCTCGGCAAACACACGGCAGGGTAGAAGAAGAATAATGATCGTGATGATCCTATTCATCGTATTTCTCGACCATATCTTCGTAGCCATTGGCGAGGCTGTCGAAGAGGTCAACGAGGCTCTTGAAGTTTTCTTCGCTGAAGTAAGAGTCGTTAGTCATGTTATAGCGTGAACCGTCGGCAAAGACGATGACGGGCTCGATGTAGTACTTTTCGCCCTTGCTGTTGGCCACAGCCTCGAACTCCATAGCGCCCTGCGGAACGTCGGTGCCGTCGTAGTAGAACGCAGCTGCGAAGCAGTCGTTGGCTGTCTTGGCATAGTTCCTGACGGCCTCGGCATTGCGCTTGTTGTCCTCTGCATTCTCAAAGGCATCGGCGAGCGCACGGGCATCCGTGCAGTAGCCCTTCACCTGCAGACGGCCCATGATGTCGCAAGAGACACCAGTGACCTTGCCGCCGAACTTCTGGACATTCTCCTCAAACGCATCCATATCCGTGTCCTCACTCCATACCAGATTAGAGCCGGAGTAATTCGCATTGCCCTGGGTCTCGAAGTTGAGCAACGAGCGGCCGCCCTTGGAGACGGTGAACTTGGCATAGAGACCTCCAGCAGTGTTGGCCTTGGCCGCAATGCGCTGGCAATTGATGTCATAGCCTGCGAGCTGAGCTCTCACGGCGACGACAGCGCCATCCTTGCTGAGGTCGAAGTTCTCGCCAGATACGGACCTGAGGTCGGTGGTGACGGTGACGGTGACGAGGGCCTGGTTGCCGCGCGTGAGCGTGATGGTGATGTTCTCGGGAATCACGGCATAAGCCTCATCCATCTCGTAGAAATACTTAGAAATGCCGCCGTCGACCCCCCTGTAGTCCTCGTCCATCTCGATTTCACCGATATAGACCTTCTTGACGGCTCCGCTGGTGGTCAGTCGGGCAATGACCTGCTGTCCGTTCTGATCCGTGCAGGTGGCCTGCAGGTCATTAGCTTCTTCCACCACCCATTTGCTCCCATTGTAGGTCAGATGCCCACGGAACTGGCTCAGCTCATAGATGCGACGGGTGTACTTGTAGGTGGCATAGTCCGTGGCATTCCCAGTCCATGTTGATGCAATCAGCGATTTGAAGCAGCGGTCTGCCCAGTCCTCCACGTCTTCAACCTTGTAGTCCTCGTCACAATAGGTATTCTTGATGTGAGTAGCCAGCTGATCCAGCTCATTGAAGTCAGAGGCCGGAATGGCGTTGATGAAGTCCTTGCCGATCTGGCTCAGACGCGCTTTGTTCTCTTCGGGTGTCAGGGCGCCAGCAGGTAAGCCGCCGTCGTCACCGCCATCCTCTTCATCGCCCTTGGAATCTGAGCAGGCGGAAAATGTACTTGTGAGAGCCAATGCCAGCAGGGGCATGGCCAGCCATTTCAAAGTTTTCATAGTTTCGTAAATTTTAATGTGTTAAGAGTTGATGTTTGTGAATCTTATTCGGGACAAAAGTACTACTTAATCGCTATGAAACACCCTTTTGCATAGTTAATAAACGTTAACACTGTAACTTTTGGGCTGATGAAACGTCTTACACTTAGAATCACATAGCAAACAATATGGATTATAAGTACATAGAACAGCTCGTTGACTGCTATTTCGAGGGTGAGACGACGCTCGAAGAGGAGCAGATTCTGCGCAAGTTCTTCGCACAAGAGGAACTGCCCGAGCATTTGCGTCAGTGGCAGCCGCTGTTCCGTGAACAGTATGCCTTGTCGGAAGCACATCTCGATGCATCGTTCGACGAGCGCATCCTGGCCCTCACAGGTGAGTACCATGTGAAGGCTCAGCCCATTCCACTGCGCGTGCGACTGCGCCCGCTCTTCCGCGTGGCTGCCTTCCTGGCTTTTGCCATCGTCATCGGCACAGCAGTGGAATATTCCACGAATCCATCGATGGAAGCGCCTGCCGGGCAGGTGGCTGTACAGGAGCAGGACGAGCTGAACGCCGACGAGGCTACACCGCTGGACATCCGCTCGGCCGAGCTGATGGACACCGACACGCTGAAACTACAATGATCATTTTTGCTTTTTCTATTCTATAAAACAGTTAGTGCAAAGATTTGAGGCGGCCGTGAGGTCGCCTCTTTCGATGTTTGCAAAAACGGTATTGCTGTTTAGGCCCTAATGAAGTCTCTTCACCAAGCGCGAGGCAGCCCACAGGGCGAGGGGGGCGCTGATGAGGCCTGCGATGGCATCCACAACGTAGTGGGCCTGGATATAGACCGTGGCGCAGCAGAGCAGCGTCCACAAGGGTACGAGCACGAAGAGGAGCTTGGGCGCATGGCGGCGTGCCAAGAGCAGCAACAGCGTGGAGATACCAATGTGGCTGCTGGGGAAAGCGGCTGTGGGACGCTCGCCCGCCTCATGAGCCATCGCCACCAAGCGACTGAAGAGGCCATCGGCCCAGCCCGGAGGCGGCAACATCTCGGTATGGCTGCTGAAATAGGTGCCGAGGACGGGAAAATGACCCTGCTGAATCTCAGCGATGCCCACAGCTTGGAAGTAGAACTGAGGACCTACCACCGGCAGGAAGATGTAAATGACATAATAGAGGAAGAAAGCCGCGAGGATGGTGGCAGCGACGGAGAGGAAGGGGGAGGAGCCCCCTGTGGTCCCCCAAGGGGGACGGTTGAGAGTTGAGGGTTGAGGGTTTATGGTGGAAGGTTTGCGGGATTCGAGGATGAAGATGGTGACGAGTAGGAGACCTATCATGGGGAAATAGCTCCAGTAGCCCAGATTGAAAGCCTCGCTCCAAAAGGCACTGGGCAAGGCCTGAGAGAACTCCAAGGAGGGTTGGCAGCCAAACAGCGACTGGTCGGCGGCAGCGAAGAGATGGTCCAGGTTGTTGAACGAGCGGTTGAACTCGTAGGTGTCGGGGTACCACACCGCCAGCCACGCCATCTGCGCTGAAACACGGATGAAGGTGAAGATGGATGAGTGAAGGCCCACTCCCACCCTCTCCCTGTCAGGGGAGGCGAAAAATCTTGCCGTGAAGCGCTGGGCGAAGGCAAGGAACAAGGTCATGGCGAGCCACTCGACGCGCATCACCGCCATGCCGACGGGATCTACCAGTCGCGGCATCATGATGAGCATCAGCACGCAGGTCAGTGCACAATAGACCGCCGCCACCTTCTCAACAGGCAAAAAAAACATCACCTTATTTTTCACTTTTAACTCTTAACTTTTCACTCATTCACTTTTCACTTTTCATTTTTCACTTTTCATTTTTCACTTTTCATTTTTCACTTTCCCCTCTTACAGCCATCCAGCTTCTTTGTACCATTTCACACTCTCGCGCACGCCGTCTTCGAGGTTCCAACGGGGTTCATAACCCAACTCGCGACGGGCAGGCTCAATGTCACAGTTCCAGTTGCGCTGTGCCAGGATGTGATATTTGTCCATGTTCAGCGTCGTGAGCTTGCCCATCCAGCGGCAGACGGTGCCGTTGACGGTGCAGATGAGGCGCAGGAACCAGAGGGGAGCCTTGATATGCAGCACGAAGCGCGTACCAATCTCCTTCTGCAGCAAGTCGCTGAAAGCGCGGCTGTTGTAGCTGTTGCCATCGGAGAGGAAATAGGCGTGGTGCAGGACATCGGCCTCGGGGCGCTCGCAAGCCAGGAAGGCGGCCTGCACGACATCCATCATATAGACGAAGGTGATTTCCTGAGGCTGGTAGCCCACGGCGAAGTCCACATGCTGCTGGATGCTCTGCGCCATCAGGAAGTAATCGCGCTCACGCGGACCATAGACGCCCGTGGGACGCAGGATGACCCAGGGCACATCGGTCTGCGTGCGCAGCCAGTTCTCTGCCGCCAGCTTGCTCTCGCCATAGGCGGTGTTGGGGCGTGGCGTGTCCTGGGCGGTGATGGCCGGGTACTGGGTCTCATGGGGCTTATGGGCCTTATTAGGTTCCTCTTTGATAGCCCCGAAAATGCTCAGCGAGCTCACGAAGACGAAGCGCTGCGGCATCATGTCGCAAGCGCGCAGGGCACTGACAAGGTTCTTTGTGCCCTCGGTGTTCGTGCGGAAGAAGCCCTCGCGCTTCAGCGATTTCGTGGCACCGGCAGCGTGGATGACATAATCCCACGTGCCACCCATCTCTGCCTTGTAGGCCTTGAGTTGCTCCTGCAACCGCTCGGGGTTGCCCAAGTCGAGTTCGGCAAAGCGGATGCGCTCGTCCGTCAGGTATTGTTTGCTGCTGCTGTGGCGCATGCCGGCCCACATCTCGTGGCCTCGCTCAAGACCTTCGCTGATCATGAAGCTGCCGATGAAGCCCGAGGCTCCTGTCACAAGAATTTTCATAATGGATGATGTATTTGGTCGCAAAAGTACGTTAAATTGGTTAAATGGGCAAAAAAATCAAGCGCAGATGCACACTCTCTCGTTTTTTTTGCGTTAATTTGCAACAAACTAATCGATTTTCACCATGGCAAAAGGCAAGAACAAACAGGGTGGACGCCCCCACCGTCTGAACAAAGCACAACTCACCGACCTGGTCATGAACCTCTTCCAGAGCCGTGCCGGAGAAGTGATAGACATCAAGACCATATTCCGCGAGCTGCACCTGAACACACATCCGGCCAAGCTGCTGTGCATGGATGTGCTGGACGACCTCCTCATGGACGATTACATCATCGAACAGGCCCAGATGCGCTACACGCTGGCCTCGAAATCCACGGTCATGGAAGGCACCTTCAAGCGCAAGCACAACGGCAAGAACACCTTCCTGCCTGACGACGGCGGCGAACCCATCCTGGTGGCCGAGCGCAACTCGCTGCACGCCATGGACGGCGACCGCGTGAAGATTCAGATGATGGCACGCCGGCGCGGCCACGTTCGCGAGGCGCAGGTGACAGCCATCCTCAAGCGCGCCGACAAGAGCTTCGTGGGCAAGCTGAGCGTGCGCAAGGACTTCGCCTTCCTGCTCACCGAGGACCGCACACTCTCCAACGACATCTTCATCCCCAAGAACCAACTCAAGGGTGGCAAAGACGGCGACAAGGTCATCGTGAAAATCATGGAGTGGCCCGAAGGCTCGAAGAATCCCATCGGCAAAGTCGTGGAGGTACTGGGCAAGTCGGGCGAGAACGAGACGGAGATGCACGCCATCCTGGCGGAGTTCGGACTTCCCTACACCTACCCCAAGGCCGTGGAGGATGCTGCCAAGCAGATCGACGCCACCATCACGCCAAAGGACTATGCCGAGCGCGAGGACTTCCGCAACCGCGTGACCTTCACCATTGACCCCCGCGATGCCAAGGACTTCGACGATGCCCTCTCGTTTAAAGAAATCGTAAATTGTAAATCGTCAAATTGTAAAATGTACGAGGTTGGCGTACACATCGCCGATGTCTCGCACTACGTCACTGAAGGCAGCCTCATCGACAAGGAAGCTGTCAAGCGAGGCACCAGCGTCTATCTCGTGGATCGCACAATTCCGATGCTGCCCGAGCGCCTCTGCAACTTCATCTGCTCCCTGCGCCCCGACGAGGAGAAGCTGTGCTACAGCGTCATCTTCCAGATCAACGAGAAGGCGGAGGTGAAGAAATGGCACCTGGCACACACCGTCATCAAGAGCGACCGCCGCTTCACCTACGAGGAGGTGCAGGCGCTCCTGGAAGAGCGCGGCGAGGCCAGCGAAGAGGACTACAAGCTGCCGGGCGACCACGCGCCGCAACCCGGTGCCGAATTCGAGGGCGACAAGGCCCATGGCCTGCGTCCCACGGCAGACTTCGCCAACGAGCTCATCACGCTGAACCGCCTGGCGAAGATTCTGCGACAGCGACGCTTTGCAGCAGGGGCCGTGGACTTCGAGCGCCCCGAGGTGCGCTTTGACATCGACGAAAAAGGCCATCCCATCGGCACATACTACAAGGTGGCGAAAGATGCCAACAAGCTCATCGAGGAATTCATGCTGCTGGCCAACCGCACGGTGGCCGAGAGCGTAGGGCGCGTGCCCAAGGGCAAGAAAGCCAAGGTGCTGCCCTACCGCATCCACGAGGAACCCGACCAGGATAAACTCATGAACCTCTCGCAGTTCGTGACCAAGTTCGGACATAAGCTGAAGACCACAGGTTCGAAGCAGGAAATCAGCAAGAACCTGAACAAGCTCCTGCACGAGGTGCAAGGGCAGCGGGAGGCCAACCTCGTGGAGATGGTGGCGCTGCGGGCGATGATGAAAGCGCGCTACTCCACCGTCAACATCGGCCACTACGGCCTCGCCTTCAACTACTACACCCATTTCACCTCGCCCATACGCCGCTATCCGGACCTGATGGTACACCGCCTGCTCACACGCTATGCCGAGGGCGGGCGCTCGGCCAATCAGGAGAAGTACGAGGCGCTGTGCGAGCAGAGCAGCGACATGGAGCAGACGGCAGCCCTCGCCGAGCGTGCCAGCATCAAATACAAGCAAGTGGAGTTCATGGCCGATAAGATCGGACAGGAGTTCGACGGTGTCATCTCGGGCATCACAGAATTCGGCCTCTACGTGGAGCTCAACGACTCCAAGTGCGAAGGCATGGTGCCGCTGCGTGATCTCGACGATGACTACTACGACTTCGACGAGCGCAACTACACGCTGGTAGGCCGTCGCACCCACCACCGCTACACACTGGGCGACCCGGTGCGTGTGATGGTGTCACGAGCCAATCTCGACAAGAAACAGTTGGACTTCGCCCTCGTGTAAACTACTGCTGCAGCACTTCCAGCGCCTTCAGCACCACGGGGTCGTCGGCATAGATGATCTGGAAGTACTCGCTGAAGTCCCACAGATCGCGCGCCACCAGCCCCTTCAGGATGAGGCGCATATTCTCCATCGTCTTTTCAAGTTCCGCATCGTCGCGGGCCTTCAGGCTGTCCTTCTTGGCAGCCTCAGCCAGCACCTCGTCGATTACCTTCTGCGGAACCTGGAACTTCGCACGGAAGGTTTCGAAGTCGGGGTACTCCTTCTTCAGCGCCTTGCGGTTCTTGTCCATATAGCGCAGGTTGGCGTTGTTGATGTAGCTGCGGGCGCTGAGTTCACGATAGAGACGCGCGTAGCGCGTGGTGTCCAAAGGCACAAAGATGTCTGGCATAATGCCGCCACCGCCATAGACAGTACGCCCTTCCTTCAAGGTCTTGTAGCGCAGGGAGTCGGGGAAGTGGATGCTGTCGGCGTTGGTGAGCTCACCACGGTTGTAGCGGTCGATGACATCGCGGGCATAGGTCTTGGCATCACCCTTCTCGTAGGGACGCTGGATGCAGCGGCCGGAGGGCGTATAGTAGCGAGCGATGGTCAGGCGGATCATGCTGCCGTCGTTTAGCTCAATAGGACGCTGCACGAGGCCCTTGCCGAAGGTGCGACGGCCGATGATGGTGCCGCGGTCATGGTCCTGAATGGCACCGGAGAGAATCTCCGAGGCCGAGGCGGAGTACTCGTCCACGAGCACCACCAGGCGTCCTTCGGTGAAGAGGCCGCCACCACGAGCGCGGTAGTCGCCCAAGCTGACATTGCCGCGGCCGCGTGTATAGACGATAAGATCATCCCTCTGCAAGAACTCGCTGGCAATCTCTGCGGCAGCGCCCAGATAGCCGCCACCGTTGCCCTGCAGGTCGATGATGAGCGACTGCATCCCCTGCTTGCGAAGATCCTTGAGCGCCTTGACGACCTCATCATGCGTCGTAGCCGAGAAGTTGCTGAAGCGGATGAGACCGATGCCGGGGGCTGCCATGTAGGCGGCATCCAAGGAGGTGACGGGGATCACGTCGCGCGTGACGATGAAGGTGAGGACGTCGCTGATGCCACGGCGTACCACACCCAACTTGACTTTCGTGTCACGAGGACCACGCAGACGTGCCATAATTTTCTCACGGCTCATCTTCACGCCAGCGATGGCGGTGTCATTGACGCTGATGATGCGGTCGCCGGCAAGAATGCCCACCTTCTCCGACGGGCCTTTCGCCACGGGCTGAATGACCACCAGCGTGTCCTCCAGCATGTTGAACTGCACACCGATACCTTCGAAGTTTCCTTGCAGCGGCTCGGTCAACTGCTTGGTGTCCTTGGCATTGGTGTAGGTGGAGTGTGGGTCGAGCTTCGAAAGCATCCCCGTGATGGCATCCTCCACCTGGCGGTCGATGTTCACGGTATCGACATACAGTTGGTTGATCATCACCGTGGACTGGATGAGCTTGCGCATCGCCAACTCACGTGGGTCGGATTCCTGCGCCCATGCGGGCATTGAAATGATAAATAATAAATGATAAATAATAAATGATAATTTAAGCCAATAGGGCTTATGGGCCTTATTGAGCTTATTGGGCATGTTAGGTATATTAGGCATATAGGACTTATGGGAATTAATATTTATCATTTATTATTTATCATTTATTATTTATCATTTATTATCTCTAAATAATTTATTATCTCTAATAGGTAAGAACTCACTGACATCCTTGCCGAAGTGGGCGAGTTCGCGGACGAGGGAACTGGAGATGGCAGCGAGTGTCGGTTCAGCAAAGAGGCACACCGTGTCGATGCCTGTGAGCTGGCGGTTGACGTCAGCCATCTGCATCTCATACTCGAAATCCTTCATCGTTCGCACGCCGCGCAGGATGGCCTGGGCTCCGATGGAACAGGCGAAATCTGCCGTCAGGCCTGTGTAGCTCTCTACGCGCACGCGCACGTTATCCTTATATATATTCTGAATGCTCGCCACACGCGCCTCCACGGAATGGCTGTCGGCTTTCTCCTCGTTGATGCCAACGGCAATCACCACTTCATCGAAGAGCTGCAGAGCACGCTCAACGAGATTGGCGTGCCCGCGGGTGAACGGGTTGAAGGAGCCGGGGAAGAGCAAGACTCTCTCACAAGACCCACCCCCGGCCCCTCCCGTTAGGGAGGGGAGGGACTGGCGCGACGTAGTTGAAGGATGATTCGACATTCCGTTATTCCGTTATTTCGTTATTTCGACAATTCGTCATTCATTATTTTCACTATCACTCCGCAGGCGCCCCCCTCCCTAACGGGAGGGGTCGGGGGGTGGGTCTTCTATTCCCTATATTCATGTTCTTCCTCTTCTTCCTCGGCCCTATCCTCTTCGATGACAAGGTTGTCAATGATGAAGTTCTGGCGTTCCATGGTGTTCTTGCCCATGTAGTATTCCAGAAGTTCTGCCACCTGATCGCTCTTGTGGAGACTGACCTGTTCCAGACGGATGTTCTCGCCGATGAAGCCACGGAACTCATCAGGGCTGATTTCACCGAGACCTTTGAAGCGGGTGATTTCTGGTTCCGGCCCTAAGAGCTCTATGTTCTGCTGGCGCTCCTCCTCGCTGTAGCAATAGCGCGTGATGAAGTCGCCCTTCGTATCCTCCTCGCCAAGGGCCTTCAGGCGCTCCTTGCCGATGCGTTTGCGGCGCTGGCGCACGCGGAAGAGGGGCGTCTGCAGGATATAGACATGGCCTTTCTTGATGAGTTCCGGGAAGAACTGCAGGAAGAAGGTGATCATGAGCAGACGGATGTGCATCCCATCGACATCAGCATCGGTAGCTACGATGACTTTATTGTAGCGCAGCCCGTCGAGGCCTTCTTCGATGTTGAGGGCGGCTTGCAGAAGGTTGAACTCCTCGTTCTCATAGACGATTTTCTTCGTCAGACCGTAGCAGTTCAGCGGCTTACCGCGCAGACTGAACACGGCCTGTGTGAGCACGTCGCGGCTCTTGGTGATGCTGCCGCTGGCGCTGTCACCCTCGGTGATGAAGATGCTGGAGTCCTCCTTGCGGTCGTTCTTCACGTCGTTGTAATGTATCTTGCAGTCGCGCAGCTTGCGGTTGTGCAGGTTGGCCTTCTTGGCACGCTCCCGGGCCAGCTTGGTGATGCCGGCCATCGCCTTGCGCTCGCGCTCGCTTTCCTTGATCTTGTTCTCGATGACCTCAGCCACGTCGGTGTGGATGTGCAGGTAGTTATCGACCTCCTGCTTGATGAAGTCGCCGATGTATTTGTTGATGCTCACGCCGTCGGGCGCCATCTGCGTAGAGCCCAGCTTGATCTTGGTCTGACTCTCGAAGATGGGTTCCTCCACATTGATAGCGATGGCACCGACGATACCCGTGCGGATGTCGCCGTACTCATACTTGCCGAAGAACTCCTTGATGGTGCGTGCGATATGTTCCTTGAAGGCGCTCTGATGGGTGCCGCCCTGGATGGTGTGCTGGCCGTTGACGAAGGAATAGTATTCCTCGCCGTACTGGTTGGCATGGGTGAAGGCCACCTCGATGTCCTCGCCCTTCAGGTGGATGATCGGGTAGAGGCTGTCCTTGGTCATGCGGTCGTTAAGCAAGTCTTCCAAGCCGTTGCGCGAGAAGATGCGGCGGCCGTTGTACATGATGGCGAGGCCCGAGTTCAGGTAGGTGTAGTTGCGGAGCATCGTCTCCACAATGTCGTCGTGGAACGAGTAGTTCTTGAACAGCTCCACGTCGGGCTCAAAGAAGATATAGGTGCCGTTCTCGTCCTGCGAGGGTTCCGTGACATCGCTTTGCAGGATGCCACGCTCGAAGACCACCCTGCGCACCTGCCCGTCGCGATAGCTGCGTGCCTCGAAATGGGAACTCAGAAAGTTGACAGCCTTGATGCCGACACCATTCATGCCCACGGACTTCTTGAAGGCCTTGGAGTCATACTTGCCGCCGGTGTTCAGCTGGCTCACAGCTTCGATGATCTTACCCTGGGGGATGCCGCGGCCGTAGTCGCGAACACTCACACGCAGATGTTCATCGATATCAATCTCTATGCGCTTGCCGGCATTCATCCGGAACTCGTCGATGGAGTTGTCGATGGTCTCCTTCAACAGCACATAGATGCCATCCTCGGGGTGTGAGCCGTCGTCGAGGCGACCGATATACATTCCGGGGCGCGTGCGGATATGCTCCACATCCGTCAGGTGCTTGATGTTATCTTCGTCGTAATTGACAGGCGCAAGTGCGCCGACTTCTTCTATCTCCTCTGCCACTTCAGTACGATTTATTTTTCACTTTTCACTTTTCACTTTTCACTTTTCACTCTTTCATTTTTCACTTTCCACCTCCAGGCCTTTACAGGTCCTTGTGATAGCACCTTCTTCTCTTGTGGATGCTGCAGTCGAGGTGTGCCCACTGTCCCTGGCTCTTCTCGTTGTCCTCCAGCTGCGGGTGTGTCTCAGCCCACACGAAGCCCATCTTCTGCGCCACCTTGATAATCTGTGCGAAGAGGGGAGCGTTGACACCCTTGTTCTGGTACTCGGGCAACACACCCACCAGCAGCAGGTCGATGACGGGTGCCGGCTTGAAGAAGATAGCCTTGGCCAGATGCCACCATCCGAAGGGGAAGAGCTTGCCGTGAGCCTTCTGCAGCGCATAGGACAGTGAGCCCATGCCCACGCCCATGGCGATGGGTTCGTTCTCCTCGTTCTCCACGATGGCCAACAGGCGCATGTCCAGGAACTGCAGGTAGGTGGTGGCATACTGATTGATTTGGCGCTCGTTCATCTCCGAGTAGCCGTAGAGGCCGGCATAAGCCTTGTTGATGATGTTGAAGCACTTCTGCACGTACTTGCCGCCATCCTCGGCAAGGATTTCCTTGGCCGACTTGAAGTGGCGCATGTGCAGGTTGTAGCGCTTCATGCTCATCTCCGCCACACGGAAGTACTTCTGCATATCGGCCTGATGCTCGTCGGCCGTGGGGACCATCACCTTACGCTCCACCCAGTCAATCTCCTTCTCGAAGCCCAGTTGCTCGATGAGGCGGGGATAGTACGGGTAGTTATAGATGGTACTCATGGTAGAGAGTTGGTCGAAGCCGTCGATGAGCATCCCTTCGGGGTCCATATCGGTGAAGCCCAGCGGACCCACAATCTTTTTCATACCACGCTCGCGGCCCCACTGCTCCACGGTGTCCAGCAGCGCCTTGAGCACCTCAATGTCGTCGATGAAGTCAATCCATCCGAAGCGCACATTCTTCGTCTGCCACGTCTTGTTAGCCTTGTGGTTGATGATGGCGGCCACGCGCCCCACCAGTTTCTTGTCCTTGTACGCCAGGAAGAGGTCGGCCTCGCAGAACTCAAAGGCAGCATTCTTCCTGCGGTTGAACGTGTCCTGCATATCCTCCAGGAAATCCGGCACGGCATAAGCGTTGCCCTTGTAGAGATGATAGTTGAATCGGATGAAGGCGTATAAATCCCTACGTCCTTCTACTTTCTTAATAGAAATCATAGTCTTTAAGCCTAATAATGAGGCAAAGGTAGTACTTTTTATTGAAAGACGTGAAAAAACGCACGCTTTTTAGCACATTATAAGCCAGAACGTTAAAAAAAGTACAATTATGCCCCATAAATTTGGGAGATATTGAAAAACGCCGTACCTTAGCAGAGCAAAAAACAATAAACAAAGCTAACTACCTTACATGAAACCTCTTTCAGAACATTCTTTTTGCCTGATACTCGCTGGCGGTTCAGGCTCACGTCTATGGCCAGCAAGCCGTGAAAATCATCCCAAACAGTTCATGGACTTCGAGGGCGCCGGGCGCACACTGATACAGCAGACGTACGACCGTTTTGCCCGCTTCATCCTCCCCGAAAACATCTACGTGAGCACGCTGGAGTCCTATGTACCCCTGCTGCAAACACAGCTGCCACAGCTGCCACGCGAGCAAATCCTCTCCGAACCCGTGCGCCGAGGCACCCTGGCACCCATCACTTGGGCCACCACCCTCATCACACAGCGCGATGCCGAGGCCTGCATCGTCGTGACACCCGCCGACCAGGTCATCTACGGCGACCAGCTCTTTGACGACGACATCCTCCACGCCCTCAGCTTCGTGGCACAGAACCCCGGCGTCGTCAATATGGGCGTGTCCCCTACCCGACCCGAGACAGGCTACGGCTACGTGCAGATGGGCGGTGCGCTTGATGCAGAACAGCGCATCTACCATGTCAAGACCTTCACCGAGAAGCCCGGTCCCGACTTCGCACAGCTCTTCATGGACAGCGGCGAGTTCCTGTGGAACACCGGCCTCTTCGTTTTCGGTGCACACTACATGCTGCACAACATCATCAAGCATGTGCCGGAGTACCAGGACGTCTATCCCTCATTGGCCACCTACGCCGTGCTCCCCAACCTCGCGATGGAACACGCCGTGCTGGAGCACACCGGCCACAGCTACGTGCAGAAATGCCGCTTCGGGTGGGCCGACCTAGGCACATGGCAAGGCATCGCCACCGACGCCCTCAACACGCCGCAGGTCAACACCCCGCACCCTCCCACCGACGTGAAGGCCGACGGCCGCAGCAACGTCACCGTCCACAGCGAAGCCCTCTTCGACAACGCCGAGGGCAACATCGTGCGCCTGCCCTCGGGCCACCTCGCTGCCATCAGCGGCCTCAAGGACTTCGTCGTGACCGAAGAAGGCGGAGTCCTCATGATCTGCCCCAAGGACGATGCCGCCGCCATGCGACGCCTCCAAACCCTCGCACACATCGATGAGCTGGATGAATGACCTCTGCGCGATTTCATGAACGGTCGTGCGAGGGGAGTCCGTCGGAAGGGGCGGCTGACTTGTAGAGATTGAAATTGCGGTAAAAGGAGGACATGCTGTTGTAGCCTGAGCGTATTGCAATCACGGTTTTGGGAACGGACGGGTCCTTTTGTATCAGCTGTTCGGCGTAGGAGATACGTTTACGATTGATGTACTCCTTGAAGGTCATGTGTGCACAACTACTGAGCGCTTGAAGCAGATAGGTGCGGTTCGTAGCTAACAGCTGGGCAACATCATTGAGCAGCAGGTCGTTCTGGAGAAAGATCTGCTGTTCATCCATCATGGCCTCCAACTTCTCATATATGAGGATGCTGGTGTTACTGAGGTCAGCAGCTATCTTCTCGTTGTCAACGGTCTCTTTCACGTGCTCTTCAGGAATGTCCCGCATGGTAAAGTTCTGCTGCATTCCGACCCACGACAAGGCAAAGATGAGTGCAGAGAATACGACTGAAGGCAGCGCTAAGATGGTGCTGTCAACAAACATCTGTCTGCCGATGACATTGGCGATGGTGGAGAACAGCGATGTCACGATGAAAAGGATGAGAATAGTGGGGATGGCCTTGATTTCCCTGCGCTCCGTATCGGCATACAGCTGTTGCACGGTAATGTTGAATCGGCTGATGCGACGGAATCCTTTTACAATGACAATGACAACTTGCGCGGCGAAGATGATGTGACAAACGAGGTGCACCAACACCTGAACGAGCGACAGCCCGCTGGGGAACGAGCCACGAGCATGGTATAGGTAGTTGGTGATGAATGATTGTGTTTCGCCTGCACCCATGAGTACATAAAGGCTACCCACAACCACCCCGATGATGACCGGAGGAATGAACACCCAGCAGAGGTATTTCTTCTGATGCGACAGGGGTACACGGTCTGTAATCTCACTTATATATAATAGGAATAAGGGATACACCATCAAGTTCAGCGTCACGTAGAGAGTGTCACTGAATGGCAAAATGCCGATGAAATGGTTGAAATAGATGAAATGGCAGCAGTATAGCAGCAGTGTGGCTATGGCCCATTGCAAGAGCCAGCCGATCGTCTTGTTCATACGCTGCCGGTAGGTGAGGGCCAATTGGATGACCATCACCACACAGACCATTAGTGGCAGAGAAGTGAACAATAAGTATATCATATTACCTGCAAAGATATGCAATAAACAGATATAAGCCAAGCATTAGTCCATGTTTTACCATTATAGGAGTATTTTTTTTGCAATTTTGGGACAATCTTTTGCAATTATGCACTCCTTATACACGATAAACACGCCTATCTTTGCAAGCAGATTATTAATAAACCTAACGAATAAAGCCCTATGAGAAAGATTCTTTTTATAATGATGGCGCTGGTGCTGCCGATGGTGGCAAGCGCTGACGACGAGACACAGCGGCTGGTGGTGTGGTTCACCAACGGCACGAAGGTGACACATGAATTGACTGATGAACCGGAGACGCGGTTCAACAACGGGATGCTGATGCTCTCGACCAAGAAGGTGAGCATCAGCTACCCGATTGCGCAGGTGCTGCGCTACACCTACGAGGGCAAGACGCCGCTGGTGAACGTGCCCACGG
>CACZCZ010000020.1 GCA_902779845.1 uncultured Bacteroidales bacterium | reverse complement strand
CGACACGCTACGCAGGTGTCGAAAGAATTTAAATTATTACGAATTACACAAATTAGGGCGGCACGCTACGCAGGTGCCGAATGACGAGGACGAATGACGGAGGCCCACTCGACCCTTGACCCTTGACTCTTGAATCCTGAATCTTGAATCTTGAATCTTGAATCCTGACTCTTGAATCCTGAATCTTGAATCCTGAATCTTGATTCTCTTAAACTCCTTAAACTCCTTAAACATCTTAAACCCTTTAAACTTTACAAGCCATGAAGGAAAGTACAAAGAAGACACTGAAGAGGGTGGCGGAGATCGTGATTACGATCATCACAGCTCTGCTGACCACACTGGGCGCACATGCTGCCGGCATCGTGCAGTAAGCACGGGCGCCACGGGCGCAAATAGGAATTGGAAATATAAAATATGAGCGCGTGAGAAAATGAGAATCGCCTGCTGAGGTCCAGCGGGCGGTTTTTTTTTGTCGAAAAATGAGGCTCGGAAAAGAAAAAATGTCAAGAGGAAGGCATTAAATCGTAAATTATGTGTACCTTTGCGCGCAATTCTGCAACAAAAAGCAATATATAACGAAAAATAGAGCTTACGATATGCAAGTAGAACAGGCGTCCTCCGTGGGGAGGACAGGGGGAGAGGCCACTCCCATCAAGAAAGAGATTGTTGACGGATTGATCGCCCAGATGGGTATTCAGGACTTCGCCAAGGCCACCATCCGCGAGGTGAAGCAGGTGGCTGCCATGGCCGAGAAGGAGAGTGGGGTGGAGTTCATCAAGATGGAGATGGGCATCCCCGGTCTGCCCGCCGCCGAGGTGGGCGTCAGGGCGCAGATCAAGGCGCTCGAGGACGGCATCGCCCACAGCTACCCCGACATCCAAGGCTATCCGGAACTGAAGAAGCAGGCCTCGCGCTTCGTGAAGGCCTTCATCGGCGTGGACATCGCCGCCGAGGGCTGTGTGCCTGTCACGGGTTCCATGCAGGGCACCTTCGCCTCGTTCCTCACCTGCTCGCAGGCGTCGAGGGCTAAGGACACGGTGCTGTTCATCGACCCCGGTTTCCCCGTGCAGAAGATGCAGCTGCAGGTGCAGGGCGTGAACTACGAGACCTTCGACGTCTATGACTTCCGCGGCGCGAAGCTGCGCGGCAAGCTGGAGAGCTATCTCCAGAAGGGCAACATCTGCGCCATCGTGTATTCGAATCCCAACAACCCCTCGTGGGTGTGCCTCACGGAGAGCGAGCTGCAGACCATCGGCGAACTGGCGACGCAGTACGACACCATCGTGATGGAGGACCTGGCTTACTTCGCCATGGACTTCCGCGAGGATCTGAGTGTGCCGTTCCAGCCGCCCTACCAGCCCACGGTGGCCCGCTACACGGACAATTATATGTTGCTCATCAGCGGCTCGAAGGCGTTCTCCTATGCCGGTGAGCGCATCGGCGTTGTCTGCATCAGCGACACGCTCTTCCACCGCCACTTCCCCGACCTCAGCGCCCGCTACGAAGGGCTGCCCTTCGGCCTGGTCTTCTCCACGCGAATGCTCTACGCGCTGAGCTCCGGCACCAGCCATTCGGCGCAGTACGCCCTGGCCGCGATGTTCCGTGCGGCGTGCGACGGCGAGTACATATTCAGGGACGAGGTGAAGGTCTATGGCGACCGCGCCCGCAAGCTGAAGGAGATCTTCCTGCGCCACGGCTTCCATGTGGTCTATGACCGCGACCTGGACCGCCCCGTGGCCGACGGCTTCTACTTCACCATCGGCTACAAACAGATGACGAGTGGCCAGCTGGCGCGCGAGCTGATGTACTACGGCGTGTCGGCCATCTGCCTCATCACCACCGGCTCGCATCAGGAAGGGCTGCGCGTGTGCACATCGTTCATCGAGGACCACCAGTACGCACAGCTCGAAGAGCGCATGGCCATCTTCGAAAAGAACAACCCTTAAACACATTTTTTTAATATGACACAAATGATGAAACACATGAGACCGCTGCTGGCCGTATTCCTGGCCATCTTCAGCAGCACTGCGGCCATGGGACAATCCGACACGGTCGCCATTGAGAACCCCGAAGCACTGCAGGAGAAGACCATCGTGCGCAAAGCCGTTGGCGAGAAAGCTCCCGACTGGCTCAAGGATGTCGCCGACCGCATCGACCTTCACGGCTACGCCCAAGGCGGCTATGCCTACAATCACAGGGACGGAACCAACACAAACACCTTCGAACTCAAACGCGTCCTCTTCTGGGCCAACGCCCGCATCACCGACCGCTGGTCGTTTCTTTTCATGCACGATTTCTCGAGTGTCGTGCAGGAATACTACACAGACTTCCGCATCACGCGCAACAAGGCGCTGACCGTACGCTTAGGTCAGTTCAAGAATGGTCTGACGCTCGAGAACCCCCTTTCCCCCACCGCCATGGAAGCCATCGATGTCTATAGCGAGGGCGTCACCTTCCTCTCCGGTTGCGGCAGCGACCCGCTCTATGGCGTGCAGTACGGTCGTGACCTGGGTCTGTCGCTCTACGGCGAGACCAACAACGGCAAGCTGCGCTATGAGCTGCAGGTGATGAACGGACAGGGCATCAACAAGAAAGACGGCAACAACTTCAAGGACTTCATCGGGCGCATCGAATACCGCCCCGTGGCAGGCCTGAATCTCGTTGCCACCGGGCAGATAGGCCGTGGCCACGCCGTAGCCACCTCGCTCTACAACCCCGACATCAAGGCAGGCGACGATTACAAGCGCAACCGCTGGTCGGTGGGCTTCGACTATAAATGCAAGTGGATCAAGGCCCATGGCGAATACTTGGAAGGCTATGACGCCAGCGCTGTCAGCCGTGGCGGCTACCTCACCTGTTGTGTGCCCCTCGGCACGCCGAAGGTGGAGTTCGTGGGTTCTTATGACTTCTTTAATTTCAACACAAGCCTGGACATGGACCAGCACAAGGCCATCGCCGGCTTGCAATATTGGTTTTTCAAGAAATGCCGCGTGCAGGTGCAGTACGTGTATATGAGTGCTTACAGGCTCGGGACTGAGTTCGTCAAGAAACCCAGTCACAGCGTGCTGTGCCAGCTGCAGGTGAGGTTTAATTAAAGTGAAAAATGAAAGAGTGAAAAGTGAAAAATACGAATTACTTTCAAGCAAAAGTAGGATAACTAAGAACTTGAGAAACTTGTATTTTTCATTCTTTCATTTTTCACTTTTCACTATAAATATTTGAAATATGTTCATAAAAGTTCTCCTGACCATCATCTTCTTGGCCGTGATGGTAGGCGTGGGACTCTACTCCCGCAAGCAGGCCAAGTCCGTTGACGGTTTCGTTCTCGGCGGTCGTTCCGTGGGCCCGTGGCTCACCGCCTTCGCCTACGGCACCAGCTATTTCTCTGCCGTCGTCTTCGTGGGCTATGCCGGTCAGTTTGGCTGGCGCTACGGCCTCTCCTCAGCGTGGATAGGTATTGGCAATGCCGTCATCGGTTCATTGCTGGCGTGGCTGCTTTTAGGTCGTCGCACCAAGCTGATGACGCAGCACATCGAGAGCCGCACGATGCCGGATTTCTTTGGCACACGCTTTCAGGACCAAGGTCTGCGCGTCTGCGCCTCCGTCATCGCCTTCGTGTTCCTCATCCCTTACACCGCCGGTGTCTATAGCGGCATCTCGCGTCTTTTTGAGATGGGTTTCAATATTCCCTATGAGTACTGCGTCATCATTATGTCCATCCTCACGGCCGTCTATGTCATCCTCGGCGGCTACAAGGCAACGGCCATGAACGACTTCATACAGGGAATCATCATGCTCTTCGGCATCGTGGCTGTCATCGTGGCGGTGCTGAATGCTCAGGGCGGTCTGGCTACGGCTGTCGGGAAGCTGGCGGCGTTGCCCTCTGATGCCGACCCTGCGGTCAATGGCGGCTTCGCCTCGTGGTTCGGTCCCGACCCATGGGGCCTGCTGGGAGTGGTCATCCTGACCTCCCTGGGCACGATGGGTCTGCCGCAGATGGTGGGTAAGTTCTACAGCATCACCGACGAGAGCGCCATCAAGCGCGGCACCGTCATCTCCACCATCTTCGCCTTCATCGTGGCCGGCGGCTGCTACTTCCTCGGCGGCTTCGGCCGTCTCTATGAGCCTGTCATCAATGAGGCCACCGGCAAGATTGCCTTTGACAGCATCGTCCCTGCCATGCTCGTGACGCTGCCCGACGTGCTCATCGCCCTCGTGGTGCTGCTGGTGCTGTCCGCTTCCATGAGCACGCTGGCCTCGCTGGTGCTGACATCTTCGAGCACGATGACCCTCGACCTTATCTACCGCGACAAGAAAGCGCTGCCCGGCGAGGTGGAAGAGGGCAGCATTGACGACAGCGTAGCGGAGAAGGTAGAGCGCCGCAAGGTGGTGGTGATGCGCGTCCTCATCGTCTTCTTCATCGTCCTCTCGCTGATGATAGCCCTGAACCCGCCCACCTTCATCGCCCAGCTCATGGGCATCTCATGGGGCGCGCTGGCGGGAGCCTTCCTGGCGCCCTTCATGCTCGGTTTGTACTGGCGCGGCGTGACACCCGCGGCTGTCTGGGCCTGCTTCACATGGGGCGTGGGACTCACCGTCATCAATATGCTCCTGGGCAATCCCATCAACCCCATCAACTGCGGTGCCATCGCCATGCTCGGCGGCTTCCCCGTGGTGTGGCTCGTCAGCCTCTTCACGAAGAAGATGTCGCGCGCCGATGTGGATAAGATGTTTGACTGCTACCGCAAATGATTTTCAAACTATCTCATATCCCTTTCACACAATGCAAAACAAAACGCACTTTCTCGTCGCCGCATTGTCCCTTGTCAGCGTCGGTCTTCAGGCAGCTGAGGACGAGGTGATGCGCGACAGCGTGATGCGTGATGTCGTCGTCACCGGCACCCGTACGGCGGTGCCCGAACGTGCTATCCTCTCCACTGTCTCCACCATCGACGGCGAGCAGCTCCGTGTGCAGGAGCGCGTCAGTGTCCTGCCCACTCTCTCGGAGCTCATTCCCAATGTCTTCGTCACACAACGTGGCATGATGGGCTACGGTGTCAGCGGCGGCGCAGCAGGCGGCATCACGATGCGCGGTCTGAACTCCGGCGCCGGACGTGCCATGGTGCTCATCGACGGTCATCCGCAGTACCAGGGTATCTATGGTCATTCCATTGCCGATGCCTATCAGACGATGGTGGCAGAGCGCGTTGAAGTGGTGCGCGGCCCGGCCTCGCTGCTGTATGGCAGCAACGCCATGGGCGGTGTCATCAACATCATCACAAAGCGCCCTGCAGCAGACGGCGCGGGTGGCAAGGGCGTGCATTCTCAGACCGACTTCAATCTGGGCGGCGGTTCCTATGCCGGCGTACAGGCCGAGCTCGCCAACCACCTGAGGGCAGGCCGTTTCTTCAGTGACATCGCACTGAACTACCAGTCCTCGGACAACCACCGTGAGAACATGGATTTCTACCAGTATGGCGGCGTCGTGAAGCTGGGTTATGACTTCAGTTCCCACTGGCGTGCCTGGGCTTCAGCCAACCTCACCCATTTCGCTGCCGCCAATCCAGGCCCCGAGCAGGCTCCGCTGCTGGGCGCGCGCCAGTGGGTGAACCGCGGTGTCGTGGAGGCCAGCGTGGAGAACCGCTACGACCGCACGAGCGGCGCCATCAGCGTCTATCACAATTTCGGCCGCCATAAGATCAACGACGGTCATGTCGCCACGGCAGCGCCGCGCGACTTCCTCTTCCGCTCACAGGATGCCCTGACGGGCGTCAGCGCCCACCAGGGTCTGCGTCTGTGGAAGGGCAGCTGGCTGACGCTGGGCTTCGACTATCAGAACATCCACGGTGAATGCTGGAATGAAAGCACGGCCACGCGCGAGCGTCTCAACCGCAAGATGGAGCAGAATATGCACTATCCGCTGGACAAGAACCTCACGGAGTTCGCCGGCTACGTGGATCTGCGGCAGGACATCTTCTCGTGGTGGACGGTGGAGGCCGGTGTGCGCTATGACCATCACAGCGAGGCTGGCGGCGAATGGGTGCCGCAGGGCGGCTTCGTCTTCCGACCCGCCAAGAACGGCGAGCTGAAGCTGAGCGCCGGCAAAGGCTTCCGTGTTCCCAACCTGCGCGAGATGTACCTCTACGGCGTGGCCAATCCCGACCTGAAGCCTGAACGTCTGTGGAACTATGAGTTGGCATGGAAACACCGCCTGCTGAACAACCGCCTGACCTACGGCGTCAACCTCTTCTACCTGAAGGCTGACAACCTGATCGCCACGGCGATGGTGACGGAACTGGGTCGGATGGCCAACTACAACACGGGCGAGACAGAGCACTACGGTGCCGAGCTGGAACTGAGCTATCAGGCCGGTAAACACTGGACCATCACCACCAACCACAGCTATCTCCACATGCCTGATGACAAGCGCATCCCTGCATCGCCGACGTACAAAGGCTACCTCGGCGCTCACTATCGTGTGTGCAAGTTGGAACTGACGGCCGGTCTGCAGTGTGTGAACGGTCTGTGGAAGGACACCGATGACAACGGCTTCGGCGATACGAAGGAGGACACGTTCTTCCTGCTGAATGCCTCAGCCGCCTACCATCTCTTCCCGCAGGTGAAGATTTGGGTGCGTGGCGAGAACCTGCTGGCACAGCGCTATGAAATCAACTACGGTTTCCCGATGCCGCGTGCCACGGTGATGGCCGGCATACACGTGTCGTTCTAATCCTTATTCTTATACACGCGCACGTAGTCTATCTCATAGACCATCGGAAAAGCTGTGTTGTCGGGCTGACCGCCGCAGCTGCCGATGGCGAGGTTTAAGAGAATATAATGTCCGAAGCCGGGCGTGTCGTTGGCAAAGGGGTTGACATCGTGATCCCGGCCGCCGCCACGCTCGGCTTGGTTTGTGGGGATATCGTTGAGGAGCTCGTCGTCGAGATAGAGACGGATGGCCTCAGGGCTCCAGTCCATGCGCCAGACATGGAAGTGCGATGCCCACTCCGGGTCGCGGTCGGTGAAGTGGGAGAGGGGAGTGCGGCTGGAGTCCCAGGCGTCGCGGCCGTTGTCACCGTGCCAGCACGCATTGGCCAGGATGATGGGCAGCGAGCGCTCGCGGCTGGCCTGAAGATGGCTGATGCCGGTGGTGGCGGGCGGCACACGGTAGAACTCCATCACATCGACTTCGCCGCAGGCTGGCCACCCCCAGCGGTTGCCGAGGGTCCAGATGGCAGGCCATGAGCCCGGAGCCACGGGAATGCGAGCCCGCACTTCGAGACGTCCGTAGCGGAAGGTGAAGCGGTCGCGGGTGTGGACGCAGGCGCTGGTGTATTCCGCCACGGCGCGGTTGCGGCGCCAGTCGCGGCTGTCGCTGCGGTAGCGCGCATTCGCCACCTGCTCGTGGCGCCCCGTAATCTGCAGAACGCCGTTGAGGACGCGGGCGTTCTGGGGCTGATACCACTGCAACTCTTCGTTGCGGACGAAACCGTATTCATACTGCCAGCGAGTGGAGTCGGGCGCTCCGGTGTAGTCGAACTCATCGGACCAGACAAGTGTCATGTTGTCGGGATTTGCTGTCGTGTTTTGTGCGTTGCCGAGGACGGAAAAGGACATCGTCAGGAGCAACAGGAAATGTTTATTTGTCATTGTGAAAAGAATTTTTCGGGGCAAAAATAGAAAAAGTTGTCCATAGAGCATCGCGAAAAGCGACTTTTTTTGTACTTTTGTGCCGAACATTAAGAAAACATCTGTTCTCATGAATCTGAAAATCCGACTTACAGCGCTTAACTTCCTTGAATTCGCCGTTTGGGGCGCTTACCTGACGTCTATGGGGACTTATCTTGCCAGTGTAGGACTGGCAACGAACATCGGCTGGTTCTATGCCATGCAGGGAATGGTTTCCATCTTTATGCCCGCACTCATGGGGATGCTCGCCGACCGCTGGATGGAAGGACAGCGCGTGCTGAGCCTCTGCCACACGTTGGCGGGGCTGTTCATGATGGGGGCTTCCTTCTATGCCTACGAGGCGGGCAGCGCCGTTCAGTTTGCGCCCTTGTTTGCCCTCTACTCGCTGTCGGTGGCCTTCTTTATGCCTACGATAGCGCTCAACTACTCTGTCAGCTACTCCGCCCTCGAGGGCGCCGGTTACGATAGCGTCAAAACCTTCCCGCCCATCCGCGTGTGGGGAACCGTAGGCTTCATCGTGACGATGTGGGTTGTGGATCTGACGGGTCTGCAGGCCACCCCCGGGCAGTGGATGGTCAGCGGTGCGCTGAGTCTTGTCATGGCAGCCTATGCGCTGACGATGCCGCGGATGCGCATTCAAAAGGGACCGAAGAAATCTCTGGCTGAGGCCCTCGGACTGAACGCCTTCAAGCTCTTCCTGAATCCTCGTATGGCCACCTTCTTCATCTTCGCGATGTTGTTGGGCGCCTGCCTGCAGATCACCAACGGCTTTGCCAATCCCTTCATCACCAGCTTCGGCGAGATTCCTGCCTATGCCGACACCTTCGGGGTGCAGCACGCCAACATCCTCATCTCGCTGTCGCAGATGAGCGAGACACTGTGTATTCTGCTCATCCCCTTCTTCCTCTCGCGCTTCGGCATCAAGAAAGTGGTGCTCATTGCGCTGCTGGCATGGGTGCTGCGCTTTGCCTTCTTCGGCATGGGTAACCCCGGCAGCGGTGTCTGGCTCTTCATCCTCTCGATGATTGTCTATGGCGTAGCCTTTGACTTCTTCAACATCTCTGGCTCGCTGTATGTGAATCAGGAGACCGACGAGAGCATCCGCTCCAGTGCGCAGGGTTTGTTCATGATGATGACCAACGGTTTGGGCGCATTCTTCGGGACACAACTGGCACAGCGTGTGCTGAACCATTACGTCTTCCTGCCACAGCTGGAGGATGCTTCGTCAGAGGAAATCATTGCCGGCTGGCAGACCTCGTGGTATATATTCGCCACCTATGCTGCCGTCGTCGCCATCCTCTTCGCCATCTTCTTCAAAGGACCGAAGAAAACTGTGGACGCGGCGAGCGTGGGGCATTAAGTGTTTTTGTCGAAATGTCGAAATGCCGATATGTCGAAATAACGTTATAACGAAAGATTGAAAGCGTGCTCATAGAACTCGAAATACACGCTGTTGCAGGCATTACGTCGGACAACGATCGCTCGATGTTGATGCTGCGTGAGAAAGGTGGAGAACGCATCCTGCCGATTATGATGTCCACGCGCCGCGCCCTCACGCTGATGACGCGTGCCAAGATACCCTTGCCCATGCCCGTGGCAGCCACAGTCGCCGATGCCTCGCATCTGCTGATGCTGAAATTCGGCGTGCATCTGCAGCGTATGGAAATCACCACCATCAAGGATGCCACCTTCTTCTGCCGCATCGTGGCAGAACGCGACGGCGAGGAGCGGGTGCTGGAATTCTGCCAGGCCACCGACGGCCTCGTGATGGCAATGTCGGCGATGTGTCCTATCATGATCGAGGAGGAACTGTTGGCAGCACAGTATATGCACCGCACGGGCGAACATTCTTATGCCCTCAACATCAATACGCTGACGCGCCAGATGCTTGAAGAGGCCCTGCAGCACGCAGTGGCAACGGAGAACTACGAGGCAGCCTCGAAGCTGCGCGATGAACTGGCAAAACGAACACCTCAGCAGGACGAAAGCCTGTAAGCCTTTGCTGAACTACTCATGAAAGAAGTCCGTTTCTTCTATACACCCGAACCCGAGGCCGGACAGCTCCCGGCCGACGAAGCACAGCACGCCCTGCGCGTGTTGCGCTTGCAGATGGGTGATGAGATACATCTCATGGATGGAACAGGTGGCTTCTATCGCGCTGTCATCACGGAAGCCACAGGACACCACTGCCGCTATCGCATCGAAGCGCGTGAACCGCAGCAACCTGAATGGACAGGGATGATTCATCTGGCCGTGGCACCGACAAAGAATATGGACCGGATGGAATGGCTGGCAGAGAAGGCCACAGAGGTCGGGCTCGACCGCCTCTCGCTGCTGGACTGCCGCTTCTCGGAACGCCGTGTTGTCAAGACCGACCGCCTCGACAAGATCCTGATAGCCGCCATGAAACAGAGCCACAAGGCCTGGAAGCCGGTCCTTGAAGAGATGATGCCTTTCCAAAAGTTCATCCAGCGCACAGACCTCCCCGAGCAACGCTTCATAGCGCATTGCCATGCGGACGCCTGCTCAGAACATTCTGCTCCCTCCCTTATAGGGAGGGCGGGGGGAGAGTCTGCTCCTTTTCTCCTTGATATTTTACAACCCCAGACCCCGGCTCTAGTGCTCATCGGTCCCGAAGGAGACTTCAGCATCGACGAGGTTAGGGCTGCTGAAGCGGCCGGCTTCCGCTCGGTCTCTTTAGGCACAAGCCGCCTGCGTACAGAGACAGCCGCACTTGTGGCGGTGCATCTCATGCGTCTGGCTAATCGATAAACATTTGTGATGAAAAAGAAACATCTTTATATCCTTGCAGCTGTCATTGCCGTGGTAATCATCGTTGCGGCAGTGCTCTTTTTATGGTCGCGGCGCCGCGTGATTCACGGCAGTGTCATCCCCAAGGATGCTGTTGCCATTGCCCGCCTTGACATAGTCCATCTCTTTGACAAAGCAGACTTCACCCTCGAGGAACAGTTGCAACTGATGCGACGTTATATGAGCGATGCTGACGACGAAACGGACTTGGGAATCGACTTGAAGAAACCCATCTATGGTTTTGCTACCAAGGAAGGAGGCTTTGGCGCTGTGGCGGCGCTGAGCGACGACGATGACTTTGAGGATTTCTGCGAGGAGCTTCAGGAGCGCGGACTGGCCTCGGAGATGACCCGGCAACGTGGCTTCTCGTGGGCTGTGGTGGCGCGTCAGTGGTTGTTGTGCTTCGATGATGACAGAGCTCTCGTCATGGGACCTGCCATCGGTGCTGACCAGGACCGCCTGCGTGGACAGATGGCCGAGCTCATGAAACAGAATCCCTTGCAGAGCGCTATCCACACCGAACTCTTTCATCGCTTGGATGGAAATGTCGAGCCGCTGTCGGCAGTGGCAGATGCGGCGCTGTTGCCGATAGAATGGCGAGGACAGATCTCGGAGATGCTGGGCTTGGAGACATTGGATGACATCTATTTGCGTCTGGCGGCCGATGCCAACAAGAATGAACTGGTGTTCCATATAGACCTGCTGACAGATCAGGCTGAGGCTTCGCAGCATCTCAAGGACATTGCGAAGACACTGCGACCCATCGATGGACGTCTCATTGATCGGGCACAGCCCTCGGGGCTGATGTGGCTGATGTGCAATGTCCAAGGTAGCACGCTCATTGAATTCCTGCGCAAGAACCCTGACCTGCGCACCGCGCTGTTGGGGATGAATATGATGGTTGATGCAGACCAGATGCTGACAGCCGTTGATGGCGACGTGATGCTGGAACTGACAGATGTCACCTTCCTGCTGGGGTGGAGTCGTACGCCCTCGTTGCGCCTGCTGGCGGAACTCAAGGACATGAACTTCCTCCAACAGAAGGACTACTGGCTGAAGAGTGCTGCCGCGCAGTCGGGATACAAACTCACTGAGTCCTCGCCGCGGGACTTCTGTCTGATGGCCAACGGCTATTCGGCGTGGTTCGGAGCCCATGACAATATCTTGTATGTTGCAGCCAGTCAGAATTTGGCCACCACGGAACGTGTGCCACAGGAAAATGCTTACCTCCGATCTGAACGTCAGCAGATAAAGAACTATCGTCTCTATCTGACCCTTGACACACAGCCGATTGCAGCGCTCGGACGTCTGTTCGGCCAAGGGCAGACGCTGGGGATGTTCCGTCTGTTCAAACGCCTGAATGTGACCATGAAAGAGGTCGGACAATTCGAGATACAACTTGTAGCGCCCGAAGACACAAATCTCACCAAGAAACTACTCCTGAGATAATCCCATTCTTCATTGACCTTCGGTCGAGCCTGCTCACGCTCGGGATAGTTCAAGCGAGCTTGACTCTCCTCTCGCTTAATCGCAGCCTTCTTCATTCCTCATTAGTAACTCTTATTCTTCATTCCCTTGAATACCATCTCTCTTCTCCATACGCTTCCCCGAGTCTTCGCAGACCGTCCCTCGCTTCCGCCGTCGGACATCTGGAAGCAGGATGCTACGCTCGAACGCGGTCATCTCTATCTGATAGAGGCCGCGTCGGGAACGGGCAAGTCATCGTTGTGCAGTTTCCTCATTGGCTACCGTCAGGACTACGAAGGAAAAATCCTCTTCGATGGCAGCGACATCCATGAGTTCTGTACCTACGACTGGACGCAGGTGCGTCAGCGCTCTCTAAGCACGATGTTCCAGGAACTGCGCCTTTTCCCTGAACTGACGGCTTGGGAAAATGTGCAAATCAAGAACCGACTCACCAACCACAAGAGCGACGCCGACATCTGTGCGTGGTTCGAGGCGCTGGGCATCGCGGACAAACGCGAGGTGAAGCTGGCGCAGATGAGCTTCGGACAGCAGCAGCGCGTGGCGCTCATCCGCGCCCTCTGCCAGCCCTTTGATTTCCTGTTGGCAGACGAACCTGTCAGCCATTTGGATGCTGACAATACGGCCGCCATGGGCGAACTGATCATGAACGAGGCCCGTAGTCAGGGCGCCGGCGTCATCATCACAAGTATTGGTCATCACATGGATTTACCCTACGATAAAGTCTTCAAGCTATGACACTCATTTGGAAACTCCTTCGTCAGCATGTGAGCGTGGGGCAGCTGGCAGGCTTCTTCTTTGCCAACCTGCTTGGGATGTTGATTGTGCTGCTCTCCCTGCAGTTCTACGAAGATGTCGTTCCTGCTTTCTCCGGTGAGGACGGCGTGATGAAGAACACCTATATCATCCTCTCCAAGCACATCTCCGCCGTCTCTACGCTCGGCGGCGAGGCACAGACTTTCACCGATGCCGACATCCGCGACCTCGAGGCACAGGGCTTCACACGGCGCGTGGGCGCTTTTACCGCCTCGCAGTATCAGGTCTATGGCTCTCTCTCGATGGGCGGAATGGGAATCGGCACCGATATGTTCTTCGAGAGCGTCCCGGATGCCTTCGTGGATGTTCAGTGGCCCGCAGTGGATGCTCAGACTGTCCCTATCATCTTGCCCCGTTCCTATCTGGCCATCTATAACTTCGGCTTTGCACAGAGCAAGTCACTCCCGAAACTCTCCGAAGGCCTTGTCTCGATGATTCAGCTCGACCTGAGGCTGCGTGGCGAGGGCGGGGTAGAGCGTCGCATGAAAGGGCAGGTCGTGGGCTTCTCCACACGCCTGAACACAGTCCTTGTGCCCGAATCCTTTATGCAACAGAGCAACCGTGAGCTGGCCCCCGCTGCGGCTGCTGCCCCTACACGACTGATCGTAGAGGTGAAGAATCCCGCTGACGATGCCATCGCGCGATATGTTCAGGATAAAGGTTACGAGCTGGAAGATAATAGCCTCGAGGCCGGACGTGCCACCTACTTCCTGAAGGTCGTAGCCGTTATCGTCATGGCCGTGGGGCTGCTCATCAGTTTGCTCTCGTTCTATATCCTCATGCTCAGCATCTTCCTGCTGGTGCAGAAGAACGCCGACAAGCTGCAGAATCTCGTGCTCATTGGCTATTCGCCTGCGCGAGTGTCCCGCCCTTACCAGCTGCTGACCGTGGGTCTCAATGCACTCGTGCTGTTGCTCTCGTTTGTGCTGCTGTTCTGGATTCGCGGTATCTATCTCGACCGCCTGTGGGAGATGTTCCCGACGCTTGCCGAGGGCCCCGTGTCGATGACCATCCTCATCGGCTTTGCACTTTTCGTCATCGTATCGTTCTTCAATATCGTCGCCATCCGCAGGAAAATCAACCGTCTCACGCCCCGCTCTCCCAAGATGTTTAAGCGTGGTTTATACAGCACTCTCAATGGAAAGTAAAGATTTACATCCCAACCTGCTCAACCTCTATAGCGCCTACGCCGGTGCGCTTCCTGAACGCGTGGAAAGCATCACGGGGTCGGGCTCTAACCGCCAGTATGTCCGCTTCTTTTCCACCGATGGAACAAGCCTGATCGGCGTGCATGGCACGTCCTATGAAGAGAACCACGCTTTCATCACCCTTGCACGTCATTTCTTTGAGAAGGGGCTGCCTGTGCCGCAGGTGCTGGCTGTGTCGGATGATGAGATGTGCTACCTGCAGGAAGACCTGGGCTCCTACTCCCTCTTCGATGCCCTGAAAAGCGGACGTGAGGCCGGCGGGCTGTACAGCGAGCAGGAGAAGGAACTGCTGCGGCGCACCATTGCCCAGCTGCCGCGTCTGCAGATTCTCGGCGCACAGGACCTGGACTTCTCTGTCTGCTATCCCCAGCCTGAAATGGACGAGATGAACGTCATGTTCGATCTCAACTACTTCAAATACTGCTTTCTCAAGGCCACGGGCGTTGACTTCCACGAAGTCCGTCTCGAACAGGACTTCCGCCAGTTGGCAAAGGACCTTCTCACAACAGACTCTCCCCCCTCCCTCCCTATAAGGGAGGGAGTGGAATGTTCTGAGCGGGCATCCGTATCTCCATCCGCAAAGGTAACTACTCCCCTCCCTCATAGGGAGGGGCAGGGGGGAGAGTCTGCCTTTCTCTACCGCGATTTCCAAGCGCGCAATGTGATGCTTGACGCCAACGGAAATCCCTTCTTCATTGATTTCCAGGGCGGCCGCCGAGGTCCTATCTACTATGACCTTGCCAGCTTCCTGTGGCAGGCCTCTGCCCGCTATCCACAAGCGTTGCGCCAGGAGTTGACAGAGGTCTATTGCCAGAGCATGGATGAGGTGCTGAAGGCTCAGGGTACCTCCATTTTTCACTTTTCATTTTCCGCTTTTCACTCCTTCATCCTCTTCCGTCTCCTGCAAGTTCTCGGTGCCTACGGCTACCGCGGCTATTTCGAGCGTAAGAAACATTTTCTCGATAGCATCCCGCCAGCCCTTGACAACCTGCGAGAGCTGTTGAAGGAAGAAGGCTCCTGCCCCTATCCCGAACTGCGCAAGGTCTTGGAAGCCCTCACTAAAAGTCAGGATTGCATTTCCCCCTCTTCCCCAAATGTAATTACTCCCCTCTCTACAAGAGAGGGGCAGGGGGGTGAGTCTGTAGTGGGTGAGTCCGTAGGTGGTGAGTCTGCCCTTGTTGTCCGCGTATTTTCTTTTAGCTTCAAGCGTGGTATCCCCGAGGATGAGAGCGGCAACGGCGGAGGTTATGTCTTTGACTGCCGCAGCACGCACAACCCCGGGCGCTATGAACCGTATAAACAGCTGACAGGCCTGGATGCTCCCGTCATCAAATTCTTGGAGGACGATGGCGAGATCACGACCTTCCTCGACAGTGTCTATCGACTGGCAGATGCTCATGTAGAGCGCTACTTGCAGCGTGGCTTTACCGATCTGATGTTCTCCTTTGGCTGCACGGGTGGACAGCACCGCTCTGTCTATAGTGCCCAGCATCTGGCCGAACACCTGAACAAGAAGTACGGTGTTGAAGTCATCCTGACACACCGTGAGCAAGGTATTCGTCAGGTTCTGCCCCGTCGCGTGGCTGTACAATAATTCGGGGGGGCTGTACGTTATCAATACAGTGAAACGCCACTTATCATATATCGTCCTCTTATTCGCGTGTGTTGTCAGCGTATGGGCACAAGATCCTGTAGCCCTGCCCGACAGCACCCATGCACCGTCCGTCACGACCTGTTCAATCAGCGGACGTGTGGTGGATGAAGACCAAAAGCCATTGCCGTTTGTGACGGTGAAGGTTGAAGGGCAGGTGGCAGGTTCACTGACAAGTCTAGACGGCAAGTATTCTTTTGATTTTGAAACGGCGGACTCTGTCGTCATCAACTACACCCTCATTGGTTACGAGAAGAAACAGAAGGTGCTGGTGCGGCCGCAGGGTAAGCTCGTCTGGAATGTCACGCTGCGCAACAGCGGCACAGACATGGGTGAGGTGGTGGTCAGCGAGGTGCGCCGTCAGATGGGCTTCACGCAGGATATCACTACAAGAGATATCAAGCGGATGCCAAGCACCACGGGGAATGCCGTGGAAGAGCTGGTGGCTACACAGGCGGGTGTCTCTACACACAACGAACTCTCCAGCCAGTACAATGTCCGAGGCGGTTCCTTCGATGAGAACTGCGTCTATATCAATGGCGTAGAAATCTACCGCCCCATGCTCATCAGCAGCGGTCAGCAGGAGGGACTCTCGGTGATTAACTCGGATATGGTGGAGCGTGTGCAGTTTTCCGCAGGCGGTTTCGAAGCGAAGTACGGCGACAAGATGGCTTCGGTGCTGGACATCACCTACAAACGCCCTGAACGCCACGAGGGCTCTGTCAGTGCCAGCCTCCTCGGCGCCAATATCTATGACGGCTTTCGTGTAGGAAAGGTCTCCTTCTCGCAGGGCTTCCGCTTCAAATCAAACCGCTACCTTCTTGGCTCGCTGCAGACCAATGGCGAGTATGACCCTACTTTTATCGACTATCAGGCTTATCTCTCGTGGCAGCCCACAGACAAGTGGAGGCTGGACGTCATCGGCTATATCTCGAACAACAAATACCGCTTCAAGCCCAAAGACCGTGAGACCAACTTCGGCACAATGGAGGATGTAAAGAGCTTCCGTGTCTATTTCGACGGCGAGGAGCAGGACCTCTTCCGGACGATGTTCGGCGCGCTGTCCCTCACACGTAAGCTTGGCAGCCGTAGCACACTGACCTTCGGTGCCTCAGCCTTCACGACCAAGGAACGCGAGACCTATGACATACAAGGACAGTACTGGCTCGATGACACCAATACCAGTGAGCAGCTGGGTGTCGGGACCTACATGGAGCACGCCCGAAATCTGCTCACCTCAAGTACGATTGCTGCACGTGCTGCCTATGAGTTCAAGCCTCGCGGACATGACATCCGTGCCGGTCTTCTCTTCAAACATGAGACCATCAGCGAGAACACCCGTGAGTGGGAATTTCGCGATTCGGCTGGCTATTCTATGCCTCACTACGGCGACCGCCTGGAGCTCATTTACAATCTGAAGAGCGTACAGGATGTCAAGTCTAACCGCCTTGAAGTATATCTACAAGACACATGGCGTAAAGAACTGGGAATCGGTGTTATATCGTTTAACTATGGAGCTCGTCTTAGCTACTGGTCTTGGAACAAGGAGACGCTGTTCTCTCCGCGCGCCAGCGTCGGTTTTGTGCCCAAGAAGAACGACAACCTGACCTTTCGTCTGGCTACCGGCCTCTACTACCAAGCACCCTTCTACAAGGAGTTGCGCGATACGACGACGCGTGATGGCGCTACCATCGTGACACTGAACAGGGATATTCAGAGCCAGCGCTCTTTCCAGATTGTTGCTGGCGGTGAGTATAAGTTCCGTGTCGCAAACCGGCCTTTCAAGTTCACAACCGAGCTCTACTGGAAACTGCAGGACCGCCTGAACCCTTACAACGTCGATAACCTGAAGGTCGTCTATTACGGTCGCAACGAAGCCTCGGGTTATGTCGTCGGTGCCGACTTCAAACTTTACGGCGAGTTCGTCCCCGGCACCGACTCATGGATCTCCTTCTCGCTGATGAAGGCGTCGATGACGCTGAACGGCAAAACCATCCCGCAGCCAACAGACCACCGATGGAGCGTCAACTTCTTCTTCTCCGACTATTTCCCTGGAACGGAGCGTTGGAAGATGACGTTGAAGATGGCCTTTGCGGGCGGTCTGCCTTTTGGACCGCCCCACTCGGGCCTCGAAAAAATGGTGTTCCGGGCTCCTGCCTACCGCCGTGCGGACATTGGCATGAGCTACCGGTTGTTTAAAAATGAGGATCGTCACAATCGTAAACCCTTCTTGCGCTACTTGCGCAATGTGTGGCTGGGTATCGACTGCTTCAATGTCCTCGGTCTGAACAATGTCGCATCCTATCTCTGGATTACCGACATTTCCTCGCAGCAATACGCTGTCCCCAACTACCTCACAGGCCGTATGATCAACGGCCGTGTGCTGATTGAGTTCTGATGTCCTCCCTTCCCCCTCTTACATACAAGCGCTATAGACGCTCCTGAAGAGGCCCTCGTAATAGACGCGGACGAACCGCTGTTGGTGAGCATAGCCTGGCATTTTCAGGCGTTTGTAGAGCGGGTCGAGCCGTGCTGCCACCTCCAGTGCATCGGCGTCGTTCATGCGCTCATACCAGCTGCGGTAGTACGGATTGGGCGGCAAGGGACCGAAGTAGTAGTAGTCTTCAGCGCGACTGGAATCCATCCTGAAGATGCATCTGATGGCTGTGTCGTACATCGTCATCGCAGGAACGAGGTGACCAGTCTGTTCCAGAATCCCTCCGACGCGCACTGCCTGTGAGGCGATGACGCTTGTGCTTCGTGTGGCACTGATGCGGGAGTAGGCGTCTTGAACCACACTCTCCAGTTGCTGGTGGTGGAGGATCACAATGCCCGTGGCGGGCGTACAACGGCAGAGGCAGTTCACCTTCGGCCGTTGGAAACTTTTTCTTTTCATCATAACGACGATTACAATAAGTGAAAGAACGATTGCGCTCATTGTGAGCGCCTTAACTCATCGTGACCGTGCGCACAAAAAGACGCAACAATACCGTGAGCGCCACTTGGCGTGGCCTGCATGGATTGTTGCGTATTCGTTTCTGGCAGCAAAGGTACGCCATCTTTTCCGTTCTGCCAAATTTTTTGAAGAAAATCGACTTTTTCTTTGGTTTTTCGCTCGCTTAATCGTACTTTTGCAGCGCAAAACAACATTTTATTCATTTCAAACATTAAATCATCATGAAGATTTCAAAGATTGAACACTTGGGCATCGCCGTGCAAAGCATTGACGAAGTGCTCCCTTATTTCGAGAATGTTTTAGGCCTGAAGTGCTACAAGACAGAAGTTGTCGAGGACCAGAAGGTGAAGACTGCTTTCCTGAAGGTCGGCGAGGTGAAGCTGGAACTGCTGGAGCCCACGTGCCCCGAAAGCACTGTGCAGAAGTATTTGGACAATGGCGGTCGCGGCATTCACCATGTGGCTTTCTGCGTAGAAGATGGCGTTGCTGAGGCTCTGGCAGAGTGCGATGGGAAGGGCATCCGCTTGATTGACAAGGCTCCGCGCAAGGGCGCTGACGGTTTGCAGATTGCTTTCCTGCATCCGAAGAGCACGGTAGGTATTCTCACCGAGCTTTGCGAGGATCCCAATAAATAATCCGCAATGAATCCTATAACGAATAACCAGCTCCTCAAACACAACAATAAATCATGATTTGGAATCCGAAAAAAGAATGTATGAGCCGCGATGAGATGAGCGCGCTCCAGGGTAAACGTCTTCACAAAATTGTGGAGTACGTGTATCATAATGTGCCCTTCTACCGCAACAAGCTGCAGGAGCTGGACATTCGTCCTGATGACATTCAGACCATAGAGGACATCAAGAAGCTGCCCTTCACGACAAAGAAGGATTTGCGTGACAACTATCCCTTTGGTCTGCAGGCTGCGCCACAGAGTGAGATTATCCGTGTACACGCTTCCAGCGGCACCACGGGTAATCCCACCATTGTGGGCTACACGCGTAAGGACATCGGGGTGTGGAGCGAGTGTATGGCGCGTTGTCTGACAGCCTATGGCGTCACGCGCGACGACATCTTCTCCGTGGCCTACGGCTACGGCCTGTTCACGGGCGGTCTGGGCGCTCATTATGGCGTGGAGCATCTTGGCGCCAGCGTAATCCCGGCCGGCACGGGCAACACCGAGAAGCACTTAAAGCTCATCCGCGACCTTGGAATAACGGGCTTGGCCTGCACACCGTCATACGCCCTCTACCTTGCGGAGACGATGGACAAGCTGGGTATTCGAAAAGAGGATATCAAGCTGCGCGTAGGCGCTTTCGGCGCTGAGCCCTGGACAGAGAGTATGCGTCAGGAGATAGAGGCGCGTCTGGGACTGAAGGGCTACAACATCTACGGCCTCTCCGAGGTGATGGGGCCGAGCGTCAGCTACGAATGCCAGATGCAGCACGGCTCCCATATCAACGAGGACCACTTCTATCCCGAAATCATCAATCCTACCACGCTGGAGTCCCTGCCAGCCGGACAGACGGGCGAACTGGTGTTCACGACGCTCACAAAAGAAGGGATGCCTGTGTTGCGTTATCGCACACGCGACCTCTGTTCGCTGCTGCCTGGCACCTGCGACTGCGGCCGTACGAATGTGCGTATGGGGCGCATCGAAGGACGCTCGGACGATATGCTCATCATCCGCGGTATCAATGTATTCCCCTCGCAGGTGGAGAGCGTCGTACTGTCGATGCCGGAGTTTGCGCCACGTTATATGCTTATCGTGGACCGTGTCAACAACCTCGATACGTTACAGGTACAGGTAGAGATCCGTCAAGAGTTCTTTACCGGCGTCTTCGACACGCCTGCCGCTGTGGACCAGCTCGAGAAGAAACTGGCGGCCAAACTTAAGAGCGTGCTCAGCATTGCCGCCAAGGTGCAGCTGAAAGCGCCCAACACCATTGAGCGCAGTCAAGGCAAGAGCGCACATGTGATTGATAAGCGCAAGCTATAGACCCACCCCCTACCCCTCCCGTGAGGGAGGGGAGGGCCTGCGGGCTGAAACAATTTGAGATTAAACCATAAATCTATAATATATGGATAATAAAGAAACATCGCGCCAGCCTCACCCCTCCCTTACGGGAGGGGCTGGGGGTGGGTCTGCTTTCTTTAACCCGGAATTTGAAACTCTCTCCCGTGCTGAGATTGAGGCGTTGCAGTTGGAGCGTCTGCAAAAGACAGTGCGCCACTGCATGAACAATGAGTTCTACCGCAAGAAGTTTGCTGAGGCTGGCATCACGCCTGACGATATCAAGTCACTGGCTGATGTGCGTAAGCTGCCTTTCACGACAAAGCAGGACCTGCGCGAAACCTATCCCTTCGGAATGGCTTGTGTTCCTCTGCGCGATTGTGTGCGCCTTCATTCTTCCAGCGGAACAACAGGCAATCCCACGGTTATTCTGCATACACAGAAAGACCTTGACGAGTGGGCTAATCAGGTCGCACGTAATCTGTGGATGGTGGGTTTACGCCCCGATGACGTTTTCCAGAATTCCAGCGGTTACGGAATGTTTACTGGCGGTCTCGGCTTCCAGTATGGCGCTGAGAAGCTGGGGATGCTTACCGTTCCTGCTGCGGCGGGAAACTCGCTGCGCCAAATCAAGTTCATCAAGGACTTCGGTACCACAGCCATTCATGCCATCCCAAGCTATGTCACACGCCTGTACGAAGTGATGCAGCAAGAGGGCGTTGACCCGCGTCGTGACACGAAATTGAAGGTGCTGGCCATCGGTGCCGAACCCCACAGCGAGGAGCAGCGCAAGCGCATCGAGGAGATGATGGGCGTGAAGGCTTACAACTCATTCGGCATGAGTGAGATGTGCGGCCCGGGCGTGGGCTTTGAATGCCCTGAACAAAACGGCCTTCACTTCTGGGAAGACTACTACATCGTGGAGATTGTCAATCCTGAGACGCTGGAGCCTGTGCCCGACGGCGAAGTCGGCGAACTGGTGCTGACGACACTCTGTCGCGAGGCCATGCCGCTGCTGCGCTATCGCACTCGAGACCTTACCCGTGTCTTGGGACGCACATGTCCCTGTGGCCGCAATCATGTTCGCATTGATCGCATGAAAGGTCGCAGCGATGATATGATCGTGCTGCGTGGTGTCAATATCTTCCCCATTCAGATTGAGAAGATCCTGATGCAGTTCCCCGAAGTCGGAACGAATTACCTGATCACACTTGTCACGGAGGATAACAACGACCAGATGATTGTCGAAGTGGAACTCCGCGAGCCCACCGATGACTACAATGCGATCCAGCTCCTGTCAAAGGAGATCCGTCATCGCTTGGGCGACGAGATCTTGCTGAAACCCATTGTACGTCTTGTTCCCAAGGGCTCTCTCCCTGTTAGTGAAGGTAAGGCAGTACGCGTGGTTGACAAGAGAAAGGTATATCAGTAAATGTAAAATTATAAACATTAAACAAGTCGTAGTCATGACAATTCATCAGCTATCCATTTTTATAGAGAACCGTTCTGGTACACTCATCAAGGTTCTTAATGCCCTGAAGGAGGCTAAAATTCAGATTATTGCATCAACCATCGCAGATACTGCTGAGTATGGCATATACCGTCTTATCTGCAGCGAACCCATGCGTGCATGCGAGGAACTGAAGAATGCAAACATCGCGGTGGCTCTGAGTGATGTCTTTGCGGTGGAGATTGACGATCAGCCTGGTCGTGCTGCCGATGCCGTGAAAATCTTCAGCGAGGCAGGAATTAGTATTGCCTATATGTATTCTTTCCTCTTGCATGGCAAGGGCATTCTTATCTTCCGGACTGACAACAACGAGAAGGCTGCCTCTGTCATCGTGGCGAATGGCCTTAAGAGCATTGATGAGAGCGCTCTTACCTCCTTGGTATAGGTCTCGTTTCTACATTTTAGTGAAAAATGGCTCTGTAGGACAGATTTTTAAGGATTTTGTGCGGTGGTATGAAAAAAAAACTGTAATTTTGCGCCCGTCTTTGTGAATAAAGACTCACGTGTTACGAGATTATATCAAAAAGAAACATACTACCTATGATTAAAATCACACTTCCCGATGGCTCTGTCCTCCAGCGTGAGGCAGGTGTGACGGGTTATGAGATAGCAGAGAGTATTTCACCCCGTTTGGCTGCCGATGTGTTAGCATGCGGCGTCAATGGTGAGACGGTGGAATTGAACCGCCCAATCACCACGGACGCTGATTTGGTTTTGTACAAATGGGATGACGAACAGGGCAAGCACGCCTTCTGGCATACCAGTGCTCACTTGATGGCTGAGGCCCTGCAGGAGTTGTATCCCGGCACTCAGTTTGGTATCGGCCCTGCTATCGAGCGGGGCTTCTACTACGATGTGATGCCGCCCGAGGGCACTGTCATCCGCGAAGCTGACTTCGAGGCTATCGAGAAGAAGATGATGGAACTCGTGCAGCGCAAGGAAGCGCTGGTGCGTAAGGATATTGCCAAGGCCGATGCGCTGAAGTTCTTCGGCGACAAAGGACAGACATACAAGAACGAACTCATCGCTGACCTCGAGGATGGTCACATCACCACTTACACGCAGGGCGCCTTCACAGACCTCTGTCGTGGTCCGCACCTCGTGAATACAGCACCTATCAAGGCTGTGAAGATTACGGCTGTGAGTTCCGCCTACTGGCGCGGCGACGAGAAACGTCCGCAGATGACTCGAATCTACGGCATCACCTTCCCCAAGAAGAAGCTGCTCGACGAGTATGTCACCCTCATGGAGGAAGCCAAAAAGCGCGACCACCGCAAGATCGGCAAGGAGATGGAGCTGTTCATGTTCTCCGACCGTGTGGGTAAGGGTCTTCCCATCTGGCTCCCGAAGGGCACGGCACTGCGCCTGCGCCTGGAGGATATGCTGAAGAAGATTCAGAAGCGCTACGGCTACCAGCAGGTCATCACCCCGCACATCGGCGGTAAGAACCTCTATGTCACCAGCGGACACTGGGATCACTACGGCAAAGACAGCTTCCAGCCCATCCACACTCCCGAAGAGGGCGAGGAATACTTGCTGAAGCCCATGAACTGCCCTCACCACTGCGAGATCTTCGCTTCGAAGCCCCGCAGCTATAAGGACCTGCCGCTGCGCCTGGCTGAGTTCGGCACTGTCTATCGCTATGAGCAGAGCGGTGAGCTCCACGGCCTCACGCGCGTGCGTTCCTTTACTCAAGACGACGCACACCTCTATTGCCGTCCGGATCAGGTGAAGGAGGAATTCATCCGCGTGATGGAGATTATCCAGATTATCTTCGGCGCTCTCGACTTCAATAATTTCGAGGCTCAGATCTCCCTGCGTGATCCTAATAACAAGGAAAAATACATCGGTTCCGACGAGGTGTGGGAAGCAGCAGAGAGAGCCATCATTGAGGCTTGCGAGGAGAAGGGCCTGAAGACCCGTACCGAGCTCGGCGAAGCAGCTTTCTATGGTCCTAAGCTCGACTTCATGGTCAAGGATGCCCTGGGCCGCCGTTGGCAGCTGGGAACTATTCAGGTCGATTACAACCTGCCCGAACGCTTCCAGCTGGAATACACGGGTGAGGACAATCTGAAGCACCGTCCGGTGATGATTCACCGTGCGCCCTTCGGCAGCATGGAGCGCTTTGTGGCTGTGCTCATCGAGCACACCGCCGGCCACTTCCCCTTGTGGCTCACGCCCGACCAGGTGGCCATCCTGCCTATCTCGGAGAAATATAACGACTACGCACAGCATGTTCAGGAAGTGCTGGAACAGAATGATGTCCGCACCGTCCTCGATGACCGCGCTGAGAAGATTGGTCGTAAGATCCGTGATAATGAGATGAAGCACATTCCTTATCTCCTGATTGTTGGTGAGAAAGAAGAGGCTGATGGACTTGTGAGTGTAAGAAGACAGGGTCAGGGTGACCAAGGAAGCATGAAAATCGAGGATTTTGCAAAGAAAATCAACGATGAAGTGCGCAGTATGACAGAAAAGTACTAATTTTGCGCCCGCAAATCATCCAACTTAAATATTTCGCCGAAGGGCGACTTGAATGAAGAAAGACAATCTCAAAAGCCAGTATCGCGTCAACGAGCAGATTCGTGCTCGTGAGGTTCGCATTGTCGGAGATGACATTGAATCACAGATTCTGAGTACCCGTGATGCTCTGCACATCGCTGAACAGAAGGGCGTTGATCTCGTGGAGATCTCGCCAAACGCGGAGCCTCCTGTGTGCCGACTCATCGACTACTCCAAATTCATCTACCAGCAGAAGAAGCGTCAGAAGGAGATGAAGGCCAAGCAGGTGAAGATTGACGTGAAGGAGATTCGTTTCGGACCGCAGACCGATGACCACGACTACAACTTCAAGCTCAAGCACGCTATGGGCTTCCTCGCCGATGGTGACAAGGTGAAGGCTTATGTCTTCTTCCGCGGCCGCAGCATCCTGTTCAAGGAGCAGGGCGAGGTACTTCTCCTCCGCTTTGCACAAGACTTGGAGGAGTATGGAAAAGTAGAGTCTATGCCTGTTCTGGAGGGTAAGCGCATGATTATGTTCATCGCCCCCAAGAAGGTGACCCCCAAGAAGCCGGCTGTTGAAGGCCCGCTGGAGGATGAAGACTTCGAGGACGAGGAAGAACGTCCGATAGAGGAGCCCGTGCGCAAGAAGCCGCAGCAGAAGGCACCCAAGGAATACACGGGGCCCAAGGTGGAAGGCGAGAACTGGGATGACTGATGATAAACCTCACGGAGAGCCGTGAGGAACTGTAACGAGAAAAAGGTAGTGCGCTGCGCCCGGTATATGCGTTGCCACGCCGTTAATAATAACAATTTAAACAAAACAAAAAATGCCAAAAGTAAAGACTAATTCCGGCGCCAAGAAGCGTTTTGTGCTGACCGGAACGGGTAAGATTAAGCGTCATCACGCTTATCACAGCCACATCCTGACGAAGAAAACCAAGAAGCAGAAGCGCAATCTGCAGCACAGCGACCTGGTCGTGACGGCCAACCGCAAGCAGGTTCGCGAACTCCTGTTGCTCCGCTAATCAACTTCAGGATAGAGAGTTTAACAAGTATTTCTGCAAGGAAATCACCCAAAGTCATTAACCGAACGTATGTGCAATAAAAGAAATTTAAACTATTAAATTCGCCATCGTTCAAAAACAAACAAAATTATGCCAAGATCAGTCAATCACGTCGCTTCACGTGCAAAGAGAAAGAGAATCCTGAAGCTTACCCGCGGTTACTATGGTGCCCGCAAAAATGTCTGGACCGTTGCCAAGAACACTTGGGAGAAGGGTCTGACCTACGCCTATCGCGACCGTAAGAACAAGAAGCGTAGCTTCCGTGCTCTGTGGATTCAGCGTATCAACGCTGCTGCCCGCATGGAGGGCATGAGCTACAGCCAGCTCATGGGCGCTCTGCACAAGGCCGGTATCGAGATCAACCGCAAGGTACTCGCTGACCTCGCCATGAACCACTTCGAGGCTTTCAAGGCCATCGTTGCTAAGGTGAAGTAAACAGGTTTCTCAACATTTTTGAAAACTGAGAAAAAACGGGGCTGTGTCAAGCGACACAGCTCCTTTCTTATGTGCTTTTGACCCTCATTATCTGTTTTAAGATTCTTTATCTTTCTGGATTAATAATCTTAATCTTTCTGAAAGGCTTGTTCCTTTAGGAACAAAGTTGTATCTTTGCGCCCGTAAACGCAATACACCATGGGATTCTTCAATTTTTTCTCCAAGAATAAGGAACAGCAGAAGGAGACGCTCGACAAGGGTCTTGAGAAGACCAAGGAGAGTTTCTTCGGCAAACTGACGCGTGCCGTGGCCGGCAAAAGCAAGGTGGATGATGATGTGCTCGACGACCTTGAGGAAGTCCTTGTGACCTCTGATGTGGGCGTCGATACAACGCTGAACATCATCAAACGCATTGAAGAGCGTGTGGCACGCGACAAGTATGTCAGCACCAGCGAGCTCAATGGCATCCTTCGCGATGAGATTGCTGCTCTGCTGACAGAAAACAACACCACCGACACCGAAGGCTACCAGATACCCGAGGGCAAGAAGCCCTATGTGGTCATGGTTGTCGGCGTGAATGGCGTTGGCAAGACTACGACCATCGGCAAGCTCGCCTGGCAGTTTAAGCAGGCAGGCCTGAAGGTGATGTTGGGCGCTGCCGACACGTTCCGCGCTGCTGCCGTGGAGCAGATAGCCATCTGGGGCAAGCGCGTAGGCGTTCCTGTAGTGAAGCAGCAGATGGGCAGCGACCCTGCCAGCGTAGCCTTCGACACGCTCTCAAGCGCAGTTGCCAATGATATCGATGTCGTGCTGATAGACACCGCAGGTCGTTTGCATAACAAGAAAGGTTTGATGGACGAGCTCTCGAAGATCAAGCGTGTGATGCAGAAGGTAGTGCCCGATGCGCCGCACGATGTGATGCTCGTTCTCGACGGTTCCACAGGTCAGAATGCCTTCGAGCAGGCCAAGCAGTTCACCGCTGCCACCGATGTCACCTCGATGGCTATTACCAAGCTCGACGGTACAGCCAAGGGTGGGGTGGTGCTCGGTATCTCCGACCAGTTCAAGATTCCCGTCCGCTATATCGGTCTCGGCGAGGGTATGGAAGACCTGCAGCCATTCAACAGAAAAGAGTTTGTAGATAGCCTGTTTGGAGAATAACAGACCCACCCCTCACCCTCCCTTGTAGGGAGGGAGTGGTCACCTTCAAGATTTGAGATTCTATAAGATTATATAATGGCGATTAGCTCTTCTATAGCAAAACATTCTACTCCCCTCCTTACAAGGGAGGGGCAGGGGGGTGGGTCTATAGACATCATCTCCCTGGGTTGCTCCAAGAATCTGGTGGACAGTGAGCGCCTGTTGGCACAGTTGCGTCAGGCGGGCTTCGCTGTGCAGCATGATCCCGAGGTGGCTAAGGGCGACATCTGTGTTGTCAACACCTGTGGCTTCATCGGTGATGCCAAGGAGGAGAGCATCAATGTCATTCTGGAACAGGGACAGCGCAAGGCTGAAGGCACACTGAAAAAGCTCTTTGTGATGGGTTGTCTCTCGCAGCGCTATCTTGCGGAACTCCAGACGGAGATTCCCGAGGTGGATGGCTGGTATGGAAAGTTCGACTGGCCCCAGCTGCTGACCGATCTGGGTAAGGCTTGGGACGAGAACTTGAAGCCCAGCCGCATCATTACCACCCCTTCACATTATGCCTACATCAAGATTTCTGAGGGTTGCAACCGCCATTGCTCATACTGTGCCATCCCGATTATCACGGGCGCCCATGTCAGCCGTCCGATGGAAGAGATTCTGGAGGAAGTGCGGCAGCTGGTGGCACTGGGCGTGAAGGAGTTCAATGTCATCGCCCAAGAACTGACGTTCTACGGCCTCGACCTCTATCACCGTCGTGCCATCGCGGAACTTATTGACCAGATGGCTGATATTGAGGGCGTTGAGTGGATTCGTCTGCACTACGCCTATCCTACGGATTTCCCTTGGGAGCTGCTGCCTGTCATCAATCGTCATACCAATATCTGTCGCTACTTAGACATTGCGCTGCAGCACATCAGCACGCCCGTGCTCGAGGCCATGCGTCGCCATATCACCAAGGAGGAGACCTATTCCTTTGTGGAACGTATTCGTCGCGAAGTGCCTGGTATTCATCTGCGTACGACCTTGATGGTGGGCCATCCCGGTGAAACAGATGCAGCTTTCGATGAGCTGTTGGAGTTTGTGCGCTGGGCTCGCTTCGAGCGTATGGGCGCCTTTGCCTACAGCGAGGAAGAAGGGACCTATAGCGCAGAGCACTACGCTGACGATATTCCTGAGGATGTCAAGCAGGCGCGCCTCTCCAAGCTCATGCGCCTGCAGCAGCGCATCTCCGGCGAGATTCAGGAGGCGAAGGTGGGCACTGTGCAGCGTGTCATCATCGACCGCATCGAAGGCGACTATTATGTCGGCCGCACACAGTTTGATTCGCCGGAAGTAGATCCTGAGGTACTCATTCCTGTGAATGATAAGTCCTTGGAAATCGGCGCTTTCTATGATGTTCGCATCACGTCTTCTGATGACTTTGACCTCTATGCAGAATATATTGATTCAATTACATATATCTCACATGAATAACAAGGAATTTATTGCTGCGCTCTCTCAGAAGGAGGGCCTCTTGCAGCGTGACACGCAGAAGCTGGTTAACTTGCTGGTTGCCGAGCTTTCGTCGCAGTTCGAGAATGGCAGCACGCTGGCTGTTCAGAATTTCGGGCAGTTCGAGGTGAAGAAAAAGCTTGAGCGCGTGGTGGTTAACCCTTCCAGCGGTCAGCGTATGCTGGTGCCGCCAAAATTGGTGTTGAATTTCAAGGCTTTTTCCGCTCTTCGTGAGCGTACGCAGAAAGGAGGTGAATCATGACAGACGTTAAATTGAGTCCCGCCGATTTAGCTGCAGCACTTGCACGTCGTGGTAGTCTTCCCCGCCGTTATTGCGAGGATTTCGTACGTTCTTTCTTCGAGGTCATAGAAGATGGACTTGTACACGATAACTTAGTGAAGATAAAAGGTTTTGGAACATTCAAGGTCGTTGACATCGATGCACGTGAAAGTGTGAATGTGAGCACCGGTGAACGCTTTGAGATTGCTTCACACACCAAGGTTAGCTTTACCCCAGATACATCCTTGCGCGATGCTGTCAACAAGCCTTTCCTTGCCTTCCAGACTGTTGTCATCAACGATGGCACCGATGTGAAGAAGATGGAAGCTATCGAGGAGCCTTCTGTCGATGAACCGGTTTCTGCCGCCCCCGTTGCTGCTGAGCCCGTTGCAGCTGAGCCCGTTGCCGAGGTCCCTGTTGCCGCTGAACCCGTTGCTGCTGAGCCAGTTGCCGCAGAGCCTGTTGCCGAGGAACCCGTTGCCGAGGAACCTGTTGCCGCAGAGCCTGTTGCCGCAGAGCCCGTTGCCGAGGAACCAGTTTCCGCTGAGCCTGTTGCCGAGGAACCTGTTGCGACAGAGCCCGTTGTCGAGGAACCTGTTGCCGCTGCATCTGTTGTAACGGACCCCGTCTCCTCCACCGCTACTGCTTCTATCGTAGAGAAAGAACCGGCTCCTGCTGCTCCTGCCGCTGCAGAGGCATCTTCCTGCTGCTGTCACAGTCGTTGTCACGCTATTTGGGGTGTTGTCTTGGCTCTCTTCTTTATGGCTTTGGGCTATTGCATCGCATATTACTGGCATCCAGTGGCGCTTCCTGAATGGAAGTTCGAGTGGAAGAAGGCAGAGCCCAAGGTTGACGAGCAGGCCGCGGCAGCCGCCAAGGCCGCTGCCGCCAAGGAGGCTGCTGCCGCTAAGAAAGCTGCCGAGGAAGAGAGCAAGGTGCCTGCAGCTACGCGCAACTATCCTCAGATGGATGGCGGCGAGTACTGGATTGTAGGCGAGCTGGGCATGGAAACCATGTCGCCTGGCAAGACGCTCTTGAACATGGCGCTCAAGTACTATAAGGACAAGGATCTCTTCAAGTATATCTGCACGATGAACGAGATAGACAATCCTGACATCGTTCCCTTGAACAAGGAGCTGAAGATTCCCGAACTCCGTCATAAGGAGAGTGGCATGACTCCTCAGGAAGTGGCTGAAGCCAAGAAAGCTGAGAAGGCTGCCAGTAAGAAGGCGGCTGCTGTGAGTGCTCCAGCTTCACAAGCTCCCGCAGCACAAGCTCCCGCTGCTCAGCCATCCGCCGGACAGACTGTTACAGAATAATAATCCTTTATAATAAATTTGTTTCCAAGATATTAGAAATATTAAAACAGATTATGGCAGAATCAATTGACATTCGCGCTTTGAATGAGCTCATTGAGCGCCAGAGCGCTTTCGTCACCAATCTGATGACGGGAATGGACCAGACGATTGTCGGTCAGCGTCATCTTGTAGAATCTCTTCTCATCGGCTTGCTCTCTGATGGCCACGTCCTTCTCGAAGGCGTCCCCGGTCTTGCTAAGACCCTTGCCATCAAGACCTTGGCACAGCTCATCGATGCCAAGTTCAGCCGCATTCAGTTTACCCCCGACCTGTTGCCCGCCGATGTGACAGGCACGATGATCTACTCCCAGAAGGACGAGAAGTTCATGGTGGAGCAGGGCCCTGTGTTTGCAAACTTCGTCCTTGCCGACGAGATCAACCGTGCGCCGGCCAAGGTACAGAGTGCCTTGCTCGAAGCCATGCAGGAGCGCGAGGTGACCATCGGCAAGCAGACCTTCCAGCTGCCTTCGCCCTTCCTGGTGCTGGCCACGCAGAACCCCATCGAGCAGGAAGGCACCTATCCGCTGCCCGAGGCACAGGTGGACCGTTTCATGCTGAAGGTGGTCATTGACTATCCGAAGCTCGACGAGGAGAAGAAGATTATCCGCCAGAACATCGGTGGCGAGCGTCAGGCTGTCAAAGCGATTCTCACTACTAAGGATATCATTGATGCGCGCGACGTTGTGCGTCAGGTGTATCTCGATGAGAAGATAGAGCAGTATATCACGGACATTGTCTTTGCTACGCGCTATCCGGAGAAGTATAACCTCAAGGAAATCAAGGATTACATTGAGTTCGGCGGCTCGCCCCGTGCCAGCATCAATCTCGCCTTGGCAGCCCGTGCGTATGCCTTCATCAAGCGTCGCGGCTATGTCATCCCCGAGGATGTGCGCGCCGTGGCCCACGATGTGCTGCGCCATCGCATCGGTCTGACGTATGAGGCAGAGGCCAACAATGTCACAGCCGAGGAAATCATCAGCAAGATTCTCAACAAGGTCGAAGTTCCTTAATTGGACAATTTGACGATTTAACAATTTGACAATTGGAAACTTCTGAGATATTAAAGCGTGTCCGTCAGATAGAGATCAAGACGCGCGGGCTCTCGAACAACATCTTCGCCGGCGAGTACCACTCTGCCTTCAAGGGGCGTGGTATGGCGTTCAGTGAGGTTCGCGAGTACCAGTATGGCGACGATATCCGCGATATCGAGTGGAATGTGACCGCGCGCTTCAACAAGCCTTATATCAAGGTCTTCGAGGAGGAGCGCGAGCTCACGGTGATGCTCTTGGTGGACGTCAGCGGCAGTCTTGACTTCGGCACTTCTGTGCAGACGAAGCGCGAGATGCAGACCGAGATAGCTGCCACGCTGGCCTTCAGTGCTATCCAGAACAACGACAAGATAGGCGTCATCTTCTTCTCCGACCGCATTGAGAAGTTCATCCCGCCTAAGAAAGGTCGCAAGCACATCCTGTATATCATCCGCGAGCTGCTGGACTTCCATCCCGACAGCCAGCGCACTGATATCCAGCAGGCTGTGGAGTATCTGACGCAGGTCATCAAGCGTCGTTGCACGTGCTTCCTGCTCAGCGATTTCATTGACGAGCGTGACTTCCGTCAGTCCCTCACCATTGCCAACCGCAAGCATGACGTGGTGGCGATTCAGGTCTATGACCGTCGTATCGCCGAGTTACCGAATGTGGGCCTGATGCGCGTGAAGGATGCCGAGACAGGGCACTTGGAGTGGGTTGACACGTCCAGCAAGCGTGTGCGCAATGCGCAGGCGGCATGGTGGCGCGAGAGTCAGAACCGTCTCACGGACATCTTCAGTCGCTCTGGCGTGGATCACGTGAGTGTGCGCACCGACCAGGACTATGTCGTGGCGCTGAGGAGCCTGTTCGCACAGAGAACATAAATGAAGACCCACCCCCAACCCAAACCTCACCCCCTAGCCCACTCTCCAAGGGGCGAGGGGGAAGCCTACGGCGGGTGTAGTTCCATTCAAAATAATTAGATTATAGATTTTTCTTTCAGAGATAAATGAAGCGATTGAAACATATACTGCAGAAGTATTTACTCCCCTCCCTCGCAGGGAGGGGCAGGGGGGTGGGTCTTCTGCTTTTTCTCCCTCTCTCCGCTTTCTCTCAGGTAGTCTTCGAGGCGCGCATCGACACGCTGGTGTTGCTCATCGGCGAGCAGCGCGAACTGACGCTGGATATCACCTGCGGCTCGAAGCAGAAGCTGAAGATGCCCGACCTGCGCCCGCAGCAACCGCTGGCCCCCGAGGTGGAGGTTGTTGAGCTGTTGGGCACAGACACCACCTACCTCGATGATGGTAAAAGGATGCAGGTGCAGCAGCGCTACACGCTCACGGCATGGGACTCCACCCTTGTGCTCCTGCCGCCTTTTACTGTTGAAGTAGATGGTAAACCATACAAGTCTAAGGAGCTGGCATTGAAAGTGCTAACAGTTCCCATTGACACGCTCACGGTGGACTACACTCAGTACTGTCCCAACAAGCCTATTCAGAATAATCCCTTCTCATGGGATGACTGGAAGCCTGTGTTGTGGTTGCTGTTCTTCCATCAGCTGTTGGCGCTGGCGCTGCTGTGGCTCTACAGCCGCTGGCATGAGAACAAGCCGCTGATACGCATCATCCGCCGCAAGCGCAAGTTGCCCGCCCATCAGGTGGCGATGAATGAAATTGAGCGCATCAAGGGCGAGCGCCACTGGACGGAGGATGACAGCAAGGAGTACTACACACAGCTCACCGACACGCTGCGCAACTACATCCATGAGCGCTTTGGCTTCAATGCGATGGAGATGACCTCGGCGGAAATCATCGAGCGCCTTTTGCAGGAGCAGGATGAGACCGCCCTCAACGAGCTGCGCCAGCTGTTCCAGACCGCCGACCTTGTGAAGTTCGCCAAGTGGAGGACGCTCACGGGCGAGAACGACGCCAATCTGGTCAGTGCCATTGACTTCATCAACCAGACGAAGCAGGAAGTCGATCCCAACCAGTCGGAGGAGGAAGTTATCATCCCCGAGGAGGTGAAGCAGATCAAGGCACGCTCGCTGACGATGAAGATTATCATGGGCGTGAGTGCTGTTGTGGCCTGTGTGCTGGCTGTCTATGCGCTGTATCTTGTTATTGACCTTATCAGATAGTTCCTATGCAATTTGCACATCCATATCTTTTGTTGCTGCTCCTGCTGTTGATACCTTATATATTATGGTATATCCTGCGGAGCCATGAGAATGAGCCTTCGCTGCAGGTGTCTTCGACAGGTGCCTTCCGCCATGCTCCTCACACCTACAAGCATCTGCTCATTCATGCCCCTTTCCTGTTGCGCTGCCTGGTCTTCGTGATGATAGTCCTGGTGCTGTGCCGCCCTCAGACGAGCAACTCCTGGAGCGACCGCACGATTGAGGGCATCGACATCATGCTGTGCATGGACATCTCCACTTCGATGCTTGCCGAGGACCTGCGCCCCAACCGCATCGAGGCGGCCAAGAAGGTGGCGTCGGAGTTCATCGCCGGTCGTCCGAACGACAACATCGGCCTCACCATCTTCTCCGGCGAGTCGTTCACGCAGTGTCCCATGACCACGGACCACGCTGTGCTGCTGAACCTCTTCAACAGCGTCAGCTGCGACATGGTGCAGCGCGGTTTGATGAGCGACGGCACCGCCATCGGCATGGGTCTCGCCAATGCCATCTCGCGCCTGAAGGATTCCAAGGCGAAGAGCAAGGTCATCATCCTGCTGACCGACGGCTCCAACAACGCCGGCGACATCTCTCCGCTGACAGCCGCCGAGATTGCCAAGAGCTTCGGCATCCGCGTCTATACCATCGGCGTAGGCACCAATGGCACTGCCCGCTATCCCTATCCTGTCGGCGGGCGCATCGAGTACATCAACATCCCCGTGGAGATTGATTCCAAGACGCTGGCGTCCATCGCCGGCACCACGAATGGCGAGTTCTATCGTGCCACGAACAACAACAAGCTGCGCGAAGTCTATCAGGAGATTGACAAGCTGGAGAAGACGAAGATGAATGTGAAGGAGTACAGCAAGCGCTACGAGGCCTTTGCGCCCTTCGCCCTCTTTGCCGGCCTCTTCCTGCTGCTGGAGCTGCTGTTGCGCGAAACCATATTGAAGAAAATCCCGTAATTGGACAATTGGACAATTCCACGACTTCCACCATTTCGCAATTGTCCAGTGTTATTAATCGTAAAATTGTTAAATCGTTAAATCGTCAAATAAAGTCGTGTTCCGATTCGCTAATCCCTTATATCTCTATCTGCTGGCAGTCATCCCGCTGCTGGCCTTGCTCCACTACGGCACAGAGCTGCTGCGCCGCAAGCGCCTGCGCGCTTATGGCGACCCGTCGCTGCTGAAGGCGCTGATGCCCGATGTCTCCCGCTGGCGTCGCGAACTGAAGTTCTGGCTCCTGAATGCGGCGCTGGCCATGCTGGTGTTGTGCCTGGCACGTCCGCAGTACGGCACTCGCATCGACACGCGCACGCGCCGCGGCATCGAGGCCATCATCGCCTTGGACGTCAGTAACTCCATGATGGCCGAGGATGTCACGCCCAGCCGTCTGTCGAAGTCCAAGATGCTCATCAGCAGCCTCGTAGATAATATGGTTGATGACAAGGTAGGCCTCATTGTCTATGCCGGCGATGCCTACACGCAGCTGCCCATCACCAGCGACTACGTCTCTGCCAAGATGTTCCTCGACAACATCTCGCCCGCCATGATTTCCGTGCAGGGCACCGACATCGCCCGCGCCATTGAGCTGGCCACGCACAGCTTCACGCAGCAGGAGGGAGTGGGGCGTGCCATCTTCGTCATCACCGACGGTGAGGACAACGAGGGTGGGGCAGTGGCCGCGGCACAGGCTGCCGCCAAGAAAGGGATGCACGTCTATGTCCTTGGCGTAGGCTCTCCCGAGGGCGCTCCCATCCCCATCCCCGGCAGCAACCGCTACATCACCGACAATGCCGGCAACACCGTCATCTCGAAGCTCAACGAGGATATGTGCCGCGAGATAGCCAGTGCCGGAGAGGGCGCTTACATCTATGTCGATAACAGCTCTTCGGCGCAGTCGGCGCTGCAGAAATATGTCGATAAGCTGGGCAAGGCCGAGATGGAGAGCGTGCTCTACAGCGAGTTCGACGAGCACTTCCGCGACTTCGCGTGGGCAGCCCTCGTGCTGCTCCTCCTTGAAGTGCTCTTCCTGGAACGCAAGAACCATGTGCTCAGCCGCTTCACGCTCTTCAAGGCCACGTCGCGCGCGGCCGTGGCGATAGCCCTGCTGCTCATGGCTGTGCCCGCAGTGGCCCAGCAGCAGAACGACCGCTACTTCGTGCGCCACGGCAACCGCTTCTTTCGCGACAGCCTCTTCGCCAAGGCGCAGGTCGATTACCAGAAGGCGCTGGAGAAGGACAACACCAACCCTGTGGCCCACTACAACCTCGGCAATGCCCTGCTTGTGCAGGGACAGCCCAAGGAAGCGATGAAGAGCTTCGAGACGGCTGTGCGCATGCAGCGCGACCCCAAGCGGCTGGCGCAGGCCTACCACAATATGGGCGTCATCCTGCAGAGTCAGAAGCAGTTCGCCGAGGCCATCGAGTGCTACAAGAACGCGCTGCGCAAGAATCCTGCCGACGATGAGACGCGCTACAATCTGGCCCTCTGCCGCCTGCAGATGCAGAACCAACAGCAGGAGCAGAATCAAGACCAGCAGCAGCAACAGCAACAACAGCAGCAACAGCAACAACAACAACAACAGCAGCAACAACAGCAACAGCAGGAACAGAAGGAGGACCAGCAGCAACAGCAACAGCAGCAGCCCAAGATGTCCCGCGAGAATGCCGAGCAGCTGCTGAAAGCTGCCCAGCAGGAGGAGAAGCAGACGCAGGACAAAGTGCAGAAAGCACAGCAGCAACCGCAGCGCCGGCAGCTGGAGAAGCAGTGGTAAGGAAGACTCTCCCCCCGCCCTCCCTATGAGGGAGGGAGCGAATACTGAACAAGAATAGAAATTCATCTTAAACAATGAGAACGATATATAAACTTCTATTAGCGCTAATACTAACTGCTCCCTCCCTTATAGGGAGGGCGGGGGGAGAGTCCGTCACCATCCGCGTGCAGGCTCCCTCCGAGGTGATACAGGGCGACCGCTTCCGCATTGCCTACATCGTGAACACCTCCGATGTGGATGATTTCCGCATCGACGCCTTCGAGGGCCTCGTGGAGCTGTATGGCCCCAGCCGCAGCCAGTCGTCGAGCTACTCCATCATCAACGGCAAGGCCACGAGCAGCAGCTCTGTGACCTTCACCTACACCGTCACCACCGACAAGGCCGGCACGTTCCGTGTGCCTGCCGCCACCGTCACCAGCGGCGGCAAGACCGTGAAGTCCGCTTCGCCGCAGATCACCGTGCTGCCCGGCGGCTCTGCCGGTTCCGGCGGCTCGGGGCAAGGTGGCGCAGGACAAGGCGGGCAGGCTCACTCGCAGCAGGCCGACCGCATGCGCACGCAGAGCGTGGGCGACCGCATTGGCAGCAAGGACCTCTTCATCGCCGTGACAGCCTCCAAGAAGCGCGTCTTCGAGCAGGAGGCCGTGCTGCTGACCTATAAGCTCTACACGCTGGTCAACGTCAGCGAGCTCATGGGTAAGATGCCCGAGCTGGACGGCTTCCATGTGCAGGAAATCAACCGCCAGAAGCAGCCGGAGCTGAAGATGGAGCACTACAACGGCAAGAACTACGGCACCGTCGTATGGTCGCAGTATGTCGTCTTCCCGCAGCAGACGGGCGAGCTGAAGATTCCCGAAATCAAGTACGAGGCCACCGTCATCCAGCAGAACCGCTCTGCCGACCCCTTCGACATCTTCTTCGGCGGCGGCTCGATGATGCAGGAGGTGAAGAAGACGGTGATGGCGCCGGCTGTAACGCTGCACGTAGATGCCCTGCCGACGCCCAAGCCCTCGAATTTCTCGGGCGCTGTGGGTAAGTTCTCCCTCTCCTCGTCGCTCACGCCTCAGGCACTCAAGTCCAACGATGCCACCACGCTGCGCCTGCGTGTCAGCGGCACGGGCAACATGAAGCTGATGAACGCCCCCGAGGTGGCATGGCCCAAGGATTTCGAGCGCTACGACCCCAAGATCGAGGAGAAGACAAAAATCGGCCCTAACGGTTCCACGGGAGAGGTGCTCTTCGACTATATCGCCGTGCCGCGCCACCAGGGCAAGTATGAGCTCCCGCCCGTGGAGTTCTGCTATTTCGACCCCGACGCCCGCGCCTATAAGACGCTGACCTCCGAGGGCTACACCATCGATGTCGCCAAGGGCAAGGGCGGCAGCGCTTCCAGCGGCAGCAACCTGTCCAAGGAGGAGATTGAGATGCTCAACAGCGACATCCGCTTCATCAAGACCGGCACGCCCACCTATCAGACGGGCGACAGCGCCTTCTTCGGCTCGCGCCGCTACTGGGCCTACTACATCGGCTCGCTGCTCGTGTTCATCGTCCTCGCCGTGGCCTTCCGCCGCTATATGGTCGCCAATGCCGACCTCGTAGGCCGCCGTGGCCGCAAGGCCAGCAAAGCCGCCACGAAGCGCCTGAAGGTGGCGCGCAAGCTGATGCAGCAGAACGATGCCACCGCCTTCTACGAGGAGACCATGAAAGCCCTCTGGGGCTACGTCAGCGACAAGCTGAACATCCCCGTCAGCGAGCTCTCCAAGGACAACGTCCGCGGCAAGCTCACCGACCGCAACATCTCCGAGACGCTCATCACACAGTTCCTCACCACCCTCGACGACTGCGAGTTCGCCCGCTTCGCCCCCGGCGACCCTGCCGCCACCATGGACAAAATCTACGCCTCTGCCGAGGAGGTCATCAACAAGATGGAGGGGGAACTGAAGAGGAATTAGAAGACCCACCCCCGACCCCTCCCGTTAGGGAGGGGAGAGGGGAGAGGGAGAGCGATAGCGAACAAGAATAGAAATCTTTATACATAATGAGTACATAATGAAAACAATACATAAACTACTTTTAGCGCTAATACTAACCGCTCCCTCCCTGATAGGGAGGGCGGGGGGAGAGTCTTCCGCCCTTGCCGACTCCGCCTACACCCACGAGCACTACGCCGAGGCCGCTGTCATCTATCGCCAGCTCGTAGATTCCATGGGCGAGAGCGCCCAGCTCTATTTCAACCTCGGCAACTGCTACTTCCGTCAGGACTCCCTCGCGCGCGCCATCCTCTACTACGAGCGCGCCCGCCTGCTCGACCCCTCCGACGACGACATCCGCTTCAATCTCGAGATGGCGCGCGCCAAGACCGTGGACAAGGTAGTGCCCGCCTCTGAGATGTTCTTCGTCTCGCTCTACCGCCAGCTGGTGCTCTCCATGAGCATCCAGGGGTGGGCTGTGCTGGCCGTGGCCATGTTCATGCTGGCGCTGCTGGCCCTGGCCGTCTATTTCTTTGCGCCCCTGCTGTGGGCCAAGAAAACAGGCTTCACGGTGGCCATCCTCGCCTTCCTCGTCTGCATCTTCGCCAATGTCGCCGCCGTGCGCCAGCGCCACCAGATAGAGCATCGCACAGGCGCCGTCATCATGGCCCCCTCGGCCGTCGTCAAGAGCACGCCCAGCGCCTCCGGCACCGACCTCTTCATCCTCCACGAGGGCACCCATGTGGAGATTGTCGATGACTCGATGAAAGAGTGGGTGGAGGTGCACATGACCGACGGCAAGCAGGGCTGGCTGCCACGAAAAGAGTTAGAAGTGATTTGAACTCCTTGAACCCTTGAACTCTTAAACTCTTAACCCCTTCCCCAAGTCTCCCCTCGGGGAGATTTAGAGGGGGCCACCTTAAACTTCTCATGGAAGAGGTAATTTCTTTTGACCAGCGCCTGCTGCTGGCCCTGAACGGCAGCGAGAGCACCTACGTGGACAACATCTTCATGATGGTGACCAAGACCTGCACGTGGGTGCCCCTGCTCCTCGTGCTGCTCTACATCCTGCTGAAGAACCGCCCCTGGCGCGAAGTCCTCCTCGTCGTCGCCGCCATGGCCCTGCTCATTCTCATCACCGACCGCTTCTCCAGCGGCTTCTGCAAGCCCTTCTTCCACCGCTTCCGCCCCAGCCACGAGCCCTTGCTCGAAGGCCTCGTCGATCTCGTGGAGGGTAGGCGAGGGGGCCTCTACGGCTTCATCTCCAGTCATGCCGCCAACACCTTCGGCCTCTGCGCCTTCCTCGCGCTCTACTTCCGTCGGCGCCTCACCACGCTGACCCTCCTCCTCTGGGCTTGCCTCAGCAGCTACTCCCGCATCTATCTCGGCCTCCACTATCCCGGCGACATCCTCGCCGGCGCCCTCTTCGGCCTCCTCGCCGGCGGCGCCGTCTATGCCGTGATGCTGTGGGCCTCTGCCCGCTGGCTGGAGCCCCTGCGCCCCGAGTGGCCCGTAGCCCCCACGCTCCTCGGCTACCGCAGCAACCCCGACGGCTTCGAGCCCCGCGACTCCCGCCTCCTCTTCCTCGCCTTCCTCCTCACCCTCTTGGGTGTCGCCCTCCTCGCCCTGTTCTGACTCAGACACAAAATAACACGAAATATGAGAAAAGCCAATTTTTTCCAACGACTTGGCGCATTTCTGATAGATGCCTTCACTGTCGTCTTCCTGTTTCAAATAGTAGCTTTCTTGCTATCTCCTTTCTGTTTCTTGCCTCTATTCCCGGGCGTTTGGTTCGTGTGGATAGTTTATTATATCGCATCATACTGCACATTCGGCAGGACTTTGGGGGAATCCTTCTTTAATGCGCAAATCGTAGCAAATAAGGGTTTCGTGCCAGCTTGGATTAAGATTATTCTTCGCGAAGCGTTCACTTCCTTTCCTGCTTTGATAGCATGGACCTTATGCTGGAATCAGTTCGTGGCCAAGCGTTCAATAGTCATTTTTGTCGTCCTCCTTTTGCTGATTTGCCTCAGAAGGAAGATGTTTGGCATCTCATTAGTCAAACGCGAACAAGATACAATAGCAGCCAAGCGACCTTTCTATCAGACATCAGCGGGTATTTTTCTGCTGATTCTACTGGGTGGTGTCCTTGCCCGAGTGGTCAACACCCTATGTACAAACGACAAAGCATTCCTTGTTGAGTCGCCATTAAAGGCAGTTCCCCGTCCAACGGTTAGTTCTGTAAGCAAGTATGTTGACTATCTCAAGAATAATCGGCAGGATATCAATGACTATGTACTGGGGCTTTTTGAGAAGTATGACTATGTCGTCTTATGCGAACGTCATCACCAGGACATGACACAATACGACATGATATATGACCTTGTGACGGACAGCAGGTTCGTGGATAAAGTAGGTGTCGTATTTACAGAAATAGGATGTGCTGAGTCAAGAGATGCATACAGGACACTTGTTGAAACCACATTCCCGAATGACACTCTGCTTGAAAAAGGTCTTGCCTCGTTTCTGATGGAGAATCAGACGGTACACCTTCTGTGGCCTAACACAAATTGGTTCACATTTCTGAAGAGAATGTACTACTTCAATCATGATAGGGAGAAGAAGGTAGAAATAATGTTTGCTGACAGAAATTGGATTGACAGGACAGAGCTGGCGCAAAGAGATAGCGTGATGGCGGATAACATCATAAAAACTATTGAATCAGATAGCCTGAAGAAAGGTGGCAAATGTAATGATTAATAATGTAAAACTTGATTTTTTATCTTTAGCCTTAGGAAAAGAAATCGCACGCCCCGACCTTCGTCACGGAGAGTGGAATGTTGCTTTCGAACAGATGCCTACAGATGCTTTTGCATTTGATCTTAAGGACTCTCCATTTGGTAAAGACAACTTTGATTATTTTGCTTTGCCATGGGCAATGGAAAATGGCCTGCAGTACCAAGACATGTTTAATGGATTCATTTATTACAAAGCTCTTATCGACCATCGCTCAAGCGTAGGATTCAACCATCTGTTTGATCCGGAGAATAGAGCAAAACTTGAGGAACGAGAACGTCTGTTGCCGGGTTATTGGCTCGGGGCATGGGAGTTTTTGAAGGAAGGTCCACAAGTCACAGAAGGCAAAGACATTTACTTTGAATATAATAAATCGATAAACATCATTTTCCTTTGGATCTGCCTCGCTGCCCTTCTGCTTGGCTGTTTGATGAGCGTTGTGAATGGGCTGAATCATGTGCACCATGCATCGAAGCGCGATGCAGCAAGGTGAAAACGCCAACGCAGCAGGGCGTGAATGGTTTTCTCACCAGTGAGAAACGCGTGAAGACCTTGGTCTTACGCCGAGTTCCACCGGTGGAACACGGCATAAGACCAAGGCGAATTCAATGTTGCAACAGGACGAATTCAATGTTGCAACAAGGTGAATTCAATGTTGCGGTTGAGTTTACTGATATTCGCGCTCGGAATGAATCGTGGAAATGGAAGTGAGGCACGTAAAATGTCACACGGGCACACAAAAAATAATAAATTATTTTGTTGTTCGGCATGAATTGTGTATTTTTGCGCCGCTTTTTATGGAAACATTATATTCACGCATACAATCAAGGTTAATCGAAGCATAAGAAAATGAGTAAGAAATTCCCTGAATATTCGAAGTTCAACCTCACGGAGGTGAACCATGAGATATTGAAGCAGTGGGACAGCGAGGACTTGTTCCACCGCAGCATCGACGAGCGCGAGGGCTGCCCCTCGTTCGTCTTCTTCGAGGGCCCTCCCTCGGCCAACGGACACCCCGGCATCCACCACGTGCTGGCGCGCTCCATCAAGGATACCTTCTGCCGCTTCAAGACCATGAAGGGCTTCCAGGTCCACCGCAAGGCGGGATGGGACACACACGGACTGCCCGTGGAGCTGGGCGTGGAGAAGGAACTCGGCATCACGAAGGAGGACATCGGCAAGACCATCTCCATCGACGACTACAACCGCAAGTGCCGCGAGAACGTGATGATGTTCACCAGCGAATGGGAGGACCTCAGCCGCCGCATGGGCTACTGGGTCGATATGGAACATCCGTACATCACCTACGACAATAAGTATATCGAGTCGCTGTGGTGGCTCCTGAAGCAGCTCTACGAGAAGGACCTGCTCTACAAGGGTTACACCATCCAGCCTTATAGCCCTGCCGCCGGTACCGGCCTCTCCAGCCACGAGCTGAACCAGCCCGGCTGCTACCGCGATGTGAAGGACACGACCGTCACGGCGCAGTTTAAGGTAGCAGACCCCCTCCCCGCTCCCCCTCAAGGGGGAGAGTGGTCACATGTGGCTGCTGGGTCTTTGCCTGTTTATATCCTGGCGTGGACGACGACGCCCTGGACACTGCCTTCGAACACGGCACTGTGCGTAGGCCCGAAAATCAAATATGTCGCTGTCAAGGGACAGAACCCCTATACGAAGGAGGAGGCCATCTACATCGTGGCCGAGAGCCGCAAGGATGTCTATTTCCCCCAGCCGAAGGAGGAGGGCGTTGCCGCTCCTGAGGTCGTAGCCGAATTTATGGGCACAGACCTCGTGGGCCTCCACTATGAGCAGCTCTTCCCCTGGGTGAAGCCCTGTGCGCTGGAGGGCGGCAAGGCCGTGGACAAGAGCGCCGAGGCGTTCCGCGTCATCCCCGGCGACTACGTGACCACGGAGGACGGTACGGGCATCGTGCACATCGCGCCTACGTTCGGTGCCGACGATGCCAAGGTGGCCAAGGATGCCGGCATCCCCTCGCTGTTCGTCATCGACAAAGCCGGCGACACACGACCCATGGTGGACTTCACGGGTAAGTACTTCGTGAAGGACGACATGGACGAGGCCTTCGTGGCGACATGCGTCAACGACAGCTACTGGCACCACGCCGGCGACTTCGTCAAGAACGCCTACGACCCGCAGTATGCCGGCCTCGACGAGAAAGCGCTGGCCAAGACCGAGGACCTGAACATCGTCCTCTGCATGGAGATGAAGCAGGAGGGCACGGCCTTCAAAATCGAGAAGCACGTGCACAACTACCCCCACTGCTGGCGCACCGACAAGCCTGTGCTCTACTACCCGCTGGACAGCTGGTTCATCCGCTCGACAGCCGCCAAGGAGCGCATGATGGAGCTGAACAAGAGCATCCTGTGGAAGCCTGAATCCACGGGCTCAGGGCGCTTCGGCAAATGGCTGGAGAACCTCAACGACTGGAACCTCAGCCGCAGCCGCTACTGGGGCACACCGCTGCCCATCTGGCGCAACCGTGAGACGCGCGAGGAGATCTGCATCGGCAGCATCGAGGAACTCTACAACGAGATAGAGAAGAGCGTGCGCGCAGGCGTGATGGCCTCGAACCCGCTCAAGGACAAGGGCTTCGTGCCCGGCGACATGTCGCAGGAGAACTACGACCGCATCGACCTGCACCGCCCCTACGTGGATGACATCGTCCTCGTGGGCGAGAGCGGCAAGCCACTGCAGCGCGAGCTGGACCTCATCGACGTGTGGTTCGACAGCGGAGCCATGCCCTACGCTCAGATTCACTATCCCTTCGAGAACAAGGAGGCACTGGACAAGCGCGTCGTTTATCCCGCCGACTTCATCGCCGAGGGTGTGGACCAGACGCGCGGTTGGTTCTTCACGCTCCACGCCATCGCCACGATGGTCTTCGATAGCGTCGCCTACAAGGCAGTTATCAGCAACGGCCTCGTGCTGGACAAGAACGGACTGAAGATGTCCAAGCGCCTCGGCAACGCCATCAACCCCTTCGACAACATCGAGAAATTCGGTTCCGATGCTGTGCGCTGGTACATGATAACCAACTCACAGCCATGGGATAACCTCAAATATGATGAAGCAGGAGTTCAAGAGGTCTCCCGCTCCTTCTTCGGCAAACTCTATCAGACGTACAGCTTCCTGGCGATGTATGCCAACGTGGACGGCTGGCACTTCGAGGAGCCCGAAGTTCCCATGAGCCAGCGCTCGGAAATGGACCGCTGGATTCTCTCGTCGCTGAACACCCTCATCCGCGAGGTGGAGCAGAGCTACGAGGCCTACGAGCCCACGCGCGCCGGACGCCTCATCCAGGCATTCGTCATCGACAATGTCTCTAACTGGTTCGTGCGCCTCTCCCGCAAGCGTTTCTGGGGCGGCGAGATGAGCATCGACAAGCTCAGCGCCTACCAGACACTCTACACCTGTCTGGAGACCGTGGCGCGCCTGATGGCCCCCATCGCTCCCTTCTACGCCGACCAGCTCTACAGGGATTTGCATAGTGTGCTCGACAATTCCATTGCCGAGCCCAACAGCGTCCACCTCGCCTCCTTCCCTGTGGCCGATGATGCCCTCATCGACAAGGAACAGGAGTCGCGCATGGCACTGGCACAGGAAATCACCTCCATGGTGCTCTCGCTGCGCAAGAAGGAGCAGATCATCGTGCGCCAGCCCCTGGCACGCATCGCCATTCCCGCCATCGACCGCGAGCTGCAGCAGCGCATCGAAGCCGTGAAGCAGCTCATCCTCGACGAGGTCAACGTCAAGGAGCTCGAGTTCGTGGAGGGCGCCGGGCTGCTGACGAAGAAGGTGAAGTGCAATTTCCGCACGATGGGTAAGAAGTTCGGCAAGCTGATGAAGGATGTCAACGCCGCCGTCACTGCCCTCACACAGGAGCAGATTGCTGTGCTCGAGACAGGACAGCTGCCGCTGACACTGCCCACCGGCGACGCCATCACCGTGGAGCTCGAGGACGTGGAAATCTTCAGCGAGGACATCCCCGGATGGACCGTGGCCAACGACGGCGTACTCACCGTGGCCCTCGACATCACCGTCACCGACGAGCTGCGCAACGAGGGCAACGCCCGCGAGCTCGTGAAGCGCATACAGAACCTGCGCAAGGAGAGCGGCTTCGAAATCACCGACCGCATACACATCACCCTCGAACACAACGCGCAGACAGACCGCGCCGTGGAGGCCTTCGGCAGCTACATCACCGCGCAGGTGCTGGCCGACGGCATCACGCTCGCCGACACTGTCGCCGACGCCGCTGTGCTCGACTTCGAGGACTTCCAGCTCAACGCACGTATCGAGAAAATCTAATCTTATAGAAAAACTAATCTTAACGACAACATAGCACTACAATGGCTGAAAAAACACGCTACACCGACGAAGAACTCGAGGAGTTCCGCGTCCTGATCAACGAGAAACTGGCTGTGGCACAAAGCGACTATGAGAAAACCATGGACCGCATCATGAACCGCGACAGCAACGAGGCTGACGACACTGCGCCCACCTACCACGCACTGGAGGAGGGCAGCGAGACACAGACCAAGGAACAGCTCATGGCCATGGCCTTGAGACAGCAGAAATTCATCCAGGGACTGAAGGCTGCACTCGTGCGCATCGACAACAAAACCTACGGCATCTGCCGCGAGACGGGCAAGCTCATCCCCAAGGAGCGTCTGCGTGCCGTGCCTCATGCCACGCTCAGCATCGAGGTGAAGAACGACAAGAAACGCCCCCACTGATCAACACCAGGACTTGACAACGTTGACATCACACGTAAAACGATGGCAGGCCGTCGCGGTGGCTGCCATCTTCTTGGGTTTCATGGCCATCGACCAGGCCGTGAAGATCTGGGTGAAGACGCACATGGCGCTGCATGAGAGCCGCCGCATCACCGACTGGTTCTACATCACCTTCATCGAGAACAACGGCATGGCCTTCGGCATGGAGTTCTTCGACAAACTCTTCCTCACGGGCTTCCGCATCGTGGCCACGCTCTTCCTCGCCTACTACATCATGCGCCTCATACGCAAGGGAGTAGGGTGGGGCTACCTCATCTGCATGGCCTTCATCATGACCGGCGCGGCAGGCAACATCATCGACTGCCTCTTCTACGGCCTCATCTTCAACGACCCCGCATGGCCGCAGGTGGCGCAGTTCGTGCCCTTCGGCAGCGGCTACAGCACATGGTTCTACGGCCGTGTCGTGGATATGTTCTCGTTCCCCCTCTTCGAGTGGGACTGGCCCGCATGGATGCCCTTCATCGGCGGTCAGCACTACCTCTTCTTCTCTTACATCTTCAACGTCGCCGACGCCTGCATCTCCTGTGGTGTCATCGCCCTGCTGCTGTTCTATCGCCGCACGCTGAGCAATGAGCTGGGAGCGAAGAAGGGGGAGGAGAGGTTAGAGGTTAAGGGTTAAGGGTTAATGGTTAAAGGCGGCTAGGAATTGTCGTAATAACGGTATAACGGTATAACGGTATAACGAGGTCGCCCAAAAAAATTAGGATGGAGTTACACTCATTTCTCAGACACATCTTACTCCCCTCCCTACAAGGGAGGGGCAGGGGGGTGGGTCTTCTCCTTCTCCTCCTCCTTTTCCTCTCCTCCTGCGAGCCCCAGTTGCCCGATGGTGTCATGTCGGAATCCAAAATGGAGGAGGTGCTCTACGACTACCATGTGGCACAGGCGATGTCCGAGGTCTCCACAGAGCCCGGCAAGACCATAGACTTCCAGCGCTATGAGCTGCAGGAGGCTGTGTTGCGCAAGCATGGCATCACACAGGCGGAGTTCGACAGCTCCATGGTCTTCTATTGCAGCGATCTGGACCGCATGAACCGCCTCTATCAACATCTCTCGGAGCGTCTGGATCGTGATGCCGAGGCCTTGGGCGCTTCGCTGGGCAGCGGCGATATCTATGCTGGCCTCACGGCAGACGGCGACACCGCCAATGTGTGGTCGGGACGTCAGCTCTTCGCCATCCGCAACCGCAGCGGCGAGAACCTGCGGTCGTGGTATATCCCCTGTGATTCCACGTGGCTGCCGGGCGACGACCTGCTGTTCCGCTTCCAGACACAGTCCTATGCGCGCGACGGGTACTATAGTATATATGTCACCATGGTGGTGAGCTACGACAACGATTCCGTGCGTGCCCGTACCATGCAGTTCACTGCCCGCACGTCCAGCGAACTGCGCATCAACAACCCCGAGGGCTGGGTGGCGCGTGGCGTGAGCGGCTTCTTCTACATTCCTGCCGACAACGACCCGCAGCGCCTCTGCATCGACATCCTCAATCGCATCTCCCTCATCCGTTTCCACAAGAGTCAGCAGTGGCGCGACCGCCTGAACAAGCCCGATAGCGTGCAGACAGACACACTCCAGGCCGACACGCTTGCTGTCACCTCATCGCGCTCTGCCGGTGCCATCACGCTGGACAGCCTCGACCATCGCCGTTCACCCATGGAGTTCCGCAACCAGCAGGATGTGGAGCAGAAGATCAAGGTCGTCAAGGAGAAACCCTATCAGATTCCGAAGCGCAGAAAACCCAATCAACAACAGCGCCGCAAGCGCTAATGCCGCTATGCAGAAAGCCTACCATCGACTCGTCCTCCCCGACGGCACTGTGCATCAGCAGGTCGTTGTCTGCTTCGATGCCGACGGCCGTTTCCTGTCCTTTCATCCGCTCGTGGGCGAAGAGCCTTTTGTGGAGTGGGTGGGCGGCACTCTCGACCTGCAAGTTCAACAGCTCTAACAGAACATCATTATATGGACAAGATGAAGAAATATATCCTTGACCTGGTGGTGCGGCACATCACGCAGCCGCGCCCCGGTTACGTCCTTCTCCAGCTCACCGACCCCGAGCGGCCACTGCCCGCAATGTTGCCGGGGCAGTTTGTGGAGGTGCGCGTGGATGGCTCGCCCACCACGTTTCTGCGCCGCCCCATCAGCATCAACTTCGTCGATCGCGAGGCCAATGAGCTGTGGCTCCTTGTGCACGCTGTCGGCGACGGCACACGTGCGTTGGCGCAGTTGCAGGAGGGCGCTGTCGTGAACATCGTGGCACCGCTGGGCAATGGCTTCACGCTGCCCACTACCACTTCCGAGCGCTATCTGCTGGTGGGCGGCGGTGTTGGCACGGCGCCACTGCTGTATATGGGCCAAGAGTTGCTGTCGCGTGGTTGCCGTCCAGTCTTCCTCTTGGGCGCTCGCAGCGCTCAGGATCTCCTGCAGCTGGAGCTCTTCCGCGCCATCGGCGATGTCTATGTGACCACGGAGGATGGCAGTGAGGGCGAGCGGGGCTTCGTCACCCAGCACAGCCTGTGGGCGGATGTTGATGCCACGCAGCAGTGGCGCATCTGCACCTGTGGCCCCAAGCCCATGATGGTGGCTGTGTCCCGTCTGGCACGCGAAAAGGGTCTGCCCTGCGAGGCTTCGCTGGAGAACCTGATGGCCTGCGGACTCGGCGCCTGCCTCTGCTGTGTCGAGGACACGACAGAGGGCCATGTGTGTGTCTGCAAGGAAGGACCGGTGTTTAACGTTGAAAAGTTGAAGTGGTAATGGAAAATATTGATTTAGGAACAAATATAGGCTCCCTGGCCTTGAAGAATCCCGTGATGACGGCTTCCGGCACTTTCGGCTACGGCTTGGAGTTCGCCGATTTCGTGGATCTCTCGCGCATTGGAGGCATCATCGTCAAAGGCACCACGCTGGAGCCACGTCAGGGCAACGCCTATCCACGTATGGCAGAGACGGCACAAGGGATGCTCAACTGCGTAGGTCTGCAGAACAAAGGCGTTGATTACTTCTGTGAACATATCTATCCTGAAGTGCGGAAGATAGACACCGCCGTGCTCGTCAACGTCAGCGGCAATAGCCCCGAGACCTATGCCGAGTGCGCACGTCGCATCGCGGAATTGGAGGACATCCCCGCCATCGAACTCAACATCTCCTGTCCCAATGTGAAGCAGGGTGGAATGGCCTTCGGCGTCACCTGCGAGGGTGCTGCCTCCGTCGTCAAAGCCGTGCGCGCCGCCTATCCCAAGACATTGATCGTGAAACTCTCGCCTAATGTCACCAGCATCGCTGACATCGCCCGCGCTGTCGAAGCCGAGGGCGCAGATGCCGTCTCGCTCATCAACACGCTCATGGGAATGGCTATTGATGCCGAGAAGCGTCGTCCCATCCTGAGCATCGGAACGGGCGGACTCTCAGGGCCTGCCGTGAAGCCGGTGGCGCTGAGGATGGTGTGGCAGGTCTATGATGCCGTGAAGATTCCCATCGTGGGCTTGGGCGGCATCATGAATGCCACCGATGCCGTCGAGTTCATGCTTGCCGGAGCTACCGCTGTGGAAATCGGCACCGCCAACTTCATCGATCCCGCCGTGACGGTGAAGGTCGTCGAGGGCATTGCCGACTATCTGCAACGTCATGGGATGACGTCGGTGCGCGAACTGATAGGTGCCGCACATCTGGACCGCTAAGCATGATTCAGACGCCTTTTTCGGGAACTTCATTGAAAAAATGACGCTGAAGTATAGCTATTTCAGTAGAAATACGTATCTTTGCGCCGCAAAAACACAGTGTATCAACAAAATCTTCAGTCTTATGTCCACTCATCACTCTGTTGTAGGTAGCAAGATTAAAGGTCTTCGGGAGACGAAGAACCTCTCTGTAGAGGAGATTGCAGAACGTAGCGGCCTCTCGGTCGAACAAATCCAGTCCATTGAAAACGACCAGTTCCTGCCCTCGCTGGGCCCGCTGATCAAGATTGCGCGCGCCTTGGGTGTGCGCCTGGGCACTTTCTTGGATGACAGCGACGAGCTCGGACCTGTAGTGTGCCGTGCTACGGAGCGCACGGGCAGCATCAGCTTCTCCAACGATGCTGTCGAAGCCCGTAAGAACATGGAGTACCACGCACTGGCCAAGCAGAAGGCCGGTCGCCACATGGAACCCTTCGTGATCGACATCCATCCCTCCGAGGAGAAGAACTTCAAGCTGTCGGCCCACGAGGGCGAAGAGTTCATCTACGTCCTCGCCGGAAAAGTGGAAATCTCCTATGGCAAGACAGCCTACACGCTGGGCGAAGGCGACAGCATCTTCTATGACTCCATCGTCGAGCACCATGTCCATGGCGCCAACGGCCAAGCTGCCAAGATTCTGGCTGTGGTGTATATTCCATTCTAATGTTTCGTTATAACGGAATAACGGAATAACGTAATAACGAAATCAAGCAACAATGGAAGCAAGCAACGTAAAATTAGACATGGCTGGCAGGCCGTTGCCTGACAGAACATATCCTGCTGAGACGGGTTCCGAGGGCTATCAGCTCTATGAACGCACGCTGGGACAGTGGCTGGAACACTGGGCAGAGACGACTCCTGATAAAGAATATATCGTATATAGCGACCGTGACCTGCGCTTTACCTGGAAGCAGTTCAACGAGCGCGTAGATAATCTGGCCAAAGGCCTCATCTCCATTGGCGTCAAGAAAGGCAGCAATGTCGGCATCTGGGCCACCAACGTCCCCGACTGGCTTACCTTCCTCTATGCTACCGCCAAGATTGGTGCCGTGCTCGTGACGGTGAACACCAACTACAAGCAGAACGAACTGGAGTACCTGTGTGAGGACTCCGACATGCATACGCTCTGCATCACCAACGGCACGTGGGAGTGCGACTACGTCGATATGACCTACAAGATGCTGCCGGAGCTGCGCCAGTGTGAACGTGGCCGCCTGCAGAGCAAGCGCTTCCCCTTCCTGAAGAATGTCGTGTACATCGGCATGGAGAAGTACCGCGGAATGTACAATACTGCCGAGCTGCTGCTGTTGGGACAGAACATCCCCGATACGACGCTCGACGAGATGAAGAGCCATGTCTCCTGCCACGACGTCTGCAATATGCAGTACACCAGCGGAACCACAGGCTTCCCCAAGGGCGTGATGCTCACGCATTACAACATTTCCAACGACGGTTACTTCACGGGCGAGAATATGGGCTTCACACAGGACGACAAGCTCTGTGTCTGCGTGCCCCTCTTCCACTGCTTCGGCGTGGTGCTGGCCACCATGAACTGCCTCACACACGGTTGCACCGAGGTGATGGTGGAGAAGTTCGACCCCCTCGTGGTCCTCGCCTCGATCCATAAGGAGCGCTGCACCGCCGTCTATGGTGTGCCCACGATGTTCATCGCCGAGCTGGACCACCCCATGTTCTCCATGTTCGATATGTCGTGCCTCCGCACTGGCATCATGGCCGGAAGCCTCTGCCCCGTGGAACTGATGAAGCGCGTGTCGGAGAAGATGTTCATGACCATTACCAGCGTCTATGGCCTCACCGAGTCGTCGCCCGGCATGACACAGACCTGCCTCAACGACACCTTCGAGCAGCGTTGCACTACCGTAGGCCGCGACTTCCCCTTCGTGGAGGTTAAGGTCCTCGATCCCGAGACGGGCGAGGAGTGCCCTGTAGGCGTGCAGGGCGAGATGTGCTGTCGCGGCTTCAACGTGATGAAGGGCTACTACAAGAACCCGACAGCCACGGCCGAGGTCATCGACAAGAACGGTTTCCTGCACTCCGGCGACCTGGGCGTGAAGGACGAGCAAGGCTTCTACCGCATCACCGGACGCATCAAAGACATGATTATTCGCGGTGGTGAGAACGTCTATCCGCGCGAGATCGAGGAGTTCCTCTATCAGATGCCTGGCATCAAGGATGTGCAGGTGGCTGCCGTGCCCTCGAAGAAATACGGCGAGGAAGTCGGCGCCTTCATCATCCTCCAACCCGGTGCCACCATGGAGCCCGAGGATGTCCGCGACTTCTGTAAGGGCAAGATTTCACGCTATAAGATTCCCAAGTATGTGTTCTTCGTAGAAGAGTTCCCTCTCACGGGTTCCGGCAAGATCCAAAAGTTCAAGCTCAAGGAACTCAGCCTCAAGCTCTGCGAAAAAATGGGCATCGAAGTGATATAATTTCTCCTTTTTATTTGGGAGATTTGTCGGGATTTTGTACTTTTGCACCGAAATAAGGCAATCGGAGGGCTGAATGCCGTCCGATGTAAGGGAATCCGGTGAGAATCCGGAGCTGTACCTGCAGCTGTTATCCCCGTTCACAGGCAACCTGTATAACGCCACTGGCTGATTAAGTTTAAAGTCCAGAGTTTAAAGTTTAAAGCTTTGAGTCTGCACTTTACGAAAGGCTGGGAAGGTAAGGTAAGCCGGGGAGAGCCAGAAGACCTGCCTCGTTTCGTAGAACGATAATCGTTTAACGTTTAACGATGCAAATCGTGAATCGTCAAATCGTAAATCGTCAAATTGTCAAATGAAGCGGCGCTCAGGAATAGGCGCAAGCGAGTTTAATGAAACACCTCTGGTCTCTCGGCGTGGCACTGCTGTGCCTCGTCTCCACACTCAAAGCACAGGACTCCCTGAAGGTCGGCGACCTCCAGGAAATCGTTGTTACGGGTACTGGCACAGAGCACCTGCTGAAGAACGCGCCTGTGCAGACGGAGGTCATCTCGCGCAAGATGCTGGACAGCTACGGCGGCAAGAGCATCGAGGAGATCCTGAGCGGACTCACGGCCAGCTTCGCCTTCAACGAGGGTGATATGGGCAGCCAGATGCAGCTGGGCGGCCTGGGTAACTCCTACATCCTGATTCTCATCGACGGCAAACGCATTCATGGCGATGTGGGCGGCGAGAACGACCTACCCACCAGCGAGGACAACAGCTGGTTCGAGTTCTTCAATAATTTCGGCTACGAGGCCATCGTGCCTGTCGTAGGCAAGCACCCCCAGGGTCTGCTGGAACTCCCCGGTATCCTGAATGTCTGGATTCAGCACACCAAGGATGCTGAGTTCTTGGAGGATGCTTACCACAGCATGTACCCCGAGGAATAAAATGAATCCATGAAGCACATCATAAATACTATCTGCCTCACGGCGGTGCTCCTGCTCTTCTGCGGGGGCGCCGCTTTCCTACTACTCACGGCGTGTACGTCTGCGGACCGGAGAACCAATCCCGCTGCCGACGAACTCTTTGCAGAGAAGGACTCTGCGCTGGCCCGGGCCGATGCGTTCAGCGACACGATCGTGATCAAGTATGCCCGTGGCCTGCAGGTTCGCTATCTGCCCGAGGGCATCCGTGTCACCATCACCAACCCCGACCCGTCGGCGGTCGCGACGCCTGCCGAGGAGCTGCTCATCACCCAACCTGCCAGCCGCTTCATCTGTACCACGGCGCTGCAGCTGGGCAACTTCGAGGTGCTGGGTTTGGAGGACCGCATCGTGGGAATGAACAGCCTGCGCAATCTCTTCTCGCCGCGCATGAAGGAGCAGTGGGAGAGTGGTCACACCGCCCGCATCGGCAAGGAAGGCAACTTCGACTTGGAGACCGTACTGGCCACGCAGCCCGACTACATCTTCGTCTCGGCTTCCAAACACGGCGGCTTCGAGGCGCTGCGCGACTGCGGCATCCCGCTCATCTCGCACCACGGCTACAAGGAGACCGACCCGCTGGGGCAAGCCGAATGGATCAAGCTCGTGGGACTGCTCACAGGCGAACCGCGCCGTGCCAACGCTGTCTTCGACGACATCGAGCGCAAGTACCTGACACTGCGCGACGAGGTGGCAGCACGCACCAAGCAGCCTCTTCCCACCGTCATCAGCGGGCGGCAGATACGCGACGGATGGTACATCGCAGGTGGTCGCAGCTACCTGGCACAACTCTTCCGCGATGCCGGTGCTGATTACGTGATGGCCGACCATCAGGAATCCGGTGGCCTCTCATTGGACTTCGAGGCCGTCTATGCCCGTGGCCTGCACGCTGACTTCTGGCAGACCGATGGCAGCTATGATGGTGACTTCACGCTGCAGACGCTGGCCGACGAAGACCCGCGCTATGCCACGATGGACGCCTACAAGCAGGGTCATGTCCTCTTCTGCAACCTCGCCCGCACGCCCTACCGCGAGCTGGCCGGTGTGCAACCCCATTTCCTCCTCGCCGACTTCGTGAAGGCATTCCACCCCGAGCTCTTACCCCATTACACGACACATTACTATCAACTCATCCCATGAACCGCTCCATTTCACAGTTGCTGCACATCTTCGTGAGGGGCTCAATACCGACACGAAGAATGCTTTGGCTGTCGCTTTGTTTGCTGAAGCTGCTGCCCTCATTTGGACAAGACAGCGTACGGTTGGAGAACAAGGCGAAGGAGGCGGTGACACTTGACAACGTCATCATCACCGGCAAGTCCAAAACACAGCGCCTGCGCGAGGGAGCGCTTACCGTGAATGCCATTGATGTGCGTTCTCTCGTCAGCAGCATCAGCTCCCTGAGCGGTCTTGTGGATCGCAGTGCAGGCGTCAAACTGCGTGAGGAAGGTGGCGTAGGTTCGGACTTTGACCTCTTGATTAATGGTATGTCCGGCAATGCCGTCCGCTATTTCCTCGACGGTGTGCCTTTGAATACCAAGGGCACAGGTGTCACGCTGACCAACCTGCCCGTGAGTTTGATTGATCATGTCGAAATATATAAAGGTGTGGTTCCTACCTGGTTGTGTAGCGATGCGCTGGGCGGCGCCGTCAACATCGTCACAAACCGCAAGCGAACCAATTATCTGGACGCTTCCTACGGACTCGGCTCGTTCCATACACACAAGGCCGACGTCAGCGGACAATATGTCTTCCGTAATGGGTTCACTATCCGCCCGTCGTTCAGTCTCTGCTATTCAAAGAACGATTACATGATGAAGGACGTGGAGGTCTGGGATGAGGACGCTCGCAAGTACTTGCCGCAGGACCGTCGCCGCTTCCACGATGACTACTTCTCCATCATCGGTCAGGTGGAGGCAGGTGTGAACGACAAATGGTGGACCGACGAGTTTTTCGTCACGCTGGCCTACAATCAGACCGCCAAAGAACTACAGACAGGGCAGGTGCAGAGCCGCGTCATTGGTATGGCCGAGCGCACCAGCCAGGCCTGGAGCATCGGTGCACACTACCAGAAACGCCATTTCCTACTGGATAACCTCAGCACCACACTCTCACTATCACACACTTGGGACCATGCGCTGACGACCGACACCGCCCACCGACAATACGACTGGAATGGCGATTACATTCGCAGCGAGCGCAACGAAATCAACGGGCGTGCCTTCTCGCAACGCCACATCAAACGCCCGCTGACCATCGCCCACGCCGACCTGAACTACCGCTTCTCAGACGAGCATCTGCTGAACCTGAGCTATGGTCTGAATCGAACGGGAAACAACCGCTGGGACGAGGTGGATGCAAGCTTTGAACCAGCCAACGATGTGCTGGCGAAACACATCATCAGCCTTGCTTACAACCAGTCTCTGTGGGACGGTCGGATGTATAACACCTTCTTCTTGAAAGACTATATTAACTACCTTTCTGTGGAGCAAACCGACCTCTCGTTCATCACGTTGTCTGATGAAGTAGCCTCCTCCAATACGCAGAATAATTTGGGTGGGGGTGTAGGCTCACGCTTTGAAATTGTGAAGCCGTTGGCCGTCAAAGCCAGCTACGAGCACAGCGTACGCCTGCCCTTAGCGCGTGAGCTGCTGGGCAACGGCACAACCATCTATGCCAACCTGACGTTGAAGCCCGAAAAGAGCGACAACGTGAACCTCGGATTCTTTGGCACAGTGAACGCCGGTCTGCACACCTTCTTCTACGAGGTGAACGGCTTCCTGCGTTTCGTGGATAACTACATCCAGCCGCAGATTACGGAGAAAGAGGGAACGATGCAGTATGTCAACGAACCTGCTGTGCACATCAAAGGTGTCGAGGGCGAAGTGCGCTACGACTGGAACCACCGCCTGCAGGTGACGGGTAACATCAGCTGGCAGGACGCTCGTAATCGCAACCGCTATATGGACGACGGGAAGGAGTCGGTGACGTTCAATAACCGCGTGCCCAATCGCCCATGGCTCTTTGCCTCAGCCGAAGCGCGCTATGCTTTCAAAAACCTCCTGTTCAAGAACGACCGTCTGCTCCTTGGCGTTGACTTTCAGTGGGTTCATTGGTTTTTTCTCTCATGGGAAGCCTACGGCGCCAAGGACACCAAGGCACGCATCCCCGAGAAAAGCATCCTGGGAGCCAACGTGACTTACTCGTGGCACAAGGAGCGCTACAGCGTGTCGCTCGACTGCCAGAACCTATTGAACCAGACGATCTATGACAACTACAAGCTGCAGAAACCAGGCCGCTCCCTATTTGTCAAATTTCGGCTGCTGTTGCAATAATGAAGTCGTAATATCGAAATGTCGAAATAACAAAATAACAAAACATCAATCACCCTTTTAATCATTTCAAACCACAATGAAAAAGTTAAGTTTTTTCCATTCGCTGCTGGCAGCACTGGTGCTGTCCGCAGCCTTCACCGCCTGTTCCAAGGACGACGATGAGAACAAGACTCCCGAGCCCGAACCCAGCCCTGCTGCCGCTACCTACCACTACGACCTCACTGTCGTCGCAGGCAACCACGGTGGTATGACCAAGGACAAGTCTCACATCACGCTGAGCGTGCCCTCGCTCGCCGATGCCGCCACCACCATTTCCTTTGAAGGCCAGGGTGCCGAGATCACCGACTACACCATCGAGTGCATCTACGACGGTAAGTACTACTACCAGGTGCCCATTTCCAGCGACCGTTTCTCGAAACTCCAGTTCAAGGACAACAAGATGCAAGTCGTGCAGGAGCAGAAGTTCGTCGCCAACACGTACAAGTCTCGCAACTACACTCACGCCTGGCTGGACAGCAACACGCTGCTCATCATGTCCACCGACGGCGAGCACAAGAAAGTCATCTGGACCAAACTCAACGCCTCCGACATGACCATCCTGGGCGAGGGCACACTCTCCATTGAGGTTGCCGAGGACTACAACGTACTGACCACCAGCGGCATCGCAGCCTACCGCAAGAGCGACAACAAGCTCTTCTACTTCTACTATAATAAGAAGGAGACCAGCGGCAGCAACAAGACCACCAACGAGCCCTTCTTCCGCATCGCCGTCATCAACCCTGCGACGATGACCGTAGATCAGGAAATCATTAACAAGGAAGCTGCACAGATGACCGCATCAGCCTATGGTGAGCTGCTACAGAACACCCTCTTCTTCGACGAGAACGACAACCTCTATCTTTCCTGCTTTAATGTTGTCAGCAAGAAAAACTACGGCTGTCTGTTGCGAATCAAGAAGGGCGCCTTCGACTTCGAAGAGGGCTACAACGCCTTTCCCGAATCGAAAGGCAAACTGCTGACAATCCAGTATTTGGGTGGCAATAAAGTGCTGGCATATTCTGGTGATAACACCGTAGGCACAAGCATCGGCGATCTTGCCTACTACTACTCCATTATCGACCTCGAAGCCAAGACCAGCACCCGACTTGCCTACAACGAGACGGAGATTCCTTACAGCAGCGGTAGCTTCTCCCAGCGCTCCGTTGTCAATGCCAAGGAGAACAAGGCCTACATCGGGGTGAACACGGCCGACGAGCAATGCATCTACATCTACGACATCGCCACCGGCGCCGTCGCCAAGGGTGCTTCCATCGCCGCAGGTTACTACTTTGATCAAATCCGCCTCCTTGAAGACTAATATCACTTTCCTCTCACTAGGCCCTGGCGACCCTGAGCTGTTGACGCTCAAGGCCGTCAGGATGCTTCGTGAGGCTGACATCGTGATGCTTCCCGTCACGGAAAGTGGCGACGGCACAGTCCACTCGCGCGCGGCTGACATCATTGCAGAATGGTGCTCGGCGGACAAGATGCGGTATTACACCTTGCCAATGCAGCAGAACCGCGAGGCTGTGATGCACGTTTACGAAGACATGTGCTCCAGCGCTGCCGAGTGGTATCGCAGTGGGTTGAGCGTCATCGTGGCTGTTGAGGGCGATGTGAGCATCTATGCGTCCATTCACTACGTACTGGAACGTCTTCAGAAGCTCTCCATCCCTGTTGAACAGTGCCCGGGAATACCGTCGTTCATTGCCGCCGCCGCTTCTGCAGGCCTCTCTCTGATTAGCCAAGGACAGCGCCTGGTCGTCTTACCTGGCGACATAGAAGCCGGTGCACTTCGGCAGCTGCTGACCAGCCGGCATGTAGTCGTCGTGATGAAGTTGTCACGCTGTCAGCAGAAGCTGAAGGACTATCTCCTTCAGTATCCCGACACCGAGTGTCACTATTTTGAGAACGTCGGCACTCCTGCGCATTTCTACAGCTCCAGTCATGATATGATTCTGGATAGGAAGATGCCTTATTTTTCACTTTGCATCCTTAAGGCTATGCCGTAGGCCGCTCCTTCATCGCCAGCCTACGACTGAAGTATTGAGCAGGGCTCAATGAGCAGCGTATGGCTGCATGTGCATCCAGGCGGTGACGCTCTGGTGCATTCGCTGCTTGAAGGCGGCGCTGAAGGTGCTGTAGCTGTGGTAGCCGCTCTCCCGTGCCAGCTGCTGGGCGACAATGGGTTTCTGTGCAGCGGCAAGTTCGTGGTAGCGGGCTACGAAGTGAGCTACGCGAAGGTCGTGGATGTATTCATAGTAGCTCGTGTTCTGACTGGTGAAGTACTGGCTGAGATAGTAGCGGTTCACGCCGACAGCTGCCGAGAGTTGCGACAGGGTCAAGTCTGTTTGCAGGTAGAGCTGCGTGTCCTCGCAGTGCTTCGCCAGCAGTTGGCCGATATGGGAAACCTCGCCCTTGGAGGCGGGGTTCTTTGTTTCGCTAAGCGGCACCGCCGAGTGCTCGCTCAGGCTGACGTCGCTATGGGCAGAGTGGGGTAGGAGGTTGTCGGTGCTCAGGTCTTTCAATGTCTCCACGCGCCAGAGCAGGAGGGCCGCCAGCGGGAATCCGGTGAGGTGAGCGATGGTACACATCACGTAGTCATCGGTGTATTCATAGCTCGTGAGCAGCAGCATGAGACCGATGAGCAGCGTAAGGCTGATCCACACCTCCTTGTGCTCCAGGTCGGCATAGTTGTCGCGCAGCCACCGCCCATATTGTCTCACGGCCACCACCATATATATAATAAAGGTCACGACGAGGGCCAGTCCATAGATTTTGTTCGGCGTCGTGAGGTCGATGTATGGCAAGGCTGTTTGCAGCACTGCGAGCACCGCACAGGGTGTCATGACAACGAAAATGGGCCACAGCGGTCGGCGGCGGTCCTGCAGCATGGCCAGCAGAGTGCCGACGAAGACGGGGGGTAGCGCCATGCAGTCGATAGCGACGAGCAACCCGTAGAGCACCGAGTGGGGGTTGTTAGAGAACGTGTAGAACAGTATCCACCAGATGTGGGCCATGGCCATGACACCGAATAGTGCTGCAGCCCAGCGGCGCAGTCGTGCAGGCGGCGTGATGTCGGGCGCGACGGCCTTGCCCCGGCACAGCAGCAGGTAGAGGCACAGTACGACGCAGATGGCAGTTCCTGCGCCGTGGAGCAGGAGATAGAGTATCGATAATGGCGTTATTTGTTCGGGCATATCGTTGTTATGATGGCTGCATTTGCGCCGCAAAATTACGATTATTTTCGGTGAACTCGGGCACATTTTCCCCAAAAACTACTCTCGGTTAAAGCAAAAAAGTCTCAGCTAAAGCAAAAATGTCTCATCTAAAGCAAAATCTTCGCTCTTGGCGATTTTGCTTTGCATGCTTCGTTTTTTTGGCGTACCTTTGTGGCAAAAATAAAACAATGGGGAATTAACAATTACGACAATAAATTCATGAAACAAAAATTTCTCTTTATTTTTGCCTTGCTGGCCGTGAGTCTCAACACGAAGGCTGACAGCGGTGCGTGGTATTTTACTGAATCGAAGGGTTTCACTTGGATGACCAGTGGCGATTGCGAGATTGAGTTCTCCATCCCCGTGTTCATCTGGGATTCCTCATCGAACGATGCCGTCAAGTGGGGTTACATCTACGTCACGCCCGAGGGTGAGAGCGAGACCAGTATCCTCTACTATGCTTACGACGAGTCGCGCGACCAGGACAAACCTGCCACGTTCACGGCCCAGTCTGAAGGCGAATTCAAGATTGTCAACACCACCAGTGGTCTTGTCAGCTTCAACCGCAACAGTGGCTCAGTGAGCTATGTGCTGAAGCGTGATGCCGACGATGACGATCATCATACGGCTAAGATTCGCTGGAAGGTGCCCTATCATTGGCGTGGCAAGTTGCTGAAGATGCGTGTACATTTCAGATATGATTACCGCTTTGGCCATAGCGAGGTCAAGCACAAATTCGAAGACTATGATTGCCCCAAGCCTATTGATTCAGGCATCACGCTGATGGACCCCATGTTGGCGTTCGACAAGAGCAGCGCCGGCTACATCATGATTCCCTGGTACGCCCAGCTGAAGAGCCTGACTGATGCCAAGCTGCGCATGGTTGACGGTGCTACAGGTCGTGTGTCTATTAAAAGGGTGGAGACCAGCGGCCTCTCGGGTTATGTCAATATTCCCATGGACCGTCCTTATTCCAGCGTGACGCTCAAAGGTCATGCGGTAGCCAGCGATGGCTCAGCTATTGACGGCGAGTTGGCGTCTAATACAATTAACGTTCCCATGCTTCATACGCCAACTGAACTGACGGCTACGATGCGCTCCGATGGCAGGGTGGTGTTGAAGTGGCAAGTAGATTTGCCTGAATTGGGTGATATCATGGAGAACGACCTGTTCGACATTCAGCGCAACATGACGGGCAACACCGACCCCAACGATGCCTCGTGGGTGACCATTGCTCAGGAGCTATATGAACGCAACAAGGCCAGCTATGAAATCCTGGACACCACCGTGCTCGATGGCTATCTGGGCAAACCTGTCAGCTATCGCGTGCGCCGTCAGGCTACCACTTTGTGGGGATGGACACCTGCTGCCAAGTATGCCCAGGTGCAGATTCCTGCCGTCCTGAGTCTTTTTGGCGTCAACAATGCCACCGTCACCCGAAGCGCAACCGAGTGGAACGACGATGTACACAAGGCTAACTTTGCCTTCAACTTCAGCGGTCCGGAGACTGATGAAAAAGGTACTTTCATCATCCGTAATGCTGCCGACTGGGAGCGCTTTGCCCAGCGTGTCAACAGCGGTGAGAGTACCCTCGGCGCCATCCTTGCCGCCGATATCGACCTCGGCAAGAGTCAGACCATGGTGGGAACGACGAATAATTTTTACAAAGGCACCTTCGATGGTAATGGCTATACGCTGACCGTTAATTACAAGAATACAGAGGACTATACGGCGCCCTTCCGCTATGTTGCTGACGCGCGGTTCAAAAACCTGAGAGTCGCCGGAACTATCAGTTCGAGTGCCAAATTCTGTGGCGGTATAGTAGGCCAGATGAATCAAGATGGTGTGATTGAGTTCCATAATTGCCAATCGTCTGTAACCCTCGAAAGTTCTGTCGATGGAGATGCTACCAATGGCGGTTTTGTTGCTCATTCGCTGAGTGGTCAGTTGTATTTTTATGATTGCCTCTTTGATGGCAGCTTTATAGGCGATAAATGTCACAGCAATGGTGGTTTCGTCGGTTGGGTAGATAAAGCAATAACCGAGCATGCTTATTTTACGGATTGTTATTTCAAGCCGAAGAAGCTCAGTACCAAGCTGGATAATTGTCAGACTTTTGCCCGTCATAATAGTAACGTTTCGTTGCAAATATATAACTGCTACTATTCCGAACTCTACGACGGCAGTGTGACGACAACCATCAATGGCATTGAGTACTTTATCATCCGTAATGCTGATGACTGGAAGGCGTTGGGTCAGAAACCCAATACCAATGCTATCCTGAATTCCGACATCACCATTACTGAGTCAATAGGCACCGCAGCGAAACCTTTTTCTGGCCTCTTCAATGGCAATGGTCACATCATCAATTGCAATATCAATGCTTCTGAGAAAGGCGTAGCGGCTCCGTTCGCCTACGCTGGCTCAGCGACGATCCACGATCTCCATGTCACGGGTACTATTCGTGGTGATGATCCTGCAGGTCTGGTGCAGCATGTTAGTGCTCCATTAGGAGCAAACTTCAACGTGATACATGTCCGTGTCTCTGCCGACCTTACAGATACTTCCAATGAGTGCAGAGCCTCTGGATTTATACAGAATGCAGGATATACCATAGTGAGGATGAGTAACTGTCTGTTTGATGGTACTATTACGTCCTCCAATTGGGAAAACTCCTATGCTGCACCCTTCATTTCTTATTCCGACAATGCGTCTAGCACATGGACTATCAATAACTGCTATGAGAACGGCACCTACACCAACGTCCAACACCTCGAAATGGGCTGGAGAATGGTGGAAATCCCAGCAATGGGTCCAATCCTAACGCCATATGGGTGTGACAACACGAACTATAGCACGCATGACTGGTCGACAGTGTATGAAGGCAACCGCAATGTGGGTAAGTGGTCGAACCAAACGCTGTTAGCAAAGTTAGGCGACAGCTGGACAGAAGAAGGCGATATGGTGGTTCCGAAGATGGAAGCCAGTTCCATTGGCCAGGGAATATTTAACTATAACCTTACTGATGCCGACCTGCTCTCTAAGTTAGGCGACAAGTGGCAGATAGCAGGCAATGCCATAGTACCCAAATTCGAACGTTCCGAGGGTAGCCTTTACGGTAGCACTGTCTGGGATCCGCGTGCCAAGCTGCAGTTGCGCATCAATATGCATGGCGAGAAGGGCGTGGAGAGCAAGCTGATAGACTTGTCGGGCAACGAAGATGCCATCAATAAACAGCAGTTCACGCAAGAGCTGTCGCGCAAGTGCGTCGATTACTCCTTCGACCTGATTGTGGAGAGGGGTAAGTCGCCATTACCGATTGTCGGGGTCAAGGAGAATAGTGCCACCTACGCTGTGACGAAGGCCGACCAGGGCGACAAGAGCTACCGCTTCCAGAATAGCAATCGCATCACCTCGCTGACGGCAACGGCAAAGCAGTCGTCCGTGCTGCTGCAGTGGGAAACCACTGGTGGCGACCACGACTACTTCCGCGTATTGCGTCGTAAGCATGATCCGAACGTCAGCCTGAACAATGAGAAATGGCCCGAGGCAGACACCATCGCCACCAACCTGAACCAGCTGTTCTACGAGGATAAGACCGTATTGGTACAGCAGGACTACGACTACCGCGTGGAGAGTGTCTATCAGTGTGAGGGCACCAATATCGAGAAGGAGAGCTGCACAGGTGCTTGTGTGAAGACGGGTATGATCGACGGCTATATCCGCATGTCTGACGGTACAGCCATGGGTGGTGTCACCATACAGTGCCATCCAAATGGTAGTATTCCTGGTGCCCAGGCCGTCTATGAGACCACTACCAATGACGAAGGCTACTACGAGTTCAGAAACCTGCCTTACAACAAGAACGGCAGTTATACCGTGGAAGTCATCGCAACAGGCGACGGTGGTAATTTCGTAGGTCCAAACAGCGACGGACTGGTATATTTCAGCCAGAACACGAACTGGTCGCAGGGCTTTAACTTCTATATGGACAACTACTTTGTCTATTCAGGTCACGTGTACTACCGCGACACTTCAATGCCTGTGCCGGGCGTCTCGTTCAAGCTCGACGGCAACGTGATGCACGATGCCAGCAAACAGGTCATCATCACCGACAACCAGGGTGCCTTTGCGCTGAGCATCCCGCGTGGCACTCACACGGTGCAGGCCGTGAAGGAAGGACACTACTTTGCCAACGACGGTTTCCTGGTGAATCATGATGCCGTCAGCGAGGATCAAAAATATAAATATAACTTTATCAATGACGTCGCGGGAGTCTTCCTTTGGGACTCTACTACTGTCGTGTTGCGAGGTCGCGTAGTAGGTGGTGACATCGAGGGTGACAGGCCGCTTGGTCACAGCCTCTCGAAGAACAACCTGGGCGACTCGCTGAAGATAGTCATCCAGCTGGAGGGCGACAACGCCTCGTGGCTCATCCGTAAGCAGGACGACGAGACGGTGAAGAGCGCTACCTACAAGACAGCCTTCGGTGCTGGCGAAAAGGATACTACACGCGTGGATATTACCCGCCACACGCTGACCGTTCGTCCTGATGCCAAGACAGGCGAATACCAGGTAAAACTGCACCCCGCTAAGTACAAGGTCATTGAGGTGTCGGCCAAGGGCTATGCCACCCTGTTCCAAGACGGCAAGGTGGGCGAGACCGTGGATATGACGTTCAATGGTAAGAACGACACCGTGGTTTACAACCGCATCTACCATGCTGTGCCCACTGTCAATGTCAAGCAGTTCAACCCCAGTGGCGAGGACTATTTCGGTGTTCAGAAAATGATCTCGACAGACATCATCGGCAACAAGTCCATGATTCAGCTCTGGTATAACAAGAAAGACCCGCAGAATCCTGAAAAGGTCACACCTACCTACTCATTCGGCTATCCCGTGTTCATGGCTGGTTCGCCTTATGCTTTCACGCTGCAGGCCTGCGAGATGTACTATTGGAACAACAATTCCAATGCTACTCCCGACATTGTGAACCTCCATGGCGGTAAGGTCACCATCAAGAACACGATGCTGAGCGACACCGACAACAAAGAGATTACGCTCGACGAAGAGGGCATGGGCTCCTATATTTTCACGCCGCAGAATGCCACTTTCGACCTGCGCGACCAGTATGCCCTGAAGCACATCAGCATCACGCTGGAATACGACAACTCTTTCTACGACGTGAAGCCGCTGAACAGTGGCATCCTGCAAGGCTTTGTGATGGCTACCAAGCCAAAGCCTGAGGGCAGAAAGAGCATTGCGACGGGGCCTCCTATCTTGTTCGACATCCTGCGCGACCCACCGGGTGGCGGCAGTTACTCGTATATTGAGGAAGGCTCGAAGATGAGCTATGGCTATTCAGCCGACTTCTCGGCCACACTGGGCATGAATATCAGCGAAACGCTTGGAACTGGTGAAGATACTTGGAAGACTTTGGCAAATGTGACGAATGGTATGCCTGCTAATGGCGTTTACGATCATGTTGAAAAAAATGCATATTTTGACTTCGATATTTCGACCAGTTTCGGCTTCTCATGGGTTTACACGTACAACATCGATGTCACGGAGCGCATACAGACGAACTCCGGCAAGAAGTGGGTAGGTCCAAAGGGCGACCTCTTTATCGGTGCTTCTCTGATGAATATCATTCAGGACGCCTTGGCTGTGACAGTCATTCCCGACAGCGTTTACCAGCAATTGAAGCTGCACGAAGGCGGCACCTTCAACACCAAGAACGGTGCTACGGTCAAAGTGCCTGTAGGCACGATGGAGGTGTTGGCACAGGGTGTTGACGATACGGGCAAGCCCATCTATCTGATACGTAACGAGGCGTTGGGCATGAGCAATGTCGTGAAGTCCACATTCGTACATTCACAGTTCTATATCGAGAACGAACTGCTGCCCGACCTGATTAAGCTGCGTAACTCGTTGCTGCTGTCAAAGGGATATAGCGAGGCTAACGCCCAAAAACTGGCTGACAACCGTGGATATGCGGTTTATGTCAGTGAGGTGGATGAAAACGATGAGTACTTTGGCTTCAAGTACAAAATCTATTGGCCCAAGAATTCTCAGGCAACGGCGGTGGGTCCCAATGACACCATGTATGAGACAGGCGACAGCATTCATGCGCTGAACCAGGAAGTGGGTCAATGGATGGACTTCCTGGCGAAGAACGAACAGGAGAAGTTGTCCGTCATGTCCTCGGATCTGGTGAAGCGCTATGACTTCGATGGTGGCGGATCGATACAGTACAGTGAGAACTTCTCAACCAGTAAGACGAATTCGCGTTATCTGCGCTATCCGTTATTGGCTGATGTCGGGAATTTCGTAGAGGGAGGTCTTCAGATTTTAGGTACATTCTGGCAAGCTTGGAATAAAATGAAGGGCGGCCAGTCACTTGATGTCCATCAAAAGGAAGTAGGCGACGATTTGAAAGTCAAATGGGTAACCAAAACATTAGCTGTTGACGCATCCATGGCGTTCACACCTATTATTGAAGCAGCCTTTTCTGACAAGCATACCAGCACGGAGACCCACTCCAAGAAGGTGGGCTTCACGCTGTCAACTGCCAGCAAGTCGAGCCTCTCGGTAGAAGTCTATCGCACGGCCAACGAATTCACATGTGACTCTACGAACAATGTCTTCATCCAACTGACGGAAGACATGATTGACAAAGTGCGCTGGGGTGGCGTGGTAACGTCTTATCTAAGCTATCTCGACTATGGAACGAAGGTGTATTCGAACTTCGTGTTCCGTACGATAGGTGGTGTGACTTGTGAGCCCTACGAGGGTGAGCGCAAGACGAAGTGGTTCCAGGCAGGCACCGTGCTGGATGTAGCTACCATCCCTGCCGACAAACCCAGAATCTGGGTTGACGAGCCTGTGGTGAGCAATGTGCCATACGGCGAACCTGCACGATTCACGCTGCACATAGCCAACGAGACCGATTACCCCGAACAGGCATCGCCCATCTTCCAGTATTTCATCAAGGCTAACTCGAATCCCAAGGGTGCCAAGGTGTATGTGGACGGTGTGCCTGCCTCCACGCAGGGTACCAATATCACGATGTACCCTGTCATCGGTGCCGACGGAAAGCACACCATCTTTACCAAGAGGGTAGAGCTTTATCCCGATACGGAGTTCGATTATGAGGACATCACCCTCTGCCTGATGGATCCTGAAGACAATTCCCGTGTGTTTGAATGTCCCATCTCGGCACACTTCATCCCATCGGCAGGCAAGGTGAAGGTGAGCGTGCCCAGCAACAACTGGGTGATGAACACAGAAAGCCCCTTGGATGGCGATCGCCAGGCTTACTATATGCCTGTTCGCATAGAGGGCTTCGACACCAACTGGCCCAGTTTCGACCACATCGAACTGCAATACAAACTCTCGAACCAAGGTGACAAGGATTGGGTGAACGTCTGCTCATACTATGCCGACAAGGAGCTGCAGAAGAAAGCCAGCGGTGTCACCGACACGATACCAAGTTCGGGCATCATCGTGGCTCCGTTCTATGGCGAGATGGATCCTGTAGAGCAGTATTACGACATCCGCGCCGTGAGCTACTGTCGCCATGCCGGCGGCTACCTGACAGGTTCGTCGGAGGTGCTGAAGGGCATCAAGGACACCCGTCGGCCCGTGGCCTTCGGCACACCAGAGCCTACCAATGGCATTCTGGGCATTGGCGACGATATCATCATCAAGTTCTCCGAGCCTATTGCTGGTAACTACCTGCGCGACATCAACAACTTCGAAGTGTTGGGAACGCTGATGAGCAACGACATCTCAACGTCAACGTCGCTGAGCTTCGACGGTGATGCCTTGGCAGTTACTCTGGGTGAACGCAACCTGCAGGGTAAGAGCTTCACCGTGGATGTCATGTTGAATCCAGCCACCGAGAATCGCGAGATGACGGTGTTCTCGCATGGCGGCGATGAGAAGGGACTGCGCTTCGGACTGACTCCTGATAAGAAACTCTCGGCAACCATCAATGGCGAGACGCTGGAATCCGACGACATCGTGGAGTTCAACGATATGCTGCACCAGGTGGCCTACGTGCTCGACCAAAGCGGCGACAAGACCACCGTGAAGTTCTACGATGGCAACAAGGCTATCGGTAGCAAGCAACTGCAGGAACGCTACGAAGGTGTTTATTCAGGCATGATATTAGGTTCTAATAGCGATGTCACACGCACAACATCATATAAAGGTGAGATGTTGGAGTTCCGCCTCTGGAACCGCGCCATGGATGCCGCTTCACTCGGCAGCTATAGTAAGAAGAAACTGACGGGCTACGAGAGTGGACTGCTCGACTACTACCCGCTGAACGAGGGCGAGGGCACATGGGCTTACGATAAGGCACCTGGCAGCATGGACCTCGTATTGGCAGGCACCAGCTGGAAGCGTCCTAATGGTATCTCAATGGCCATCAAGGGCGACAAGGGTCTGCGTCTGAAATCCGACAAGTTTATGCGCACGAAGAACCACGACTACACGCTGACGTTCTGGTTCCGCACGAACGACGAGAATGCCACACTGTTCTCTAACGGTGAGGCCCAGCGCGATCAGGAGAACCAAATCAACATCGGTGTGAGGAATCGTAAGCTCTATGTCCGCTCATCCGGCTTCGAAAAGGAGACTTCAGCATTCGTGGGTGATGGCAGCTGGCACCACTTCGCCATGACGGTCAGCCGTTCCCAGAATGTGGCAAATGTCTATAAGGACAAGGCACTGGTTGAATCCTTCCCGGCAGACAGCCTGGCTGGTATCGTTGGCGACCACATCGCCTTGGGTGCCACCTATGTGGACAAGAACACGCCTACGAACGTGATGAACGGCCATATCGACGAGGTCGGAATGTTCGAGAGCGTGCTGCCGCTGAACCTCATCAGGGAGTATGCGAACCACACGCCGCTCGGCACCATGAGCGCCATGCTGGCTTATCTGGACTTCGGACGCTCCGAGAAGATGGATGACAACCAACAGCATCTGGAGCCTACAGGCATTAGCCTGAAGCGCCATGTCAACGAACGAGGAGAGCTGACAGTCCGACGCGATACGCTGGTGGCACAGACTGAGGTCGAAGCCATGGCTGCACGCGACACCTACGCTCCGATGGTCAGCAACGCCCAGCTCAACAACCTGATGTACAGTTATGTGGCCAACGGCAACGAGCTGTACATGAACATCAAGCAGCCGGACTTCATGGTGGAGAGGACCAATATTTACGTCACCGTGAAGGAAGTGACCGACCTGCAGGGCAATACGATGGCATCGCCCATCACCCTGAACCTCTATGTCAACCGCAACCCACTGCGCTGGGATGTGAAGCGCATAGATAAGGTCGTGAACTATGGCGAGGGAATGACCTTCGAGGCCACGGTGAAGAACCTGAGCGGCGTGACGCAGAACTTCTCAATAGAAGACCTGCCCATTTGGATCTCGGCTTCACAAACCCGTGGTACCGTCAGCGCCCTCGACGAGCAGAAGATCACGTTCACCGTTAACGAATATATAAATATAGGAACTTACAATGAGCAGGTTTCATTGGTTGGAGACAACAAGATGTCGGAACCACTGCCCATCACGCTGCGTGTTCGTGGCTTCGAACCCGACTGGGCTGTCGGGGATGAGTTGAAGAAGATGAACGAGACGATGATGATGGTGGCTCGCGTGAAGATCGACGGCATCATATCCACCTCGGAAGAGGACATCCTGGCTGTGTTCGATGACAACCAACAGGTTCTTGGTGTGGCACATGTCGAGATCAACAACAAAGCTAACGCCTACGAGGCACTGGCTTATCTGACCATCTACGGCTACAGCAACCCCAACGGCTCGACGCCGCAGCTGAACTTCCGCTTCTTCAAAGCCAACACGGGTGCTATCTATACGCTGACACCTGCCGACGGTCGGGTTTACACATTCCAGCCGGATGGTCTCGTTGGTTCTTCAGAGAATCCTGTCGTCTTGGAAGACAACGTGAACAAGAAAGTTTGGTGGCTTGCGCTGAAGAAGGGTTGGAACTGGGTAAGCATACCCGTAATACCTGATGAGCAGACCACAGTAGGCCAGTTCCTGGACGGATTGTCGGTGTGGGAAGTCAAGGACATCGTCTCGAGTGTCAACGGAACCACCAAACAGGAGTGGACCTGCCGTAAAAATTCAGATGCGGCTCGTGGATACAAGTGGGACGATGAAGACCAGCCCATCAACTTCAACCCAAAGCAGATGTACAGCATCTACTCGAAGAGTGACAAGGTTGTCTATTTTGAAGGCTTGCCAAGCAACACTTCAATCATCGTGCACAAGGACTGGAACCGCATAGGCTATACGACGACAATTAACCTGCCTCTCGCTCAGGCACTGTCGGACTACACAGAGAAAGCCTCTGAGGGCGACATCATTAAGTCGCAGGATGCCTTCGCCATAGCAACACGCACCAGTTCCGGACTGGTATGGAAGGGCACGCTGCAGTACATGGAGGCCGGCAAGGGCTACATGCTGAAGCGCCAGGCCAGCGACGATGTCAAGTTCAGCTATCCTGTCTATTGGTCGGACAGCCGCTACACTGGCAACAATGACCCCATGGTCAAGGCTCATGGCTGTGTGACAACGCTGAACACCATGAACATCGTGGCCAGCGTGGGTGGCGTGCAGCCTGAGGAGGGCGATCACCTGGTTGTCTATCTTGGCGGTGACAAGGTCGCCGATGCCGTTGCCGACGATGAGCAGAACTACTATCTGAACATCGGTAGCGACAGCATGGCCGGCACCCGACTCACCTTCGCCCTGGAGCGCGACGGCGAGATTGTGGCTCTGACAGACAGTCCGATTAGCTACGCGCCCAACAAGGTGCTTGGCACGCCCGACCTGCCGACGGAGGTTAGCTTTGTAGCACTCGACCAGATGCCTATCGATGGCAAGTGGTACACCTTGGGCGGTATCCAACTCGACAAGAAACCCACACGCACCGGATGCTACATCTACAATGGAAAGGCATTCATTGTTAAGTGAACTTTTGGAGCAGTGAGAGCCATCAGAGCTTGCTCTTAAATGGCCGAGTCGTGACCGCTCGGCGCTTGCAACGCTTCACGCTTGAAGAATGGTCAACGAAGTTAAAAATGAAAATGTGAAAAAATCATGACGATGAAAAAGACAATATTTGCATTAGCAGCCCTCGCCATCATGGCGTGGGGCTGCTCCTCGGACAACGATTCGTCGCCCGCGCCACAGCCGCCGACACCATCGACACCAACGGAAATTCCTGCCGGCACGGATGTGCGTCCGACATGGCAGGCTCCTAACTATGACCTCTACGATCAGACCATGACCGTTGAGGTACTGCTGCAGGACACCCTGCTGCCTTATGCTACGGCCAACGACCTGATGGCCGTCATGGCAGACAGCGAGGTGCGTGGCATATCGACACCCGTGCCCTACGAGGGGCAGTGGATATTCCCCTTCATCGTGGCTTCCAACAATGGAGGAGAGCCCTTGTCGCTGTCGTACTATTGCGACAAGCTGCATCGCATCTTCACCATCGAGTGGACCCGTTTCGATGCCACTGTGCCTCCAACGGGAGAGGACGGGATTTATAAACCTATATTCATCAAGTAGAAATATGTGTACGAAAAGAAAACACTATCAGCATCCAACGATGTCGGTGATTGCCCTGCAACAGTCTTCGGCACTGCTGACGGAAAGTTCAGATGTCAAATATAAACGCGAAGACTATGGTGCTGCAGAAGTGCAAACATGGGATTAAAAACAGGAAGAACGAAAAATGAAAACAATCAAAACACTCTGCGTCCTACTATTGACTGGCGCATTCATAACGGGCTGTTCGAACGACGATAACACCGAAAACACCCCAAAGGCTATCAGAACCTATACCTTGTCTGTCAACGCCACTAAGGGAGACGATGTTGCCAACACCCGTGCCCTCACGTTAGAGGGTCAAAGGCTGAATGCGACGTGGGCGGTCGGAGAACATGTATATGTACGAGGAACGCAAGGAAGTTCAGAAAAATTCTGGTTCAAGGGTTCTATTCAGCCTGAGTCCGCAGGAAAAAGCACGCGCTTGAATGGTGAGATTACCGTTCCTGACGGCTGGACATATACAACTATACAAGAGGCCATTGATAACCATGTTATCGGCTATCCTTTAAAGCTGGATCTTCGATTCCCACGCCAAGAATTGGATTATTCCGGTCAGGTAGGAACACTGGCAGATATTGCTGCCAAGTACGACTACGCCATGGCTACAAATGTAGAGTTTACTGTCAATGGCAATCATATTGAAGGTTCTACCGATGTCACATTTGAAAATCAGCAGGCTATCGTGAAGTTTACGCTTAAGGACAAAGCCGACGGCACCACCTTGCTGAGTCCAACGACGCTCACCATAGAATATGGTGAGGAAAAATATGTTGAAAGCGTTTCGTTGACCAGTATTCCTGCCGACACCTACACCACCAATGGCCCTGGCGTCCTCTTCGTGGCTATTCCTGGCTTTGAAAGTAAGGACATCACCTTAACAGCCACCGTCGCCGGCAACACCTACAAATATAGCAAATCAGGTGTGACGTTCGATGACGGAAAGTATTACGACATTACGGTAAAAATGACAAAAGCGTCCGCCTAGATTCCATCGCCCTCCCGCACTCTCGGGAGGGTTTTTTTTGTACCCTTCAGTCATCCGTGCTCGCTTTCTCTATTAGTGTCTGCGCTTACCCTCTACAGTGTCTGAGTTTACCCTCTACAGTGTCTGCGCTTACCCTCTACAGTGTCTGCGCGTAGTCTCTATAGAGGGTAAGGCGAGGGACTAGTAGTGTCTTTCGTTTAGGGCTAGAAAAAACTTTTGCGGAAAACTATACGAACCCTCCGCAGGCGGCTCTTTCATCGCCAGCCTCCGCTTGCGCTATGAACCAATCACAGCTCGCAGTCCACCTTAATCACCAGCACACGCAGGCGCTGGCTCCTCAGTCCATAAGAGCAAGCTCCTCAGTCCATAAGAGCAAGCTCCTCAGTCCATAAGAGTAAGCTCCTCTGTCCATAAGAGCAAGCTCTTATTGTTTTTCTCACTGGTGAGAAAATATTTTCTCATAGGTGAGAAACGTTTTTGCCACTGGTGGCAAAAGGTTTTGCCACAGTGGCAAAAAGCATCAAGCCTTATGGATTGCGCTTGAAGGATATGGGGATTGCGCTTGAAGGATATGGGGGAGTGTGCTAGAAGATATAAATTTCGTTAATCGTGTGGCTATGTCAGGCTTTTTTCGTACTTTTGCGCACAGATATGGGAAAGATAATTGTTGCAGGCATAGGTCCTGGTAGTCCAGAGGACATCACCCCAGCAGTGCTCGAAGCAGTGCGGGAGGCAGATGTCGTGGTGGGCTATAAATATTATTTTCAGTTTGTTGAGGCTTACGTGAAGGCGGACTGCGAGTGTATCGACACGGGCATGAAACGTGAACGCGAGCGTGCAGAGATGGCCTTCCAACTGGCCGAACAAGGCAAGACGGTGGTGGTCATCTCCAGCGGCGATGCGGGCATCTATGGGATGGCTCCGCTGCTGTATGAGATGGCGCAAGAACGTTTGAATGCGACGGGTAAACCGTCGCACGCAAACGATGATGGCAGAACGGTTGAGATTTCCGTTCTGCCGGGTATCTCTGCCTTCCAGAAGGCCGCATCGCTGCTGGGGGCGCCTATAGGGCATGACCTCTGTATCATCTCACTCTCAGACCTGATGACGCCGTGGTCGCGCATTGAGAAGCGCATCAGGGCGGCTGCCGTGGGCGACTTCGTCACGGCCATCTACAATCCCAAGTCGCATGGCCGCTACTGGCAGCTCTACCGTCTCATAGAACTCTTCCTGCAGGAAGGGCGCAGCGCCGAGACCCCCGTGGGTTATGTGCGGCAAGCAGGACGTCCGGAGCAGGAGGTGAAGGTGACGACGCTGGGCGCCTTTGACCCCGAGGACGTGGATATGTTCACGGTTGTCATCATTGGCAATAGTCAGAGCTATATAGGGGAGCCCCTCTCTAGCTCCCCCCGTGGGGGGGAGGACAAAGAGCAGCAGGCTGTCTTCATCACCCCGCGCGGCTACTATAACAATGAAAAGTTAAAAGGTAAAAATGAAAAATTAGGGCCAGGTCAACAGATCATGAATGAATCGTTCCGCACCATCCTCTCCGAGATGAAGCACCCCGATGTGCCCACGTGGCACCTGTGGCCGCTGCTGCACGCCATTCATACGACGGTGGATTTCGGCATGGAGGAGTGCCTGTGGATGGACGACCGCGCCACGGAGCTCTTATATAACAAGGTGGCTGACGGCAGCCTCAAGCATATCGTCACCGACGTGACGATGGCGGCTGCTGGCATCCGCAAGGGTGCCTTGCAGCGCCTTGGCATCGAGGTTCACTGCTACATCAACGACCCCCGCACGAAACAGTTGGCGGACGAGACGGGGATAACCCGCAGCCAGGCGTGCATGCGCTTGGCTGCCGAGGAATACCCCGATGCCCTCTATGTCGTAGGCAATGCGCCCACAGCCCTCTTTGAGATCTGCGACCTCGTGCGCAAGGGCAAGTTGCATCCCGCAGGCATCATCGCTGCTCCCGTCGGCTTCGTCCATGTCTGCGAGAGCAAGCACGCCGTGAAGACCCTACGCGATATCCCCAAGATCATCGTTGAAGGGCGCAAGGGCGGCAGCAACCTCGCCGCCACGCTCGTCAACAGCATCCTCACCTACGACGATGCAGAACAGTTGAAGGCGGGAAGGGATGTGTGAGGAGTTAAGAGTGAAGAATGAAGAATGTATTAATCATTTATAAATAATATGATGATGAAAAAGTTATTTATGGCATTCGCTGTTGCGATGCTTTCTCTCACTGCCAATGCGCAGGACATTTTCGGAACATGGGTCACTGGCGACGGTGATGGCAATGTGGAAATCTATGAGTCCAACGGTAAGGTCTATGGTAAGGTCGTGTGGCTGGCCAAAGGTCCGGACACGCGCGACACGCACAACCCTGACGCTGCGCTCAAGAACCGTAAGCTGGTGGGCGTGAACCTCCTCAGCGGCCTCACGAAGAAGGATAAGAAATGGGAAGGTGGCAAGGTGTATGACCCCAAGAGCGGCAAGACCTACAAGTGCTCCATCTGGCTCGACGGCAAGGACTTGAAGGTGCGCGGCTATCTGGGCGTCTTCCACGCCACGCAGACCTGGAAGCGGAAATAGGAAGCACAGGCCATGCCACGGTTCATCGTCATAGGTATCACAGACAACCCGCACCCCTGGTTTCCTCCTGAAGTGCAGGAGGTAATCCGGCAGGTGAAGGTGTTTTCGGGTGGCAAACGCCACCACGAAATCGTGGCGCCGTTGCTGCCCGAGGGCGCTGAGTGGATAGATATCACGGTGCCGCTAGAAAAAGTGTTCAATGACTATCGTATTCGCAGCGATGCTGCGAAGACGATAGTTGTATTTGCTTCCGGCGACCCGTTGTTCTTCGGCTTCGCGAACACCCTGAAGCGTGAGTTCCCGGAGGCAGAGATGCAGGTGTTCCCTACGTTCAACTCCCTGCAAATGCTGGCGCACAAGCTGGTGATGCCGTACCACGATATGCGCATCGTCTCGTTGACGGGACGCCCGTGGCAGGAGTTCGACCGTGCGTTGATAGAGCGGGCACCGAAGATTGGTGTGCTCACCGATAAGGCACACACACCGGCTGCCATAGCCCAGCGGATGCTGGAGTATGGCTACACCGGTTATAATATGTGCGTGGGCGAACATCTCGGCAATCCTGAAAGGGAGCGCGTGACGACCTTGACGCTGGACGAGGCGGCAGGGAAGGAGTTCGCGATGCCGAATTGCGTGATTCTCGACGGGCAAACCGTCGAGCGCACTGGGATATTCGGCATTCCCGATTCCTCCTTCGCATTGTTGAACGGGCGCGAGAAGATGATTACGAAGATGCCGATACGGCTGTTGACGCTGCAGGCGTTGGAACTGCCGAAACGGCATGTGCTGTGGGACATCGGAGCGTGCACGGGCAGCGTGAGCATTGAGGCTCGCCTGCTGTTTCCGCATCTGCATATCGAGGCTTTCGAGATCCGTCCGGAGTGCGAGGCGATCATTCAGGAGAACTGCCGCCGGCACGGCGCGATGGGAATCAATGTGCATATAGGAGATTTCGAAGACTCTCTCCCCGCCCTCCCTATGAGGGAGGGAGTGGTCACCTTTGACAATGACAAAGCGGACGCCTGCTCAGAACAAATCACTCCCTCCCTCATAGGGAGGGCGGGGGGAGAGGCTCCCGATGCGGTGTTTATCGGGGGCCATGGGGGGAAGCTGAAGGAAATCATGGCGAAGGCGGTGGAGGTGATGGCGCCCGGCGGGGTGATTGTGATGAACAGCGTCACCACACCCGTCGTGGAACAGATGACGAATCATCGTCCCGGCAGTCATCAATTGTGGGATGAGGCGTGCCGCGAATTGGGCCTCAGACAAGTACCGCCTGTGCATGTTGCCATCGATGAATATCATCCCATCGAGATATTGAAGGCGTATAAACCAATTCTTTAGTACTAAAGTGTCTAAATACTGGTTTTAAATGTTTTATGATTTGAGTAAACAGATGAAGATAGCAGTTGTACAAGTGAGCGAGGCGGGAAGTCTCATCGCGCAAAAGCTCCATCGCGAATACGATGCAACAATCCTTGAGCGCTGCAACGTGGGCGAACGTTGGAAGGACTATGATGCCTTCGTGTTCATCAGCGCGATGGGCATTTGTGTCCGCACGATAGCACCTTATATCGAGGACAAGCACACCGACCCGGCGGTGGTGTGCATCGACAGCATGGGCCACAATGTGGTGGCAGTGCTGAGCGGTCATGTGGGCGGCGCCAACGCCTTGACGCACGAGATTGCCGACTTGCTTGACGCTCATGAGGTCATCACCACGCAGAGCGACAACGCAGGTCTGTGGGCGCTGGACACGCTGGCCGAACGCTACGGATGGGGCCTCGTGGGCAACCCCAATGACATGAATGAAAGCGTTATCGCTTTCGTGAACCGCGAACCTACGGCGCTGCTCATCGAAGCCCGCGATGAAGGTACAGACTACATGGAGGCCACATTGCCAGAGCATGTGACCGTCATCAACGATATCCGCGAGGCTGCCTCTGGAAGCTACAAGTTGTTGATCATCGTGTCGCCCTATGAGCGCACGGCGCCCGAGGGCGTGTTGTGCGTCCACTATATTCCTTTCGTGGGTGTGATGGGCTTCGGCCTGGCACATCATCCTGAGGACTACGAGGATATCTACGACCAGATGAACCGCGCTCTCACGGAGCGCGGCGTGCTGCCCTGTGCGCTGCGCTACTGCACCATCGATGTGAAGCGCGACGAGCCTTTCATCCGGGTGCTGGAAGAGGAGAAAGACATCACCGTGGAGTTCTTCACGGCAGAACAGCTGGCTTCTGTGGAGGTGCCGAATCCCAGCGACACGGTGGCGAAGCACGTAGGCACGCCCAGTGTCTGCGAGGCTGCGGCCATCTTGGGTTCCGGCGGCGGTGAGCTGATTGTGCCTAAGATGAAGGGCAAGAACTGGACGGCGGCGCTGGCGATAAGGAAAAGACCCACCCCCCAGCCCCTCCCTTGTAGGGAGGGGAGTAATTACCTTCAGGATGGGTTTGTTGAGATTGTGGGGGCTGGGCCAGGGGATCCGGACTTGGTGAGTGTCAGGGGACGGAAGATGCTGGAGCAGGCAGACCTGATTCTATATGCGGGTTCGCTGGTGCCCAAGGCACTCACGGAATGTCACAAGGCGGGCGCTGTGGTGCGCAGCTCGGCGGACATGAATCTCGAAGAGCAGTGCGCACTGATGAAGGAGCACTACGACAAAGGACATTTCATTGTGCGGTTGCACACCGGTGACCCCTGCATCTTCGGCGCCATCCAGGAGCAGATGGCTTTCTTCGACAAGGAGGGGATGCGCTACCATATCACGCCCGGCATCAGCAGTTTCCTGGCTGCGGCGGCTGAGTTGCGAAGTCAGTTCACCATCCCCGAACGTACGCAGACCATCATCCTGACACGCGGCGAGGGCCGCACGCCGATGCCCGAGAAGGAGCAGCTGCATCTGTTGGCAAGGAGCCAATCCACGATGTGCATCTTCCTCTCGGCAGCCATCGTGGACGACGTGCAGCGCGAGCTCCTCCGGGAATACCCCGAGGACACGCCCGTGGCAGCTTGCTACCATCTGACGTGGCCCGACCAGAAGATCTATCGCGGCGTGCTGAAGGACCTGGCGAAGATGGTGCACGACAACCACCTCACGCTCACCACCATGCTCGTCGTGGGCGAGGCCATCGACAACCGCAAGGGACTCTCGGAGCTCTACAATAAGCACTTCACACACTTGTACCGTAATGCTATGGTTTAAGGGTTTAAGAGTTCAAAGGTTCAAGTTTCAGGTTTCAAGTTTCAGTTGGTCGCTGCGCTCAAAATTAAAACAAAAATAACAAACAAAAATTGAAGCATAAATGTTAGTCAATACCGTTATCAACAACCGCATCTGCTATGTGGAGATGCAGAACGCTGATCACTTCAACTGTCTCAGCGAAGTGATGTGTCAGGAATTGTGTGACGCCATCCGTTCGGGCTATGAGCAGGAATGTGTGGGCGTCGTCATCAAGGCTCAATGCAAGAAGGGCGTGTGGAGCGCCGGTCACGACATTCGTGAATTGCCGCAGAACGGTGTGGATCCCTTGGCTTACGATGTGCCGATGGAGCGCCTGCTGCGCTGTGTGCAGGAAACGGCCATTCCCGTCATCGCCTGTGTGGATGGCACGGTGTGGGGCGGCGCCTGCGACTTGTGTCTGTCATGCGACATGATAGTCAGCACCGATACGGCGACCTTCGCCATCACGCCGGCGAAGATAGGCATCCCTTATAACGCCTCGGGTATTATGCATTTCATCAATCAGCTGGGCATGAACAAAGCCCGCGAGATGTTCTTCCTGGCACAGCCCATCACGGCTCAGGATGCCATGAACGTAGGACTTATCAATCGTGTAGTGCCTGCCGATGAACTGGAAAACGTTCTGGAGGAGCAGTTTCTGAATCCCCTGCGCCGTAACAGCGTGATGTCCATCAGCGCCATCAAACGTCAGTTCCGCATCCTCAGCAAGGCGGCTACCACGCTGTCGTCGGAGAGTTTCGAGCGCATCAACGCCTACCGCACTAAGGTCTATCAAGGTGCAGACTATCTGGAGGGCATCCGCTCGTTCCTGGAGAAGCGCGCTCCAGCGTACAAAGGCAAAGCCTCGGACCTCGACACCAGCAAGTAATATGATATTGGTTTTCGGAGGAACGACGGAAGGGCGTAAGGCCGTGGAGGTGCTGGAGGAGGCGTGGAAAGCCTACTTCTACAGCACGAAGACAGGTGAGCAGGAGCTCACGCTGCACCATGGGCTGCGCATTGACGGAGCCATGGATGCTGAGGCGATGTGTGCCTTCTGCCGTGACCATGATATCCGGCTCATCATCGACGCTGCCCATCCCTTTGCCGCTACGTTGCATGCGACCATCCAAGAGGTGGCGGCAGCACAGGATATCCCCGTTGTCCGCTACGAACGGATTTATCCTCCCCGCGACCCCGACATCACATGGATTGACGACTACACACGAGTTCCCAGAGACCTCCACTCCCTGCTGGCCACCACGGGCGTGCAGAGCATCAGCAAGCTGAAGTGGTTGGAGGGCAAAGGCATCAAGGTGTTCTACCGCATCCTCAACCGCGAGAGTTCCATCGCGCTGGCAAAAGCTCAGGGCGCTGAAGACGACCAGCTTTGTTTCTACGAAGATGCTAACGATATACCCGTTGAGGCTGATGCCATCCTGCTGAAAGAAAGTGGCGAGAGCGGCGGCTTCACGGAGAAGGTGAAGGCGGCACGCGCCAAAGGCATGAGGGTGATAGCGATCAAGAGGCCGTTGACAATGGACAATCGATTGTCCATTGTCAACGGCCCTTATGGCTTGCGGCGGGCGGTGGAGCAGCTGTTGCCGGAGTTCTTCCCGCTGCATAGCGGGCTTACTACGGGGACGTGTGCTACGGCGGCTGTCGTGGCTGCTACGTGCCAGCTCCTCACGGGCGAACAGCCTGCCACCGTTCCCATTCGTCTTGCGGATGGCGAGACGATAGATGTGGCTGTCGGTTATGCCGACGGCTGTGCCTACTGCATCAAGGATTTCAGCGATGATCCCGATGTGACACGAGGGTGTAGAATTTTTGCTAAGGTGAAGAGTCCTCCCCAAACCCTCCCATCAGGGCCGGGAGAAATCCGCTTCCTCCAAGGCGAGGGGGTGGGGCGCGTCACCTTGCCCGGATTGGACATCCCCGTGGGCGAGCCGGCCATCAATCCCGTGCCGCGTCAGATGATGACGGAGGCGGTGCGGGCGTTGACAGATCAGTCGCTCGACATCACCATCTCCGTGGAACATGGCCGCGAGCTTGCAGAACGCACTTTCAATCCGCGCGTGGGGGTCGTTGATGGTATCAGTATCATCGGCACTTCAGGCATCGTGAAGCCCCTCAGCAACGACGCTTTCATCGAGAGCATCGGACGCGAGCTGCAAGTGGCGCGCGCCATGGGCTGCGAGGCGGTGGGCCTGGCCTCGGGCAAGCGCGGCGAGGAGGCACTGCTGGCCATGGAACCCGCCCTGCGCGTCATCCATTATGGTAACTTCATCGGCGCCGCCTTGGAGAAAGCCAGAGCCCTCGGTTTCCGCCGCGTTGTCCTCGGCATCATGTTGGGAAAGGCGGTGAAACTGGCCGAAGGACATCTCGACACCCACTCCCACAAGGTGCTGATGAACAAGGCGTTCCTTGCAGCCGTCGCCGCAGAGGCTGGTGTGAAAGATGGCGCCGCGATTCTCAAGGATATCACCTTGGCGCGTGAGCTGTGGGCGCTGATGCCCCCCGCTTTCTTCAATCTGTTACGCCAACATTGCTACGAAACCTGCCGTACTGTCTTTCCCGACGGCGACTTAGTCATTCATATTATCCGCAATGAATAAACTCATCCTCCTTTTCCTGCTCATCCCGGTCTTCGCCTTGCTGAATCTGGTCATCGGTTCAGTGGCCATCCCGCTGCCCGATGTCATCAATATCCTGCTGGGGCGTGGCTGTGACAGCGAGGTGTTCACGAACATCATCCTGCACACACGTCTGCCGCAGACGCTTACGGCCATTGCCTGCGGTGCCGGTTTGGCGATGGCGGGCTTGGAAATGCAGACCGTCTTCCACAACCCGCTGGCAGGTCCGTCGGTGTTGGGCATTAGCAGTGCTGCCAGCCTCGGCGTGGCCTTCATGGTGTTGCTGGGTGGTGCTTTCGGAGGACGTGCCCTGACGCATTTCGGACTTGTCGGGAATACGGCCCTTACGGTGGCGGCCATCATCGGTGCCCTGTGTGCGATGGCGCTGATTGTGTGGCTGTCGCGTAGGGTAGAAGGGCGTGCCACTTTGCTCATCGTGGGTGTCCTCATTGGTTACATCGCCACCGCCATCATCGGTGTGCTGAAGTACTTCTCCAGCGAGGAAGACATCCGTGCTTATGTCATCTGGGGTCTTGGCTCCTTCGCGCGTGTCACAGGCGGTCAGATCTATGTCTTCGTGGGTCTGATGGCCGTGCTGTGTCCGCTGTCGCTGTTGCTGTCCAAGTCCCTGAATACCCTGTTGCTGGGCGAACGCTATGCTGCCAACCTCGGGTTGAATGTCCGTCGTTCGCGCAGCCTGATTATCTGCTCGGCAGGCGTCCTCACCGCCATCTGCACCGCCTACTGCGGGCCTATCATGTTCCTTGGTTTGGCTGTGCCACACATTGCTCGCGGTCTGTTCTCCACGGCAGACCACCGCACGCTGATGCCAGCTACGCTTCTCTGCGGCGCATCGCTGGCGCTCATCTGCAACCTCATTGCCCGTTTGCCGGGTATGGAAGGAGCCTTACCCATTAACTCTGTCACGGCGCTCATCGGTGCACCCGTGGCCATCGCCATTCTCCTGCGCCGCTCATGAAACAACCTATGAAGCGTATTATCCTTATCACAGGCGGCCAGCGCTCCGGAAAGAGTGCTTACGCCGAACGACGCGCCCTGGCGCTGTCGCCGAACCCCGTCTATATGGCCACCGCTCACATCTGGGACGATGACTTCGCCCTCCGTGTGAAGCGTCATCAGGAACGCCGTGGCCCCGAGTGGACCAACATCGAAGAAGAGCGCCAGCTGAGTCGTCACGATGTCAGCGGGCGTGTCGTGCTTGTGGATTGTGTGACGCTGTGGCTTACCAACTTCTTAAACCTCACCCCCGACCCCTCTCCAAAGGGCGAGGGGAGTGAAGTGCCCATAAATGTTGACAGGATTCTCAGCGAGGCCAAGCGTGAGTTTGATGCTTTCACACAGTATGAGGCTACCTTCATCTTCGTGACCAACGAAATAGGATTGGGTGGCGTCTCGGAGAATGCCCTGCAGCGTCGCTTTGCGGACCTGCAAGGATGGATGAACCAATACATTGCTTCCAAGGCTGACGAGGTTGTGATGATGGTGAGCGGGCTGGAATGGAAATTGAAAGGATGACGCGAGCTAAGGATATATGGAAATAAGGATCTATGGAAATAAGGATCTATGGAAATAAGGAATTACGGATTAAAGGGTTTAAGGTTTCATTTAATAATTGATGTTTATTGTTTAATAATCAAATAGTAATGATTGCTGATTTGCGTAATAAGATACAGGAGAAGATAGACAATCTGAACAAACCCAAGGGCTCGTTGGGTGTGCTGGAGGAGGTTGCTATGCAGGTGGCACTTATCCAACAGACGCTGACGCCCGAGCTGCGTCATCCTGCCCATATCCTCTTTGGTGGTGACCACGGCATCGAGCGCGAGGGCGTTTCACTGTCGCCACGCGAGGTCACGTGGCAGCAGATGATCAACTACGGTCGTGGGGGCGGCGGTGTAAATGTCCTCTGCCATCAGCATGGCTTCTCGCTCCGCATCGTGGATGTGGGCGTGGATTATGACTTCGACCCCGTGCGCCACGCTCATATTATCCCTCGTAAAATAGGCTACGGCACACGCAACTTTCTCCATGAGGCAGCCATGACGGCAGCAGAGTGGGAGAGGGCATTGGCCGTGGGACGTGAACAGGCAGATGCTTGCCATGATGAGGGCAGCAATGTCCTGTGTCTGGGTGAGATGGGTATTGGCAACACCTCGCCGTCGAGCGTGCTGATGCACCTGTTCCTGGATATTCCCCTGCCGCAGTGTGTGGGGGCGGGCAGCGGTCTTGATGCTGTCGGCATCAGCCATAAACTTGATGTGCTCACACGGGCTGTGGAGCAATACCATGCTTGCTGCGAGGGCTTTACTGCAGCCGACACCATCCGTTACTTCGTGGGTTATGAGATGGCTGCGGCCATCGGTGCTATGTTGAGGGCTGCTGAACTGCGGATGGTGATCCTCGTCGATGGCTTCATCATGACAGCTTGTATGCTGGCGGCGCAGCAGCTCAACCCCGCAGTCCGCGAACGCCCAGCCGCTCCTCCGCCTGAATATGAGGTTAGGGGAGGGCACCGGCGCCCTCTGTGCCTATCCCATCGTGGCGTCGGCGGTACATCTGTTAAACGAAATGGACAACTTCGCTCATGCAGAGATTACGAAATATTTTTAAACGCACGCTGGCGGCGCTGATGTTCTTCACGCGGCTGCCGCTGTGGCGGCTGGCAACGGTGGAGCGCTCCTTTTTTGAGCGTGTCGTACCGCTGTGGCCGTTGGCGGGTTGGCTCACGGGTGGTGTGATGGCGCTCGTGTTGTGGCTCTCCCAACAGGCCTCGCTACCTACAGGTGTCGGCGTGGCCCTGGCTTTGCTGTCGCGCTGTCTGCTCACGGGGGCCTTGCACGAGGACGGCTTTGCCGACTTCTGCGACGGCTTCGGTGGTGGCACCACGCGCGAGCGAACCTTATCTATTATGAAGGACTCCCATATCGGCACATACGGCGTGTTGGGGCTGATACTGTATGTCCTCGTTGTGTGGAATGTGCTGACAGCCCTCTTCGCTGCCGGACTCTCGCCGCTCATCCTTGTCGTTGCCGATGCCTTGGCCAAGGGGCTCAGTGCCACCATCATCTACTTCCTGCCCTATGCCCGCACGGAGGCTGATGCTAAGAACCGCCTCGTCTATGTCCGCACACCCTGGATGGAACGCCTCCTGAGCCTCGTCCTCGCCCTGGTGCCGCTGGCCGTCTGCCTTCTTGTTGCTCCAGATGCGATGCCTAAGCCTGAGCAGTGGTTGCTTGCTCTGTTGCTGCCTGTTGGCGGCTGTATCATGCTGTTTATGTGGATGCGCCGTCGCTTGCAGGGTTACACCGGCGACTGCTGCGGTGCCACCTTCCTCATCACCGAAACCCTCATCTATCTCTCGTTATGCCTCATAGTCTGATGATAGCTGCGCCCTCTTCGGGCTGTGGCAAGACCACTTTCACGCTTGGACTCCTGCGCGCTTTGCGTAACAGGGGACTCTCTGTGCAGCCCTTCAAGAGCGGTCCCGACTACATCGACCCGCTTTTCCACCAGATGGCTGCGGGCGTGGAATCCGTGAACCTCGACACCTATATGTCTTCCCCTGCTCATGTGCAGGCCCTGTTCGGACATTATGGCGGCGATGCCGATGCTTGTGTCATCGAGGCTGCCATGGGGCTCTTCGACGGTGCCGATGGTCCGCGTGGCAGTGCTGCAGAGGTCGCCCAAATACTTGACGTTCCTGTGGTGCTGCTGGTCAGTGCCAAGGCGGTGGCTTATAGCGTGGCACCCCTCATCTATGGCTTCCGCCATTTCAATCCCCGGCTTCGTCTTGCAGGCGTCGTCTTCAACTTCGTTGCTTCCGAGCGCCAGCTGGCAACCTTGCGTCGTGCTTGCGAGGATGCCGGAGTTCCCTGCCTCGGTTATCTGTCGCGCAACCCGGAGCTCGCTATTCCAAGCCGCCATCTGGGCCTCACACTCCAAGAATGTGAGAAGACGGAACAACTGATAGATCTTGCCGCACAGGAGGTGACAAAGCACATCGACCTCGACAGGCTGCTGGAGGGAGCCAAAGGGAATAATGGGGATAATGGGAATAATGGGAATAATGGGGTTAATAGGGATAATGAGCCTCGTTTTTCCCGCATTGCTGTCGCCCGCGATGCAGCTTTCAACTTCACCTATCGCGCCAATATCGATGCGCTGCGCAGGCTTGGCGAGGTCTTCTTTTTCTCCCCCTTGCAGGATGCAGACCTGCCGCAATGCGACCTTCTTTACCTGCCAGGCGGCTATCCAGAACTGTTTGCAGAGCAGCTGGCCGGTAACAGGGCGATGCGCGAGCAGATTCGTGCTTATGCCGAAGCGGGAGGACGTATGTTGGCGGAGTGTGGTGGCTTCATGTACCTCTGTCGCGATATCGACGGTCAGCCCATGTGCGGCCTCCTTCCCTATAGTGCCACGATGCAGGGCGCACGTCTCCATCTGGGCTACCGCGAGACCGTCCTCAACGGCACCACGCTACGCGGTCATGAGTTCCACTATTCTACCACTATTCCCGAGGCTCCCACACCTTTTGTCCACTACAAAAACATTCGGGCAGGCTATCCTCATTGGTACTGGGCTGATGACCCACAGAAACTATTGTCACTCCTTGTTTCCTAAACGATAAACGAATGAAGAATATGCGTTCCGTAATGCTTGCTGGCACAGGCAGCGACGTAGGCAAGAGCATCCTTGCCACAGGCCTCTGTCGTATCTTCCTTCAGGATGGCTATCACCCCGCTCCCTTCAAGGCGCAGAATATGGCATTGAACTCCTATGCTACGCCCGATGGCTTGGAGATTGGCCGTGCTCAGGCTGTACAGGCTGAGGCTGCCGGCATCCCCTGTCACACGGATATGAACCCCCTGCTGCTGAAGCCCAACTCCGACCACACCAGTCAGGTGGTGCTCAACGGCAAGCCTATAGGGAATAAAAGCGCGTATGAGTATTGGCGCAACGATCCCTCCCTGCGTGAGGAAGTTCATGCAGCCTATGACCGTCTGGCAGCCAAGTACAACCCTATTGTCATGGAGGGGGCGGGCAGTGTCAGTGAGCTGAACTTGCGCGACCATGATCTCGTCAACCTGCCGATGGCACGCTATGCTGATGCCGCTGTGATTCTCGTGGCTGACATAGACCGAGGTGGGGTCTTTGCCTCCTGCTACGGCAGTATCAAGTTGCAGACGCCCGAGGACCAGCAGCGCATCAAGGGCATTATCATTAACAAGTTCCGCGGTGACTTGCGTCTCTTCGACGAAGGGCGCAAGATGCTGGAGGAAATCTGCGGTGTGCCCGTACTCGGTGTCGTTCCCTACTTCAAAGATATCTATATCGATGAGGAAGATAGTGTCGCATTGGAGAAGAAGCCTCTCCCCTCCAATGGAGCGGCAGGGTCTATTTCTATTGCCGTCGTGCTCCTGCGCCATATCAGTAACTTCACCGACTTCAACACCTTAGAGCGCGACCCGCGCGTCAACCTTTTCTATACCAACAATGTCAGCGACCTCAGTCGTGCCGACATCATCATCCTGCCTGGCACGAAAGCCACGTTGGACGATCTCATGGAGCTGCGCCGCAATGGCTGTGCCCAGACCATCCAACGAGCCCATCGCGACGGCAAGATGGTCATAGGCATCTGTGGCGGCTACCAGATGTTGGGGCAGACAGTCAGCGACCCCTACGGTATCGAGGGCGCTATCCCCAGCCTTCCCGGTCTCGGTCTTTTGCCCATCCACACCACGATGACGCCAGAGAAGACAACGCGTCAGGTGACCTTTAAGTTCAACGGTCATGAATGTCAGGGCTATGAGATACATCAGGGCATCAGCGACACCAGCGAGGCCATCCTGCAGACCGATCACTGCATCGGCACCTACATTCACGGCTTCCTCGACAACGCCCCCGTCATAGAGCACATTTTAAAGGGGGCGATGAAAGGTGAGGAAGTTAAAAACGAGAAAGTAAAAAGTGAAAAAGGCAAGGAACTGAGTCCTGCAGAGTTCAAGGAGGTGCAGTACAACAAGCTGGCTGACCATGTCCGCCGCTACGTGGATATTCCTCGACTCTATGAGCTTCTCGAATCGTAAATTGTCAAATCGTAAATCGTAAAATCGTCAAATTAAAAGGATTGTAAAATCGTAAAATCGTAAAATCGTCAAATTAAAAGGATTGTCAAATTAAAAGGTTTGTCAAATCGTAAAATCACATTATGATAAACGGACACGGCGACGACGCCTACAAATATAAAGATATTCGGATTGATTTCTCATCCAATATCTGCGCCCATGGCAGCCACGAGGCCTTGATGGCACATCTGGCAGCGCGGCCCGACCTGCTTGACCACTACCCCGAACCCGAGGCGTGGTCACTGGAGCGGATGATTGCCGAGCGTCATGACATAGACCCCGCCTGTGTCATTGTCACCAGTGGTGCCACCGAGGCTATCTATCTCATAGCTCATGCCTTTCGCTATCGGCCTGTCATCCCGCAACCCACGTTCAGCGAGTATGCCGATGCCTGCGAGATGGCGGGCGTAGAAGAGGGTGGGAGAGAGGTGATGTGGTTGTGTAACCCCAACAACCCAACGGGCGAAGTCTATGACCAGCTTTACATCGATCGTATGATGGCAGAACATGACCTGCTGGTGCTCGATCAGAGCTACGAGGGTTACACTGATGCCCCTGTGATGACGCCACGTTGGGGTTGCCGCACGGCCTCTTCTATTCAGATTCATTCCATGACCAAGATGTATGGTGTGCCGGGCTTACGACTGGGATATATCACAGCCCATGAGCAGCTGACAGAACAGCTGCGTCGCTATCTGCGTCCCTGGAGTGTGTCGGCGTTGGCCGTGGAGGCTGGCAAATATCTCTTGCTGCACGAGGAGTTGCTATGCCAGCCAGACCTCGCCGAGGCTCGGCGACTGCGCGATGCGCTGCTACAGCTTCCGGGTATCAGCGTGGCACCCACACAGACCAACTTCATGCTTTGCAATCTCGCCCATGGCACCGCTGCATTGCTCAAGGAATACCTTGCCACCCAGCATGGTATCCTCATCCGCGACGCCTCCAACTTCCGTGGCCTCACCCCGCAGCACTTCCGCATCGCAGCTCAGTCTCCTGTCGAGAACGAAGCCCTCATCAGCGCCATTTCCCACTTCCTTCTTGTCTCATAGGTCTCAATTATTCAAAGTTCAATGTTCAGTGTTTCCATCATCGCCCTTCTCTGTGGCTGGTTCCTTGACCTCCTCTTCGGTGACCCCGCCTGGCTGCCGCACCCCATAGTGGCGTTCGGTAAGTGGATTGGTTTTTGGGAGCATCGCTTGAATCACGGTTCTCGTCGTAAGCTGAAGGGCGCTCTTTTTGCCCTCATCACCATCATCCTTGTCTTTGCGCTCACGTGGCTCCTCCTTAACAAACTGATACCGCTGATAGACATTGCCCTTCTCCCTGAAGGAGGAGGGGTAGTGGAAGGGGGCCTTTCCATCCTCTTGGTCTTTTTCTGTCTCGCCGGCCACACCCTCCGTCGCGAGGTTCGCGATGTATTCCTCGCCCTTGACCGTTCGCTGGATGAAGGCCGTCGTCAGGTGGCCCGTATCGTGGGTCGCGACACTGCTCACCTCACTGCACAAGAAGTGCGTACTGCAGCCCTTGAGACATTGGCCGAGAACCTCAGCGACGGTGTTGTGGCGCCCCTCTTCTGGTACGCCCTCCTCGGCGTACCGGGGATGCTCACCTACAAGATGATTAACACCCTCGACTCTATGATTGGTTATCGCACCGAACGCTATCGTGACTTTGGCTGCTGGGCGGCCCGCATCGATGATGTTGCCAACTTCATCCCAGCCCGTCTTACAGCTTTCTTAATTGTTTCTAGTTCTTTACGAATGTCCAATCTGACCTTTGTGAAGAAATACGGACGTCACCATGCTTCCCCTAACAGCGGCTTTCCAGAGGCAGCGTTGGCAGGAATCCTCGACTGCAGGTTTGGCGGCACTCATGACTATTTTGGGGAGGCAGTTGTGAAACCCTATATTGGCGACAATCCCCGCCCCCTGACCACAGCCGACCTCCACACCAGCCTCCGTGTCTGTTTCCTCGTTGAGGTTCTGGCCGTCGTCCTCACCGCTTTCGCCGTCGCTATCTGAATCAACTCTTCCTGGCTCCATTCTGAAGACCTTGCTCTTGTCGCCCGAAGACCTTGCTCTTCTGAAATGCAGCCTTCTCAATAAGTGAGATAAGGTTGAAGTCGAGCGATGGCTCTATCGGTGAAATCGGGGAGCAGGCGTAGCTCATTGATGCTCTTGATGCTGCCATGGGCTTTGCGGTAGGACTCAATGGCGTGCGCCCTGGCAAAACCCATATAGGGGTGGCGGCCCATCTCGGCTAAGGTAGCTGTGTTCACGTTGATGCGGCGATGGCTGTTGGGAGTCACAAAGAACCACTGTGAGAGTTCTGCTGCGGGCAGACGTTCAATTTCAGACAGCTGTTCTGTGTTCACATATCCTCCCAACTTCTCGCGGTAGCGGACAATCTGACGAGCACGGTAGGAAGCAATGCCTGGGATGCGTTTCAGCAGTGTGGTGTCGGCAGCATTGAGATCTACGGCAGTCAGCTCCTTGAATTTCTCTGGGCGGGGTGGGGAGGCCAGCGAGTCACGTAGCTGCTGGTTGTCTTCCTTACGCAGCGCGTTGTCAGCGTCGAGCTCGCTTTTGTCATAGTAGCGGAAGGCTCGTCCGATGGTGATGAACGGTGCCAGACGCTCGTAAACTTCTGGCGTCATACCCGGCACCCGCTTGAAATCCTCGGCGCGGTGGTAGCGTCCGCCCATAGCACGATACTTTAAGATTCCCTTCACCTGCCAGCTGGGCAGCCCTAAACGAATCAAGGCGCAAGAGTCTGCGGTGTTGGGGTCGAAGGCAAAGGTCTCGGTTTGAGGTGGCATCTCTTCGTCGTCATCGGAAGAAGCGCGCGCGTTCTCTGTCGATATCCTGCTGTCGCCCATCCGTTGTTCCGCAAGCGTTTCCATTGCCACCTCGTTCAGCGTCTGTATGGGAACAGCGCTTGGGCGCAGCAGCCAGCGGTCAAGCAGAACGCCGCTCCACACCGCCAGGAGGACGGCGAAAAGCAGCAACAGAATCCTGCGATCGGAACGTCTCAGACCCATATCCTTTTTCTTTTGTTTGATGGTTAGTCTCGGCAAAAGTACGATATCTTTTTGATTCAGCCACGGTTTTTTCGAAAAAAATTACAAAAAGCAGGCCGTCAAGGGGAATCTTGACGGCCTGTGGGAAGGGTGGATAAAGGATTTTTATCGGATGAAGAGAAGTTCGCGGTACTTGGGCAGAGGCCAAAGGGCATCATCCACGATGAGTTCGAGTTTGTCAATCTGATAGCGGATGATGTCAAACATAGGCGCTATGGTGTCGTGGTAGGCAATGGCCTTCTCGTGCTCGTCCTCAATCTTGTTGGCAACCTTGCGGGCAGCTACGAGTTCTTCGACTTTAGTCTCGATGGCTGCAGTGCGCGTGGCAATCTCTTCGATGAGCTTCAGGTTGCGGGCGCTGAGGCTGTCGGCCTTGTCGGCGGAGAAGACTGCACGCATATCTTCGACGTTGCTCAGCAACTGGCTCTGGTAGCGTGTAGCCACGGGGATGATGTGGTTCATGGAGAGGTCGCCGAGGACACGGGCTTCAATCTGAATCTTCTTGGTGTAGGTCTCCCACTTCACCTCGTTGCGGGCTTCCAGCTCCTTTTTTGTCATTACGCCCATACTTTCGAACATGGCAATGCTCTCCTTGTCCAGATAGCGCTCGAAGATGACCGGGCAGGATGTTTCCACATCGAGGCCGCGCTTGGCAGCTTCCGCCTTCCATTCATCGCTGTAGCCGTTGCCGTCGAAGCGGATCGGCTTGCAGGTCTTGATGTCTTCACGCAGGATGTCGATGATGGCGTGGAAGGTGGCGTTGTGCTCTGAGCCTTCGTAGTCCTTGGCGATGGCGGCGATGCGGGCATCCACACGCTTCTTGAAGCTTGTCAGTGCCTCAGCCACGGCAGCGTTCAGCGTAAGCATCGCGCTGGCGCAGTTGGCCTCGGAACCCACGGCACGGAACTCGAATCGGTTGCCGGTGAAGGCGAAGGGGCTGGTGCGGTTGCGGTCGGTGTTGTCGATGAGCAGTTCCGGAATCTCAGGGATATCCATCTTCATGCCCTGCTTGCCGTCCATGTGGAACAGGTCGTCCTTGTCGGCTTTCTCGATGTGGTCGAGGAGTTCGCTGAGCTGTTTGCCGAGGAAGCTGGAGATGATGGCAGGAGGAGCCTCGTTGGCGCCCAGACGGTGAGCATTGGTGGCCGACATGATGCTGGCCTTCAGCAGCCCGTTGTGCTTATACACGCCCATCAGCGTCTCCACGATGAACACGGCGAAGCGCAGGTTGGCTTCGGGTGTCTTGCCGGGAGCGTGGAGCAGCACGCCCGTGTCGGTGCTCAGTGACCAGTTGTTGTGCTTACCCGAACCGTTGATCCCTGCAAAGGGCTTCTCGTGCAGCAGGGCGCGGAAACCATGCTTGCGGGCTACGCGCTTCATCAGCGACATCAGCAACATATTGTGATCCACGGCGAGGTTGGTGTCCTCAAAGATAGGAGCTACCTCGAACTGGTTCGGCGCCACCTCGTTGTGGCGAGTCTTGCAGGGGATGCCCAGTTCCAAAGCCTGAATCTCCAAGTCGCGCATAAAAGCAGCTACGCGCTCAGGAATGGAACCGAAGTAGTGGTCGTCCATCTGCTGGTTCTTCGCTGAGTCGTGACCCATCAGTGTGCGACCTGTCAGCAACAGGTCAGGACGGGCGGCATACAATCCTTCGTCCACAAGGAAATACTCCTGCTCCCAGCCAAGATTGCTGGTGACTTTCTTCACGCTGGGGTCAAAGTAGTGACACACCTCTGTGGCTGCTACGTTCACCGCTTTCAAGGCACGGAGTAGGGGAGCCTTGTAGTCAAGCGATTCGCCGCTATAAGATATAAATACGGTGGGGATAATGAGCGTATCATCAATGATGAAGACGGGGCTTGTGGGGTCCCATGCCGAGTAGCCGCGGGCCTCAAAGGTGGAACGAATACCACCGCTGGGGAAGGAACTGGCATCCGGTTCCTGCTGCACCAGCAGCTTGCCAGAGAACTCCTCGATCATTCCGCCCTTGCCGTCGTGTTCAATAAAACTGTCGTGTTTTTCGGCTGTACCTTCGGTCAGCGGCTGGAACCAGTGTGTGTAGTGTGTGACACCGTTCTCCTTGGCCCACTGCATCATCCCAGCAGCTACCGCATCGGCCACTGCGCGGTCGAGATGAGCGCCGTTGTCGATGACGTTAATCATCTGCTGATAAATCTCCTTGGGCAGATACTTGTACATCTTCTCGCGGTTGAAGACCTTCTTGCCGAAATACTCGCAAGGTCTCTCACTGGGTGCTTCTAAGTCGAGTGGCTTTTTCTTGAAAGCCTCGCCGACAACCTGAAATCTCAATTCGTTTGCCATAATTGCGTTGTTTGAGTTGTGTTGTTAGTAAGAAATCTGATGCAAAGGTAATGCAAAATGTAATTATATACAAATATTTTGCGTGCAAATTGTTATATCTAATCGCTTTTTCTTGATAAAAAGCAATAAATTCGCTCATAATAGTTGACAAATGCATTGTTAACGCATCGAATGCCACCTAAAGTCGGGTAGTGGCCGGTGAAATACCAATCGCCGCTGTGATGTGGAATAGCTGTGTGGAGTCCTTCGATGCTCTGGAATACCAGCTCAACCGGTGCCTTCATGCCTTGCGGACGTAACATCTCCGCCATCTTGCGGTTGATGTCTTCTATGGTGAAAGGCTTGTATAATAAACGAACAGGGGTAGAGGCCCCCTCTACTGTCCCCGAGGGGACTTCTATACCTTTGTTAACAGTGGGCATAACATTAGTAGCCCCCTCGGGGGCCGAATGGAGGGCCACTGTGTTTTTGCACAACCTATACACCTCCTCAATCAGTTCCTCCATTCCTCGCTCCTTAATCAACGCCATGGCCGCACGAAAGGCGCAGAGCTCTTCAATGCAAGCCATGTCAATGCCGTAGAAATCAGGATAACGCACCTGCGGCGAGCTGCTGACCATGACGATCTTCTTGGGATGCAGGCGGTCGAGGATCTTGAAGATGCTCTCCTTCAGGGTCGTGCCGCGGACAATGCTGTCGTCGATGATGACGAGGTTGTCCACGTAAGGTCGCAGGGAACCGTATGTGATGTCATAGACGTGCGAGGCGAGGTCGTTGCGCGAACCGGCCTCGGTGATGAAGGTGCGCAGCTTGATGTCCTTCCATGCTACCTTCTCGCTGCGAACGCTGAGGCCTTTGCTGCGCAGACCTTCCATCATGCCGTAGAAGGCTACCTCGGCGGTGTTGGGGATGAAGGAGAATACGGTGTGTTCGGTGTCGCCGTCGATGGCTTTCAGAATGGGTTCCGTAAGTTGCTGGCCCAGTTGTTTGCGTTCGTGATAGATGTCGTAATCGTTGCCACGACTGAAATAGATTCGTTCAAAGCTACAAGCGCTGTTAGCCTTCTTCCCGATAATCTGCTCCAGACGGCTCGTGCCGTCCTTGTGGACAATCAGCGCCTGACCGGCGAAGAGCTCCTGCACGTCATCTACTTGAAGATCGAAGGTCGTCTGCAGCACAGCGCGTTCGCTGGCCACGGCCACCACCTCGTCGTCCCTGTACCAGAATGCGGGACGTATTCCCCAGGGATCTCGCATGGCAAACATCTCGCCGCTGCCCGTCATGCCGCACATCACGTAGCCGCCGTCGTAGTCGGCCATCGTCGTTCGCAGCACATTCGCCATCTGCACGTGATCCTCAATGTAGCGTGTGATATCCGTTCCTTCCAACCCCAGCTCCTTCGCTTCCACGAAGCAGCGTTCCACCTCGCGGTCCAGACGGTGACCCATCCACTCCAACGTGATGTACGAGTCGCTGTAAACGCGCGGCGACTGGCCCTGCTGCACAATCTTCTCGAAGATTTCTTCGATGTTCGTCATGTTGAAGTTGCCGCACAGACAGAGGTTCTTCGCACGCCAGTTGTTGCGGCGCAGGAAGGGGTGAACATACTGTAGGCCGTTCTTGCCCGTTGTGGAATAGCGGAGATGACCCATGAAAAGAGAGGCCCCCTCCCAACCAGACCCACCTCGCCCTTCGGGCACCCCTCCCGTAATGGAGGGGACCTCACTACGTTCGCTTGCTGCGCGCCAGCTCTCCCCTCCCTCACGGGTAGCGAAGGAATCAACGGGTTGACTGAATGTCAAGCCGCCCTGAGCGACCGAAGCAGAACTCCTCTGCTGAGGACGGGTCAGGTCGGGGGTGGGTCTTAACCTTTCGAAGATCTCCGTGATAGCATCTTTCCCCTGCGCCCTCTCACGGAACATATACTCCGTGCCGACAGGCGCATGCATGTTCACACAAGCAATGCCCGCACCCTCCTGACCGCGGTTGTGCTGCTTCTCCATCATCAGATAGAGCTTGTTCAGGCCGTACGACTGCGTGCCGTACTTCTGTTCGTAGTAGCTCTGCGGCTTCAGCAGACGCACCAGCGCCACACCACATTCATGCTTCAACTGTTCCACCATCTCATTTGACAATCCTTTTAATTTGACAATTTGACGATTTGACGATTTTACGATTTACCATCGATGCAGGCTTTTATGAATGACATGAACAGGGGATGCGGATGCAGCACCGTAGAGGAGTATTCGGGATGGAACTGTGTGCCGATATACCAGCGCTTCTCGGGTATCTCCACAATCTCCACGAGATCCGCGTCAGGGTTGATACCCACGCATTTCATACCTGCCGCTTCGTACTCGTCGCGGTATTGATTGTTGAACTCATAGCGATGGCGGTGGCGCTCACTAATGACAGCCTCACCCCCGACCCCTCTCCGAAGGGCGAGGGGAGTAGATAGTTTTGCCTGCGAATATGCTTCAAAAGTCTTGCTGCCTTCTTTCAGCTCACAATCGTATGCGCCCAATCGCATGGTTCCACCCATCTGCGTGATATTCTTCTGCTCCTCCATTAGGTCTATCACGCAATGGTAATCACTCCCCTCGCCCTTTGGAGAGGGGTCGGGGGTGAGGCTTTCTCTACTCGTTGCATCCTTATATCCCAGCACATTTCGTGCGAACTCAATCACCATCATCTGCATCCCCAGACAGATGCCGAAGGTGGGGATATCGTGGCTGCGTGTGTATTCGGCGGCGATAATCTTTCCCTCGATGCCGCGCTGGCCGAAGCCCGGACAGATGATAATGCCGGCCATGCCGTTCAGCTGTGCGGCGACGTTATCAGTCGTCAAATCCTGACTGTTGACAAAATGGATTTTTGTTTTGACATCGTTGTAGATTCCAGCCAGATTCAAGCTCTCGCGAATACTTTTGTAGGCATCTTGCAGGTCGTACTTGCCAACGAGACCGATGTGCACTTCTCTGGAGGCATTGCGCTGCTTCTCGAGAAAATCGTGCCAAGGTTTCATGGCCGGCGTTTCGCCCACGGGGATGCCTATTTTGCGCAGGATGGCGGCGTCGAGGCCCTGTCGTTGCATGTTCACCGGCACCTCATAGATGCTGGGCATATCTTCGCTCTGCACCACGCACTCCAAATCAACATTGCAGAACGATGCCACCTTCAAGCGCATCGTGTCGTCGAGGTGGCGTTCTGTACGGAGAACAAGAATGTCGGGTTGGATACCCATGCTCTGCAGCTCCTTCACCGAGTGCTGGGTGGGTTTTGTCTTCAGCTCGTCAGCAGCCTTCAGATAAGGCACGTAGGTTAGGTGCACACACACGGCATTTCTGCCCAGTTCCCATCTTAGCTGACGTATAGCTTCCATGAATGGTGCACTCTCTATGTCGCCGATCGTGCCGCCGACCTCGGTGATGACAAAATCAAAAGTGGCCTCCTCTCTCAGCATTCTCCTCTTGATCTCGTCCGTGATATGCGGCACCACCTGAATCGTCTTGCCCAGGTAGTCGCCATGCCGCTCGCGGTCGATGACTGTCTTGTAGATCCGGCCCGTGGTGATGCTGTTGTCACGTGTGGTTCGGATTCCCGTGAAGCGCTCATAGTGACCGAGGTCCAAGTCGGTCTCCATGCCATCTTCAGTCACGTAGCATTCGCCGTGCTCGTAGGGATTCAGCGTCCCCGGATCTATGTTGATGTAAGGATCAAACTTCTGGATCGTGACTTTGTAGCCGCGTGCCAGCAGCAGCTTTCCGATGCTGGCCGAGATGATGCCTTTTCCCAACGAGGAAACGACGCCGCCCGTGACGAAGATGTACTTGGTATTCATATGAGTTATAATGAGAATGATATGCCGCAGAGGAAATAGAATTTCTTGGAATTCGGGTTTGCCGTCAGTCCTGCAAAGACTGGAAGATGATATTTCTCCTTGATGACGAAGTCCTTGGTGGCTTTCAGGCTGACGTTGGTGACAGCAAAGCCGTTGGTGTCATAGGTGGTTGTCTTCCATGGAACCATCCCCACGGCGGCTTCCCATTCGAGGCCGCCCAGACGGAACGGGGCAGAGATCTCGAAGTAGCTGCTATAGGCGCGATTCCCGTCGCCATTCACACCGTCGGCGCCGGCGAAATTCGTGTACCACGAGATTGCGAGGAAACCGAAGTCGTAGCCGATGCCAGCCTCCCAGATATGGTTGGTCTCACCGTTTTTGTACAGGAAGTAGTCGCTGCCGTCTGTCCAGTAGTCTGTGATGCCCACCGTGAAACCCTTGTAGGTGTAGCTGAGCGTGAGGTCAAGCTCTTTCGTGTCCGCCCAGTTGCTGATGCCAACGTTGCCCCATGCGCTGAGGCTCAGGCCCTTCCATTCCAAGCCGAGAGTGGGTTGCACACTGACGTTGCCAAGATCCTGACCACGCCAGATATATTGGTTGACGAGGTCTATAGCGAGGATGGCAGAGACCGGACTCTTCTTTGACACCTCCTTTTCAGGGAGGGGAGTGATATCCTGTGCCGATAGCGGCATAGACAGAATCGACAACAAGGAGAAAATATATATAAAGTGTTTTGTGTTCATATTGATAATGTTTTATTTATGGTTTAAAGTTTTGTTAGGTAACCACCCCCTCCCTCACAAGGAGGGTAGGGGGTGAGTCTTTAGTTATAGCACAGCTCTCCGTGTTCGTACACGTCAAGTCCTTCGTCCTCGATGCGGGCGGGAACGCGAAGACCGTGCAGCTTCTTGATACCGTAGAAGAGGATGAGGCCACAGGCAGCAGCCCAGAGGTCAATGACGAGGATACCGAAAGCTTCAGCTCCGAAGAAGCCCCAACCATGACCGTAAAAGGCTCCGTTGCTCGTAGAGAGCAAGCCAGTCAGCAGTGTTCCGAGAATACCGCAGACACCATGAACGCTGGAGGCGCCGACAGGATCATCGATGTGAAGTTTGTGATCGATGAACTCAATGCTGAAGACCAACACAGTGCCGCAGACAAGACCGATGATGACTGCGCCCACGGGTGACACAAGGTCGCACCCCGCTGTGATACCCACGAGGCCTGCGAGTACGCCGTTGAGCGTCAAGGAGAACGATGGTTTCTTGTACTTCAGCCATGTGAGGAACATCGTTGCAACACCACCTGCTGCTGCGGCGAGGTTCGTGGTCAGGAATACGTGGCTGATGGCGGTGCGGTTGACCTCACCGGAGGCGGCAAGCTGTGAGCCGGGGTTGAAGCCGAACCAGCCCATCCACAGGATGAAGACGCCGAGGGCTGCCAGCGTCAGCGAGTGACCTGGGATAGCGCGGCTCTTGCCGTCCTTGCCGTACTTGCCACGACGGGCACCGAGGGCGATGGCACCGATGAGAGCCAGCACGCCGCCCACGCTATGCACGATGGCAGAGCCGGCGAAGTCGTGAAATACGTCCCCGAAAGTCGTCATCATAAAGCTGTCGGCAGCATCGTTGCAGAGCCAACCGCCGCCCCATGTCCAGTGTCCCTCGATGGGGTAGATGATCAGCGAGATCATCGCGCTGTAGATCACGTACATCGAGAACTTTGTGCGCTCTGCCATGGCGCCGCTGACGATGGTGGCTGAGGTGGCGCAGAAGACCGTCTCGAAAATGAGGAAACCCTCTACGGGCAGCTCGCCTTTGTAGAAGCTCAGGTCGCCCCAGTTGGGTGCGCCGATGAAGCCGGCACCGTCTGATCCGAACATGAAGCCGAAGCCCACAAACCAGAACAGCAGCGAACCGAACATGAAATCAACGAAGTTCTTAAAGAGTATGTTGACGGTGTTCTTTCCGCGTGTGAAGCCTGCCTCGCACAGCGCAAAGCCGGGCTGCATGAAAAACACCAACATAGCTGCCAATAGCATCCATACAGTATCTAAAGAAAGTGCAATGTCGTTCATAATTATATATAATAATGTGTTGCGTTGTTATCCTTTTATTTCTTATCTCTCAAAACCGTGTCGCCGTGCTCGCCTGTTCTGATGCTCCAGGTGTCTATCATCTCACTTACGAAGATGCGGCCGTCGCCGACCTCACCCGTGTGAGCTGTGTCGATGATTACCTTCACGGTAGGATCAACAAACTGCTCGCGACACACGATGGTCACTGCTACGCGCTCGATGACATCTGTTGAATACTGGACGCCACGGTAAATACGTTCCTGTCGGCTCTGTCCGATGCCGTGCACGTCGTGATACTCGAACCAGTCGATGTCCGATGAGAGCAATGCTTCCTTGACATCTTCGAATTTCGTTTTCCGAATAATCGCTTCAATCTTTTTCATACCTTAAACATTTAATTACTGAGCGTCCTGATTTGCTTACACATTGCAATGTTTTCGCTGCAAAGGTATGACATTTTGAAATCAAAGCAGCTAATAATTTGCAACTTTCGACAATTCGAATGGCAGTTTATTGATATTTGTCAATTAAAATACATTATTTGCGGTGATTTTGTATAGAAATTGGTTGTTGTGTGAGCAAAATGCTCTTACTTTGCATCAAAATAAAACAAAATGGTAATTATTTGATTGCTATATGAGCAAAACGACAGGTCTTATCCACTTCACTAAAATGCATGGAGCTGGCAACGATTACATCTACGTTGACACCTTATTATATAATATAGGGGATCCGGTTGCGGCAGCCCGTGTGTGGAGCGATCGCCACAAGGGGATAGGGTCTGACGGCCTCGTGCTCATCGGAAGAAGTCCAATTTCTGAGGCTGATTTCTCAATGCGAATCTTCAATGCCGATGGCTCGGAGGCCATGATGTGCGGCAATGCCAGCCGCTGCATCGGGAAATATGTCTATGAGAAGGGACTCACCCCCGACCCCTCTCCAAAGGGCGAGGGGAGTGGTCACCATGAAAAACAGATTAGGTTGCTGACGCTCTCCGGCATTAAGACTCTCTACTTGCATATTACTGATGGCATCGTGGAAAGCGTGACGGTAGATATGGGTGAGCCCATTTTCGAGAATCCCAAACAATACAACCCCTCCATTGGGGCTAAGCTATCTACTCCCCTCGCCATTCGGAGAGGGGTTGGGGGTGAGGCTGGAACATTTGTTTCCATGGGCAACCCACACTATGTCATCTTCGTGGACGATGTGGACGCGATTGACGTTGCCCGCGAAGGAGCAATTCTTGAGTACCATCCCGCGTTTCCTGAACGCTGCAACATCGAATTTGCCGAAATGCGTCCTGACGGCATTCGAGTGCGCGTTTGGGAACGCGGCAGTGGTATCACCCAGGCTTGCGGAACAGGTGCTTGTGCCACGGCGGTGGCGGCCTGCAAGACGGGACGTGCCGGACGTGCGAGCCGCATCATTATGGATGGCGGCGAGCTGGAGATTGAATGGCGTGAAGCCGACGGGCACGTGTACATGACAGGACCTGCGGAGTTCGTGTATGAAGGGGAGGTGATGGCCCCGCTCCCCCTAGGGGAGCGTGGGAAATGAAAAGTGAAAAGAGAAAAGAGAAAAGAGAAAAGTGATCATAAAGACAATGAAAATAAACGAGAATTATTTGAATCTGGCGAGCAATTATCTGTTTGCAGACATTGCCAAGAAGGTGAAGGCGTTCAAGATGCAGTCACCCGATGCAGATGTCATCTCACTTGGCATAGGCGATGTGACGCAGCCGCTGGCTCCCGCTGTTATCGAGGCTTTGCACAAGGCGGCCGACGAGATGGCTACGTCAACGACGTTCCGTGGTTATGGTCCTGAACGCGGCTACGACTTCTTGCGTGAAGCCATTGTGACCCACGATTTCCGCGCCCGTGGCATCAACATAGAAGCAGACGAGGTGTTCGTCAGCGACGGAGCCAAGAGTGACACAGGTAATTTTCAAGAGCTGCTGGCAGAGGACTGCGTGGTAGCGGTCACCGATCCCGTCTATCCCGTGTATGTGGATTCTAATGTGATGGCAGGTCGCCGTATCGTAAAGCTGCCCTGCACGGCAGAGAACGGCTTTGTGCCGGAGCTGCCAAGCGAGCACGTTGACGTCATCTATCTCTGCTATCCCAACAATCCGACGGGCACGACGCTCAACAGAGAACAGCTGAAGGTGTGGGTAGATTATGCCATTCGCGAGAATGTCCTTATTTTCTACGATGCTGCCTACGAGGCCTACATCCAGAGTGAGGATGTGCCCCACAGCATCTATGAGATACCAGGCGCCAAGCAGTGTGCGGTGGAGTTTCACAGCTATTCCAAGACGGCCGGTTTCACGGGCATACGCTGCGGCTATACCGTGGTGCCGAAGGCCCTTGGGCTTTTGAACGCCCTTTGGAACCGACGCCAGTGCACGAAGTTCAACGGCACAAGCTACCTCAGTCAGCGTGCTGCCGAGGCCATCTACACGCCCGCGGGTAAGGAACAGGTTAAGGCTACCATCGCCTACTACATGGAGAATGCACGCCTGATGCGCGAGTCACTCACTGCCATGGGCTTCACGGTTTATGGTGGCGTAGATGCACCGTATATTTGGGTAGGAGTTGAGGGGAGTTCTTGGGAGTTCTTCGAATGGATGCTGCATTCCGCCCATGTGGTGTGCACGCCCGGTGCTGGTTTCGGTCCCAGCGGCGAAGGCTATGTGCGTTTGACGGCTTTTGGCACACATGAGAACACAGCAGAAGCGCTGGAAAGAATCAGGAAGACCCTTCCCTCACTCTCCCTTTGAGGAATTGAGTGATTACCTTTCAAGAAATCATAAAACATTATATACAATGGAAAAGAGCGCAATTAGTCAAAATCATTCAACAACCTCCCCAAAGTCCCTTTATCAAGAAGCCTATGAGCACGATGCCTGTGGCGTGGGGATGGTGGTGAACATCCACGGTGGCAAAAGCCACGAGTTGGTGGATAACGCGCTGAAGGTGCTGGAGAACATGGAGCACCGCGGAGCCGAGACGCGCGACAAGACGGGCGACGGTGCAGGTATTATGGTACAGATTCCGCATGAGTTTATTCTGTTGCAGGGTATTCCTGTGCCGGAGAAGGGCACCTACGGAACAGGCTTGGTGTTCCTGCCGAAGGATGAAAAGGCACAGGAGCAGATCCTGAGCGTGATGATCGAGGAGATTGAGCGCGAAGGCTTGCAGCTGATGCACGTGCGCACGGTGCCGACATGCCCGGAGGTGCTGGGTGCTGCGGCAAGGGAAGTGGAGCCGGAGATTAAGCAAATCTTCATAACAACCAGCCTCACCCCCGACCCCTCTCCAAAGGGCGAGGGGAGTGGTATCATTCAGGGGGATGTGTCGGAGCTTGACCGTACATTATATAAAGTTAGGAAAAGGATTGAGAACCGTATAGCCGAAATGGCAAAGGTATCTACTCCCCTCGCCTCTGGGAGAGGGGTCGGGGGTGAGGCTTACATCTGTTCCCTTTCCTCGAAGAACATCATCTATAAGGGTATGTTGACTTCAGGTCAGCTGCGAAGATACTTCCCAGACTTGTCCAGTCCCTATTTCACGAGCGGACTGGCGCTGGTGCACTCGCGTTTCTCCACCAACACATTCCCCACGTGGTCGCTGGCACAGCCGTTCCGTTTGCTGGCGCATAACGGCGAGATCAACACGATTCGTGGAAACCGCGGTTGGATGAAAGCGAGGGAAAGCGTGCTCAACAGCGAGGCTTTGGGTGACATCAAGGACCTGCGCCCGATTGTGCAGGAGGGCATGAGCGACTCTGCTTCGCTCGACAATGTCTTTGAGTTCCTGATGATGAGCGGACTCTCGTTGCCGCAGGCGATGGCCATTCTGGTGCCCGAGAGCTTCAACGACAAGAACCCCATCAGCGAGGACTTGAAGGCGTTCTACGAGTACCATTCCATCCTGATGGAGCCGTGGGACGGCCCCGCAGCCTTGCTGTTCTCAGATGGTCGCTATGCAGGCGGGATGCTCGACCGCAACGGCTTGCGTCCCAGCCGCTACACAATCACCAAGAATGGAATGATTGTCGTGGCCTCGGAGGTCGGCGTGATGGACTTCGACCCCAGCGATGTGGTGAGCAAGGGACGTCTGCAGCCCGGCAAGATATTGCTCATTGACACGCAGGAGGGCAAAATCTACTACGACGGCGAAATCAAGGAACAGCTGGCCAAGGCACACCCCTATCGCGAGTGGCTTCAGACGAACCGCATTCAGCTGGAGAAGCTCAAGAGCGGACGCCACGTGGAGAATGGTGTCAGCGACCTTGAACGCAAGCTCATCGCTTTCGGCTTCGGTCAGGAGGACATCGACAAGACCATCATTCCGATGGCCACGGCAGGACAGGAGCCCGTGGCAGCCATGGGCAACGACACGCCGCTGGCCGTCATCAGCGACCGTCCGCAGATTCTCTTCAACTACTTCCGTCAGCAGTTCGCCCAGGTGACGAATCCCGCCATCGACCCGATTCGCGAAGAGCTGGTGATGTCGCTGACCGAATACATCGGAGCCGTGGGCACAAACATCCTCACCCCCGATGCGTCGAACTGTAAGATGGTTCGTCTGCCACAGCCTGTGCTGACGAACACGCAACTGGATATACTATGTAATATCAGGTATAAGGGCTTCAGGACAATCAAGTTGCCTATGACATTTAGCCTCAAGTCCAGCCCCAGCCTCACCCCCAGCCCCTCTCCAAAGGGCGAGGGGAGTGATTACTCCCAGGCCGGCGAAGCGTTGGGCATGGCTTTAGACAAACTCTGCAAGGATGCCGAGAAAGCTGTGGACGATGGCTACAACTATATTATCTTAACAGATAAAATCGACAATGCAGAGGTATCTACTCCCCTCGCCTCTGGGAGAGGGGTCGGGGGTGAGGCTTTCTACATCCCAAGTTTGCTTGCCGTCTCAGCCGTTCACCACTATCTCATCAGCGTCGGCAAGCGTGTGCAGACGGCGCTCATCGTGGAGAGCGGCGAGATTCGCGAGGTGATGCACGCAGCCCTGTTGTTGGGCTATGGCGCCAGTGCCATCTGCCCCTATATGACTTTTGCTGTGTTGGATGATCTGGTGAAGAAACACAAGATTCAGGAGGAGTACGCCACCGCTGAGGCCAACTACATCAAGGCCGTTGATAAGGGTCTGAAGAAGATTATGTCCAAGATGGGCATCTCCACCATCCGCTCGTATCGCGGCGCCAAGATCTTCGAGAGCATCGGACTTGGCGAGGATTTGCTGAGGCGGTACTTCGGCACAGAGGTAAGCACCATCGGCGGCATCGGCCTGAAGGAGATTGCACGGGATGCAATAAGGCTTCATGAGGAGAGCCTCACCCCCAGCCCCTCTCCAACGGGCGAGGGGAGTGGTTACCTCAAGAACAACGGTCAGTTCTCCTGGCGCAAGGATGGCATCCTGCACGCGTGGAATCCTGAGACGATTGCCAAACTACAGATAGCTACGCGAACAGGATCATACGAGAAGTTCAAGGAATGGGCCATAGCTGTCGATGAGAAAGAAAAGCCTGTCTTCTTGCGCGATTTCCTCACCTTTAAGAAGGTATCTGCTCCTCTCGCCATCGACGAGGTGGAGCCGGTGGAGAGCATCGTCCGCCACTTCGTGACAGGTGCCATGTCCTTCGGAGCTCTGAGCATCGAGGCCCATGAGGCCCTTGCCCTGGCGATGAACAAACTCGGCACGCGAAGCAACACGGGTGAGGGCGGCGAGGACAACGCCCGCTATCACACCGAGGTGGACGGGGTATCGCTCTCCAGCAAGACCAAGCAGATTGCATCGGGCCGCTTCGGCGTGACGGCCGAATACCTTGTGAATGCCGAGGAGATTCAGATCAAGGTGGCACAGGGCGCGAAGCCCGGTGAGGGCGGACAGTTGCCTGGCTTCAAGGTCAACGACATCATCGCTAAGACACGTAATGCCATCCCGGGCATCAGCCTGATCTCTCCGCCGCCCCATCACGACATCTACAGCATCGAAGACCTGGCACAGCTCATCTTCGACTTGAAGAACATCAATCCCACGGCTGCCGTCAGCGTGAAGCTCGTGGCCGAGAGTGGGGTAGGGACCATCGCCGCAGGTGTCGCCAAAGCCAAAGCCGACCTCATCGTCATCAGCGGCGCAGAGGGCGGTACTGGGGCTTCGCCTGCAAGCAGTATGCGCTTTGCCGGCATCTCGCCGGAGATTGGCCTTGCCGAGACGCAGCAGACGCTGGTCAAGAACGGCCTTCGGGCTCAAGTGCGTCTGCAGACCGACGGCCAATTGAAAACTTCCAAGGATGTCATCATCATGGCGATGCTCGGTGCTGACGAGTTCTCGTTCGGCACGCTGCCGCTCATCGTTCTCGGCTGTGTGATGATGCGAAAGTGCAACACCAACACCTGCCCCGTGGGTGTGGCCACGCAGGACGAGCGTCTCCGTGCCCGTTTCATGGGGCGTGCCGAGTATGTGGTCAACTACTTCACCTTCCTTGCCCAGCAGGTTCGCGAGTACCTCGCAGAAATCGGCGTGCGCAGGCTGAAGGATATCATCGGCCGCACAGACCTCATCGAAGTGAAGACCCTCTCCCCGCTCTCCCGTAAGGGCGAGAGCCTCACTTCGTTCGATAGCTGCGCCAAATGGAACGCCATCGATTTCTCCCGCCTTCTCCATCAGCCTGCCACCGATGTTCCCCTCTACTGGGATCGCAGCGAGTTCACGAAGGTCAGCGGCGTGAAGGACGAGGAAATCATCAAGGCGGCTCAAGTGGCCATCGACGCCCAGGAGGAAGTGAACCTCGACTATGCTATTAAGAACACCGACCGCGCTGTGGGCACGATGCTTTCAGGTGTCATCGCCAAGAAATACGGCGAGGCCGGTCTGCCCGACGGCACCATCAACATCAAGTTCAAGGGTTCGGCCGGTCAGTCGTTCGGCGCCTTCGCCGTGCGCGGCCTCAACTTGAAGCTCGAGGGCGAGTGCAACGACTACTTCGGCAAGGGGCTCTCCGGCGGGCGCATCAGCATCCTGCCACCAGCTCGCATCAGTGCCGATTTCCGTGCTGAGGACAACATCATCGCGGGCAACACAGGTCTCTACGGAGCCACCAGCGGTGAACTTTATGTCAACGGTCGTGTTGGCGAACGCTTCGGCGTGCGCAACAGCGGCGCCATCGCTGTCATCGAGGGCGCTGGCGACCACTGCTGCGAGTATATGACGGGCGGCCGTGTCGTCGTGCTCGGTAAGACGGGTCGCAACTTCGCCGCCGGCATGAGCGGTGGCTTGGCGTATGTCTATGACCCCGACCACACCTTCGACTACTTCTGCAACATGGATATGGTGGAACTCTCGCTGGTCGAGGACGGCATTTCGCGCAAGGAACTGCTGGAACTCATCCGTCAGCATTACCTCCACACGGGTTCAGCCCTTGCCGGACGCATGCTCGACGACTGGCACCGCTACATAGAGGACTTCATCCAGGTGACACCTATCGAGTACAAGCGCGTGCTCGAAGAGGAGAAGATGGCGAAGCTAAAGGAAAAAATAGAGAACGTACAACGTGATTACTGATTCATTTGACAATTGGACCGCTCGGCGCAAAGCGACGCTTCACGCTTGAAGAATTTACAAATGGACAATTGGCAAGAAGAAATTGTAAAATTGTGAAATCGTATAATTGTAAAATATCAAGATGGGAAATCCGAAAGCATTTCTGACAGTGCCTCGCAAGGAGGCTGGATACAGACCTATTCATGACCGCATACATGATTTCGGCGAGGTGGAACAGACCCTCAACACGCGCGACCGCCAGGAGCAGGCCTCCCGCTGCATGGACTGCGGCGTGCCCTTCTGCCACTGGGCGTGTCCGCTGGGCAACAAAGACCCTGAATGGAACGACGCACTCTATCGTGGCGAATGGGAGAAGGCCTACAAGCTCCTGAAGAAGACCAACCCCTTCCCCGAGTTCACAGGGCGCATCTGCCCGGCACTCTGCGAGAAGGCGTGCGTGCTCTACCTCACCACGGGCGAGGCGGTCACCAACCGCGAGAACGAATGTGCCATCGTGGAGCGCGCCTATCTCGAAGGCTATGTCACCATCGAGCACCCCGAGCGCAACGGCAAGCGCGTCGCCGTCATCGGCAGCGGCCCTGCCGGTCTTGCCGCCGCACAAGCCCTCAACTACATGGGCTACGAAGTCACCGTCTTCGAGAAGAACGAAGCCGCCGGAGGCCTCCTCCGCTACGGTATCCCCAACTTCAAGCTCAACAAGAAGATCATCGACCGCCGCATCAGCGTGATGGAGCAGGAGGGGGTGAAGTTCGTTTACGGCGCTGCCGTAAAAATTGAGAATGGAAAATTGAAAATTGAAAATGATCTTTGCGATTATGATGCCTACATAATTGCAACTGGCACCCCCACCGCCCGCGACCTCGACATCCCCGGCCGCGAGCTGAAGGGCGTTCACCTGGCCCTCGAACTCCTCTCGCAGCAGAACCGTGTCCTCGCCGGCATGGAATTTTCGAAAGAAGAGCGCATCACGGCCAAAGGCAAGGATGTCCTCGTCATCGGCGGCGGCGACACAGGCAGCGACTGCATCGGCACAGCCCATCGTCAGGGAGCGAAGAGCGTGACGCAGATTGAGATTATGCCCAAGCCGCCCGTGGGGCACAACCCCGCCACCCCTTGGCCCAACTGGCCCGTCATCCTCAAGACGACCAGCAGCCATGAGGAAGGCTGCACACGTCGCTGGAACATCAACACCCTCGAATTCCTCTCCGCCGCTACTGTGCCCGACGGTTTCCCCGTCGGGAAAGATGCGGCTCCTGACCACGTCGCCGGCGTCCGCGTGCAACCCATTGACTGGAAGCCCAATCCAGCAGGCGGAAGACCCATCATGGTCGAAGCCGGCGAGCCCGAAGTCATCAAGGCCGACCTTGTCCTCCTCGCCATGGGTTTCCTCAAGCCCCAGCATCCCGAGTACCCCGAGAACGTCTTCGTCTGCGGCGATGCCGCCAGCGGGGCCAGCCTCGTTGTCCGTGCCATCGCCTCTGGTCTGGACACCGCTAAGCGTGTCCACGCCTTCCTTGCAACCCAGTCCTAAAACAATTCAACCCATCAGGCAATAAAACCCTGTCATTCATCGTTAATCTTTAAACTTTAAACCTTAAACCTTACACTTTAAACTTTAAACTAAAAATGTGTGGAATTGTAGGATACATCGGAACGAAGAAAGCATATCCCATCCTGATCAAGGGACTCAAGAGATTAGAATACCGTGGCTACGACAGCGCCGGCGTGGCCATGATCGCTGCCAACGGCAGCCTTAACGTATATAAAGCCAAGGGCAAGGTCGCCGACCTCGAGACCTTCTGCGAGGACAAGGACATCAGCGGCTGTGCCGGCATCGCCCACACCCGCTGGGCCACGCACGGCGAGCCCAACAGCACCAACGCACACCCCCATTACTCGGCCTCCGGGCGTCTGGCTCTCATCCACAACGGAATCATTGAGAACTACGCCACCATCAAGGAGAACCTCATCGCACGCGGCATTGCCTTCAAGAGCGTCACCGACACCGAGGTGCTCGTGCAGCTCATCGAGCACATCATGCTCAGCAACGACCTCGACCTGCTGAGCGCCGTGCAGGTGGCTCTGCGCCAGGTCATCGGAGCCTACGCCATTGCCATCCTCGACCGCGAGCACCCCGACACCATCGTCTGTGCACGCCAGAGCTCACCCCTCGTCGTGGGCCTCGGTGCCGACGGCGACTTCTATCTGGCCTCCGATGCCAGCCCCATTGCCGAATACACCGACAAAGTCGTCTATCTCAACGACGGTGAGATTGCCGTGCTGCAGCTGGGACATGACCTGCAGGTGGTGAACATCGCCGGCGAGGCGCAGCACCCCAAGGTGAAGCAGATCGACGTCACCATCGGTCAGCTGGAGAAAGGCGGCTATCCCTTCTTCATGCTCAAGGAAATCTTCGAGCAACCCAACTGCCTTCGCGACTGCATGCGCGGACGCATCAATGTCGAGGGCGACCGTGTCACCCTCAGTGCCGTCATCGACTTCCGCGAGAAATTGGCAGGTGCCCGCCGCATCATCATCGTAGCCTGTGGCACCAGCTGGCACGCCGGCCTCATCGGCAAGCAGCTCTTCGAGAGCCTCTGCCGCATCCCCGTCGAGGTGGAGTACGCCTCGGAGTTCCGCTACCGCGAACCCGTCATCTTCCCCGATGACGTCGTCATCGCCATCTCGCAGAGCGGCGAGACCGCCGACACGCTGGCCGCCATCGAGCTTGCCCGCAAGGCCGGCGCCTTCGTCTTCGGCGTCTGCAACGCCATCGGCGCCAGCATACCCCGTCAGACACAGACGGGTGTCTATATCCACGTAGGCCCTGAGATTGGCGTGGCCTCCACCAAGGCCTTCACGGGACAGGTCACCGTCCTCTCCATGCTGGCCCTGTGCCTGGCCAACGAGCGTCGCACCATCCCTGGCGAGCAGTACAAGGCGATGGTCGCAGAGCTCACCCGCATCCCCGAGAAGATGGAGGAGGCGCTGAAGACCAACGAGCAGATCGAGCGCCTGGCACCCATTTTCACCTACGCCAAGAACTGCCTCTACCTGGGCCGCGGCTACAACTACCCCGTGGCCCTCGAAGGCGCTCTCAAGCTCAAGGAAATCTCCTACATCCATGCCGAGGGCTACCCTGCAGCCGAGATGAAACATGGCCCCATCGCCCTCATCGACAGCGAGATGCCCGTCTTCGTCATCGCCACGCGCGACAAACTCTACGAGAAAGTCATCAGCAACATTCAGGAGGTGCGTGCCCGTGGCGGACGTGTCACAGCCCTTGTCACCGCCGGCGACGAGCAGATACGCCGTCTCGCCGACCACGTCATCGAGCTGCCCGACACGCTGGAGTGCTTCCAACCCCTCATCGCCAGCATACCCCTCCAGCTGCTGGCCTACCACATCGCCGTCTGCAAGGGCAAGGATGTCGATCGTCCCCGCAACCTCGCCAAGAGCGTCACCGTGGAGTAAGCACACAGATTCCCAGACACGCGCCTTATAGCACTTTTCTACACCCTATGGAGCAAACGCAAACACTCCATAGGGTGTAGCCGTTTTCTCCATGGGGTGTAGCCGTTTTCTCCATACCTTATCGCCGTTTCGTCCATAGGGTATAAACGCCCACAATCTCTCGTGTTTGAGCGAATAGCTTCACCTTACATTCTCTCTCAAAGAATATCCGCCGAGGCATCCGAAAGAAAAGGATGGGCTCGGCGGATTGTGTTTGTGTCAGGCGAGGAGGCTGGAGGCGAAGAAACTGGTATTATTTTAACATACGCTGCCACTTTCTTGCTTTTGTGTTGGGTGTGGTTAAAAAAGTGTTAGTGATTATGTGGTGGTATGCAGACCTTTGCGGTCGGAAATCGCGAAATCGCTAACTAAACAATAACAATTATGAGAAAAATTACACTATTCTTCCTGATGCTTATCATGGGTGTCGGGGGTGTGAATGCAAAGACCACGTCCACTACGCTGTGGGAAGGTACTGATGATGGCAGTGATATATTCATCTCTAAAACATCATTAGTAGCAGTGGAAGTTTTGACTTCTCCTGGGACGATTAAGCATAATAGGAAAAGTAGGTTAGTAGTTAGTTTGTTATCGATGATTTAGTTAGTTGTATGAGAGTGGGAGTACCGGGCTGTGAGGCTCGGTACTTCCATGCTTTAACACTTGCCATACAGGTTAACTAAGGTTAAAACGACTTCGACGACGACACTTTTTTAACCACCCTTTTGGCTGCTTTATCAAAAGACTTTACCTTTGAACGCGAAAACTTACATTGGAAGATGAAAAACGAAATGGAATCACATGTGATGCGCGAGATCACGCCGCTCAGCGATGGCGATTGTTTCTACATTGCTGATCGTTGCAAGTCGGTTTTTGACTATCCCATTCACACTCACCGCGAGTTTGAACTGAATTTCATTGAACATGCAGAGGGCGTCATTCGCACGGTGGGAGACTCCTCGGAGACCATTGGCGATTACGATTTGGTACTGATTACAGGCCCCGAGCTGGAGCATGTCTGGGAACAAGGCAGTTGTACGCGGAAGGATATCCGCGAGATAACGATTCAGTTTACCTCGGACATTCTGCCCGAAAGCCTGTTGCGCAAGAATCAGTTCGAGAGCATCCGCCGTATGCTGGAGCGGGCTCGCTGTGGGCTTGCCTTCCCGCTGGCGGCCATCCTGAAAGTCTATGCCAAGTTGAACGCGCTGGCGAATCACAAGACGGGCTTCCACGCCGTGTTGGACTTTCTGGAAATCCTGTATGAGCTGTCGCTATGCGACGATGCCCGCCCGCTATCGAGTTCCGCTTTCGCTCGCATTGAAGCCCACAGCGAAAGTCGCCGTGTGGATAAGGTGCAGCAGTACATCGCCCATCACTTTCATGAAGACATACGGTTAGAGACGCTGGCAGAGCTGGTCGGTATGACGCCTGTGGCTTTCTCGCGCTTCTTCCACCAACGCACAGGGCGCACGCTGTCGGAATATATCATAGAGATGCGTATCGGTTCGGCTGCTCGAATGCTCATTGATTCAACGAAGACGGTGGCAGAGATCTGCTACGATTGCGGCTTCAATACGCTGTCGAACTTCAATCGCCTGTTCCGCAAGCAGCGTGGCTGCTCTCCGACGGAGTTCCGCGAGAACTTCCGCAAGAAAAAATTGATAGTCTGAATCTGCGTGTGCCATCAATGGTTAATATTGTGTCAGTACACGGAAAGAATAGTCGCTACCTTTGCAGCGCAAAAGTATCACAAAACCGTGTAAGCAATGAAAAAGTTTCTTTTAACACTCTTCGCCTTGACCGCCATGTTGACGGCAAAGGCAGTCGTTAACGTAGATTTCTCCTCACGCTTCGAAGAGGGGACGAACACTATTCAGTGCCTCAGTAGCTGGGGCTGGTACAGTGTCATGCTTGGCGAATACCAAGTGGAGGAGGCTGAATACCTGTATATCAGTTATGAGGCCTCGTGCAATTTCAACCTCATTCTGCAAGATTCCAACTGGCAAAATGCCTACTCCGTAACGTGCAGCGCCGATGCCAGGGAGGGCTACATCAAACTAACTCCTGGGGCATATTCCGGATTCAGTTGTATGGTCATCCAGAATCATTCCGAAGGCGAAATCACTATCAATAAATTATATTTCTGTTCGGAGGAGGAATTCTATAATCCTGCTCCAGACAATGTCGAGGAGGCGCGACAGAATCTTATAGATATATACATGCGCTACCTGCCGTTGTTCGACACGTTCCCCCTTGGCGATGATTACGGAGAATATCCGGCTGACCTGTACGATGCCTTTGTCAATGCCATGAACGCAGCCCAGATTCTGGACACCGACGAAGGGCAGGAGTTGACCACAGAACAATTGAATGCTATGTCACAGGCCATTGTCGATGCTTACAAGTCATTGTTAGCTGCTAAGAAGATGTATTTGCCTGGCAATGGTTACTATCGTTTTATCTGTGCCCGACAGTTTAGTGAAGGCGACGACGAAACGGGTTGGATAGATGTCACAAAGGCTATGTACAGCGACAACTCGGGTGCTAACAATTGGAAGACGGTGGACCGCGAGGATGCCACCTTCCTGTGGACACTCGAACTCCAGGACGACAAATCCTACCTGCTGCGCAACGCATCGAACAAACTCATCTTCAACACAGCAGAGAAGTGCGGCGACAAGGAGAACTATATCACTTTCGATGCCATCTCGAAAGTGGACGGTGACTACAACACCAGTTGGCCCTTGAGCACAGAGGAGGACGTTGTTATGTTCAACTTTCGATTCAAGAACGACCCAGCCAACGACTATAAGTACATCCACATGAACTGGCACAATGATGGAACGGGTTGGGGAGGCCCCATGACCGTATGGAGCAACACCACTAACGACAGCGGTGCCAGCGAGTGGTATCTGGAACCCGTGGACGAATCAGTGGCTCAGGAACTCCTGAATACGGATTACAATTACAAGTTCAGCCAAATGCTGGCTGAGGCTAAGGAAAAGGTAAGCATTGCCAACGATATGACTAAGGAGAAACTCATTACCGAGGCAAATCAGTTCAGCAGCCCGTATAGTCAGAATGATCTGGGTGACCGCGATGGTGGTAGTTTGAGTGAGGGAGTACTTCTGGATAATGATAACACAACCTTCTGGCATACTTATTGGGGAGGGGGAAATGTTGAGGCTGGCATACATTATCTGCAGATAGAAATGGTGGAAGAGATAGGTGGTGATATAGAATTCACTTTCTCACGACGCAAGTGGGCTGGTGACGACCATGTAACTGTATGGGGTGTCTATGGCAGCAATGACTACGATGGTGAGAAGGATGATTATGAGTGGATTGCCGACCTCGAGACTCCCTATGGTTCCAGCGAAGAGAGTATAACCACTCGTTTTACTATAGAAAATGGTAAACAATATCAGTATTTGCGCTTCTATGCCGACCAAACGAGTTCGAATCGTGGCTATTGGCACGTAAGTGAATTCCAACTCTATAGTTTATCAGATAATCCGAACAATCAAGCACGCAACATGGGTGAGGTTTACACCAATCTGGTTACTGCTATTGAAAAGGCTGAGACCGTTGACCAGAATGCTGTAAGCAAGGAAGACTATGAAGCCTTGAAGGCTGCCTACGATCCTTTCATTGCCGTCTTCGTGGATCCCACGCCGTTGCGCGATGCCATCGAGGCTGCCGAATCCGCCCTGGAACTATGCCAGATTGGAACGAACCCCGGTCAGTGGAGCGAGGCAACCTATGAAGCTCTGGCGGGGAATATCGAAGATGCCAAGGCCTATGACCGCAGCGGACGCTACACACAGGCACAGACCGATGCCTATGTAGCGCTGTTGGCCGATGCCGACACGAAATTCCTGGCTGCCGCCAACCGTGTGTCGCCTGACAAGTACTATGCCATTCGCTTCGCCAGTCAGGAGTTGTACGAGGAGCAGGGCTGGAGCACCAGCAATGTCATTAGCGAGGAAGGCGGTGATCTGTTAGACACCTATGTTTGCCCCGCCGAGGCCGAGACACTGGCCAGCATGGATGCCAAGGACGTCCGTCAGGGTAGCTCCATGTTCTTCACCTACGACGACAAGGCTGACGTCGCCTTCCGCTTCATCCCTGTGGACGAGGACACCTATATCATCCAGCACAAAGCCAGCGGACTCTATATCCAATGCTACGGCTATGACAGCTGGACAGGCCTGACGCTGACACCCACGCTGTTCACTGTGAAGGCCGTAGGTCATGGCGAGAACATCTTGCGTGGCAAGGATTATGCGGCGAATGATATGGCCTGTCTGCACGCCCAGCTCAACAACCACCGCCTCGTGACCTGGCATGATGACTATGTGGGTTGCAACTCAGGACTGCTGCTGGAGGAACTTCCTGATGAGGGTGAACCCGGTTCACCGCTTGCCGACTACAAGCCCGGTGAGGTGACAACGATGTGCTACCCCGTCAGCGTGGCAGTCAGCGAAGGCCAGCTCTACAGCGTTGTGGGCACCTACTCACAGAACGACAAGGTATATGTTGCCATGAACAAAGTCAGCAAGGCTGAGGCCGGACAGCCCGTAGTCTATACGCTCGACGGCACCTATGATCAAGAGAATGAGGATGATGCCAAGGTCGTTACGCTCACGGTTGGAACAGGACTCTGCACCGAACCCCTGAACACCGGCGCACTGCAAGGCACCTATGAAAGCCTGGATCTCAGCGACGAGGCCATCATCTTCGCCGCGGGCAAATGCGAACTGAGCACCGATGAGACGTCGCACGTCAGCAACAACCATGCCTACTTGCCTAAGGATGCTGCGCAGGCCGAGGCGACAGGCTCCTACGACTTAGTGCTGGAAGTGGGTGGCGATCTGACCGCAGTACGAAGCGTACTCAACCGCTTATCTGAGCTCGGTGATATCTATGACACCGCAGGAAAGCTCCTGCGCCGCAACGCTACGCTCAACGATGTTCATTCACTTCCACATGGGATTTACATCCTAAATGGAATAAAGATATTGGTAAAATGAGGACAAAAAACTCTGGTAGTTTCCGTTCCGCGTTACAAGCCTTCTTCGGAGGGCTTGTAATGCTGCTTTTCTGTCAGATGGCCCAAGCCCAAGTCTTTCCCGACTTCACGAAAATGAATTTCGGGTGTGACGGCAACAGCATCACGGCTGGTAACCAATGGTCCAAGACCGTTGTGGAGACGTTGGGATTTGCCACTCATCATAATGTGGCTGTGGGCTCGGCCACATGGGCTGCACACCACGACACGCAGGATTATTCTGCACCTGACTTCCTTGGAATATCTGGTGGCTGGATGCTCACAAAAGATTCGCTCGAACTTCGTAAACGCCACAATAACAACGCAAAAGTGCACATTCAAAAGTTTATTGCCGAAGTGGACCGAGGACTCTACCCCGAGCCCGACGTGTTTGTATTCGCCATGGGAACCAACGATGGTAACCTGGGAACGGCAGAGGAGGCATTGAAAGAGAAAAGTCTGGAACATGTGGATGTAACCACTATGGCTGGAGGCGCACGCTGGGCCATACAAACTATCATTGAGCGCTTCCCCTACTGCCGCGTCTTCGTCTGCACTCCCATCCAGACGGCCGATACTGGCCATAACGAGGCCAATCTAAAGAAGATAGAAATCCTGAAAGAGATATGTCGCTCGCTCTCCGTCCAACTCATTGACTGCTACTCAGAGTGCGGCATCACCGAAAAGTTGGAGAACGGGCACGGACAGCGCTACCTGCGCGATGGCCTGCACCCCGCGGAGAAGGGCCAGCAACTCATGGGCCGCTACATAGCCAAGGAAATCAGAAACAACTATTTCTAACCAACTCACTTATTTAACCCCACTCTTAAAACAGCATGAAACGAATAGCCTCTTCCATACTGTGTAACGAATACAGCGACACACCTGGTGGTCACAGCTGGCACGTATGGCACTACGACCTGCATGATTTTGCGCCAAGACTGTTTAAATAACATGAGACACTTCATTCTTCCTCTCTTTCTTTTTGTTGCGTTCTCCTGTATCGCACAAGACCAGATCCCCAAGTTACCCGTTGACAGCGAGGCTACAGGGCCTACGCAGCAACTTTATCGCTACCTGCGTGATAAAGTGTGGGGCAAACAGGTAGTCTCGGGCTGTCAGGCACGATGGGACTATAACACAATGGATGCTGATGGCCTCTATGAGCGTACAGGCAAGTACCCCGCCATCAACATCTTCGACTTCCAACACTTTCGCCAGCGTAACCTCAATTATATGGGTCCTACGGCCAAGGCTTGGCACGATGCTGGTGGTATCGTGGGATTTATCTGGCACTGGAGCGTGCCCGTTGCTGCCGACCTGTCGGCGAAGGAGGGTTTTGCTTTTTACACGCCTACTGGAGCTGAAGGTCGCCGTCCGAGCACCCTCTTCTCGCCTCGCCGAGCCTTGCAACCCGGCACCCCCGAGCATCGCATCATCAACGAGAACCTCGACACCATAGCCTGCTACCTTTTGCACTATCAACAGCAAGGCATTCCCATCCTTTGGCGACCCTTCCATGAAGCAGCAGGCAATACCAACCGAGGCGGCAAGGCCTGGTTCTGGTGGGGTAGCGATGGGGCTGAGGCCTTCAAACAGCTTTACCTTTACACCCAACATTATCTGATGGAACATGGTGTACATAACCTTATCTATATCTGGACATCGGAACTGGATGATGACGACTGGTATCCTGGTGACGAATATGTTGATATCGTGGCACGAGACCAGTACCATGCACCCTCGCAACATGGTTCGTTCAAGCAGCAGTTCGATCTCTTGCGCAACAAATATCCCTCAAAGATGCTCGCTTTGGCGGAATGCGATTGTGTGCCAAGTGTCGAGGCGATGGAAAAGGACGATGCCCGTTGGCTCTTTGTGGCACCGTGGACTACACCCTTCGTCTTCAGCCAGCAAAATGATGATGTCTTTTGGCGACAACTCCTCAACGAGAAGCTAATACTGACCCGAGATGAGGTCAATTGCGCAGGAACCTACCGCCTCGGCATCAACAAGGAAAGCGGAATCTATAAGAAAGGTGAGCTGGCTGTAGTTACCTGTCACGCAGACCCCGTGCCGATGGACTCCCTCCTCGTGCGTGTGTCATATAATAATAAGGTGTGCCGCGAGTTCCGCATGCTGCCCGCTACAACAGACTTCACTATTCTGGAGCAGGCACTGGACAGCACGTGCGCCGTCAGCGTGCAGGTGCAAGAACGCACGGGCAAGCCCGAAGCCATCGGCTATGTAGTGAATCCCGAGGGTTTCCGTTCCGGCTACGAAGAACCCGCAGATTTGATGTCTTATTGGAACAACTTAAAGAAACAGCTCAAGGCATTGCCCATGCAGGTGAAGACGACGCCATTGGACGTACCGGAGCAGTATAAGGGCAAATACACCTGTCAGGATTTGGAAATCAACTGCCTTGGTCCTGCACCCGTACGAGCATATTTGGCTAAACCAGTCAACGCAAAAAAGAAATCCCTGCCTATCATCATTCTTTGTCGTGCTGCAGGCGTCAGCGGCAATTGGTGTCGCTGTTCGGAATGGGAGTGTGTACACAATGCCGCTTTGGGCAATGGCGCTCTCAGCCTTGACATCAACGCACATGGGATGATGAACGGCCAGTCAGACGATTATTATAAAATGCTCGAAGATGGGCTCTTACACAATTACTATGAACACAATGCTGCCGACCGAGAAACCTACTATTTCCGTGGTATGTATCTGCGTCTGTTGCGTGCCATAGAATATATGACACATCAGCCCGAATGGGACGGCCGCCGCATTCTGGTTATTGGTGAAAGCCAGGGTGGCGGACAGGCTGTGGCGGCGGCTGGACTCGACTCGCGCGTTAGCTGTGTGGTGCTCAACGTGCCTGCAATGCAGGATCTGGGCGGTGCGCGCAAGGGACGCCGCAGCGGGTGGCCACAGCCCATCGAGAACCACCCTAACCTCACCATGGCACAGCTCGATGCTACGCTGCCTTATTTCGACGGTGCCCAGCTCATTCGTCACTCTCGCGCTGAAATCTATTGCGAGATAGGCCTCATCGACACCACCTGTCCGCCTTCCGCCGTATGGGCTTTGCTCAACAATGCTAAGGGCAAGAAGACCGTCAACTGCGTCCCTTATCGCACTCATGCCTGGCCTTCGGGCGAACGGCGTCAGCCTTGGGAACAGAAATACCTACGCCCGCGCGAGGCGTTTATCAACGACTATCTGAAATAAAGAACTAAACATTATAGGAAAATGAGATTACGAAGTCTGTTCATTCTGCTGTTGATGCTGCCTGTCGGATTCACTCAGGCACAGGAAACGCGCCAATTGTCGGCCGAGGCCGAGGCTCTGTTGGAAACCTTCCACGAGATCTACGGCGAGAAGATCATCTCAGGTTGCACCGCCAATGTCAACTGGAACATCAACGAAGCCAAATGGGTGTATCAGCACACGGGCAAATGGCCTGCCATCAACTTCTTTGATTTCATACACCTGCCCTTCTCGCCAGCCAACTGGATTGACTACACTAATGTCACAGAGGTTGTTAACTGGCACAAGGCGGGGGGTATCGTAGGTTGTATGTGGCACTGGAACATGCCTGCGAACAACGGCTCAGACTGGACCTGCACCCCAGGTACAGGTGACAATCAGACGAGCTTCGATGTCAAGAAAATCTTCGAGCCGGAGTCCGATGAATACAAGCAGATGATGAAGGACATCGACAAAGTGGCCTCTACCCTCAAGAAACTCAAACAACGCAAGATACCCGTGTTGTGGCGCCCGTTGCACGAGGCGGGTGGCCGCTGGTTCTGGTGGGGACTCGACGCCGATGCCTGCAACGAGTTGTGGCGCGTGATGTACGACCGGTTCACCAATCACCATGGTCTCAACAACCTCATCTGGGTGTGGACATCAGCGGCTGAGTGGAACAAGCCCTATAGCGACGGTTACAAATGGTATCCAGGCGACGAATATGTCGATATCGTCGGTATCGATGTTTATAACGAAAGTAGTGCCAGCAACATCCGCTCAAAATGCTTCAACATGCTGAAAAAGAACTCGCCCGACAAACTGGTGGCCCTCACCGAGTGCGGAAGCCTGGCAAAGATCAGCGCTCAATGGCGTGGCGGCTGCAAGTGGTTGTATTTCGCGCCGTGGTACGACTACGAACGCACCAACAAGCCTGGCAGCGAGGCGTTCAAAAGCACGGACCACACCAGTTGCAACGCTGCCTGGTGGCAAGATGCCTTCGCTCAGGACTATGTTCTCACACGCGAGGACTTCAAGGAAATCCTGACTGGCATTAAGAGCCTCACCCCTGCCCCCGACCTCACCCCCAGCCCCTCTCCAAAGGGCGAGGGGAGTTTTAAGGGCGAGGGGAACTGCTATGACCTCATGGGACGCCCGTGGGTTGAAGGCCGACATGGCCTATATATCAAGAATGGTAAGAAATACATTAAGTAATATGAAGAAGGCACTTATGACCAGTCTTTTAGCGACCAATCTGCTTGCCGTCCACGCCCAGCAACCTGTCATCCCCCGTGATGAGAACGTAGAACAGCAGGTGGAACACACGCTATCCCGCCTCTCGCTCGACGAGAAGATAGGGCAAATGTGCGAACTCACTATCGACGTCATCACAGACGGTCGAAGTCAGGTATTCCGCCTTAATGAGGACGCCCTACAAAAAGTGTTCAACCAATATCACGTGGGTAGCATACTGAATGTACCCAAGGGCGTAGCACAAAAACCAGAGGTGTGGGGTGCTCTCATCCGTAGGCTGAACCAACACGCTGCAGAGACCTGTTCCGGGGTGCCACAGATCTATGGTGTTGACCAGATTCATGGCGCCTCATACACCTGGGGCGCAACGCTCTTTCCGCAAGAGATTGGCCAGGCGGCTTCCTTCAACCGAAACATACCCTATCGCGTAAGTGAGATTGCGGCCTACGAGAGCCGCGCGTGTCTTATCCCCTGGGTCTATTCGCCCGTGATGGATTTAGGCCGTCAACCCTTGTGGAGCCGTATGTGGGAGAGCTACGGCGAAGATGTCTATCTCAATTGTGAAATGGCTCGACAGGCCGTGCTAGGTTATCAAGGGAACGACCCGAACCACATCGGCAGCCAGCACGTAGCCGCTTGTCTGAAGCATTATATGGCGTATGGTGTACCTGTCAGTGGAAAGGATCGTACGCCCAGCAGCGTCACAGAGCGTGAGATGCGCGAGAAATTTTTTCAGCCTTTCCGCAGTGCCATTCAAGCAGGTGCCCTCTCACTGATGGTCAACTCCAGTGTGAACAACGGTGTGCCCTTCCACGCCAATTCCAAGTATCTGACCGAATGGTTGAAGAAAGAACTACAGTGGGACGGAATGGTTGTTACCGACTGGGCAGACATCAACAACATCTGCACGCGTGACCACGTGGCAGCCACGAAAAAAGAGGCCATCGCCTTGGCCATCAATGCGGGTATCGATATGTCCATGGTACCTTATGAAGTGGAGTTTTGCGACCTGTTGAAGGAGCTTGTCCAAGAAGGCCGAGTGCCTATGACGCGCATTGACGATGCTGTGCGTCGCATACTCCGGCTGAAGATTCGCCTCGGGCTCATGGACAAGAATACATGGGACAAGGATGCCTGGAAATTGGCGAAGGAATTTCCAGACTTTGCCAGCGGACGCTTTGCCCGTGAAGCTGAGCAGATGACGGAGGAGTGCATTGTCCTGCTCAAGAACGAAGCATCGGGAGTGAAACAGGAAGCGTTGTTACCGTTGAAGGAAGGCACTAAACTGCTCGTTTGTGGCCCTAATGCCGATCATCTGCGGGGAATGAATGGAGGATGGACCTATACGTGGCAGGGAGACCGCACGAATGAACTGGCGCCACAGATGGGAAACTATCCCACCTTCCAACAGGCACTGAAAGAAAGATTCGGCACAGAGAACGTACAGCACTTGCAAGGAGTGCACTGGGATAGAAGAGACTTCAACCAAGACCATCAAGCCTCAGACTGGGATCAACTGACCGAGGCCGCACAACAGGCCGACGTCGTCATAGCCTGTGTGGGTGAAAACTCGTATTGTGAGACACCGGGCAACATCAACGACCTGAACCTCAGTGATCATCAGAAGGCCATGGTGCGTAGGCTGGCACAGACAGGTAAACCCATCGTGCTCGTCCTGACCGAAGGACGTCCGCGCATTATCCGAGACATAGAACCCCTCTGCCAGGCTGTCGTACACACCTTCCTCCCCAGCAACTATGGCGGCACGGCACTCGCACGACTCCTCGCCGGAGACGTCGATTTCACCGCACGCATGCCCTACACCTACCCCAAGTACACGGGAGCCCTTGTCACCTACGACTACAAGCCCTGTGAGAACATGGGACAAATGGACGGAAACTACAATTACGACGCCGTCATGGACGTGCAGTGGCCGTTTGGCCATGGGCTGCACTACACCACGGTGAAGTACCACCATTTGCATGTGGACAAAGCCACCTTCCGCAGGGGCGACGTGCTCACCGTCAGCGTGGACGTGACCAACATCGGTCCGCGCCAGACACAGGAGAGTGTCCTGCTCTTTAGCAGTGACCTTGTGGCCTCTCTCACCCCCGACATTCGTCGCTTGCGAGCTTTCGAGAAGGTGACGTTGCAACCGGGCGAGACGCGTACCGTCAGTCTGCAACTGCGAGCCGATGACCTCTCCTTCGTTGATATGCATGACAACTGGGTGCTGGAACCAGGCGACTTCTGCCTATCCATCGCCGACCAGCATGTGATTGTGACAGCCATTGAATAATAATCCCTCATACATCTGGAATATGACCATCAGACACCTTTCCTATCTAATCCTGCTGTTCATCAGTTGGAACAGTGTGGCCGCACAAACCATTCGTCTGAACGCAAAGGCCACCGGCAAGCGCTTCGACGGCATCGGAGCCGTCAATGGCGGTGGAGCTACTTCCGTGCTCCTCAAGGACTACCCCGAACCACAGCGATCGCAGATCATCGACATGGTCTATAAACCCATGTTCGGAGCTTCCGTGAGTGCTATCCTCATTGAGGTGCCGGGCGACGGCAACAGCACGCAGGGCTCCATGCCCTCTCACGCCCATGAACCTGGCGATGCCAATTTCCTTCGCGGCTACATGTGGTGGGTGATGCAGGAGACCAAGCGGCGCAACCCCGGATTGGCTCTTGATGCTACAGCGTGGAGCGCCCCCGCCTGGGTGGGCAACTTCTGGAGCGACGACATGGTGGACTACTACATCTCCTGGCTCCAGGGACTGCGCCATGTGCACGGCCTCGAGCTTGATGCCCTGGGTTGTCACAATGAGAAAGGCTGGGACGCCAACTTCGCCAAGCACTTGCGCAAGGCCATGAACGAACGCGGCTTCCGCGATGTCAAGCTCCACGGCTTCGGCAACTGGGGCCGTCAGAAGATGGATTTCCTCAAGCGCATGCAGGAGGATGAAGAGCTGCGCGATGCCCTCGACGCCGTTTGTGCCCACACCTACAGCGAGATACAGCTGACACCCGAGCAACGCAAGATGGCCGAGGACATGGGCAAACCCATCTGGAACAGCGAAGACCACGTCTATCTGCCTGGTTTCGACTGCCTCATCACCATCGTCAAGTGCTTCAACCAGAACTATATCGTCAGCGGTGCCACTCGCGTCATCAACTGGTACGACATCGGCGCTACATATCCGTTGGAGCCTTATAGCAAGGAACCGCCGATGCTCCTTGCTCAGGAACCGTGGAGCGGCCACTACCTTGTACGCGAAGCGCTTTGGGGTTATGCTCACTACGGCCAGTTCACAAAAGTGGGATGGCGCTACATCGACGATGGTTGTCTGAATTTGCCTAAAGGTGGTTCTATGGTGACCATGCGTGACCCGCAAACGGGTGACTACAGCATCATCGCCGAGACGAAAGGGGCCAAGCAGGTGCAGACCATAACTGTAAAAGTGGATAAGAGCCTCGCGAAAGGCAAACTCTGCCAATGGTACAGCGACGCCCAGCAGCAGTTTGTACGTCTCAACGACATCACTCCCAAGCGCGGCACTTTCTCCATCACCCTCAAACCTGATGCCGTCTATTCCTTCTCCACCACCACAGGGCAGCAGAAAGGAACCTTCGCCGACATACCGGCCTCAAAGCCTTTCCCCATCCCCTACGAGGATGACTTTGAGCAGTACAAGAATCCTTCCGAATGGGGCTATCTGCCTCACTATCTGGCAGACTTGATAGGGTGCTTTGAGTTAGTAGACTCTCCCCAGAGAAAGCCCGGTCTTTCCCTTCGTCAAACCGTCGGCTCCCACACCCTCAGCTGGGCGCCCGAATGGCATCACTACACCATCATTGGCGACCGCGACTGGACCGACTATGAGATCAGCGCCGATGTCTATCTGAATCCTGGCGATGAGGCTGGGGTTATGGGACGACTCTGTGATGTAGGCAGCGGCTATGGCGTCTGGGCCAAGGGCTACTACCTGAAGATGGACGAGCAGGGGCGCGTCGAATTGATTCTTACTCGCGGCAAGCGCGACCAGAAGGAGCTCATCGGCGACAAGGAACAGCAGGCCATCATCCTCGCCCGCAAGGACGTGGAGATAGGCGGCGAATACACGTTGGCTGAGGCCTTGGCGCCTGGCATCGCACCCTGCCAGTGGCACAACCTCAAGCTGCGCTTCGATGGCGACCACATCACGGGCTACGTTGATGGCGCAGAAGTGGTGCAGGCCACCTCTGACCACTACCGCCGAGGCATGGCCGGCCTCATTGCCCCCCTGCACGAGCGTTTCATTTCAACCCCCTACTTCGACAACCTTCGTATCACCCCGCTCGGCCGCACCCAAGCCAACGCGACACAAATTCCTGCCATCCGACCCCTGTATTAAGGATGTAAGTATAGATTATGAAGAGACAAAATAACCATAGGCACAAAAATGGGAGAAGATAGGCGACCGTCCTCAGATGGGATGGAATACCTGGAATAAATTTGCCGGCAATATCAATGAAGAACTCGTCCGAGGCATCGCCGACGCCCTTGTGGAAACGGGAATGCGCGATGCAGGATACACTTATATAAACCTCGACGACTGCTGGCACGGACAGCGCGATGCCGACGGCTTCATACAGGCTGATCCGAAACGTTTTCCCAGTGGCATAAAGGCGCTGGCTGACTATGTCCATGCAAAGGGCTTGAAACTGGGCATCTACAGCGACTGCGGAACAGCCACCTGTGCCGGACGTCCAGGCAGTCTCGGCCACGAATACCAGGACGCACTTCAGTATGCCCGCTGGGAGGTTGACTATCTCAAGGAAGACTGGTGCAACACCGCAGATGTCAACGCCCGTGGAGCCTACAGGCTGATGAGCGATGCCCTGCGGGCTTCAGGTCGCCCCATTTTCCTGAGCATGTGCGAGTGGGGCAGTAACAAACCGTGGCTATGGGCTCGCGACATCGGCCATAGTTGGCGTATAGGACCTGATATCTGGTGCAACTTCGATTCCACACGCGTGCATCCTCAGGGCTTCACCGACATTGGCGTCATGCAATGCATACGACTCTGCGAACCCCTGCGCAAATACGCAGGGCCAGGACATTGGAACGACCCCGATATGCTTGAAGTGGGCAATGGCATGACCGTCAACGAGGATTGCGCGCATTTCACCATGTGGTGCATGATGGCTTCGCCACTCATCCTTGGCAACGACCTCCGCGCCATGAGTCAGGAGACAAAGGCTATCCTCATGAATCGCGAGATGATAGCCGTGGATCAGGACGAATTGGGCGTACAGGGACTCCGCGTTGCTACCGAGCAGGGATTGGAATTCTGGTTCAAACCGCTGACAGGAGGCGACTGGGCCATGACCATCCTGAACCCCACCAAGGAGGCCGTCAACTACGACCTCAACTGGCAACATTTCAACTTCATCGACACTGAGGTGAGCCGCCTGGGAACTCATTTCTACATGCAGGCTTATAAAATCCGCAACCTATGGACGCACAAGGACGAAGGTCTCACCTCGCTCGCAAACAAGGTCTGGCGCAAACTAACGGTGCCTGCACGCGACGTAGTCTCATATCGCCTCACACCCGTTACCACCAAACGGACCACTACGGCGCAACAGCTCACCGCCAGGCTCGGGAAACTGCAGAAAAAAGGCATCATGTTCGGCCATCAGGACGACCCCTTCTATGGACTTGGCTGGAGCTATGAGGGAGGTCGCAGCGATGTGCGTGACCTTGTGGGCGACTATCCCGCCGTCATGGGCTTCGAGTTGGGTGGTATAGAAGTGGGCGATGACAAGAACCTCGACAGCGTGCCCTTCCAGGTGATGCGTCGCGAGATTATCGCCCAGCACCGCCGTGGCGGCATCGTCACCATCTCATGGCACCCCCGCAACCCGCACACGGGCGGCACGGCATGGGTCAACGCTCAGGAACGCAGCAAGAACACCGTGGCTGCTGTGTTGCCTGGAGGCAAGGACCACGAGGTGTTTCAGATTTGGTTGGGTCGTCTCACCGCCTTCCTCGCCTCGCTCTGCGATGAGCAGGGACAGCCCATTCCCTTCATCTTCCGACCCTGGCACGAGAATAGCGGCGGCTGGTTCTGGTGGGGACGCGGTCTGTGCTCTGCCGAGGAGTATAAGGCGCTGTGGAACATGACGCAGGACTTCGTCATGCGGACGCTGCCTTACAACATCCTGTGGAGCTGGAGCCCCAACTATGGCTTCGAGCCCGACGTACTCAAAACCTATCCTGGTCACGACCGCGTGGATGTCATTGGCCTCGATGCCTACCAGCAGCGGGGTGGCGAACAGGCTTTCATAGCCACCCTAAACAAGGACCTCACCACCCTCAGCGCCCTCGCAGCCGAGAAAGGCAAACTCCTCGCCCTCACCGAGTGCGGCTATCAGAACATCCCAGACCCCACGTGGTGGACGCGCGTGCTGAAACCGCAAATCGAGAAGTATCCCCTTTGTTACTTCCTTGTCTGGCGCAATGCCGACCACCATCAGTACTTTGCACCTGCACCATCGACCAAGGACGCTCTTGATTTTCGCAATATGGTCAAGGACAAAAGGGTGATGCTGCTGAAAGACATCAAGTGACATACAATTTAAGCATTTACAATATACAAATTCAATGCATAATCAAACGATGAATAGCGAGCGATATAATGAAAAGGTGAAGGCTTTACGCGAGCACCACGAAGCGTTGCTGGCACGACGTAATGAACCGATAGAGTGGGGGAATGGTATCTACGAGAAGTACCGTTACCCGATTCTGACTGCCGAACACACGCCGCTGGAGTGGCGCTATGATTTCTCGGAGCAGGACAACCCCTACCTGATGCAGCGCATCATGATGAACGCCGTGATGAACTCTGGCGCCATCAAACTGAACGGGCGCTACCTGCTCGTCTGCCGCGTGGAGGGTGCCGACCGCAAGAGCTTCTTTGCCGTGGCGGAGTCGCCCAACGGCATCGACCAATGGCGTTTCTGGGACGAACCCGTCACGATGCCTGAAGATGTCATCCCTGCCACGAATGTTTATGACATGCGCCTGACACAGCACGAGGACGGTTGGATCTATGGCGTGTTCTGTGCCGAGCGCCACGACGATGCACAGCCCGGAAACCTCAGTGCAGCTACCGCCACCGCCGCCATTGCCCGCACGCGAGACCTCATCACATGGGAACGCCTGCCTGACCTTAAAAGCCGTAGCCAGCAACGCAATGTAGTGTTGCACCCTGAATACATTCATACACAAATAGTAAATGGTAAATGTGTAAATGGTAAATGGTATGCCCTCTACACCCGCCCGCAGGACGGATTCATAGACACAGGCTCAGGTGGGGGCATCGGATGGGCGCTGGTGAATGACATCACGCACGCTGAGGTGAAGGAGGAAATCATCATCAACGCGCGCCATTACCACACGATTCAAGAGGTAAAGAATGGCGAGGGACCAGCGCCGCTGAAGACACAGAAAGGCTGGCTGCATCTGGCTCACGGGGTGCGTGGCACGGCCGACGGTCTGCGTTATGTCCTCTATCTGTATATGACTGCCTTGGACGACCCCACGCGCGTCATCGCTCAGCCAGGCGGTTGGTTCCTGGTGCCCGAGGGACAGGAATACTTGGGCGACGTGATGAACGTAGCCTTCTCCAACGGCTGGATCTTGGATGACGACGGCCGCGTGCTCATCTACTACGCCACAGCCGACACGCGTATGCACGTCGCCGTCAGCTCCCTCGACCGCCTCATCGACTACTGTCTGCATACGCCGGAGGACGGTCTCACCACCTCTGCCAGCGTGGAAACAATCAAGCAGCTGATAGCAAAGAATAGGAAGACCCAAGGACAATGACCAATAAATCGTAAATGGTAAATCGTAAAATTGTCAAATTCATCGGCTACGGCTTCGGCGATATGGCATCGTCGATGTTCTGGAAGGTGTTTTCCTACTATCTGCCGTTTTTCTATAGTAACATCTTCGGACTCAGCCTGAAAGATGCGGGTATCATTCTGCTCGTCACACGCGTCTGGGATGCTGTCAGCGACCCGATGATGGGCATCCTGGCTGACCGCACACAGACGCGATGGGGCAAGTACAGACCATATCTGCTCTTCGTGGCACCGCTGTTCAGCATCGCCGGCATCCTGCTCTTCACCACCCCGGACTGGAGCTACGGCGCGAAACTTATCTGGGCATACGCCACCTACATCCTGATGATGACGGTCTATACGGGTATCAATGTGCCGTACGGTGCCATGCTGGGTGTGATGACCGACGATTCCAACGAGAAGACCGTCTATTCCTCCTTCCGCATGTTCTTTGCCTACGGCGGTTCGTTCCTGGCACTCTTCCTGTGGGAACCGCTTACGAACGCGCTGGGCGGCTATGCCAGTGCGCAAGGATGGTTCTGGGCCATGGTGGTCATTGCGGCGACATGCTTCGTGCTGTTTATATGCTGTTTCCTGCTCACGCGGGAAGAACTCAAGACCGTCAGCACCGTCAGCATCGGCTCCGATTTCAAGTCGCTGTTGAGCAACAAGCCTTGGTGGCTGCTGATTGGGGCTGCGCTGTGCTTCAACCTCTTCTGCACCGTGCGCGGCGCTACCGTAGCCTACTACTTCGCCGACATCATCCCTGCTGGGGCCACCCTCAACTTTCAATTCTCAACTCTCAACTTTCAACTCCTATTCTACGCGGGTCTTTTCTTGGCTGTGGGCGAGGTGAGCAATATGATTGGCGTGGCGGCCTGTGTGCCCTTAGCAGCCCGATTCGGCAAGAAAACCACGTTCATAGGCGTGAACCTCGGACTCTGCATCCTCTCCGTGCTGTTCTTTTTTATCCCTGTCTCCCCAACAGGCTTCTGGCTGATGTTGGCAGCACAGATCCTGATTTCAATACTCACCGGTGTGATGTCGCCGCTCGTATGGTCGATGTATGCCGATGTGAGCGATTATGCCGAACAACGTTTCAAGACGGCTTCCACAGGACTGATTTTCTCATCCTCTTCCATGGCTCAGAAGTTCGGTGGTGCCATCGGCGGCTCTGCGGCCCTGTGGCTCCTCGCGGCCTATGGATATATCACTGACCCGGGCACCCTCGCAGCCTCCGATTTTGCAGGACAGCCTGCCGATGCGCTCCTTTGTCTGCGTTGTCTCATGTCCTTTATCCCGGCTGCCGTCAGCATCCTTGCCGCATTGGTCGTGGCCCGCTATCCCCTGACCACAGCCCGGATGCGTGAGATAGATTCCCAATTACAAATACAGCGAGCCCAATGACGACGACAGAAACGATGAAACAGGAGATGCGCGCAGTGCTGGAGGACAACATCCTGCGCTTCTGGATGGAACACATGCAGGATCACGAGCACGACGGCTTCTACGGACGTATGGACAGCCAAAACATGTTACACCCCGAGGCTGACAAAGGTGCCATCCTGAATGCGCGTATTCTGTGGACATTCTCGGCAGCCTATCGGGTGCTGTCACAACTATCAACTTACCTTGAAATGGCCACACGCGCCAAGCGTTATTTCATAGACCATTTCATCGACCCAGCGTATGGCGGCGTCTATTGGAGCGTGGACTATACTGGACAGCCTAAGGATACGAAGAAGCAATCCTATGCCATCGGTTTCGCCATCTACGGGCTTTCGGAATATGCGCGTGCCACGGGGGATCAGGAAGCCTTGGAACATGCCATCCGCCTCTACCATTGTCTGGAGGAGCACGCGTTGGATCACGACCACGGAGGGTACATCGAAGCACTGACGCGCGACTGGCAGCCCATCAGCGATATGCGCCTGTCGGCCTACGATGCCAACTACCCCAAGTCACAAAACACACACCTACATATCATAGAGCCCTATGCCAATCTATATCGCGTATGGCCCTCGGCAGAGCTCGCGCAGTCGCTGCGAGAACTCATCACCCTCTTCACGGATAAAATTCTCAACCCCGCGACCCTCCATCTGGACCTCTTCTTCAATATGGACTGGACACGGAGCCCGGAGCTGTTGGAGAGCTATGGCCACGACATCGAATGCTCGTGGCTCATGCACGAGGCTGCACTGGTGCTGGGCGACAAGGAGATCCTGGCCAGGGTAGAACCTATCGTCAGGAGCGTGGCAGCGGCTTCGGAGAAAGGACTTCGCAGTGACGGTGCCATGATTCATGAAGCCAACCTCACCGCTGGCACCGTGGATGACGACCGCCACTGGTGGGTGCAGGCCGAGGCCGTCGTGGGCTTCGTCAACCTCTACCAACATTTCGGCGATAAGGAAGCCCTTGGCAAAGCCCTCCGCTGTTGGCAGTATATCAAAGAAAAACTGATAGACACGGAACACGGCGAGTGGTACTGGAGCCGCTACGCCGACGGCACACTGAACAACGTCGATGACAAGGCTGGCTTCTGGAAATGCCCCTACCACAACGGCCGTATGTGCATGGAAATACTGGAAAGAATATGAAACCCTATAAATTTCAACCCTATCTGAAGACCACCATCTGGGGAGGCTATCAGATTGCGCCCTTCAAGGGCATCTTCAATGCGCAACCAAATGTAGGCGAGAGCTGGGAAATCAGCGGCGTGCCAGGCCATGAGAGCGTAGTCGCAGATCGCGGACTCATCGACGACGTGGACGAGGGCTTGACGCTCGTGGAGCTGATAGATAAGTACAAAGGCCTGCTTGTCGGACAGAAAAACTACAAACGCTTCGGCAACAAATTCCCCCTGCTTGTCAAGTTCATCGACTCGCGCCAGGACCTCAGCGTACAGGTACACCCCGACGATAAGTTAGCGATGGAGCGCCACGGCTGCGCTGGCAAGACAGAGATGTGGTATATCATCAAAAGCGATGTAGGCTCGAAAATCTATGCGGGTCTCGCTAAAAGCATCACCCCCGAGGACTATGAGCAACTGGCCACGGCCGAACCCGTGAACGGACGATCACCCATGCAGGATGTCATCGCCACACATGAAGCTCACGAGGGCGACCTCTACTTCCTGCCCGCAGGGCGTCTGCACGCCATCGGAGCGGGCAACTTCCTGGCTGAGATCCAACAAACCAGCGACATCACCTACCGCGTCTATGACTTCGGACGCAAGGATGAGCACGGTAATCCGCGTGAGCTGCATATCGCACAGGCCAAGGACGCCATCGACTATCAGGTATGGCCTGCCTACCGAACCTCCTACGACAGCACCAAGCCCACGTCGCAACTCATCCATTGCCCCTACTTCGTCGTACACCGTGTCGTCGTGCAGGTCGCACAGCAGATAGACTTCCATTGCGATTCGTTCGTCATCGTCGTCTGTCTGTGGGGAAAAGCCAATATCAACGGCATTGACATCCACCAAGGCGAGACCATCCTCGTCCCAGCCTCAGAGAACATTCTCTACATCTTCGGCAACGCCACCTTCCTCACCGCCACCCTCCCATAGCAGGTGACGTCGCTGTTTAGCTGATGAAGCGTAGCTTCCTGCGATTGCCGCTTGCGCGGACGGCGAAGTGGAGCCAGATGGCGCCGTGGGCGTTGCGCTCGGCAAGTTCCAACTGTTGCCAGCGCAGCACCAGCTTCGCACGTGCCTCGTCGTTGAACTTCGTGGCGATGTACAGGCACTCGGTTTTGGTGAGTT
>CACZCZ010000019.1 GCA_902779845.1 uncultured Bacteroidales bacterium | reverse complement strand
ATGGGATATATTTACAATTTCCTTGCATGTCGCGGTTCTCGGCTACCCTTAGCCAAGAGATTGTTTTATTTTTCACTTTTCACTCTTTCATTCTTCACTTCGCCAGTTCTGGCGCAGATAGAGGACGGCAAGGCGTTCTATGTGTATCGCAATGACGGTGACTTCAACGGTTTCTTCTATGACGAGGTCATCCGCATGGGCTATTCGAAGATCGACTTCAATGGCTTCCAGCATGACCAATATGTGGTTCAGGAAATTGAAACTGCGGACTCGCTCTATCGCATCCCACTGGCAGCCATTGACTCTATCGGTTTCCAGCAGCCAGAGATTAGATTTAGCCCACGGGTAAAATTCATGGATGGCAGTCCGCTGCTTCCCTATATCACGGAAATAAGCAGTCCCTATCGCATCCATCTTAGGCGTGACACTCCTCAGGAGCTGATTCCTAAAAGCGGTGATGTGCTGATGTCCTTTGATGAGGAGATCTTTGATATTGATCCTTATCGCAGGCAAGAATATGCGGGCTATTGCATGAAGGTGTCCTTTATTTACACAAAAGAGAAAGAGTATCTTGTTGATTTAGGGTTGGTGACCAGCCTGGAGGACATCTTTGATCAGTTCATCAGTACAGAGCAGGTCTCCATGGACGAGGAAGGTAATACGAAACGCCGAATGGCAGGCTATGACTCCTATCGTCGTGCCAAAGAGGGCTTCACCAAGAAACCCTTCTTTGAATACAGCGGGGCCATCAAGCGCGAGTTGCCGTTACCCTATGATGGAACGCTCAGTGTGGAGGCTGGGTTGGATTGCAAGGTGATACTGTCAATGGCTTACAATATCAGCCGTAAGCGCCTCTTCGTGAAGACCTCCCTTGACACCAACATCGATGTCACTCCTAAGCTGACCGTCAAGACGTCCAGCAGTTTCGAGGCTGTCGTTGATGGCGTTCCTCAATGCTTGAAGAGCATCAAATTCCCTGCCGTCTGTCCGCTGTTCCAGACACGTCCGCTGCCCGATTTATTGGTGCGCGGTGGTGGCGATTTGTCCCTGACGGCCTCGCTGGCACCAGTGTCATTCAAGTGGCGACAGACCTTCACCTTTGACACCGACCAGTTTCCAATAGCCAGTTATGTAAGTTACCTGACCGAGCTCGACGAAAAAGAAAAGCAGGAAAAAGAGCAAGAGGCCATCGATAAGCCCGGTGATGTAGAACTCTCGCTGTCTGGCTTCATACAGGCTGGTTTCAAATTGAGTGCTAACATTGAGACGAATGATTGGTTTGAGTATGTCTTTTCCTCAAGCATCGGCGTAGATTTGTTCGTAGGTCCAAAGCTTGAGGGAAAGCTCGGATTCTCGAAAGCAGCATTCGAGAAGGACGGCGCCTATGGGCTGTTCAAGGATAACTACATCAAGTTGCACGGCCTCTCCCTGGACTTGGAAGCAAGGGCAGAATTGCAAGCATTCTGGGGCGACCGTGAGAGGACAACCTTCTTCGAGCTCTCGAAACAGTTCCTCACCAGCGAGTTGTTCCTGCTGCCTGATTTCAAAACCACGACAGCTAACTACGAGACCGACTACGGCCGCTTAGAAGTGGAGGTCTTCCCGTCGCGCCATCTGCTGTGGCCCACGTACATAGGAACGGCCGTGTATAATTACAAAGGTGACCGTGTGCTCAATGACCTTCGCACACAATCCTATCTCTTTGACATCAAGGATGCAAAATACAAGACTGTGTTCAAAGACCTTAAGTTGCGCTGTGGCACCTATCAGACCTATCCCTATGTGCTGCTGGCTGGCGTGGAGCTGCCCGTGAAGAGTGCACAGACCAGCTTCTTCATCGCGCCTCAATTGCTGATTGGAGATAGTGGGCGCATGGACAGCATTCAAGTAACCAGCAGCGCCCAACAGCAGGAGATACCCATCATCACCAACACCGACAATCTGAAGATAGCTATCGTAAGCGAAGATGGCAACTGGCTTAAGGCCAGCTTTACCGAATATGATGAGAAAAATCAGTATTGCTCCATGATCCTGGATATGACCGAAAATGCCTCGCATTTCCCACGATCATGCGACGTTATAGTTACGGCTACTGAAGGCAATTACACCACAAGCGACACGCTGCGCGTGCAGCAAGCATATGGGTTAGAAGGATTTAAAGAGGCTAAGGTCAGCGTTACCGTTACTGGTACAGGCTCCTACTCTTGGTCAAAGCTCTACGAAGATGGCGAGACCTCTACGGGTTCCCAAGACCAGACTTATTATACTATAAGTATGCAAATCCCCGTCACGAGCCGACGTGAGGGTAATTATATTTATCTCTCGGGCACGGTTAGCGATCCGAATAGCTATAATGGCGATGTGGACCACGATCATGGACCTCTTAGAAGCCGTCGTGAAGAAAATACTATATGGGCATTAGAACTTGTCGTTGATGCATCAAGCGGAAAGGGAAAAGTAGTGGGCGGTAATCTTAATTACACTCACACCTTAAGCCGTGAATATAGTTACCACTATGAATATACCCGTCAGGGGCAGAATGAACCTTATGATGTAGAAGAGAAAGAAGAGAGTCAAACACTTAACGATGTAAGAACCTTCACGTGGGCTGGCGATGTTCCCTATGGCAAGCCAGGTTCTTACCCAATCTCCCCAAGTGTAACTTACGTAGGAAACTTGACAGCCTCAGAAGTGTCTGGCCAATGGAGCTATGAAGATCATGGCAGTTCAAGAGCATATAGGAAACATACAGATTACCCAGAATCCACGTATTATAATTACGACAAGAAGAGCAATAGCCATGAAAGTAGGAGTTGTACAGCCAACAGCGCTGCCATCTCGATTTGGTTAGGCTATTAGGGAAGATGGTTATATTTGGCCCGAAAAGGAACAAATGATTATAAACAAAATACGAATAATGAGCTTATGAAAAAAGTTCTTTTGCTTTTGATGGCGCTGGTGCTGCCGATGGTGGCAAGCGCTGACGACGAGACACAGCGGCTGGTGGTGTGGTTTACCAACGGCACGAAGGTGACACATGAATTGACTGATGAACCGGAGACGCGGTTCAACAATGGGATGCTGATGCTGTCGACCAAGAAGGTGAGCATCAGCTACCCGATTGCGCAGGTACTGCGCTACACCTACGAGGGCAAGACGCCGCTGGTGAACGTGCCCAGCGTGAAGCCCGGAGAGATCCGCTTCTCACAGGGCACGGACGAGATGCGTTTCGAAGGTCTGGCCGCAGGCACCGTCCTCGAACTGTATTCCCCCGACGGCAAGCTGCTGCGCACGCAGACGGCTGCCAGCGGACAGCCCGCAGTGGTGTCCGTGAAGGGGCAGCCCGCAGGCTTGTATATCGTGAAAGTGGGCGATGCGAGTTATAAATTCATGAAGAAATAAAGTCATTTACGTTTTTTCCGATTTACAATTTACGAGTTATCTACTATGGGATATATTTACAATTTCCTTGCATGTCGCGGTTCTCGGCTACCCTTAGCCAAGAGATTGTTTTATTTTTCACTTTTCACTCTTTCATTCTTCACTACGCCAGTTCTGGCACAAGATGCGTTCTACATCTACCGCAACGACGGCGACTTCGATGGTTTCTTCTATGACGAGGTCGTCCGCATGGGCTATTCGAAGATCGACTTCAATGGCTTTGAGCATGACCATTATGTCGTTCAGGAAATTGAAACTGCGGACTCGCTCTATCGGATCCCACTGGCCGTCATTGACTCTATCGGTTTCCAGCAGCCGGAGATCAAGCTGAATCCGAATTTAAGAGATTTCCATGATGACGGGTTGCTCGACTATATCGTGGAAATCAATGCTGAACCATCTGACAAGGTCAGAAGAATCCTTGTTCGGAATAGCTGTCCCTCCAACTTAATGCCTAAAGTGGGGCAGGTGTTGATAGATACCCATACGGAATATTATTGGGATGAGGAGGCGAAAAACTACCGCCATCAATGGCTCTACTGCAAAGGTTTCGCCGGAAAAGTGACAGAAGTTAAGTACTATAACAATGACTATACGCAAGTTATTTGTAACCCGCTAAGTGAACTGGGCGATGTCTTTGTTCAGTTCGTCACTACAGAACGCGTCACTATCGATGAGGACGGCCAAGTGAAGCGCCGATTGGCCGGCTGGCATCCTGAACGCAACAAGGTTCTGCGTGCCGAGGAGGGCTCTGAAGATGTCTCCCTGATAGATTTCACGGGGACCATCAAGCGTGAATTCAGCCCTGCTGAGGATGTCACCATCACCATGGCGGCAGAAATAGGTCTTAAGTTGGGCATAAAAGTCGATTACTACATCAGCTGGAAGCGATTGTATGTAAAAACGGATATCAACAGCTATGCCGGGATATCACCTTCTGTGGGTATTAAAGCCTCCAAAAGCTTTGACGCCGATATAGAGGTGATGAAGCTGCTGCGAACAATCAAGTTCCCCGTTAATCTTCCGATTTTCCAAACACATCCTATTCCCAATATAGATGTTCGGGGTGGCGGTGAGATAGCCCTCAATGCTACCCTGCCTGGTGCCAAGTTATTCTGGAACCAAACAATCATCTTCGACACCGACCGTTGGCCAATAATGAGCTATACCCACAATTACAATACTCCAGAAGAAGACGAGGGCAAGGAAGCGCCAATTGACACCGGCGACTTGGAGGTGTCGTTAGCCGGCTTCGTACAGATGGGCGTTGAGATGACTGGTGACATCGAAACGAATGACTGGATAGAGGATATCTTCAAGTCCGGCATCGGCGTGTCACTCTTTGTGGGACCGAAATTGGAAGGCAGCCTGAAGCTCTCTGTCGCCAAATTGGCCAGTGATGATGCCTATAGTGCGTTGAAGGACAGCTATATTAAACTCCACGCCCTGTCTCTTGACTTAGAAGCAAAGGCGGAACTGAAGTTCCTATGGAAAGATCCCGAGAAGACGACCTTCTACGAGCGTTCGGAACAGTTCGGCACGCTGGAATGGTTCCTTCTGCCCGATTTCAAGGATATCGATGCGGTTTTCGACAAGCAGGACGATGTGACGAAAGTCACCCTCTATCCAGAGCGCAAGACTTTCGTTCCATCGTATGTCGGCATCGCTCTCTACAACTATAAGCGGGAGCTGCTGGAAAAGCGATACGATACCTTTTCTCACTTCTTTACGACGCCCAGAGAGAAGTTTGAAACAAAATTTGAAGGTTTGCCCTGTGGGCAGTACTATGTAACACCTTGTCTTAGCACTCTGGGCTATGAGCTCTCTGTCGGTGGGCCAACCAAGTATTTCACAGTCACCCCCACCATTGATTTCACGGAAAAGGAATACAAGTTTGGCGGAGAGGCTGAGAAGAAGGACATTTATTTCAAAACAAACAGCCAAACCTTTGATATAACCTTCCAGAAACAGGACCCAGACGACTCCACTATTTGGTATAGGGGGGACTGGGCAACTGTCAGCGTGACAGACATCGACGCAGAGGCCAAAGATGCCTACTTGCACATTGAGTTGCCCAAGAACCCGTCTCTCTTCACTCGCAAGGGGAGGGTCATCCTTACAGCTCGAGCAGGTAGCATAGCAGCCAGTGACACCATCTATATTGAACAGTTATCAACGCGCACGGATGTCAAGTCCTTTGGCCTTTCAGCGGCTATTCCGGCTACGAAAAATAGCGAGGAAACAATAATAGTTAATGGAAACGCCACACATAGTTCATCCACAAGCAGCAGTACTATATCTGCATCATATCCCTACCCTGTCACATGTGAAAGGAAAGGTAATATCCTTACGTTCACGGGGAATCATAGCTACACGGACAGTTCTAACAACAACTATGTGTACCAGCTTTCACTGGTCGTAGATGCCTCTGAGAAGCCTGGAAAGATTATCCGCGGTTCTTGCCGCATGACACGTGACTATCCCGAAACTCCCTACACGAAAGATGAATACCATCGGTACTATAATTACCTCGAAAAAAGAACCGAGAGCATAGACGCCTCCGATTATTCGGAATACCTTGAATGGGAAAAAGAGATACCCCTCGGAGATTATAGCGAGTATAGTGATGGTACATGTAAATTCAGTTTAAACACAAAAGACCTTCCGGCAGGATGGGCTACCGGAAGCGCTTCCGGACATTGGCACTACTATCGGAAAATTACGGAGTTTAACGGAGACGGTGAAATCACGAAAACAACGGAAACGGATGAAACTTATGCCAGCTCCTATTCTCCTTCTTCCCAAGATGACAATAATGGTAGGATAGAGCTTGCAATCACTTTCTGACGCAAGAGGTAAACCATCATCGGCATAAAAGTAAATTGCGGATTACTCGCAGTTATGCAGGAATCCAGAATCTTTCCTATCATCTATCACGTAAGCGCCCGACCCTATCATAGGTCGGGCGCTTCGTTTCTTCATCAATTCATACAAATATGCGGGGCTTTGCAGCTACTTTATTCTGTCAACGAGTGCGCCTGGATCGCGCCTTACATCCCAAAAGTCAGCAATTTCAACGTGGTCGTTCTCAATGTAATAGATAATTTTATTCAGCCTATTCAACACATAACTACGATAAGTGATTGCTTCATCTTCAAGCAGCGGTTCTATTTTACCGATATTGGGGGTATGACCTATCAATCTATTTGCTTCACGCACTTCTTGCATAAACTCATCGCGCCTTGTCAGACCAAACTCCCGGCGGATATATCTGGCCACCTCATGCATTTGCTCCCTTGCAAATGGAGACCACTTGACTCTCATACTGCCTCATCCATTAAAAGATTTTCCTCGCGAGCGAACTCTTCTTCCAGCTCACGGAACATCTCTTCGCTGTCCTGACTAAGTCCCGCAAGAACTTCACGGCGGGATTGATTAAGCCGTTCGTGGATTTCCTCCATGGTGTAGGGACGGAGTTGTGCAACTTCCTCCTTCTTCGCGTGCTCTATCAGATGCTCGCCAACCCATCGCATATTGCTGATACTGAGCGTGCTGTAAAGATATTCCAGCAAGCCCGATAATGCAGTTGTGCTCATATTGATTCTGCCAGTTTTTTTGTTTTTCTGGGGGCAAAGATAGGGATTAGTTTTGAATCTGCGCACAAAAATCATCTTCTTTTTTCAAGATGAGGCACAAAAAGCAGTAATTCTTTTGACAGAGACGTGAAAGATACTTATATTTGCAGCGCAAAACAGAAGGATGAAAGTAGCGAGAGGAATACTCACTATAAAGAGACAAACAACCTTCATTATACAGATTACTTATGGAAACGAAAGAATTCGCTTACAAAGGCTCTACTTTGAACGGCTTCTTCATGCTGTTCTTTAATCTGGCACTCATCATTGCTGCCATTGTCATGTTTTTCTTCTCCTTTGATAGCGATGCGTGGCCGCTGGCCATCGCAGCTGGCGCGGCACTGTTCGTGTCACTATTCCTCTGGGCAGGCTTCATGATGCTCGAACCAGGCGAAGCCCGTGTTGTGATGTTCTTTGGCAAGTATGTCGGCACTTTCACGCGCACTGGCTACTATTGGATTAATCCCTTCACCACCACCAAGAAGCTCTCGCTGCGTGCCCGTAACCTCGACGCAGAACCCATCAAGGTCAACGACAAGGAAGGCAACCCCGTGATGATTGGCCTCGTGCTCGTCTGGCGTCTGAAGGATACCTACAAGGCATTGTTCGAGATCGACTCACAAACCATGGCTGCCAACAACGCACAAGTGGGCACCGATGTCAAGTCGATGATGGCCGCCTTTGAACGCTTTGTTCGTGTGCAGAGCGATGCTGCTCTGCGTCAGGTGGCTGGCCAGTATGCTTATGACGACACAGAGTCACGCTCCAAGGACATTACTCTGCGTAGTGGTGGCGAGGAGATCAACGATCAGCTCGAAGCCAAGCTTACCGAGCGTCTGGCCATGGCTGGCATCGAGGTCGTGGAAGCACGCATCAACTACCTCGCCTATGCTCCCGAGATAGCCGCTGTGATGCTCCGTCGCCAGCAGGCCACAGCCATCATCGCGGCTCGCGAGAAAATTGTCGAAGGCGCTGTGTCCATGGTCAAGATGGCCCTCGACCAGCTACAGGAACAAGGCATCGTAAGCCTCGACGAGGACAAGAAAGCACAGATGGTCTCCAACCTCCTTGTTGTACTCTGCGGCGAAGACAACGCACAACCCATCGTCAACACCGGAAGCATCTGAAAGGCGGACGCTATCAAGCGCCAATCTGACTGATTAAGCCTTCGCACATTCATATTCTCCTTTTTTCCTGCCGAGCCACTCCTCATCGAGCGGCTCGGCAGTTTCCTTTCTCTACGCCCTTCTTCTGTTGATCTGGTTGTGCGAAGGGTGCGTAGGGTTTTCCGCAAAAGTTTTTTGCAGATTGCTGAAAACACTATGGAGATGGGCGAGTATATATGAAAGGAGGCCACCGGGATGGGTGGCCTCCTGCGATGATGGAATGATGATTGTCTGTTATTCGCCAAGCGGGCGACGTCTGCCATTACGCTCGTTGATATCACGCAGCCGTGTCTTTGGGCAGCGTCTGGCTGAGCATCAGGGAACCGACGAGGGCGGAGGCGAGGGTGCCACAGAGGATGCCGAGCTTGGCTTCGTTGAGCATCTCAGCGGCTTCTGCGCCGAGGTGGGCAGGATAGCTCAGGGCGGCAATGAACATGGAGACGGTGAAGCCGATGCCGCAGATCATGCAGACGCTGGCAAAGGACTTCCAGTTGCCACCTGCAGGCATCTGACAGATGCCGAGCTTGATGCTGAGCCATGAGAAGCTGAGGACACCAGCAAACTTACCTACCAGCAAGCCGAGGAAGACGCCGAGGGCGACGCCATGGAAGAGGCTCATGAAGCTCATGCCATCGAAGTTGACACCAGCATTGGCGAAGGCAAAGACGGGGATGACCATGCGGTTGATGGGCAGGGTGAGATAGTCCTCGATATCCTGCAGCGGCGAGATGAGATAGTCGGATGCTTTCTCAATGCGGCGCAGCAGCTGGATGTCCTGTTTATCGACAACCATAGGCTTGGTGCGGTCAGCCTCGCTGAATTCAATGTCGGGATAATGCTTCAGCTCCTCGCGGATGTATTCCATGTAATAACGTGTGCCACGCGTCAGGTTGGCAGGCACACAGAATGCTAGCACCACGCCGGCGATGGTGGCATGGATGCCTGAGTTCAGCACCATATACCACAGGATGAAGCCGAAGAACATGTAGAACTGTTTCAGACGCATGTCGCGACGGTTGCCCCACAACAGGATGCAGACGACGACGGCTGCGCCTAAGAGGTACTTCCACGCGAGGCCTTCGCTGTAGAACAGCGCGATGACAATGATGCCGCCAAGGTCGTCGGCCACAGCGAGGGCGGCCAGGAAGACTTTTAAGCCCAGCGGCACGCGCTTGCCGAACATCGAGAGCACGCCGAGCGAGAAGGCGATATCCGTGGCCATGGGGATGGCGCAGCCACGCTCCATCAGGGGATGGCCGAGGCAGACGCAGAAGAAGACGATGACAGGCATCAGCATACCACCGCAAGCGCCGATGATGGGCAGCATGGCTTTCTGGCGGCTGCTGAGTTCGCCGCAAAGGATCTCACGCTTGATTTCCAGACCTACGCTCAGGAAGAAGAAGAACATCAGGAAATCGTTGATGAAGTCCATCAGCGTCAGGGCATGACCGCCGTGGCTGAAGACATTGAAGCTGCCTATGCTCAAAGACACCGGAAGCTGCCACAGCGAGGCATACAGGTCCTTAGTGGCAGGAAGGTTGGCCATCACGAGAGCCAGAACGGTGGCTCCAATCAGCAAGGCACTGGCGCTGACATTGCGCCTGAAGACTCCCAAAATGGAAGTTTCATTCATTGGATTTGACATCATATCAATTAATTAAAAAATAGACAATAGACAAAAGCTGCACTTTTGCGGGCGCAAAGGTACAGCTTTTTTCGATAAGATGTTCTCTTTATTCTCTATTTCTTTCCTTTTTTGGTGTAATAGTCCAATCCGCGACGCACGTTTTCGATGACCGCCTCGGAACTGTAAGTGGCACCGGTGATGACATCCACCTGCTGTTGGGAAGCCTTCTTCACGGCCAGACCGTTCCATTTTCCCAGCAGGTCACGTTTGATGAGTGCGAAGTACTTGGGGGTCTCCAGATTGCGCAGGGGCTCGATCTTCTCGATCTTGTCCTTTTTGATGAAGATTTTCAGGGGGGTAGGCCCTGCATAACCCTCGACATCGTCGGCCAGCGAGCTGGTGTTGATGACTGTCATCCCATCGACCTTAGAGATGACGGGGCCTTCATCCTTGGGGAGCGGGGCTTTTTCCTGTGCGAAAAGGTTGCAGGACATCGCCGGAGCGATGGTGAGAGCAAGGCTCAAAAGAAATGTTTTCGTTGTCATTATCTTAAATAAGTAAATATTGTCAGAGTCTTGGACACAGTAAAACCCAAAAGGTTTAATCCCCCTATGCGCAGCCACTCCCCTCCCTAACGGGTAGCGAAGGAAACAATGGGTTGACTGGATGTTAAGTCATCCTGAGCGACCGAAGCAGAACTCCTCTACTGAAGACGGGTATGGTTGGGGGTGGGTCTTTTCTTCCTTGTCAGTTCCACGATGCGGCTCATCTGGTTGGGGATGCGGATCTGCTGCGGACACTTGGCCAGACACTCGCCGCAGTCCACACACGTGGTGGCGCGCTTCTCGGCGGGGATGGCCTCGCGATAGGCCTTGATGAAGGCATCCTGCCGTTCAGCATAGTCGGCAGCCGTGACCTCAGGCAGCGGCAGCATCTTCTCCGTGACGGCCTTGTTGTAGAAGGCGAAGTTCCCGGGGATATCAACGCCGTAGGGGCAGGGCATACAGTAGGCGCAGGTGGTGCAGCCGATGGTGGGGAAGCCCGCCATCTGGTCGGCGATGCGTGCCAGGAGCTCGTTCTCGGCTTCCGTGCAAGGCTGCAGGGGCGAGAAGGTGCGCACGTTCTCTTCGAGATGCTCCATGCGGTTCATGCCGCTGAGTGTCGTGAGGACATTGGGATGTGACCCCACCCAGCGGAAGCCCCACATGGCAGGACTGTCGTCGGGGTGTACGGCACGCAGCTGTTCGCGGATTTCATCGGAGACATTGGCAAGGGAGCCGCCACGGATGGGTTCCATGATGACAGCCTGTATGCCCAGCTTCTCCAGCCGACCATAGAGGTATTCGGCATCGGCATCGCCGCCGCGGCGTCCACGGCGTCCGGCATGGCGCCAGTCGAGGTAGTTCATCTGGATCTGCACGAAGTCCCAGTGGTACTTCTCATGCTGGTCCAGCAGATAGTCGAAGACGCGGACATCGCCGTGGTAGCTGAAGCCGAGGTGGCGGATGCGGCCGGCCTCGCGCTCCTTTACCAGGAAGTCAAGCATCCCGTTGTCGATGAAGCGGCCCTGAAGGGCACCCATGCCGCCACCGCCAATGCTGTGCAGCAGGTAGTAGTCAATGTAGTCCACACGCAGCTGACGGAACGAGTTCTCATACATCGCCTTGGAGCGCTCGAAGGGCCACAGGTCGCGGTTCTGATTGGAGAGCTTCGTGGCCACGAAGTATTTGTCGCGCGGATAGCGGCTGAGGGTGGCACCGGTGACACCTTCGTTGCGGCCACCGCCATACATGGGTGCCGTGTCGAAATAGTTGACGCCATGGGCGATGGCATAGTCAACGAGGCGGTCCACCTCCTCCTGTTCACGCGGCAGACGCATCATGCCAAAGCCCAGGAGCGAGATGCTCTCGCCCGAACCGTTCTGACGGCGATAGGTCATTGCGCCTGCATTTTCGCCCACGGCGGGGAGGGACTTGTCATCATCAGCGGCAAACGCTCTCAGCGGAGACATGGCCATCAGCGAGAAGGCCGAGATGGAGCCGAGTCCCAGTTGCTGCAGGAACTGACGGCGGTTGATGTCGTGTTTGGGTTTCATGCTCATCATTATAATAGGATAAGGCTATTGCGCAGCGATGAAATCGGCCATTTCCCGCTTCAGGGCATAGGCGCTCTTGAAGAGGGCGAGCTGGTTCTTGACGCGGTCGAGATTGTGTTCGGGGTACTTGCACTTCCAGTACTTGTCGCCACTGATGTAGTCCCACAGGAAGCGTACGGCCTGCATATAGGGGAAGAGGGTGGCGGCGTAGGGCAGCATATCTTTCTCCAACGGCGTGAGGAAGCTCTTGGCAGAACGCAGGTAGCCACGCGTGAAGGCCTTGAAGATTTCCATGTTGAAGCCCACCTTGGAGAGGTCGGGATCGTCCTCCGCGGTGAAGTTGGCAGCGGTGCGTAGGAAGTCGCCGTAGTCAGAGAAGATGAAGTTCGGCATGACGGTGTCGAGGTCGATGACACAGAGCACACGGTCGTTCTTGTCGAACATCATGTTGTTGACCTTGGTGTCGCAGTGGCAGATGCGCTTGGGCAGTTTGCCCTCGCGACCTAGACGCTCGGCAACGGTCATCTCGTCGGCGTAGGAGAGCAGTTCATCAATGATGGGCTGCACGCTGGCGACACGGCCGGCAGGGTCAACAGCAATCACGTCCTTTAGCTGCTGCAGACGGAACTCCATATTGTGGAAGTCCTTGATGGTCTCGCCCAACGGCACGGGAATGTCGGCCAGCATGGCCTGGAAATCGCCAAAGGCCTCGCCGGCGGCCTCGCTGGACTCAGGGTTCACGGCTTGCTTGGTGATGGCATCGTTGATGAACACCATGAGGCGCCACGGCTCGCCATCGACAATGGTGTAGAGCTTGCCGGGATTGTCCTTCAGGGGTACGAAGGTGAGCACCTTGCGGTCGATGTCTGTCTCGCCGCGGGCTGCAAGCTTCTGGCGGATGTGCCCCGTGACGGCGCGGATGTTGTTCATCAGCATCTCCACATCGGGGAAGACATTGGTGTTCACGCGCTGCAGCACGTAGTTAGGTGCCTCGGTCTGAGCGGTTTTCACGAGCAAGGTGTCGTTGATAAGTCCCTCGCCGAGGGGCTTGATTTCAGCGACCACGCCACTGATGGCGAACTGGTCAACGATGGAAAGAAGTTTTTCGTTCATAAGTAGGAGACCCACCCCCGCCCCCTCCCGTAATGGAGGGGAGCTGCTAGCGCTTGGAGGTTTATAGGGTCATTGTTAAGGGTTAAGTGGTTAAGGATTATTTATTTTGTTTTTTCTTGTCAATGTATTATTTCCTTCCGCAGGCTCTCCCCTCCATCACGGGAGGGGTTGGGGGGTGGGTCTTTATGGGGAGGTGATGATGGTGCCGTCAGCGGCCTGGCCGTTGGCATCGACCACGATGGAAGTTGCCTTGCTGCCAGTAAAGAAAGAGACGGTTGCAGCGCCGCTGTCATCAAGCTGCAGATCGGGATTCCAGTAGAGCGTCCGGCGATAGTCCTTGGCGCCATCGGCCGGTGGCGTGCGCTGATAGTCGGGGTGGTAGAAGTCATCGGCCACATTGAAGCCCTGCAGGACATAGCGGCGGTCGCGATAGGTTACGCGACTGCCTTCGTTGGGCAACTGTTCGAGATTGATGGCCAAGCGCTCCACATTGTCCTCCTTGGCACGCGGATCGCCGCCTGTGCGCGGATTATAATCGGTATAGAGAGCTACGGCATTGAGGTTCGTGAGCTTGTTGTAGCGGTTCATGACCTGAGCCGAGCGGTTCAACGATACATTATGGCCATCGAAACGAGGCTCCAGCAGATAGAGGTTGTTGGTCTGCATGTCACCGGCATAGAGGCGGGCCACACTGTTCAGATAGTGGTAACGACCATAGTAGCGGCCCTCCATTAGACCGGCATCGCAGGCTTCGTTGAAGGCATCATAGGCATCAACCCTGAAGGCCGGTTTCGTCAGGTCCAGCTTGCGCATGCCACCACGGCGGGCGCGCACCACCAGCGTCTGCATGTCTGTCTCAAAGCTCTTGGGATTGAAAAGTGATGTCTGGGGCACGTCCTGCGGAGCGGGGCGGTAGGCCGTCTGGTAGTATTGATAGGGCTTCGTGAAGCGGGGATAAGGCCAGTTGATGCGTACATAGAACTCTGGGGCGTCGGTCTCCTCCATACTAATCCACGTATGGGGTTTGTTCTTCTTCCATTTCGTCGTGTCGGAAGCTGCGAGGAAGAAGATACAGTAACCCTGGAAGTAGGGCGAAGGTATGGTGAATTGGCCGTTTTTTGTATCCATATCGCCCAAGATGCTCTCCTTGCTGCCTGGCTGCGCGAACTCGGCATGGACGCGCATTTCATGCTTCAAGTCATTCTCTTTGGCATTGAAGCGGGAGGTCGCGATTGTGCCTCGCATCTGGTAACTGCCAGGTGGATAGTTGGACTCATGAGCATAGGTCTGAGCAATGATGGTCTCAATGAACTCGCCAAGACCATAATTAATATACTCGTCCTGAGTGGAAAGGCCATCACCTCCGGTCATCAGTGATTTGCGGAGGGTGTAGGCCGGACGGTCGTCGTCGGGCGAGGGATGCATCTTGGCCAGCGTGTCTTCCAGGAAGAATGGGGTTGCCTTATCGCCGACGGGCTGTATGTCATCTTGCCATTGTTTCTCCTCGAAGTTGAGCACCTCGCCACGCAGGATGGGGGTCTGGGACTCCATGGGCTGTGTCAACATGAAGGCACCGGGCATGGCCATGGTGCGCCAGTCGAAGCGGCGCCAACCCTGTGTCATCATCAGCAGGTCTAATGCTGTGCGATGTTCCTGGTCGTCGGCCTCGAAGAAGTAGGCAGGATCGGGGATGAAGCCTTTCAGCTCCGAGGATAAAAGCATCTCGGTCAGGATATTGCTGGTGTCATAGGTGTAGTCCGAAGCGGCAGCATCGCGGATGGCGAGACTCACCCCCGCCGTTCTCACCCCTACCCCCCCTCCAAGGGGCGAGGGGGACTTTAGGGAGGGAGCGGTTAACTGAAGACTCACTTGTTCATAAGGAGCATATTCAGGCTTCAAGCCACTGATGGTGAGGTTAGAATACTGTTGGTCTGGCTTGCTGACAAAGAAGAGGCGGTCGGCCCACACACGGCCATCGGCATCGAAGACGGTGGCCTGATGGATGCCGGACTCTCCCCCCTGCCCCTCCCTATCAAGGAGGGGAGTATAATGTATCTGAGTTGAGGGACCTCCAGTTAGTTCTTGGAATAATAGGGTTCTACCTTCATGCATGATGGTAAGGCCCAAAGGTTTCGTGGCGGCTTCGCCAACAGCATGGACTTGGATTTCCCATTCGTCGCCCTTACGCTCAACGCTCAGCGCCACGCCATCGGCTACGGCATCCTTTATCTCGGCCTCCACGGTCTTCCCATCTTTACTGGTGAAGCGTGCCGTGTAGCGCTGGTCGGCTGCTGGCGTGAAGAGGAATACACCACGACCACGGCTGACAGCAGCGACGGAGCGGGCGTCCTGGCCTTGAGCGTCTTTCAATGTTTCAATATTTCCATTTTTCAATATTTCCAACGTTCCCTCCAGTGCTTCACCCGTCTCAGTGGCTGCCTCAAACGCCACTCGACACGGCACGCCGGCCACGAGATGGCCGCCCTCAGGGAAGAGCATCAACATGGGTTGTGGCTCAGGCGCTCCGCTCTTGAAATAGCGACGCAGCGGACGTGTTGTCATATCGTGGTAGAAGTCACCCGCCTCCTGGGGCTTGTCATAGACGGGGAAGACACGGGAATAGAGTTTGTCGTAGTCGCGATAGAACTCCTTGGCCATCGTCTTGTTGAAGAACCAATCCTCGGCACCCGAGCTGTGCTCCTTCTCCGTGATGCCCCAGTTGAGCTGCCAGCGGGTGTAAGCCCGCAACTCGTAATAACCGGCATAGAGGCTGTCGGCGAGGACGAAGTTACCATGGCCTCGGCCGTTTTTCATCTCGATAAGCTGGCGCTCCTGCAGGAAACCGTCCTGATTCAGCAGTTCCACATAGAGCACGCGGCTGACATTCGAAGGCAAACCGCTGTCCGTGCGACGCGTGTAGGCCGCAAACCAGATTGTGTCGCCAAGGAAATAACAGGTATTGTCCATCTGCACAAAGACCTTCTCCTGGGGGATGCCCTTGCCAAAACGAGTCAAGCGGTCAGCCCACCCCTCAACTGTCGTGGGTGGTTGTGTTGTCTGTGCGAGTCCTGCCATTGGCATCAAAAGCCACAGGAAAGACATCAAAAAGTAGTGGGTTCTTCTCATAAAAGAGGCTTATTCGGGACAAAGATAGCTATTTTTGCAAAGCAACAACACAGAGAAGGCCTTTTTTTCGTCTTTTTTTTGTGTTTCATGAAAAAAACGGGGCTAAATGTGCGCTCACAGCACCTTTTTTCTCTAACTTTGTCGCCGAAAGCCGAACTAAACCGAAAACATCCTAAACACCTTTATCATCTTAAACTTTAAACCATCAACTTTAAACTTCATAAACAACATGACACTGATCAAATCTATTTCCGGCATCCGTGGTACCATCGGAGGCCGTGCAGGTGACACGCTGAATCCTCTGGACATCGTAAAATTTGTCTCGGCCTACGCCACACTCATTCGCAAGACCGATAAAATCGGCACGAACAAGATTGTCGTAGGGCGCGACGCCCGCATCTCCGGCGAGATGGTGAAGAATGTCGTCTGCGGAACACTCATGGGCATGGGCTTCGACGTCGTGAACATCGGCCTTGCCACAACACCCACCACCGAACTGGCCGTGACGATGGAGAAGGCGTGCGGCGGCATCATCCTCACCGCTTCCCACAACCCCCGCCAGTGGAATGCCCTGAAGCTGCTGAACAGCGACGGCGAGTTCCTGAATGCAGCCGAGGGTGCTGAGGTGCTACGCATCGCCGCGACCGAGGACTTCGAGTATGCCGATGTCGATCATCTGGGCAAGTACCGCGAGGATGACAGCTACGACCAGAAGCATATCGACCTCGTGAAGGACCTCGCACTCGTAGACATAGAGGCCATCAAGGCCCGCAAGTTCCGCGTGGCTCTCGACACCGTGAACTCCGTCGGCGGCGTCATCCTGCCGAAGCTGCTGGAACAGCTGGGCGTGGAGACCGTCACCTGCCTCTATGGCGAACCCACCGGCGACTTCCAGCACAACCCCGAGCCGCTGGAGAAGAACCTCGGCGACATCAAGGCGCTGATGCAGAAGGGCGGCTACGACATTGCCTTCGTCGTTGATCCCGATGTCGATCGTCTGGCATTGTTCTGCGAGGACGGCACCATGTACGGCGAGGAATACACGCTGGTCACCGTGGCCGACTACATCCTGCAGCATACGCCCGGCAATACCGTCTCGAACCTCTCTTCAACACGTGCTCTGCGCGACGTGACGCGCAAATACGGCTGCGAGTACAACGCTGCTGCCGTGGGCGAAGTGAATGTGGTCACGAAGATGAAGGCCACCAACGCCGTCATCGGCGGCGAAGGCAACGGCGGCGTCATCTATCCCGCCGCACACTACGGCCGCGACGCCCTCGTAGGCATCGCCCTCATCCTCACCTATCTAGCCAAGAAGGGCATGAAGACCAGCGAGCTGCGCGCCACCTATCCTCCCTACTGCATCGCCAAGAACCGCATCGACCTCACACCCGACACCGATGTGGATGCCATCCTCAAGAAGGTGAAGGAGCTCTACAAGAACGAAGAGGTCAACGACATCGACGGCGTGAAGATTGACTTCCCCGACAAGTGGGTACACCTGCGCAAGTCGAACACCGAACCCATCATCCGCGTCTATTCCGAGGCTGCCACCATGGAGGCTGCTGACGAGATAGGCAAGAAAATCATGGATGTCGTGTATTCGATGGTTTAAGACTCTCCCCCCGCCCTCCCTATCAGGGAGGGAGCAGTTACTTTTGACTGATTGAGTCCTATTGTCATCATCTATTCATGAATAGAGTCAAAGGTTTAATAATCTTTTCCATTCCCGCTGTCCCCCTATTCGCACAGGTGACCGCTCCCTCCCTGATAGGGAGGGCGGGGGGAGAGTCTCCCAACATCGTCTATATCATGACGGATGACCACACGGCGCAGATGATGTCGTGCTACGACACCCGTTATGTGGAGACGCCCAACCTGGATCGCATCGCGAGGGATGGCGTGCGCTTCACACACAGCTATGTGGCCAACTCCCTGAGCGGCCCTTCCCGAGCATGTATGCTGACGGGTAAGCACTCGCATAAGAACGGGTTCACGAACAACGAGCACGGCATCTTCGACGGTTCCCAGCAGACGATGCCGAAACTGCTTCAGGCGGCCGGCTACGAGACCTGCCTCATCGGCAAATGGCACCTCGTGAGTACACCCACAGGCTTTGACCACTGGGAGATACTGCCGGCACAGGGCGACTACTACAACCCCACGTTCATCCACATGGACGGCACCCGCGCTACCGACAGCGGCTACGTCACCCGCATCATCACCGACAAGGCCATTGAGTGGATGGAGAATAGAAGACCCAACCCCTCCCGTAAAGGAGGGGAGGAGGCTGGCGCGCAGCTTTCGAGCGATAGCGAGGCTCTCCCCCTCACGGGGGAGCGGGGAGAGGGTCTTCGCCCCTTCGCCCTCTTCATCCACCACAAAGCCTGCCACCGTGCCTGGCTCCCTGCACTGGAGGACCTGCGCCTGTATGAGGACAAGACCTTTGCCCTGCCACCTGAATTCCGCGACGACTACGCCACCCGCGAAGCCGCCGGCAAGACAGAGATGGAGATTGGCAAGGACATGGACATCGTCTATGATACCAAGATGTTCGTGAGCGATAAGGAGACACCTCAGACCCGCCTGTCACGCTCCTACCAGGGCATGATCGGGCGCCTCTCGCCCGCCGAGCGCAAGCAGTATGATGCGTTCTACGTACCCCTCTCACGCGACTTCTACGAGAGGTGGGGCAAGGACTACAACTTCCTGCCCCGTCAGGCGCAGAGCAGTGTCGAGGGCAGTCGCGATGCAGAACTCCTGGAGTGGAAGTATCAGCGCTATATGCGTGACTACGCTAAGGTGGTACACTCGCTGGATCAGGAAGTGGGGCGCATGCTCGACTACCTTGAGGAAAAGGGACTGCTGGACAACACGCTCGTGGTCTATACCTCCGACCAAGGTTTCTACATGGGTGAGCATGGCTGGTTCGACAAGCGCTTCATGTACGAGGAGAGTCTCTCCACACCGCTCGTGATGCGTCTGCCGAAAGGCTATGAGCGCCGTGGTGACATCGATGAAATGGTGCAAAATATCGATTATGCCCCCACCTTCCTCGACCTCGCTGGAGTACCTATTCCCGATGACATCCAAGGTGTGTCGCTGCTGCCCTTGCTGAAAGGCAAAGCTGCCACGAAGAAGGACAAGGCCGCCATCAAGAACTGGCGCGATGCCATCTACTACCACTACTACGAATACCCTGCCGAGCACAACGTGCGCCGCCACTACGGCATCCGCACCGACCGCTACAAGCTCATCCATTTCTATGGCCACGATGTCAACACATGGGAACTCTTCGACCTGAAGAACGACCCGCATGAGATGCACAATCTCTATGGCCAGCCTGAAGTGGAGAAACTGCAGAAACAACTGCATCGTCGGCTCGAAGAATTGCAGATTCAATACGACGACCCACAGCGATAACTGTTTTTCACGCCCTTATACAATAAAAAGAGGTGTTTTTCTTTGCAGGCTCACCAAAATAACTTACTTTTGCAGCATCTTTTCATCATTCAAATATCTAAAAAATTACTTTTTATGTGGTTAATTGATTCTTCTATCGGAAGAAAAGTGGTGATGTCCGTGACCGGGCTCGCACTGATTCTCTTCCTGACGTTCCATGCCAGCATGAACGTCGTAGCGCTCTTCAGCGCTGAGGGCTACAACATGATTTGCGAGTTCCTCGGCGCGAACTGGTACGCTGTTGTGGCGACTCTCGGCTTGGCAGCTTTGATGGTACTGCACTTCGTCTTTGCCATCATCCTGACCATCCAGAACAAGAAGGCCCGCGGCACAGATGCCTATGCCGTGACCGACAAGCCTGAAAAGGTGGAGTGGTACAGCCAGAACATGTTCCTGCTGGGCTGCATCATCTGCTTGGGCCTGTGCCTCCACTTCTGGCACTTCTGGTACAACATGATGTGGGCAGAGCTCTCAGACCCCGTGGCTGCCATGAGCAACCCCATCTCTCCCGCCGACGGCTATGCTTGGATTGTCTGGACATTCCACGATCAGCCCGGTGCTCCCTTCTTCTCCGCCGCCTACCTCTTCTGGTTCTGCGCCATCTGGTTCCACATGAACCATGGTTTCTGGAGCGCTATCCAGACGCTGGGCTGGAGCGGCAAGATCTGGCACAACCGCTGGCAGTGCATCGGCTTCATCTGGTCCACCATCGTCATCCTGATGTTTGCTGTGGTGGTCCTCAAGTTCGCCATTTGGGGCTAACCTATTATCAACTCTTAATCCGTAATCATTATGGCAACTGAACAAGTAAAGAAAATAGATTCCAAGATTCCCGAGGGGCCCGTTGCTGAGAAATGGACCAACTACAAGGCACATCAGCGCCTGGTGAACCCGAAGAACAAACTCAAGCTCGACGTCATCGTGGTGGGTACGGGTCTGGCCGGTGCTAGCGCTGCCGCCTCCCTCGGTGAGATGGGCTTCAACGTCCTTAACTTCTGCATCCAGGACAGCCCCCGTCGCGCGCACTCTATCGCCGCTCAGGGCGGTATCAATGCAGCCAAAAACTACCAGAACGACGGCGACAGCGTCTATCGTCTGTTCTACGACACCGTGAAGGGTGGTGACTACCGCGCTCGCGAGGCCAACGTCTATCGTCTGGCTGAGGTGTCGAACAATATTATCGACCAGTGCGTGGCACAGGGTGTTCCCTTCGCTCGCGAATATGGCGGCATGCTCGCCAACCGCTCCTTCGGCGGTGCACAGGTGAGCCGTACCTTCTACGCCAAGGGTCAGACCGGTCAGCAGCTGCTGCTCGGCGCCTACAGCTCCCTCTCCGCACAGGTGCAGGCTGGCAAGGTGAAGCTCTTCACGCGTTACGAGATGGAAGATGTGGTCATCGTCGATGGCCGTGCCCGCGGTATCATCGCCAAGAACCTCGTCACAGGTAAGCTGGAGCGCTTCAGCGCCAACGCTGTCGTCATCGCCACCGGCGGCTACGGCAACGCTTACTTCCTCTCCACCAACGCTATGGGTTGCAACTGCACGGCTGCCGTTCAGTGCTACCGCAAGGGCGCTTACATGGCTAACCCCTCCTACGTACAGATTCACCCCACCTGCATCCCCGTGCATGGCGACAAGCAGTCCAAGCTGACGCTGATGTCCGAGTCCTTGCGTAACGACGGCCGCATCTGGGTGCCCAAGAAACTCGAAGATGCCAAGAAGCTGCAGGAAGGCACGCTGCAGGGCTGGGAGATTCCCGAGGAGGACCGCGATTACTATCTGGAGCGCCGCTATCCCGCCTTCGGTAACCTCGTGCCGCGCGACGTCGCCAGCCGTGCTGCCAAGGAGCGTTGCGACAAGGGCTTCGGCGTGAACAACACCGGTCTGGCTGTGTTCCTCGACTTCTCAGAGTCCATCAACCGCCTCGGCCTCGATGCCATGAAGCAGCGTTATGGCAACCTCTTCGACATGTACGAGGAGATCACCGACGTCTATCCCGGCGACCTCGCCAACGAGATCAACGGTGTGAAGTACTACAAGCCCATGATGATCTACCCCGCCATCCACTACACGATGGGCGGCGTGTGGGTTGACTACGAGCTGCAGACCTCCATCCCCGGCCTCTTCGCCATCGGCGAGTGCAACTTCTCCGACCACGGCGCTAACCGCCTCGGTGCTTCTGCCCTCATGCAGGGTCTCGCCGACGGTTACTTCGTGCTGCCCTACACCATCCAGAACTACCTCGCCGACCAGGCTATCTGGCCGCGCATCTCCACCGACCTGCCCGAGTTCGCAGCCGCCGAGAAAGCTGTCGATGCCGAACTCACGCGCCTGCTCAACATCAAGGGTAAGCGCTCCGTGGATTCCATCCACAAGGAGCTCGGCCACATCATGTGGGAGTATGTCGGCATGGGTCGCACCGCCGAGGGCCTGAAGACCGGCATCCAGAAGATGAAAGAACTGCAGAAGGAGTTCGACACGAACCTCTTCGTGCCTGGCTCGAAGGAAGGTCTCAACGTGGAGCTCGACAAGGCTATCCACCTCCGTGACTTCTTCACCATGGGCGAGCTCGTGGCTCACGACGCCCTCAGCCGCAACGAATCCTGCGGCGGTCACTTCCGCGAGGAATACCAGACGGAGGAAGGCGAAGCCAAGCGCGACGACGAGAACTTCTTCTACGTCGGCTGCTGGGAGTATCAGGGTGCCGACAAGGATCCCGAACTCATCAAGGAGCCCCTGGAGTACGAAGCAATCAAGGTTCAGACACGTAACTACAAGAATTAGGACCCTCCCCTCACCCTCCCTTGTAGGGAGGGAGTGGTCACCTTTCAAAAATAGGTTTTAGTATTAACATTTAAGAATTACCCTAATGACCCCCTAATGAGTCAGATACATTCTACTCCCCTCCCTACAAGGGAGGGGCTGGGGGGTGGGTCTTCATATTATGGCTAAAAACATCTCTGTTACAATCAAGTTCTGGAAACAGAACGGCCCGAAGGAGAAGGGCCACTTCGACACACACCAGTTGAAGAATATTCCCGACGACACCTCCTTCCTCGAGGCCCTCGACATCATGAACGAGGAACTCATCGAGGCCGGCAAGGAGCCTTTCGTCTTCGACCACGACTGCCGCGAGGGCATCTGCGGCATGTGCTCGCTCTACATCAACGGCACGCCCCACGGCAAGACCGAGCGTGGCGCCACCACCTGCCAGCTCTACATGCGTAAGTTCAACGATGGCGACACCATCACCGTGGAACCCTGGCGCTCCGCTGGCTTCCCCGTCATCAAGGACTGCATGGTAGATCGCTCCGCCTTCGACAAGATCATCCAGGCCGGCGGCTACACCACCATCCGCACAGGTCAGGCACAGGACGCCAACGCCATCCTCATCCCCAAGCAGGATGCCGACGAGGCCATGGACTGCGCATCTTGCATCGGCTGCGGTGCCTGCGTAGCAGCTTGTAAGAACGGCTCCGCCATGCTCTTCGTGAGCTCCAAGGTCTCCCAGCTCGCCCTGCTGCCCCAGGGCCGTCCCGAGGCCGCTAAGCGCGCCAAGGCCATGGTGGCTAAGATGGACGAGCTCGGCTTCGGCAACTGCACCAACACCCGCGCTTGCGAGGCTGTGTGCCCGAAGAACGAGACCATCGCCAACATCGCCCGCCTGAACCGCGAGTTCATCAAGGCGAAGCTGGCCGACTAAAGTCAAGCAAGGTCAATAAGGTTGTGAGGTCATGAGGTCTTCTAGCCTCAGACTCACAACCTTTTTTCCTCACACTACTTCTATACCTATATATAATATACAAAGACAGATGACTATGCAAGCAACCTCAGAAAGAGTGCAGATCACTCTGCCGAATACGGATTTAAGCCTCCTGCGCACTATCTCCCGACGAATGGGATGGTCTGTGCATGTGCCACGCAAAAGTGGTATCGAAAAGGGATTGGAGGATATTCGCAAAGGTAATGTGTTTCATGCCAAGGACTCAGAAGACCTGATCAAGCAAATTCTGGGCTGACGCTATGTATGAAGTCATCTATACCGGGCAGTTCAGGAAATCCCTGAAGGTGTGTGTGCGTCGCGGATTGGATGTGCGCGCATTCACTACCGTCCTTGATATTCTTCAAGAGAAAGGCGAATTGCCACTCCAATACCATCCTCATAAGCTTCAAGGGAAATACCGAGGCTGTTGGGAGTGCCATATTCAACCAGATTGGCTGCTAATCTGGCAACAAGACGATTATCAACTCCGGTTGATTCTCGTAGATACAGGTACACATTCGGATTTATTTTAAAGTATAACATTTGCCCCCTACTTCTCCCCGCCAAAGCCTCCTGTCATTTTGGCGGGGAGATGTTATGTTGAAGTGTCATCGTCATGGTCCCATACTTCATGGAATGTAGTGAATCAGCCAAATGTCCACATTTAATTACCCGGAAAATAAGGGTTTGTTGATTGAATCATCATGATGATGCAATTGAATAATCGTGATGATGCAATTGAATCGTCATGATAAAACAAGCAATAAAGTACAGAGTTTTGGATGAAAGATAGCGCTCAATGGCGTCAAGAAGTACGGTGTCTGACTTTATGTGTCTGTTGTAATCGAGCATGCATAAAAGAAATGCATAAAAGAAATGCATAAAAGAAGCCCTCATTGCCTAAGCAATGGGGGCTTCCGTATGGTATGAGAGGACGGAGATTAGAGGTTGTCCTTCTCGATGTCCTTGAAGTACTTGTAGGTGCCGTGCTTCAGTTCATCGGTAGCGGCTTCGTCGCAAACGATGATGGCATGGGGGTGCATCTGCAGTGCGCTGATAGTCCACTCCTGGCTCACGCCAAATTCGATAGCGTGTGCGAGGGCACGAGCCTTGTTATGACCGTTGGCCACGATGAGTACTTCCTTGGCATCCATCACAGTGCCTACGCCTACGGTGAGAGCTGTCTTGGGGACCTTGTTCACATCGTTGTCGAAGAAACGACTGTTGGCGATGATGGTGTCTGTGGTGAGGCTCTTGACACGCGTGCGGCTCTGCAGGGAGCTGAAGGGCTCGTTGAAGGCAATGTGGCCGTCAGGGCCAATGCCACCCATGAAGAGGTCGATGCCGCCAGCGTCCTGGATAGCCTTCTCATAGGCAGCACACTCAGCAGCCAGATCCTTGGCGTTACCATTCAGGATGTGGACATTCTCCTTCTTGATGTCGATGTGCGAGAAGAAATTGGTCCACATGAAGCTGTGGTAGCTCTCGGGATGCTCTTCGGGCAGGCCCACATACTCGTCCATGTTGAAAGTGATGACGTTCTGGAAGCTGACCTTACCAGCCTTGTTCAGCTCGATGAGGTGCTTGTAAAGACCGAGGGGTGAGGAACCCGTGGGGCAACCTAACTTGAAGGGCTTCTCGGCAGTGGGCTTTGCTTCATTGATGCGGGCAGCGACATATTCTGCAGCCCAACGCGAAAGGTTCGCGTAATCCGGTTCAATAATTACTCGCATGGTTTAATTTGACAATTTGAGAATTTGACAATTTTTCGATTTACAAATGAACTATTAACATCCACGTCACGTTCCCATAGAGGGGGAAGTCGGAAGAAGGTCCCTGCCTCATGTACTCAGCGGGGCTGGAATGAGATTTTACTCCACGTACTCAGCGAGGTCGGGAGGGGGCCATTACTTCACGTACTCAGCGAGGTCTGTCAGGCGCATGTCGCCCTTGCGCAGGAAGGTGTCGTGCATGGCGAAGGCAGCGCTGAGGCAGTGGTGGGTGTGGCCGCTGAACTTCTCGGCATACTTGAGATAGTCGCGCAGCAGGGGTTGGTAGTCGGGGTGAGCCACCTTGATGAGCTCCTCGGCCTTCTCCATGGCGCACTTGCCGCGCAGGTCAGCCACGCCGTACTCGGTGATGACAGCATCCACGAAGTGGCTGGTGTGGTCGATATGGCTGGCGAAGGGCACGATGCTGGAGATGGCGCCGCCCTTGGTGGTGGAGCCGCAGGTGAAGATGCTGAGGTAGCTGTTGCAGGTGAAGTCAGCCGAGCCGCCGATGCCGTTCATCATCTTCGTGCCACAGATCTTGGTGCTGTTCACGTGGCCGTAGATGTCTGCCTCGATGGCGGTGTTCAAGGAGCATACGCCGATGCGGGCGATGACCTCGGGGTTGTTGCTGATTTCAGAGGGACGCAGCACGAGCTTGTCCTTGAAGAAGTCGATGTCATCGTAGATGCCTGTGAGGCACTCGTTGGTGACGGTCAGCGAGCAGGCGCTGGCGCTGAGCACGCGGCCCTCGCGCATGAGCTGGATGGGTGCATCCTGCAGCACCTCGGTGTAGATGTTGAAGTTGGGCACTTCGGTGCTGTGGCCGAGAGCTCCCAGCACGGCGTTGGCGCCGCTGCCCACGCCGCTCTGCAGGTTCAGGAAGGTGGGAGGTATCTTGCCGTCGCGCATGTTCTGCACGAGGAAGTCGGCCACATTCTGACCTATCTTGGTGGTGATGGGATCGGGGTCTTTGAAGGAACGTGCCTCATCGGGGATGTTGCACTCGATGATGCCCATGATGCGGTCGGCATCAACCTCTACATAGGGCTTGCCGATGCGGTCGCTGGGCTTTGTGATGTTGATAGGAGTGCGGTAGGGGTGATATTCGATTTCATAGACATCGTGCAGTCCCTTGCTCTTCGGGCTGTGGAAGGCGTTGAGCTCTACGAAGATGCCGCGCTTGGCCATGCGGCATACAGTGGGGCTGATGCCGCCGGCAGCGGTGAGGAAGATGTGCGCCTTGGAGCCATGAATCTCCACTTCGCAAGCCTCGATGATACCCCAATCCGGGCAGGGCAGGTAGCCCTGGCGCATCTGCGTAGCCATGTTCGAGAGGTTGAGGTCGGTGTAGCGGATCTCATTCAGGTTAACATGCTTGCGGAAGTCGGGGTTGGTGGTGTAGGGCGCGCGCAGACCGATGGCCTGCTCGTTGGCCAGCATGCCGTCGCAGCTCTGGCCTGTGGAGGCACCTGTGAGGATGTTTACTTTGAAGGGGCGGCCGGCCTCGTGCTCGGCATGAGCCTTCTTGGCTACTTCTGCGGTGACAGATTTGGGCACACCGGCAGGTGTGAAGCCCGAGAGGCCCAGCGTGTGGCCGTTCTCAATCATTGCTGCGGCTTCGGCAGCTGTGATGCGTTTAATCATCGTTTTTGAGGAGTCTTAGAAAATATGTTTTTGCTTTTGCGGCGCAAAAGTACAAAAAAAAGATGTACCCACGCGCACCCGCGGGCAAAAAAACGTACTTTGGGCTTCAATTCATTGAGCAGCGCCTCTACTGTGCAGGGATGAAGGCAGCCTTCTCGGCCTCGGTGTGCAACACGACATGGTTCAGTTCATCCGTGGTGACGCTGAGGGCAGAGCGCGTCAGTTCAGGCACATTGTAGCTCTTCAGCAGCAGGATGTTATACTCAGGATCGCGCTGTGGCAGCAGGAAAGCACGATGCGCCTTTCCCTCGCGGTCGAAATAGGCGATATAGACACGTGAGAAGTTGCCATCATCACGGCGGCTGGCAAAAGCAATCCAACGTCCGTTGGACGACCAGCCATGATAGCTGTCGGCGGCACGGCTGTTGGCATCGGTGAGCGGAAGCGGCTGTGTCTGGGCTCCCGATAAGTCCAGCAGCCATAGGTCTGCACTATGGTGCCAAATGTGGAACTGACCATAGTCGCCCAGCGTAAAGAGCAGGTAGCGGCCGTCGGGGCTTACGCGCGGCACGCTGGCACTCTTGCCCATGGAGGCTGCATCAAGCACCAACTGCGGGGCACTGAAGCGCCACGTAGCGGGGTCGAAATCCATGCAGTAGAGGTTGTAGAGGAGGCTGTCATAGTGCATCACCATATCCTCTGTGGTGTAGTTCTCCATGAGGGCAGGTGGCATCATCGCGGAGCAGTAGTAGAGGCGACGGCCGTCGGGCGTCCAGCAAGGGAAGGTCTCCAACTGATCATCCGAACGCAGGACGTTCTGCACGGTATTCTTCTCGGCATCATAGAGCAGGAGGTCCGAGGCTTCGTCCAGCACCTCGATCTTCTCGGCGTGCTTCATGTGGAACACCTGACCTGTCTTGTTCGTGGAGAAGGCCACCAAGGGCAGCGTGGGATGCCAGCTGGGATAGACGCCAGCACCCAGGATGCTGTCATGCTGGATGGCTATCTTGTGAGCCTTGTCACCCTCTACGATGACAGTGCCGCCATGTGCTGCACGTACGTGGAAGAGCATCCGCCGCGTGTCATAGGCCTGGTAGTTGTGACAGTTGATACAGTGGTTGTTGTCATCGTCGTAGCTGCGGTTGTTCTCATAGATGACAGCCTCATCGAAGTTGGTCAGGTTGCGCTGATAGAGGCCCAACTGGCGGTAGAGCTCATAGCCCGGTTCAATCAGGCGGTAGCTGAGGAAGGCGTCGATATCCTCTTCAGCTACGTGGAAGGTATAGGGGCGAAACCTAACCCATCCAGCAGGCCGATGGGCATAGACCTCCACGCTCACATCCTTGCCCCGGGCATCGGATAGAAGACGCCGCCACGCTACACTATCCATATCGAACTTGCCGTCGTCCAAGGCACCACACACCAGGTCACCGACCTTCGCCACAAACTCCGTAGCGCCGGCATCCTTGACCATGAAGTTCAGCGGTGCAATGTTGGGCGGCACCACCACATCACGGTAGTCAGGATAGAGGGCCAGCGAGTCCGATGTCTCCGTGAAGGATGAAGGGAGAGAGGTGGGACGGCCGCAGCCTGCAAGAAGCGAAAATGAAATAGAAAATACAAAATATAAAATATAAAGAGGCTCAAAGAACTTTTGAAACCGCCAGGGGTGAAGCAAGAATGAAGTATAGCGCTTTGTCATCATCTTATATATTTGTATTATATATCTTATATTTTATATTTCTTTCTTAGTTTACGCCCACATTGCTGTTCGCATGCTCTTTGTCGTCGTGCTTGCGCGTGGCCTTCAGGTTCCCGAAGAAATAGTAGAAGGGGTAGTAGCCATGGTACTGCTCGAAGAGGTCGCGGCCAGCGCGCTCGCGATCCTTCAAATAGGGCTGTATGTTGCGCAGGAAGCCCTGATAGATCTGCATGTTCATCTGCAATTGGGGGAAGGCCTGAAGAACTGACGGGTTCTTCGGTGCCTGCGTGACCAAGCCCTCAGCGATGGTGCGAGGCAGCGTGAAACCGAGCATTGCCTCACAGCGCACCAGGAAATCAGGCATCCGCTTGCTATAGAGGTTCGCCATCAGGCTCTGGGTGAGGGCATCCAGCGAGTTGCCCTCGATTCTCACAGCTGTATAGCCCAAGAACGTGGGTTGCTGGTAGACACTCTCAAAGCTATCCTTGGTGGGCTCTGTACGACGTAGCAATGCAAAGACGGGATCGGCACTCACGGCATCGGCATGACCCACCATCGGGGTGTAGCGCTCCACGAAGTCCTGTTCGAAGGGATGGCGGTCGATGATATGCAGGTACTTGCGCGCCACTTCCCAGTCGCTGTCCAAGAGGGCCAGGCGTGTCAGGTGCTTCAGCGAGTGGAGCGTGGGGCCATCCATCGTGAGCGCCTCGGTGGCTTTGTGTGCAGCCGCACGAAAGAGGCCTGCATGGTAGTTGCAGTCGGTCAGATAATAGTTGGTGCCCAGGTCAGGAGTTCCACCCCATGAGCTGATGCGCAGCGAGTCATAATCCAGACGGATGTCAAAGAGCTGGTCGGTGAGGTGTCCTGTGTGGATCAGCGCAATGGCGTAGTAAGCTGCCAGCGGGCGATAGCTCAACATCGCATTGTCGCGCGCCGTCTCAGCCATGCCCTCCCAGTCCTCGTCCAGCATCTGCACTTGCATACGTGTGACGGGGCGCAGACAAGGGTGGCGATAATGGGTGATCAGGGCAGGGAGCAGAAAAGTGAAAAGTAAAAGTGCTAAAAGTGAAAGAAAGGGGCTTCCGATGATAGCACGCAGCCCTTTGGCCGGCTGTGGCGGAAGTGTTTCCTCGCTTTGCACACGCTTCCTTCTCAGGAATCTGACGAGCAACGAAACGACAGCGAGCACCACGGTGCCCATCATCAACACGCCCAGCGCTCGGCCAGGCTCTGACTGGTAGTAGAGATTGAAGCCGCGCCACGCCACCCACGTCATCCATGCGATGGCAGGGAGAAAGGACAGCACGCTCCATCTGGAGCCTGAGCGCAGGCGCAGGCTGTAGCCCGTCAGCCATGCTGACAAGGTCAGAAGCAACGCCACGAACGAACCGCCCAGAAGCGGCCAGCGATAGAGTGTCAGGAGTGCACGCCCCAGAATCCACAGTGCGCCCAATGGCTGCTGCCATACGCCATGCATGAGCGTGGCATCGGCAGCAAAGAACGAGCTCTCACGGGCAATGTGGAATACATCGCCCATCCACCACGCAGCCCAGAGCCAGGTTATAATGAAGAATGAAAAGTGAAAAGTGAAAAGTGAAAAATGAGAAGTGAAGAATGATGGAGTGAAAAGTGAAGAATGAGATTTATCCTTTTCACTGAGATTACCATGCTTCTTATTATCTTTTGGGCTCATAGGTATCACTAATTCTTCACTTTTCACTCCTTCACTTTTCACTCCTTCACTTCACTACCACCTTCTTACCATTGATGATGTAGAGCCCGCGTGTTGCATGCTCCACACGACGGCCTGTAAGGTCGTAGATGACAGTGCCCTGAACGCCCTTGCCGTCAGCAGCAATCGTGGTGATGGCATCGGGCTTCGAATTGGTACAGGGCGTGTCGGTCATGTCGTAGTTCGCCGTCATGATGGTCACGTTGTCCAGGCCTATCTTCCTGATGGCAGCGGGCAGTGTGTCGGAACGTTTGTTGGTAGCCCAGATGAGCTTGCCGTCAGCATCGTAGAACTTATGGCCGGCATAGTTCTTGGTACCCTGGAAGGTGATGGTAGTGCCCGAAACTCTATACCAGTCATCGGTGACCGGCGTAGCATCCTGCGTAAACGACTCGTAGTCGCCACCTACGTATGATGCTGTTGCAGAGGACATCAGGTAGGGGTATTCATCATTGGCACGTTTCTTTCCGTCGGCAGCCGGCACGCAGCCGAAGATGTTGTCGGGGTCAGCCGCCTTCTGGATGACACGGTCGTCAATGAACATGATGTTGCCCAACTTCTTTTCGTACTTCTGCATGTATTTCTTGGCGGCATCGATATCTGCCTGCGTGGTGGTGACATCATAGTTCGAGTAGTCGCCCACGTGAAGCATATCAACAGGAATGAACATGCCGTAAGCCTCGAAGAACTCGCTGAGGTCAGCCTGTGCCACATCACAAATCATCTTGGCCAGGTGCAGATAGTCGTCCTTGCCATACGATGTCGGGCCGCCATTGCCGGGACCGCTCCACTTGTTGATAGGCTTCTTACGCATCTGGATAAACAGATTCGGATAGAAGTTGTCATCATGGTGCTGAACATGGAAGTAGAGGTAGAGCTGGAAGAACATGCCCGTCGTCATCCAGATGTTACGCTCCAGCCACGGTGTGCCGTCAAGCATATAGCTGAAGTTCTGGTGAGGATAGTAGCGGCGTGAGTTGAGGATGCCAGACTCAAAGGTGTTGATGTTCGAGAAGAGATTGTTGGAGCTCTCCGTCGTGCCAATCACATTGATGCTGCCCTGATGGTTGTGGCCAATCTCATGCGAGGGTCCCCACAGGTTACCGCCACCGGTGGACATGGTCTTATAATTCATGATGGTGGAGATGGTGCTCTCCGTGTACCACGTGCCGTAGGTCGTGGCGTGCATGTAGGAGCTGGCACCGCTGAAGGCATTCCAGATATTGTTGTACTTACCTTCGAACTTCTCGACACCCATGTAGCGGTCCTCGTTCTCCACTATCTTATCCCAGATGCGCATCAGTCCCTCCATCTCATTGGGCTCGGCAGCCTTCACGAGGTTGGCATCCATCTGGAACACCAGGTGCTTGGTCTTCAGGTTCAGGAACGGGCTGGCCTTCAACAGCTGCTTCTGCAGCAACTTCCAGTCCTGGTTAGTCATGTCGCGCGTAGCGTCCCAGTAGCCGTTGAGTTGTCCGCCTTCGATGTGAATCTTCATGTCGGGGTACTGAGAGAGATTCATGTAGTAGGACTGCGTGACGTCCTCCCTGATCTGGTACAGGATGTAGAGCATCTTCTGCTCGGTGTACTGCAGCAGGTTCAAGCCCTTCTTCAGCTGTGTCTGCGAGCCCGTGGGGTGGTTACCTGCCACGCCGTCCGTGGAGACAGCCTCCACCATCAGCGACGTGCGGCTGCTGGGACTCTCATCCACATAGATGTAGATGATATCGCCCTTCTCAGCCACAATACCCGTGGGGCCGGAGAGGCGGCCGAAGTTATTGCTCATGGTGAAGTAGCTGCCACTTGCCATGGTGATATAGTTGCTATACACCTTGTAGTCTGCCACACGGAAGAAACGCTCGTAGTCCGCCGTATAGTCGCCGTCGGAGTACTGCTGCCACGTATTGTTCTTCACCTTCAGCACCATCGCTTGCATCTCCTCGGTGAGCGCAGCATAATGTACGTTTGCAGCAAGCTGTTCATCTGTGAGCGTGGCAATGGTGTCATTCAGCGTTGTACAAGCTTTGTCTGTGAAAAGAGAGTCCAGCTCCTTTTGCAAAGCAGCCTTCTGCTTCACCAACTCATTGTATTTAGCGATGGCATCATCAAGGTCTGAGAGCTTGGCGCGGGCGTCATCGATTGCCTGCTGCGACACCTCGCACTCCTGGAACTGCCACACGCTGGCGGCAGCATTCGTGCTCCACAGCACCACATTATGGCCTTGCGATTCTGAGTCATGCAGTCCGCGGCTGTCATCAGGGAAGTTGATGGTCCATGTGTAGTCCCAGCCATCACCCGGCAGCTGCGTCACCACACTTGAGACAGACAGATTGAACTTCGTCGCATTCTCCTTTGTCGTGGTGTGGAAGGGTGCACTCGTGGTGGTCTGCTTCAGGAGCAGGCGCTGTGTGAGCACATTCTCGAACTTCCATTTATCACCATCCTTGATAAGCGTCCAGTACTGCGAAATGTCGTTGGCGTCAATAGGCTGTGTGCTCATGTCACCACCCACGGCCTCCGTGTCTATCAACGCGCGACCATAGTAGGAGATGACCCGATAGTATTTCCCTTCGCTGAGCTCACCCACGAAGCCCGTCTGTGAAGCCAGACGCTGTCGCACCTCGTCCTCCGTGTACTTCGTAGAAGCTTCGACAATCCAGTCGCAGCCCTCGTCCATCGAGTACTTGAACAGGTTGTGGCTCGTGTTGGTGTTCAGGAAGTCGCCAGTGCAGTCACTCTTGGCCGAGATGTTGATCAAGGCCTTGGAGGCCGTGGCATTGGGACTCTTGCGAATATAGAGCGTGGCCTTGCCGCTGGACACTGTCGTCATCGTGGCCTGCAGGTATTCACCCGTGTTGGCGCTGCGGAGTGTGTAGCCACTGCCATTCTTCAGCAGGATCCAGATCTGATTGTAATTGCTCTCGTTGTTATTGGCTGTCGTCGTCACATTACCGACACCCGATGATGACAGGTAGTACGATGTGCGATTGCTCTTCACACGTACAACACCTGTCGTGATGTCTTGAGCGTGAACAATCGAGCTTCCTGTCCATGCCAGGAGCGTCATTAAAAAGAGTACGATTTTTCTCATAGTTGTTAGCTTTAGTCAGTTGTGTGGCAGCAAAAATAGGGCATAATCCCGACATGGCAAAGGATTTCTGCAAAAAAATACACCTACTGCATAAAAGATGGTCTAAAAAAGTGTGAACACAACCCTTAAAGATTGTGTCCACACCTTGGGATTATTGTCTTATGACCTAAGACGCTGGTTTACTTCACCACGACCTTCACACCATTGAGGATGTAGAGGCCCTTGCCAAAGCGCTTGACATCGCCGAAGCTGATGCCGCGGCCCAGGAGACGGCCGTCGATGGTGTAGAGCTCGCCCAGCTGCTTCTGGATCTGCTGCACCTTGGCAACGCTCACGTCGATGGGCTCCTCGCTCAGTTTGAAGGAAACTGCCTGTGCATCACTCAGCATCTCATCCCAAGCAACATAAGCGTTGTATGCGGGAATGGAGTTGGTGATGAACTTGCTGCTGACGTAGAACTCATTGCGCTTCAGCTCATCGCTTGCATACTGACCCAGATAGTCACGCAGCGAGCCACCAGTGACGATGTAGCCCTGACCCAGATTCAGCTGAGTGAAGGAACCCTGCATAAAGCCAATGCTGAGCGGTTCGCGCACGAAATCGTAGCCATGCTTGAAGGTCACAAACTCCTGAGGACCTTCGGGATCATAGACAGAGGGCTCGTCGTAGATGTAGAAGAAGGGGTGACCAGCGGGAAGCGTCTCTTCCACGGGAGCCAGCGTCATCTTGACACTATCCTCGGAAACCTCAATCTTGGTAGCAATATAAATCTTGCCAAACTCGTTGGTGGTGGTCAGGCTCACAGGATAGCACATGCTGTAGATCTCACCCGGTGTGATGTCCTCTACGAATTCGGTGCCATCGTAGTCGTTTTCAACAGCTCCGGCCTCCTCGATGTAGAAGGCACTGCGACTGCCGGCTTCAGTCTCACCGTAGCAGACGAGACGGTTCTCGTTACGCTGTGCATTGAAGTTGGACAGGTTGACATCCTGGAGCGAGCGGGCGGAGAAGATATTCTGGCCATAGCCCACAGCGCTGACGCTGATCTGAGAAGGAATAACACTGAGCTTGACGCCACTGTTACAATTCAGGAAGAGGCCCGTGGCCTTGTTCTGCATGGCATAAGCCGTGTCACCCACAGCGACAAAGCGGAACATGGAGAGATCCTTCATCACGATGTCTGCATCGTCATCCAAATAAAGGTTATCGCCAGTACGGATATCAAAGGGATCATATTCAGTATCCGTTTCGTAAGGCATGATGTGGTTGATGGTGATTTCCTTTTCTGTAGGATTACCACCCTCTTCGGCTGGCGGAATCTCAACCTTTACGTTTTCCTTCTCGAGTTTGGCAATCGTGATGTACTTATCCCACAGGGCTTCGTTCGTCACGACATCGCCATCAGTGGTCGTCACCGTAACAGGTTCGTTGTTTACGATGTCCCATTCATGCTCCTCAGCCGTTTCCTTGGACATGAAGTGGATGCGGTACCATTTTCCGGGCTCCACCTTGATGACAGCATCCTTGACAGCCTGCACCTGTTCGTTCAGGGTCTGGATGAACTGACTGCTGGTTGTAGCCACGTAAACGCCAGCTTCATCATAAGCCTTGGCATCAGCATACGTTTGCTTCAGGGCATCGCCTGCAGCGGTGTTGGGCCAGTAACCAGGAGCGGTACCCACCAGTACGCCGTTGGCAATGGGTTCAACGCTTGCCAGCAGCTCACGCAACTCTGTCGGATCTACGAATAGTGCCTTAAAGGCTTCGTAGGCTTCTGCCAAAGTCAGGTAACGTTCTGGCGTAATCTCATCATCAGTGAGACTCCTGAAGTCTCTCAGGATGGTATCCAGATTCTTTGCGACCTCGCCCATGTTTTCGTACTGTGACTTAGGATTGGGAACGGGAACCACCAGCTGGAACTCGCTGACATGACCATAGCCACGACCAGTCGTAGTGCCGTCAATGTAGAAGCGGAGGTACTTGAAGCCCTGCGGATTGAAGTCATCAGAAAGCTTGGTCTCAGTGTTGTTACCAAACGGTGTGGAGAGGCTGGCAAGGTCTATCCACTCTTCATCTGGCGTTTCGGGATCGTTGGTTCCCCAAACGCCCCACAGCGTGATGTGATCATTGGCAGCGCCGCTTCGACGGGAAATCTTCATCTGGATGAGATCATAGACAGGCTCATTCAGCTCCACCTGCAGGTAATGGGTGTGGTTGGGAACTGAATTGCTCCAGTCAGAATGCCAATAAGTATCATTCTTACCATCCAGCAACTCATTCCAATTACCGGACGCGCCAACACCCTCGCGAGTTTCTGTCCAAGGTGAACTGAACTGTTCATTGCCATCGGTGATCAAATCCGTGTATTCCTGAATATCCTTGGCATCAGCGATGTCTTGCTTCGCCTCAGCATAGGTCTTCTTGAAGTTGTTCAGCAACTGCTCGCGTTCCTTAATAGGAGCATACGCTGCGATGATGGCTAATGCCAAATCCTCATCCACGGGCTCGAATACCCATTCAGAGCCACCCATCTTGTTTGAGGTTGCAGCAGGATAGCTGGGCACCCAAACAGTCAGGTTGCCACCTGTGCCTGCACCACTGGCATGGCCGGCCTGGTGAATGTAGTTATACGAACCGGATTCCTTGCCTGCATAGAGGATGTTCACGTAAGTCACATCGTCAATCGTGGCAGCCGGCTCAAGCACCATCATGTTCTCGCTTTGCATGGAGAGTGTAGAAGGATGATCGTCGAAGCGGGCGTCCATGGCCATGCTGACAATGTCAATGACGCCGTCACCAACGTTCGTAACCTGCCACAGGGAGGGGCAATCAGTTTCCAAGTCAGCCACGGTTCCCCATTTGCCACTAATCGTAGCATCTGAGTTCGGCTTCACATACATGTACATTTCACCGTCATTGTAGTTGATGCCCGTGCGGATGCGATAGTAGCCATCAGGCAATGTGACAGAAGTAACCTTAGACTCAACCACTGCGTTGTAAGCTCCTTCCAGCAAAGCAATCAACTGCTGGACATGTTCTAATGACTGGGGATCCTCACCCTCTTCGGAGCACTGGTTGTAGATTTGATTAAACGTAGCAACAGCCTCTGCATCATAGTTACCGGGCTTGCCGTCGCCAACGAAAGCTGTTTCGCCCTCGATGGTGTAGGTGCGATAAGCATCAATCAAGGCGAAGAGCTCGTCAAGGGCTACAGCCATAGGATCCTTCACCTTCAGGGTAACAGTGAAATTGTAGGTGTGCGCAAAAATTTGGTTACCGCCTTCTTCCAACTGAGCAATGGTCAGGGGAATGTAGGGTTCATCTTCCAACAGGCCCTCAATCTCATAGTGTCCAGGTGTTTCAGCGTCAGGGCTGGTCACAGCGGTATCTTCCTCGCCATTGGCCCAGACGCGCACGCCATTCATAGGATAGTCTTTGTGCTTGCCAGGGATGAAGTCCAGGCTGATGCCATACACATAATAACCCTTGCTGGGATAAATGCGATAGTCCTCGGAGGTGGTAGAGCCGAAAGCACTATAAATACCGAGGTTGACATTATCCCAGAAATACATGTTGTTGCGATGGCCGCCACCTCGGTCCCAGTGCTGGATGCGAACGCCCGGCGTCGCCTTCTCAGCAGAGTATTCTTTGGTAGCAAACTCGTTGGCATAGGCAGGACTGCCTGATGCCGTCCAGTTACCATTCCGCTTGCTGATCTCAAGAACGACGGCATCGTCATCCTGCGCTACAACTTGCGTGACTCCCAAGAAGGAGAGCAACAGCGCAAAAAGTAAGTAGATTTTCTTCATAATTTGTTGTTAAGTTAGTAAATAATGTGATTCAATCGAAAAGTTGCCAAAACACTTTTTGGCGTTCAAAAATAGGTAGTTTCAAGGACGTAAACACAGAACGAGGCCCTGGAGCCTCGTTCTTTTAATGTTTTTTAACCAATAAGAGTTTCAAAAATACACTCATTCTTGGGCTTTTGTCACTTTACGGCTGTCTTTTTGCCATCGATGACATAGAGTCCGCGTTGTGTTGCTGTCGTGCGACGGCCGCTCATGTCATAAATCACTGACGCACTGGACTTTTTGCCCTCCACAGATTGTATAGCAGTGGCTATCTCGGCAATGCTGGCTGCATGCTTCACCTGAATCTCTGTGGCAGTAGTGCTCTGCTGCTCCCACGTGAAACCGCAGCGAGTAGGCAGGAAGGTCTTATTGTCATCCGTGCGAACCAGGATGCTCTCCAGAACCTCAACATTCTGCTTGGCAGGGATTCCAAAGCGATTGTCCGTTCCAGGCAGGGTCTCCCAGCTGCTGCTGAAGATGATGCGGTTACCAAGCTGGTCGTTCAGCGTGACGGGCAACAGCTGTGTGCTCACAGCTGTAGCATTGGCGGTGCTGGCACGCAGTGTCTGCGTCTTCGGCGAGAAAACGATGTAGGGTACGCCGGCTTCGATGCCCTGGTTGGTGCACTCCAGGAAATAGAGGTTCACCACATTCTGCTCCTGGAGCATGGCACTGAGGCGCTCCACACGAAGGCCGGGGGCTGCAGCCTGAAGCTGCTCGGCGCTCAGGGATAGGGGCAGACACAGGGTGTTGTAGCCCGCAAAAAGGAGGCGGGTCACCTCCACAGGCGTCTCGGACGTCTGCAGTTGTTCCACATTCAGGCGTTGTGCATAGGTAGAAAGAGTCCTAACACGGTTTTGTGCGGTGGCCGATGCGCAAAAGGCGAAGGCAGCAGCCACGAGAAGAGTAAGGTGTTTCATCATAACAATCTGATAATTTTACGGTTTGACAATTATACGATTTTACGATTTATTGGGTCATCATTCGATGGATCACTTTTCATTCTTTATCAGCCACTCGGCAATCTGCACGGCATTGAGGGCAGCACCTTTCTTGATCTGATCGCCGCAGAGCCAGAAGGTAAGGCCGTTGGGGTTGGCCAAGTCCTTACGGATACGACCCACGAAGACATCGTCGAGACCGGCAGTGAACAGGGGCATCGGGTACTTCTTGTTGGCAGGGTCATCGACGAGCGTGACACCCTCAGCCTTGGCAAAGGCTTCACGAGCCTGCTCGGGAGTGATGGGTGATTCGGTCTCAATCCACACCGCTTCGGAGTGGCTTCTTAAAGAAGGTACGCGCACGCACATGGCAGAGCAGGCTGCATCGGTGTGCATGATCTTGCGTGTCTCATTGAACATCTTCATCTCCTCCTTGGTATAACCATTGTCGGTGAAGACATCAATCTGGGGGATGACGTTGTATGCCAATTGGTAAGCGAACTTCTCCACGGGCGGCTCCTTGCCGTCGAGGACAGCACGGTACTGCTGTTCCAGTTCCGCCATCGCAGCAGCTCCGGCACCGCTGGCAGCCTGATAGCTGGCGACGTGGATGCGCTTGATATGCGAAAGTTTCTCAAGCGGCTGCAAGCAGACCACCATCATGATGGTGGTGCAGTTGGGGTTGGCAATGATGCCACGCGGACGGTTCAGCGCATCGGCGGCATTGCACTCGGGCACCACCAGAGGCACGTCCTCGTCCATGCGAAAGGCACTGGAGTTGTCTATCATCACAGCACCATGCTTGGTGATGGTCTCTGCGAACTCCTTGGATGTGCCGCCGCCAGCCGATGTGAAGGCGATATCAACGCCCTTGAAGTCATCGTTATGCTGCAGGAGCTTCACCTCGTACTCCTTGCCACGGAAACTGTATTTGCGACCAGCGCTGCGCTGGCTGCCAAAAAGAACCAGCTCGTCAATGGGAAAATTGCGCTCATCGAGCACGCGAAGGAATTCCTGACCTACGGCACCACTGGCACCTACTATTGCTACTTTCATCTTTCGTTTTTCGTTTTGCGTTTCACGGGGCAAAGGTACACAAAAAATCGTTTCACGATTCAAGAAACACGTTTAAAGTTGATGTTAGAGTCTAAAAAATGCCAAAATCCATATCTTTGGAGGCAAAAACTTTAAACTTTGAACTTTAAACTTTAAACTTTTCCTTACCTTTGCACCCGAAAAAGGCACTTTGCCCTTACCTGAATACCTTGCAGATGCCACCTCTCATCACTCATCCGACGTGGATTTTCCTCGTCATGCTCTGTGTCATACTGCTGACGCCAATCATCCTGCGGCGCCTGCGCATTCCGCACATCATCGGTTTAATCGTGGCCGGTGCGGTGCTGGGCGAGCACGGTTTGAATGTCTTGGCCCGCGACACCTCCATCGAACTCTTCGGGCAGGTAGGCATCTACTATATCATGTTCCTGGCCGGTTTGGAGATGGACATGGGCAGCTTCCGCCGCCACGGCTCCACGGGCGCCGTCTTCGGGGCGCTGACCTTTCTCATCCCCTTCGCCCTTGGCATGCTGTCAGCCCGTTATGTGCTGCAGATGAGCGTGGCATCGTCTCTGCTGGTCAGCTGCATTCTTTCCTCCCACACCCTGGTCACCTACCCCATCATCGGACGCTATGGTCTGGGCAAACAGCCCAGCGTGGTCTATTCCATCATCGCCACCGCGATCGCCTCGTTTGCAGCGTTGCTGATGCTGGCCATCGTAGTCCAACGCGAACATGGAGGTGGCGATGCAGCCTACTGGCTCCGCTTCGCCGTCGGCATCGTGCTGTATATCATCGCCGTAGCCTACAGCTACCCCAAGATAGGTCGCTGGTTCCTGCGTCGCAACGAGGATGCCGTGACACAGTATATCTTCGTGCTCACGATGGTCTTCATCAGTGCCTATCTGGCAGTGGCAGTGGGGTTGGAAGGGCTTTTGGGCGCTTTCCTCGCCGGCTTGGTGCTCAACCGCATCATCCCCCACGGCGGTCCCCTCATGATTCGCATCGAGTTCGTGGGCAACGCCCTCTTCGTGCCTTGGTTCCTCATCGGCGTGGGAATGCTCATTGACCTGAGTGTCCTCGTTGGTGACAGCCACACGTTGCTCTTCTGCGGCATCCTGATAGCCATCGCCATCCTTGGAAAATGGCTGGCAGCATTGATGATGCAACGCCTTTTCAAGCTGCGCCGTGTAGATCGTTTCCTAATGTTCGGTCTCACCAACTCCCACGCTGCCGGTGCCCTGGCTATCGTGATGATCGGTACCCAGCCGGGGGTGGATCTGATGAGTGCCGAAGTCCTCAACGCCACCGTCATCCTCATCCTCTTCTCCTGCATCATCAGCTCCCTGGCAACCGAGAAGGGAGCACGTCAGTTAGCACTACGCGCAACTGAGCTCGACCGCAACCGAGGCAGCTACCACGGTAAGTGCCTCACGGCTTATGCCTACCCCAAGACGGTGGACTCCCTCACGCAACTGGCTATCATGATACGGAATCCGCACATCCCTGACAGCCTCATGGGCTTGGCCGTGTCGATGGACGATGATCCTGACGACCTCCTGCGTGCACGGGGTGTCAGCAACTTGGAGAAAGCGCAGGCTATAGCCGCTGCCGCCGACGTTAAGATGTCGGTCATGAGCCGCATCAGCAGCAATGTGGCCAGCGCCATCGCCCACACGATGCGCGAGGTGGATGCTGGTGAGGTCATCTTAGGTATGCATGAGAACGAGGAGGGCCAGCTGTCAGGCAAGTTGGGTGTCACGGCACAGAGCGTACTCAACTCCACCCACCGTGAAGTACTCATCGTACGTCTGCTGATGCCGCCAGGCACCATACGTCGCATCATCGTAGCCATCCCCCCCAATGCAGAATACGAAGTCGGCTTCTATAAATGGTTGGAGCACCTCTGCCGCATTGCAGAACTGACAGGCCAGCCCCTTCTGTTCTACACCGTCGATGACACAGGCCAGTACATCCAGGAGTACATGACGGCACAGCACCCTACGGTGCAAGTGGAAATAAAGAAGGAAGTGGGCTTTGGCAAGCTGCTCATGAGCCTGCCCAAGGAAGTGAACAGCGACCACCTGCTCATCATCGTCAGCGCCCGTGCGGGATTCATCTCCTATACGGCGGCATTGAACACCCTACCCCATTTCATCGCCAAGCACCTCGCGCACACCAATGTCATCCTGCTCTATCCCGATCAATTCGGCGATCCGCAGCTGTCTGTCTTCGCCTCCAACGGAGAGAGCGTCACACAACGCCATCTGCTGTTCGATAAATGGCTGAATAAAATGAAAGACTAAAATGTTGAAATAACATCCTATCGAAATGTCGAATAACACCCCCTCCTCGTCCATTATTCTCCGTAATATCACCAAGAGTTTCGGCTCGCTACAGGTGCTCAAAGGTATTGACCTGGACATCGCCCAGGGCGAAGTGGTGAGCATCGTAGGTCCCAGCGGCGCCGGCAAGACCACGCTCCTGCAGATTATGGGAACACTGGACCGTGCCGACAGCGGCAGCATCATCATCAACGGCACAGACATCTCCAGCCTGAAGAATCAGGCATTGGCGCGCTTCCGCAACCAGCACATAGGCTTCGTATTCCAGTTCCACCAGCTCCTGCCTGAGTTCACGGCGCTGGAGAATATCACCATACCCGCACTCATTGCAGGACGCAGCCAGCGTGAGGCCCGACAGCGGGCTGAAGAGCTGCTGGACTTCATGGGCCTCAGCGACCGCGCCGCCCACAAGCCCGCAGAACTCAGCGGTGGCGAGAAGCAGCGCGTGGCCGTAGCGCGAGCGCTGGTCAACCATCCGGCTGTCATCCTTGCCGACGAGCCCAGCGGCAGCCTCGACAGCGCTAACAAAGCAGAACTCCACGCCCTCTTCTTCCGTCTTCGCGACGAGATGGGACAAACTTTTGTCATCGTCACTCACGACGAAGAGCTGGCAAAGACTACAGACCGAACAATACAGATGAAAGATGGAAAAACTCTCTCTTGGGCGCTTTAACCGCCTGACCATAGTCCGTCGCGCAGAGCAGGGTCTCTACCTCAGCGGCGGCCCCGAAGACATCCTGCTGCCCAACCGCTATGTGCCCGATGGTGCAGAAATCGGCGATGAAATCGACGTTTTTGTCTATCTCGACGCTGAGGAGCGCCTCATCGCCACCACCGAGACGCCCAAGGCGCAGGTGGGCGACTTTGCATGGCTGCAGGTGGCGTGGGTCAACAACTTCGGAGCCTTCCTCGACTGGGGACTGATGAAGGACCTCTTCGTGCCCTTCCGCGAGCAGAAGATGAAGATGCAGAAGGGCAAGAGCTATCTCGTACATCTGCACATCGACCCTGAGACCTACCGCATCATGGCCTCCGCCAAGGTGGAACGCTACCTCAGCACCGACTTCCCACCCTACCACGGCGGCGATGAGGTGGACATCCTGGTGTGGCAGAAGACAGACCTTGGCTTCAAGGCCATCGTCGAGAACCGCTTCAGCGGTATGCTCTTTGACGCCGAGATCTTCCGCCAGCTGCACAGCGGCGATCGCCTCAAAGCATACGTCAAGCAGGTGCGTCCCGACGGCAAAATCGACCTCTCGCTGCAGAAGAAGGGACAGAAGGCCGTCCACGATTTCAGCGACACCCTGCTGGAACACCTGCAGAACAATGGCGGCTTCACACCACTGGGCGACAAGAGTCCTGCCGAGGAAATCTACGCCCTCTTCGGCGTTAGCAAGAAGGTGTTCAAGAAAGCTGTCGGCGACCTCTACAAGCAACACCTCATCACCATCGAGCCCCAAGGGCTGAGGATGAATGACGAATGACGAATCAATGAAAATTCAACAGAATCATCATTTTTTCAATGTTTCCATCTTTCAATGCTTCAATTTTACGTACCTTTGCACCCGCAAAAAGAGAAAGCCCCTTTCAACGCAAAACTTTCAACATTAAACTATAAACTCTAAACTACGAAATATGGCTAAGAAAGCACTGCTGATGATCCTCGACGGATGGGGCATCGGCAACCAAGGAAAAGGCGACGTCATCTTCCAGACACCTACGCCTTACATGGACTACCTCAACGCAACCTATCCCCACAGCCAGCTGCAGGCCAGCGGCGAGAACGTGGGACTGCCCGACGGGCAGATGGGTAATTCCGAAGTCGGCCACCTGAACATCGGTGCCGGCCGCGTTGTCTATCAGGACCTCGTGAAAATCAACCGTGCCTGCAAAGACGGCAGCATCATGCAGAACAAAGAGGTACAGAGCGCCTTCGAGTATGCTGTGCGCGAGGGCAAGGCCGTGCACTTCATGGGCCTCACCAGCAACGGCGGCGTGCACTCCAGCCTCGACCACCTCTACAAGCTCTGCGAGATTTCCAAAGAGTATAAGGTACGCGAAACCTATGTGCACTGCTTCATGGACGGCCGCGACACAGACCCCCACTCCGGCGTGGGCTTCATCCGCGAGCTGCAGGAGAAATGCAACGAGACGGGCGCACACATCGCCAGCATCATTGGCCGCTTCTACGCCATGGACCGCGACAAGCGCTGGGAGCGCGTGAAGACAGCCTACGACCTGCTCATCAGCGGCGAAGGCTTCCAGGCCAAGGACATGGTGGAGGCCATGGAACTCAGCTACGCCGACGGCGTCACCGACGAGTTCGTAAAGCCCATCAACAACGCCAACATCGACGGCACCATCAAGGAGGGCGATGTCATCATCTTCTTCAACTACCGCAACGACCGCGCCAAGGAACTCACCATCGTGCTCACCCAGCAGGACATGCCGGAGCAGGGCATGAAGACCATCCCCGGCCTGCAGTACTACTGCATGACACCCTACGACGCCAGCTTCAAGGGCGTGCACATCCTCTTCCCCAAGGAGAACGTGGAGAACACCCTCGGCGAGTATGTCAGCCAACAGGGCCTCAAGCAGCTCCACACCGCTGAGACAGAGAAGTACGCCCACGTCACCTTCTTCTTCAACGGCGGCCGCGAGCAGCCCTACGAGGGCGAGGACCGCATCCTCGTTGCCAGCCCCAAGGTGGCCACCTACGACCTCAAGCCCGAGATGAGCGCCTACGAGGTCAAGGACAAGCTCGTCGCTGCCATCAAGGAGGACAAGTACGTCTTCATCGTCGTCAACTTCGCCAACGGCGACATGGTCGGCCACACCGGCGTCTATGAGGCCATCGAGAAAGCCGTTGTCGCTGTCGATGCCTGCGTCAAGGAAGTCGTGGAGACCGCCAAGGCCACAGGTGACTACGAGGTCATCATCATCGCTGACCACGGCAACGCCGACAACGCCCTCAACCCCGACGGCACGCCCAACACCGCCCATAGTCTCAACCCCGTTCCCTTCATCTACATCACGGAGAACAAGAGCGCCAAGGTCGAGAACGGCATTCTGGCCGACGTGGCCCCCAGCATCCTCCACATCATGGGGCTGAAGCAGCCCGCCGACATGACCGGCCACTGCCTCATCAAAGGTTAAAGCACAACCCTATATTTGTGAAAATAACTTACATTATTTCACGAGGGCGTATCAAATTGGTACGCCCTCGTTTTGGTGATAGGATGATGTTTCTCTATGTCAGCTGAGATGTCTCATGCAGGCTATTTCACATAGTATTTCTTCCCACCTCGGATGTAATATCCTCTTGCGGGTTTCTTGGATAACTGGCGTCCGCTGAGGTCATAGATAGAAGCGTTGGCGTCAGGCGTGTAACGCAAGTTAACGACCTCCGTAACCTTATCATTGATTACCATCATCAACGCATGTCCATTGATTGTGGGCATCCCATCGTGGAACTCAATATCCAGAGTTTTTGGACTATCAGACAGACTTATATGTCCTTCGGCATCAATATCGGCATATTTCTCTGCACCGAGATTCATCAAGGCATAACCGTTACCATAGGGTACTGCCACCCAACTGCAGCCCAACGATGTTTCATCCACTAGTAGGGCTGATTCCTTCACTTCAAGTGTTTCAAGACTACTGTTATAAACCGTGTAATTTGTACCATCAGCTTCGGCTATCATATAGGTCTGATGGGCTTGCACTTCCGTTGTTGCACACTCTTTGATGTGAGAGAAACGAGACCAATCGCTGCTCAATACATAATCCCAATAAGCATCTTCAGGCACATAAAGCACCGTGTAATCAAATACCTCTGCAGAGAATCCTACATCTTCAAGGCTATAGTTAGTTGGGCTTACAGCCTTTGACACGATCGTTCTAAAATCACAACCACTAAACGCATTCTGCCCGATGCTCGTCACGCTACTGGGTATAACGATGGACGTAAGGCCGGAGCAATTACGGAAGGCGCAGTTGCCGATGCTCGTCACACTGTTGCCAATCATCACAGACAAAATAGATTCACTATAACTATCCCATGGAGTTTGGTTATTGTCGCCATAGTCATACATCGCACCCGCACCGGAAATCGTAAGGACACGGTCGTCGGAAAATACGTAGTCAAGGTTTTCGCCGCATTTTCCAGTAAGATCCTCTCGTATCACCGTCACTTCGCAGGTCGCCTTGAGGTCTGTACCGTCAGTAGTGCTGGCGGTGATGGTGGCGTTGCCGACGGCAACAGCTGTCACAAGGCCGTTCTTGTCAACGCTAGCAACACTGGGATCTGACGAAGTCCAGGTGACCGACTGCGCGGCATCACTGGGAAGTACGGTAGCGGTCAGTTGCTCCTGCGAACCAGCCTCCAGAGTGGCCTCCGGCTTGTTCAAAACTATAGAAGTGGCAAGTTTGAACACTGTCACTGCACAGGTCGCTTTGAGGTCTGTACCGTCGGTAGTGCTAGCGGTGATGGTGGCGTTGCCGACGGCAACAGCTGTC
>CACZCZ010000018.1 GCA_902779845.1 uncultured Bacteroidales bacterium | reverse complement strand
CGCAGCCCCCTTCCGCTACATCAAGAACGCCACCATCAAGAACCTCACCGTGGCGGGCACCATCACCTCCAACCAGCGCCACATGTCGGGCCTCGTGGGCTTTGCCGACAGCGAAGGCGAGGGCAAGAACCTCATTGAGGACTGCACCGTCACGGCTACGCTCAACGTCAACACCGACTATGCCGGCGGTATCATCGGTCATGGTAAGAGCTCGGCGACCACCATCCGCGGCTGCGTCTTCGCTGGCACGATGAACTCCAACAGCGATCCCAACGTCGGCGTCATCTGGGGCTGGAGCGACAGCAGCACACCGGCACTGGAGAACTGCTTAGAGGCAGGCACATACACAGGCATCAGCAAGCTGCACCCCATGGGCTTGCAGGGCGGCAGTGGCACCATCGACAACTGCTACTATGTGACACCGCAGATAGGCTCGCCCTCCCATGCCTGCACCGTCAGCGGAGCCAAGCAGGCTTACGCTTTCGTCAGTGCCCCGCCAAATCTTGGCAACCTGGAGCATAACTACGGCACGATGACGGTTTATGAGAACGGCATTCTCTTCGGCGGCATATACTATGTGGCTTCCACCACTGTCAGTCTGGCTGACAACGCCGACAATAGCACGACCATCAGCGGTGCCAACGGCTACTTCGCCGACGTGACGCTCACTGACCGCACGCTCTACAATGACGGCGCATGGAACACGCTGTGTCTGCCGTTCAACTTGGACAGCTTCACCGACACACCCTTGGAGGGCGCCACGGTGAAGACCCTCGCATCGACCAGCTTCACGGGCGGCACGCTGACGATGAACTTCACCGACGACGTGACCAGCATAGAGGCAGGCAAGCCGTATATCGTGAAGTGGGAGTATAACGTCGTGGACCTCTCAACGCTGACCGCCAACTACACGGCGCAGGACGGAGAGACGCTGACAGGGACGCTTGGCGGCAACTACAAGATATCGATTGCCGACGGTGCCACGGTGAAACTCCAGGATGTGACCATCAACGGCGAGAACACAAATAATTGCCTCTGGGCGGGCATCAACTGCTCAGGCGATGCCACCATCTTCCTCAAGGGTACGAACACCGTGAGGGGTTTCTATGAGAACTATTCTGGTATCTACGTTCCAAGCGGATCAACACTGACCATCAAGGGCAGCGGCTCACTCAACGCCAGCAGTAACGGCTATGGAGCAGGCATAGGCGGCGGTTATAGGATATCCTGCGGCAACATCGTCATTGAGGGGGGCACCATCAATGCCACGGGCGGCGAATATGCAGCGGGCATCGGCGGCGGCTATCAGACATCTTGCGGCACCATCACCATCACCGACGGTGTGACCAAGGTCACTGCTACCAAGGGGAACTCGGCTCCCAACAGCATTGGCGCGGGCGAAGAATGCTTTTGTGGCACCGTGACCGTCGGCGGTGTGGAGGGTGCCATTGTTAATAATCACACATACACAGGTACAGGCTCAGGAAGTGTTGATGTCGCCTCGATTCTCCCGGATTTCGTGAATCCCGCGTTCTCCGGCGTCATCATCAGCAAAGGCACTGCCAATGTCTCGACTGACTATGTCGATTTCATTGGCACCTACAGCCCCGTCAGCATCTACACCAACGAGAAGACCAACCTCTATCTCGGCGCCGACAACAAGCTATACTATCCTACGGCCAGCAACTTCACGGTGAACGCCTTCCGCGGCTACTTCCGGCTGAAGGGCCTCACCGCCGGCGAGTCTTCCAATTCCAATCAGGCCGGCGTCCGCGCCTTCAAACTCAATTTCGGCGACGACGAGGCAACGGGAATTATTTCGGTTCTCGATTCAGGGTTCACGGTTAATGGTTCCGATGCGTGGTACACCCTCGACGGCCGCAAGCTCGACGGCAAGCCGACTCAGCGCGGCATCTATATCAACAATGGCAAAAAGACAATCATTAAGTAATAAGGAGGACACAGCAATGAAGAAAACATATTTGCAGCCCGCCATGATGGTGGTCACGCTACAGCAGCATAGCATCATCTGCACCAGCAGCCCAGTAAATCGTGTCAGCACCAACCTCGACGAAGGCGACGCCATCAGCTTCGGTGGCGGCAGCAGCACTCAGTCCGCCCGCGTGAAGAGCAATACCGTGGACTGGGACGACGACTGGAGCGAGTAGGGGATGTACCCTGACACAGCACATCGCCTGCATCAACACACTGATGCAGGCGATTTTTGTGTGAAAATGAGGCCTATCTCCCCCGTCCACCCATCATTTTTTACTTTCCATTCTTTCATGTCTCACCTTTTTTGTATCTTTGCACTCAGAAATCAATCATAAACTTACCTATGAAACATTATTCTTGGATGGCAGTCTCGGCCTTGTAGCTGGGCTTCACGATGTTCATCCTTACCTCATGCAGCAAAGATGAGGCGAACGGGGAAATAGTGTTTTTTTGCACGCAATTTTTAACATATAATAATAGGCGGATGATGGTGGGAGTTTGAGAAAAAGTTTGTACCTTTGCAGCACTCGGTCGGAGTGGTATACTTTTAAATTATTATTTGGTATACTTTTACGTTATCATTTACTATTCAGAAAGCTACATTGAATGTCATGGTGTTGGTCAAAGCCATTACCAATTATGTATAGGTCCTTGTGTATCATAAACAACTGTTTTGATGCTTACCTAATAATCGTTACACTAAGCATTATCATGTTGATGTGCCCTAAAGAGTTCTTGTAGCACCCTTATTCTCTTCATCATATCGGCAAAGGTAAGTGACTTACCGTAAATGAAACTTTCTTTCATCTCGTTGTAGTCTGCTTCATAAGCAGACATCAGTTCGTCACTTGGCACAATCTGAATATTGGCAGGTAGATCCTTGTCGTAATCCACATAACCAACATGATAGAACTTGCGACGATGTTCCACAATCTCATGATAGAGCACTAAATCATTAAGAGCTATTTCTGCATATGGGGTCTGCATCAGCTTCTCCAAGTCATAGAAATGACGTGTCATCCTGTGCGTTCTCGGTTGGTCCTTTTGGAACTCTTCACACAAGAGGAAAGCTTTTTCCAAGAAAGTCCTGGCGGGACTGACAGTGCGGATTGTCTGGACGAGGTCGGAATCCACATCTTCATCCTTGAACGTTTGTTCTATAAGTGATGAAATTCTTCTCATTTCGTAAGGCTCGGACATTGACAACACGCTAATCTCTACTTTAACCGTTGGTATTGCATATGCGGCTTGGCTATCGTAGAGTGAGGGGTATTGAACGTAAAGCACAGAAGGGTCTTTGTCATGTGGAACCTTTCTTGGCTCACCATTTTCATTGGATATGTCATTGTCTGTGAGAACTGTTACTTCAAGCCCCATTTCGACAAGTTTCGCCGATAACTCGTCTTTGAACTCGCCAAACAGGAAGTCCTGTCCTTTCTCTCGAAAATTATGTATTTGCGTATTACTGGTGCAGCTTGCACAAGAGAGTTGCTTGACGTTCAGAAAATAGTCGCGGCTCAATGCTAAATCAATATCTTCACTGAATCGGTTGATGATATCCCAGCCTTTACTGAGACTCGTACCACCTTTGAATAACAGATATTCTGATACACTAGAGTGAAAAAGGGCATACAACACTGCCGTTACCCACCAGTCCTTCTCGGCAGCAGCTTCATCTATTTGCCGTGCCTCGACCACACCTTGTATCATCGCCTTTCGCTCGTCGAGCGAGAAATCAATCCATTTGCTCATTGCTTTATTCCTTTCTTTATAACTTGTCGCATCCATACAGGAGCCAACAACAAATCATATTCTAAGGTGTCAGTCTCAGGAGTTTCCGAGAACAGTTGTCCAATCCTCGCTTCAACATCCTGAGTGATGTTATGCTCACCAATGTTGCGTAATGCCTGTACCAATTCTGGCATCAAACGTCCTCGGAATGCAAAGTTCTTAGGTGCCCCATGCTTCAGAGTCACTGTCCGATTCCCTAATTTCAATTTTCGCCCAGACCCAGTCGTCAGAAAAATGGTATTCATGGGTACTTGCGTTGAGAATCCTAAGCGATTAGCGGCTGTGGCTCCAGTTGGTATGACTTTTGCCTTATCTCGTTTAGCAATTTCTTTCACTAATTCGTAAGCCGAAGGGTAAAGGATGCCAAAACGTGTCTTACGTGCCTTGACATACACACCTTTGGCTATTCGTGTAATCAATCCTTCTTTCTCAAAGATGGCGAGTAGTTTTGTGACGTACTCGACATCATATTGGGGAAAAGAAGAAACAAAGAATATCTCGCCAAACTTACTGCGAGCAATCCTTTTCCTAATCTGTTGTACTACTGCATTCTCCATTGATTTTGTATATAAATTATGGTCGGAATGATAACAAATATTTCCGACCGCAAAGATACAAAATTTCTTTCATACAACAATACTTTAAGTGTTGAAATTAAGTTTCATTGGCAAATAATAGCGTTTTTCTTGCTGTATAGATGGCATTCCTATATAAATAATGTGTCGCTTTTTACATTAGGGGGCAATATTGCCAGAAAAGACGACTTCAAGAATAGAAACAAGGCGGCAAAAATCTCGGATGTGCTTCATTATGAGGCACATCTTTTTTTGCGCGTATTTTTAACATACAATAATAGGCGGATGATGGTGGGAGTTTGGGAAAAAGTTTGTAACTTTGCCTCGTTTTCCGCCGCACAAAAATGGGTTGCTTGAAGGGCAGGAGAACTAACTAATTTTCACTCACCATTATATCGATTTTTAACTCATGAACGACTTTAATTATATTGACTACAGCGAGATGATGCGCGATGCCAGACGGGGTCTGGAGCGCGAGCGCGAAGAATTGGAAGAGAAGGTGGCAGACTTGAACAACTTCTTGAAAATGATGGAGGTTACAGACGAGATTCTGGCAGAACGAGACCGCTTGCAGCAGGAGGTTGAGGCGCTGCGCGAGCAGCTACAAGAGTCCAACGAGCGGGAGGCGAAGCTGGAGATGCAACTGAAGGAGATGCAGAAGCTCTCTGCCAGCGTGGCTGGTAAAGCATCGCAGGATGAGTTGTTGAAGGCGCTGAGCACGTTTGTGAAAAAATCGAAACAAAAACGCCTGGAGAAGCGCGTGGCGGTGAAGGAGATGGTGCTGGAGCTGGCCATCTCCAATGGTATCACATTCCCCGCAGACGTTGAGGCGACGCTGGATGCGCTCGATGATGAGCGTCCTGAGCCGAAGGTGCCTGCGATTGCGCATGCAGACCAGGTTATCCTTAGTGCGGAATCGGGCGCAAAGGTGATTCACGACTATAGTAATAAGGAGGAGGTGGCATGACGAGCGCAGAGAAGATGCAGCTGTTGCAAGGGATGTTCAACGGCGCACAGCTAACAAACGTACAGGTAATCGGTGTCGTGGAGAGTGGCGCGAAGGTGGTGTATCAGGAACACGCGGCGCGCGAAGCCGAGGGTGATGGGTTGTCGCACGAGGCGCTGGCGAAGGCTGCTGCCGCGGTGCAGCAGTATATGTGGGGCGCGAGTGCGTATGCGGTGCTGTTTTGTGAGTTGCGTGACCACTGGGGCTACGCGAATAATATGGCTGAGTTTGAGCGTGAGATAGAAAGCATTGCCGACGAGCTGCACCTAGATTATCGCTGTAAGGCGGGCACACTCTCAGATGCTTTCCGCAACAACCCTTATCTGGAAAAGCCTGTGGAGCGTTGGCGAGAGATTGGTGCCAAGGGTCGTGCTCTCCACCTGCTGGAGCAGTTCCGAGAGGTGCTGCCGTGAAGATAGTTCAGGATTCAGTTCCAGAGTTCCGTTTTTTGTTCCGTATTGCCCCTGAAGTCCTTTCGGGGGCTTTTTTATGTCCTTACCTTTGCACTGTCAAACAAAACAAAGCGTTTGACGGTGCTCTATGACATGTTGGGTAAAAGAACCACGCGGTAGGCCGCGTGAATACATCTTTCACACGAATGACCACGCGCTCGGCGCTTGCGACGCTTGACACTTCAAGAATGGGTACATATAATGGTCAAAAATATTAATGGGCATTACATGGAACTAATTCGTGGGCATTACATGTGAGAAACAAAAACAAACAATTATTATCGTAAACTTAAAAAAGTCGCTGAAAAGGCAGCGACGTAAAACAAACAAATGACAATGAAAATTTCTGGAAAGATTACACGGGTGATGCCTCTCCAGGAGGGGCAGACCCAACAGGGCGGACAGTGGCGCAAACTGACCATCGTGGTGATGGAGGATGACCCCAGCATCATGTTCCCCAACGAGATGGCACTAGACTTGTTCAACGACAAGATTCCTGCGACACCGCTGAGTGTGGGACAGCACGTGGACGTGTTCTTCGGTATTCGCACCCGCGAATACAACGGCAAAGTCTATAACGACATCAATGTGTTCCGACTGAACAGCTGATAACTAAACACCACAAGTATTTAATTTCAATCAATTCTGAGTTTGACGGCTGAGTGAGGGAAGAGTACCGGTTTAAATGTCGACAACTAACTACTTCGCTCCTCCCGAGGACTCAACTAAACAAACTACAGAATTATGGCTACAAAGAAAAAATCAAGCAAGCATATTTCTGTCGATGGTCTGATGACCTTCGGCGAACTGAAGAACGGACTCCACACCGCTGATTTCATGTGCGGCGAGGACGTGAAGATGGAGGCTTATGCCGCCAAGTGTAAAGTACAGGTGATGCGCGACGGCAACGTGTACGTGACGGAGCTGCCGAAACGCGTCCGCAACAAGGCAATCTTCCGCGACGACAACTGCTCGTTGTCGCTGGGGCGCGATGGGAAGTTCTACTTCGTGTTCACGTTGCCTGAGGAGTTGGTGGACGAGCTGCCGGAGCAGTTGGTGAGCCAGGCGGGCGCGATTGCGCAGAAGGTGCTGAGAAATATCATCTATAAGCTGTAAGAGGTATGGTGAATCTCATTTACATGGACGGGAGCGGGCACAAGGTAGCCCGCCTCGTCACGAACAGAGAGACGTATTGCGGCATGAGGAACGCGGACGAGAACGTGAAGAACTTCCTCTGCGCTCGCGGCGGCGACCAGAAGGCAAAAGGCCGTCAGCTGCAGTTCAACTACAACGACCAGCTGCCCGACGGGGTGCTAAAGGGCTGCCATCATGCGGCCTCGACATTCTCCCACGACATTGACTGCAGCAGTCCCGAGGAGCAACAGCGCATCAAGGAGAAGTTACTGGCGATGGCAACGGAACTGGGGCTACTGGAGCTGTCGGGGTCGGCAAACTACGGCCTGCACGGGGTATTCCGCCGTGAGTTGGGCAAGACGATTCTGGAGAACCAAGTGCGAATCGCCACGCTGACAGAGACGGAGATGGACACCTCTACGCACGATGAGCAGCGCGTGATGTTCACGGGGCCTGCAACGCCCGACAACCTATTCTATCTGGACGATGCCATCTTCACGGAGACGCTGAGCGCTGAGGAGGGTGCCGAAGAGTTCCGCCGCCTGAAGGAGCGCGAGGCACAGGGCCTGGAGGAGGTACCCGAAGGGGCGAAGAAGGTGAATAAGCACTATCGTCCGTGGGACGAGAAAGTGAAAAGTGAAAAATTAAAAAGTGAAAAATCTGAAGTCTCCCCTCGGGGTAGCGAAGGAAATAGCGGATTGACTGAATGTCAATCAGCCCGGAGCGACCGAAGCATATCTCCTATGCTGAGGACGGACAATTTAGAGGGGGCCACCTCTCTTTCCTATCGCGGCATTCTGTATAGTGACATCATCCAGGCTTTCTTGGCTACTACGGGCGGGGAACCTGCCGAGGGTGAGCGCAATGTGAGGCTGTACCAGCTGGCGGTGAACCTGCGCGCGATCTGCGACAACAAGAAGGATGTGCTGATGGCCATCATGCCGCGCTACGGGCTCAGTGAGACGGAGCTGCGCAGCATCGTAGATAGCGCCTGCAAAGAGCCGGTGAAGGGGGTTAGCAAAATGCTGAGGAGCATTTTGAATGAAAAATTGAAAATTGAAAATGGACAATTGGAAGATGTCGGTGAGGCGTCGGATGCGGAGAGCGAACAACTATCAACCCTCAATTCTCAATTGTCCATTAAGCGCATGCCCCAGGGTGTTCGCGACTCTATCGACGCTGTAGGCCCTCAGTTAGCGATGCCAGTGGTGACGGCCATCTGCCCCTGCATTGGTGCGTTGGCGACGGGCGTAAAGCTCGATGTCCACGGACAGCAGAAAGGGCTCAACCTCATCGCCTACATCGCAGGTGACTTCGCAAGCGGGAAGGGCTCGATAGACCCCGTTGTGGATGCCTGGATGAGCGAGGTGAAAGCGCTCGACATGATGTACCAACAGCAGGAAGAAGAGTGGCGCGCCAAGAAGCGTGCGGCGAAGAACAAGAAGGAACAGCCCGAGGAGCCCAAGCTGCCTGTGCGCTGCCTGACGCTAAACAACACCGTCGCCAACCTCGCCGAGCGATTGGCCAACACCGAAGGTAAACACGCCTTCTCCTTCACGCCCGAAGCCGACACAGTGGCGCAGAAATGGCGCTCTACTATGAGCGACTTCTCCGTGATGCTGCGCCAGAGCTACGACGGCACCAGCTATGAGCGTGAGGCGCGTTCGGCAGAAGCGGTGAACGTGCACATCCAACGCCTGTTGTGGAATGTGGTGATGTGTGGCACTCCCGATGCACTCTACCGCGTCGTCTCGAACTACACCGACGGTTTCCAAAGCCGCATTGCCGTAGCCCGCACACCCGACAACACCTTCGCTCCGCTGGAAGAGAAGCCGCACGTGCTGACCGAACTCCAACAAGAGCGCATCCAACAGGTGGCCCATCTGCTGCCGCTGATGCAGGGCGAGGTGGTACTGCCGAAGTTGGAGGCAAAGGGTCGCGAGTGGCTGGAGCGCATCCGTCTGGAGACGATGAAGAACGACGATAAGGTGCGTGCCCGCCAGCGCTTCCGCATCTGCGTGACGGCGCAGCGCATGACCTGCTGCGTGATGCTCTGCAAGGTCTGTGAGACACTCATCCAGAAGCACGGCTTGAACGGTGCTGAGGCGCAGCTGAAGCAGAAAGCCACACTCTGGAAGGAGCTCTTAACCAAGGCACAGACGGTTCAAATGCTGACCGTCTTCGACACCATCGCCGACGCTCTCTTGGAGAATGCCCTCCATTTCTTCCGCGACCGTATAGAGAACGCTTTCATGAGTCGTGACTATGCCGGAAGTGAGCGCCAGCGCACAGGCAAGAACGATTCCATCTTCGAGCGTCTGGATGTGCTGTTCACTTACGAACATGCCTTCCAGCAGAGCGTAGCCGTGAAGGGGGCACATGTGACCCACAACGCGGTACAGCAGATGCTGAAGAACTGGAGAAGGCAGGGGCTCATCGTGAAAGATGAAGGACGCTTTCGAAAGGTGAAGGTTTAACGGTGGTCATTAAGTCATTAGTCATTAGTCATTAGTCATTAAGAAACTATGATTACAATAGACAACAACCAAGAATGCTTTGTGGAGCTCTGGCTACGGCTGGAGCGCACGAGGCGCCTCCTGTGGGCGCAGAACAAGCGGTTCTGCCCGCGCCGCATCCTGAAATCGTGGTTCGGATTGCGCGCCAACGACGATTTCATCTGGGAGGTGTGCTTCCGAGCCTCGCGAGAGATGGAGGAACCCATGTACGGCTGGGACATCCTGCCGCTGCCCTCGCTCTATCCGCGTCCACACCGCGAATTTCTACGCGCCGTCGTGGCTGTCAGGCTCGGCATCACGAAGTGCCAAGTGAACCTGCGTGCGCTGGATAAGGCATACAGCGTAGTGTTCCCACACTCAACACCGATAAATGTGAGCAAAAAGAAACAGGAAATCAATTAAATCTTAAACACAACGAATTAGACAAATTAGACGAATTTCTAAGCGAAGCGCTCACGCTGGCTTCGAACGCTGTCGGCAATGAATGCAAAACCTCTATAATTCGTAAAATTAGTATAATTCGTTGTGGAAAAACAAAACCTTATGCAACAAGTAACAATGAGATTAACAGAACATTTCACACTCGCGGAGATGACAAAGACGAGTGTGAATTTGAAGAATGTGCCGAATGAGGCACAAATAGAGAACCTGAAGCGGGTGTGTGGATGGTTGGAGCTGTTGAGAAGCCGCTACAACGAACGCTATGAAAGAGCCTCACCCCCTAACCCCCTCTCCGAAAGGCGAGGGGGGAGCCTGCGGCGGGAGGGGAGTGAGGACGAGCCAATAGTGATTAACAGTGGGTTCAGGTCCGAGGCGGTGAACAAAGCTGTGGGCGGTGCCGCCAACTCCAACCACCTCACCGGCTGCGCCGCAGACATCAGGGTGAGCGGCATGGAACAAGCTCTGCGCTATGCCGTCATCCTGCTGGACATCAGCGATGAAAGCAGGGAGGACTTTGATGAACTCCTCATCGAGCGCAACGCCCGCGGCGCCATCTGGCTCCACTTCGCCGTCCGCGCACAAGGCAACAGACGGAGAATACGTTAGGACCTAACGCCCCCGAGCCCTAGACTCACCCCCAACCCCTCTCTCTTCAAAGAGGGGAGTTTTGGGGGAGCGTAGGGTTCTTTAGGCAAATTAGATGGTTGCTATTTCGCTAAGAGAACTTTTTTGCCGTTGATGATGTTGATGCCTTTCTGGGGCTTGCTCAGGGGTTGTCCCTGAAGGTTGTAGATGGTGGTGGGGCGTGTGGTGATGTCAGCAGCGGGATGGCTGATGGCGTCAACTAAACCGCGATCCACATCGGAGAAGGTGAAAATCATGTCGGCGCGGTCGAGGGTGCCGGAGCCCCAGAACCAGTCGTCGGCGAAGCCGCGGGCGCGGATCTGATAGTTGCTGGCGGCAGGGCTGTTGATGCGGTACATGGAGACGGCGGTGGAGAGGCCGCTCTGCGCGGGCGACTGGTCGCCGGTGTAGGTGATGGTGAAGACGGAGGGCGTGGCGGTGGTGCCGATGCGGACTTCGCCGGAGCCCACGCTGACATTGTTGGCGGTGAAGTAGAGGCCTGTGCCGAAGTTGCGGATTTGGTAGCCGCCCTCCACGGCTGTGATTTCCCACATGAGGGCGTGGTCATCCCAGGCGTAGTTGTCGGTGGTGCCGAGGCTGCCGTTGGCGTTGCAGCAGAGGTACTTGGGGGAGCCGCCGAGGGTGGTGCCTGAGTTGAAGGGGATGGTGGCGTAGCTGATGATGCGGTAGAGCTTGCCGGCCACGGGGGAGAAGGTGCGTGTGCCGGCGGGTGTGCCGCCGCCGGGGCGCATGAACTCGTCGTTGATGGCAACGACGGGGGAGTAGTCGGACTCGCCCTCGGGGGTGATGGTCTTCAGGCGGAAGTAGTAAACCTTCTTGGCAGTGAGTCCTGTGACGGTGAGGCTGGTGGTCTTGGGTGCCACGCGCTTGATTTCCACGAAGCTGACGCCGTCCTCGCTCTGCTCGATGACGATGGCGGTGGCATCCTCCTGCATATTGGTCCAGGTGATGCGCGCCTTGGTGGAGGCGGTGGCCTTGGCGGTCACGGCCTGCGGGCAGATGATGTAGTTGGACTTGGCGGCGAGGCTGTTGACGTAGTGTTCGATGTTGGTGTAGCCGCCTCCGAGGGTGGTGGCAGCGGCATCATTGGCGTTGGGGTTGAGGCCGTTGGCTCGCTCCCAGTCGTCGGGCATTCCGTCGCGGTCGGTGTCCTGCGGGGCCGCACCTCCGGTCACGGTGCCGATGCCGCCGAGGTCGTCCTCGCTGGCGATGAAGGCGCCGCGTGTGCCGAGGGAGATGAGGTGGTCGATGATGCGGAGGTCGTGGCTGTCGCGAACGCGCGAGGCTCCACACTGGTCGGCAACGGTGGCGTAGGCTTGGGCGGCGCTCTCGAGATGCACGCTCTTAGAGCTCTGGAAGTAGGGCTGCTGCATGGCGGTCGCCTGGTGGTAGTCGGTGATGAGGCGGCCGTTGAGGGTGCCGTCCTTGTTGCCATCGTAGTAGTTGCCGGTGCTGTAGAGGTGGTCGGTGGCGGTCCAGTCGTCGAAGTACTTGTCGCCCGTGGTGCTGGGGCCTGCGATGAAATAGTTGTTCATCACGTCCTGGTAGTTGTCGGCAGCGGAGTGGCCGCCGATGATGCCCATGCTGTAGTTATAGACGACATTATTATAATATTGTATGTAGCACTTCATCTTGGGGTTGCGGCTCTTGTTGTTGGCCCAGAGACAGTGGTGGACGGTCCAGTTGCGTGTGCCGTCGGTGATGGAGCCGAAGCGCTGTGGCTCGATGCCCTCGGAGATGATGCAGTGCTGCCAGGTGATGTTGTTGGCATCCTTGATGTGTACGTCGTCCCAGGGTCCCCACGAGATGCTGCAATGGTCGAGGATCACGTTCTGGCATTCGTCCAGTGTCAGCGTGCACTTGCTGCTGTCGATGCTCTTGCCGCCACGCATGCGCAGGTAGCGGATGATGATGTTGCTGCTCTTGGAGGCAATGACGCGACCGCCGTAGATGGTGATGCCCTCGCCGGGGGCTGTCTGTCCGGCGATGGTGATGTTGCTCTTGATGGTGATGCTGGCGTTGGTGATGTTGATGACGCCGCCGACATCGAAGACGACGATGCGGTTGGGCTGACTCACGGCATCGGCCAGGGAACCGGCGCCGGAGGCGTTGAGGTTGGTGACGTGTACCACCTGACCGCCGCGTCCGCCCGTGGCGTAGGCTCCGAAGCCCTCAGCGCCGGGGAAGGCGGGCTGCTGGGCTTGTGTGGATATGGCTGCGAGAGAGAGGAGCAGGCAGAGGCAGATTGTTAGCTTTTTCATGTCTTTAATGTTGTATTTTATGTTTTTTCACTTTTCACTCTTCATTTTTCATTCTTTCATTTTTCACTTTTCACTTAAAGCAGTACCTTTGCGCCCATTATGATAAAGAATATTGCTTTTGATTTCGGCGGCGTCATCTTTGACCTCGCCTATGAGCGTGCGGTGGAGACGTTCAAGAAGATTGGGTTGGCAGATGCCGATCAGCGGTTGGATCGTTACCACCAGCGCGGGTTCTTTGAGGATCTGGAGTCTGGACGCATCACCGCCGATGCCTTTCGTCGGCAGCTGGAACCCCTGTGTCACCGTCCGCTGACGTACGAAGAGGTGCAGGGCGCGTGGTTGGGCTATGTGGGTAATCCCGTGGATGAGCGTAAGCTGCAGTATCTCGAGGAACTGCGAAGCCGCGGCTATCGCACGTTCCTGTTGTCAAACACCAACCCCTATGTGCAGGCGTGGGCCGAGAGTGCACGCTTCAGCGCTGCCGGACGTCCGCTGAGCAGCTATCTGGAGAAGTGCTACTGCTCCTACGAGGTCGGACTGATGAAACCCGACCCGGCCATCTTCCGCTATATGCTGGACGACGCGCAGTTGCAGGCTGGCGAGACGCTGTTCCTGGACGACAGCCCTGCGAACATCGCCGTCGCAGAGCAGCTGGGCATACAGACGCTGCTCGTGGAGAAGAACGGCGATTGGCGCGAGGCGGTGGAGGAGAGGTTGTCAATCTCTTAATTTCCCAGGGGGAACAGGCCGTAGAGCTCGGCGTCGATCATGTCGGTGACCTGCTGGAAAGCCTGTGGGTCGTTGCCAAACTTGCAGGTGTCACCATCGACGATGATGAGGTTGCCCTTGTAGTCCTTGATCCACTCCTCGTAGCGGTCGCCGAGACCCTGGAGGTAGTCGATGCGGATGCTCTGTTCGAACTCGCGTCCGCGCTGCTGGATTTGTGCTATCAGGGTGGGGATGCTGGAGCGAATGTAGATCATCAGGTCGGGGAGCTTCACCAGGGACATCATCAGGTCGAAGAGGTCGGTGTAGTTCTCGAAATCGCGGTCGCTCATATAGCCCTGGGCGTGCAGGTTGGGCGCGAAGATGCGGGCATCCTCGAAGATGGTGCGGTCTTGGATGATGGTGTCGCTGCTCTTGCCAATCTCCACGACGTCCTTGAAGCGTTTGTTCAGGAAGTAGATCTGGAGATTGAAGGACCAGCGGCTCATGTCCTTGTAGAAATCGTCGAGGTACGGGTTGTAATCGACGGGTTCGAAACGTGCTGACCAGCCGTAGTGTGCGGCGAGGAGCTTGGTGAGGGTAGTCTTTCCGCTACCGATGTTTCCGGCAATGGCGATGTGCATGGTTGAGCGCGGCTTCGCCGCAGTTTAAAGTTTAATGTTTAACGTTTAAGGGTTCAAAAGTTCAAGAGTTCAAGGGTTCAAAGGGTTTAAGGAGTTCAAGAGTTCAAGGGGAACTTTTTATTTTTCACTTTTCACTCTTTCATTTTTCATTTTCTCTCACTCCGGAAAGAGTGAGAAGAGCTGGGCGTCGATTTTGTCGATGATGTGTGCGAAGTCCTCCGTGCGGTTCTTGAAGTCGAGGTTGTCAACATCGATGACGACGGTTCGTCCGCGGTATTTCTCGTAGATGAAGTCCTCGTAGAGGTGGTTGAGGTTGCGCAGGTAGTCGATGGGCATAGACTGCTCGTAGTCGCGACCCCGCTTCTGGATGTTCTGCACCAGATGGGGCACCGAGGCACGCAGGTAGATCATCAGATCCGGGTAGCGCAGGATGTCGGTCATGTTGTCGAACAACTCCATGTAGGTGTTGAAGTCGCGGTCTGAGAGATTGCCCATGCGATGGTTGTTGGTGGTGAAGACATACACGCCCTCGTAGATGCTTCTGTCCTGTATGATACTATTCTCGGAATGAGATAGTTCGAGAAGGTCTTTAAAGCGTTGCTTGAGGAAATACACCTCTAAGTTGAAGGACCATCGCGGGATGTCCTTGTAGTAGTCTTCGAGGTAGGGATTGTAGTCAACGGCTTCGAACTGCGCTGTCCATCCATAGTGCTGTGCGAGCATCTTCGTGAGCGTAGTCTTTCCGCTTCCTATGTTTCCGGCAATGACTATATGCATAGTTGTTGGTAAAGTGAATTCTGCGTGCAAAGATAATGCTTTTTGCAGGAATAAACGAAAAGACGCAAAGAAATTGTGATTTTTCTTTGCGTCTTTGTTGTTTATGGGTGCCGGAGGTGGTCAGAACTGCACGGGAAAGATGAGTTTGATGGTGATGTTGCGTCCCGGATTGAAGATGCCGCGACGACCTGTGCGGTTGTTGACGTCGGCATACTTGAGGCGGCTGAGGTGACTTTGGTAAGCGCAGTTGAGGAGGTTGTCGGCGATGAGGTAGAGCTCGCAGAGCTTGCGGCCATTGCGCAGGAGGATGTCGGTTCCCGCAGACAGGTTGAGGAGGGTGTAGGCGGGCGTGGCGGTCTCGGTGTCGTCGGCCATGTAGTAGTGGTTCTGGCGGAAGTAATGCTCTACGCTGACGGCCACATAGGCGTTGTCGAAGATGTGGTCGAGGCGGTGGTGGTGTTGGCTCTCGCCTGTGTGGTGGGGAGCACTGCTGTGGTGGTCGCCGTTGTGGGTGAACTCCCATTTCACTTCGCCGGTGAGGCGTGGGGCAGGGGTGAGGGGCAGGTAGCGGGTCTCCAGCGGCTGGTTGAGCTGGCGGGCATCGACCATCGAGTAGGTGGCGCCGATGTGCAGCTGGTGGAGGGGGTGGACATCGATGCCGGCCTCGAAGCCCTTGAGGAGGGCGTCGCCTTGGGTGTAGCGGAAGTGGCGGTAACCGCCCTCGCCGGACGGCGAAGGTTGAGGGTTGAGGGTTGAGGGTTGAGGGCTGAGGGTTGAGGGTTGAGGGTTGAGGGCTGAGGGTTGAGGGCTGAGGGTTGAGGGGACGGCGGCGGCGTAGATGTAGTTGCCGATGCGGTTGATGAAGAGGGAGAGTTCGGCAGAGATGTAGCGGCTGCTGTAGTCGAAGCCCAGGTCGCCTTGCCAGCTGTGCTCAGCCTTGAGGTCGGGGTTGCCAATCTCGTAGCGCAGGGTGCCATGATGTGCGCCGTTGCTGCCCAGTTCGCTGAGGTTGGGGGCCCGGAAGCCGCGGGCTACATTGGCGCGGATGTTAAGATGGCTGTTGGCGTGCCATACGGTGCCGAGGGAACCCGTCAGGGCGTTGAAGTTGCGCGTGAAGTCGGCAAAGCGCTCTTCGCCCTCTTCCGTGAGGGCATAGCTGTGCAGATGGCGGTTGTCGAAACGGAGGCCGCCGCTGAGGGTCCACTTCTGCCAGTTCTTGCTGGCGGTGGCGTAGGCGCCGATGTCGAAGAGGCGGTAGTCGGGGATGAGGAACTCCTCGCCTTTGTTCAGCGAGCGCTGGAACATTCCGCCGATGCCTGCCGTGAGTTTCCAGGTGTCGAAACCGGTGTGGAGGTAGCGGGCGTCGTAGGTGACGGTGTGGAGGAGGAGGTCCAGGGAGGGCTCGTCAGCGGAGTGGTGGTGCTCCTCGACGGGTGAACCGTCGGGCGCAGTGGCTTCGTGATGGTGGTGCTCTTCGAACTCCTGGCGGCGGTTCTGCTGGTAGCCGACGATGGCTTTGAGGAGGCCGTTGCCGAGGGAGAAGGAGTTGTCGAGGACGGCTTTGTAGTGGTGAATCTGCTGGTAGGGGAGCGCCTTCTTGTAGGTGCGGAGGTTGCCGTTGGGGTATTGGTCGTCATCATAGACGAGGTCGCCTGTCTCGGGGCTGCGCTCGCCCTCGGTCATGCTGGGCGTGATGTGGTAGTAGCCGAGGGTGAGGTGTGTGAAGCCCCAGTCCTTGTTCATGCCGAGCAGCGCGTTGACGGCACGCTCATGGAACTGTGTGCCGGGTACGTAGCCGTCATATTTATTATGGTATGCGTGTGCGAACTTCTCGCTGTAGCGTCCGTTCCACACAAACCCCTTCTTGTTGCCGCCGAAGCGCAGGGAGTAGTTGATGAGGCCGCTGTTGGTCTGGTACTCGGTGGCGAGGCTGGCGGCCATGCGCCCTGCGGGTTCAATGGCTTCGGGGTGGAAGATGAGGACGCCGGCCATCGCGTCGGAGCCGTACATGAGGGAGGCGGGGCCTTTGAGGATCTCCACCTGCCCGACGCTCTGCCCGTCGATTTCTATGCCGTGCTCGTCGCCCCATTGCTGTCCTTCCTGTCGGACACCGTCGGCGATGGTGACGATGCGGTTGTAGCCGAGACCGCGGATGACGGGTTTGGAGATGCCGCTACCGGTGGTGACCTGTGCTACGCCGGGTTCTTTGGCCACGGCGTCGATGATGTTGGAGGATGCTGTCTGTCGCAGCGTCTTCTGTGTGACCACGGAGATGGGTGTGGCAGACTGCTTACGCTTGATCTGTCCCACAGGGCTCGTGACCACCACTTCGTCCAGATTGAGATGGTTGAAGAAGATGTCGGCCGAATCGGGTGCCGACTGAGCTGAAGCTACCATGCTTGCACACAATAGCATCAGCACACAATATGCTGATTTCATAAAATGTTAAGTTAGAGAGCGTTGATGAGTAAGAGTTAAATTAGTTATTCACCTCTGCGGGAGGCGCTCTCGAACTTAACACACCACCATCGTAGCAGCTGCCGTCTATGACAAGTCTGGGGAACGAAAGGCGGTGGGGGAAGAGAAGATGACGGAAAACGACAAACGAAGCAATCAGGAAACTGCCTTGCAACAGCTGACACAGGACGCAGTCATGAAGATGTCCCGAGGCGTTGGAGATATGCCCTGCGTGGGCCTGGTGGTTGACGCAGGCTGTGCAGTCCGGCTGGGCTTCGCTGTAGTCGCTGTGAACGTGAAGAGCTGCGGCCACCACCGTTGGCACAAAGACCAACAATAGCAACCAAGAATAAAGTTGTTTCTTCAGTTCCTTTTTCATATCGGCGGCAAAGGTATGGAAAATGTTTGTGTTTTAAGGCCGCGAGATGAAAGTTTTTGTGCATTTTCCCTTTTTTTCTCTTTTCACTCTTTCATTTTTCACTCTTTCATTTTTCACTTTGTTGACTTTTGTCACGACTCTGCAATTCAAGCAAGCTTGATTGCTCTCGCTGCTCCAAAAGTTCACTTTTCATTTTAATTCGTACCTTTGGCTCCGCCGAAAATACTCACGCTTGGAATTAAAAATAAATGAATTTATTTTGTACTTCGCTCGCTTATTCGTACCTTTGCAGCGAAAAAGAAATGTCCAATTGTAAATCGTCAAATCGTCCAATTACCATATGTTCTCAGGAATCGTAGAAAGCACCGCCACCGTAGTGGCTATTGAGCGCGAGCAGGACAACCTGCATTTTACGTTGCGCTGCCCCTTTACAGACGAACTGAAGATTGACCAGAGCATCGCGCACAACGGCGTGTGCCTCACCGTGGTTCGCATCGAAGCCGACTGCTACACCGTCACCGCCATGCGCGAGACACTGGAGCGCTCGAACCTCGGGTTGCTGAAGGTGGGCGATGAGGTGAATGTGGAGCGCTCCATGCAGATGGGCGGTCGCCTGGATGGCCATATCGTGCAGGGACACGTGGATCAGACGGCGCGCTGCATTGCCGTGGAGGACCAGGAGGGCAGCCACGAGTTCACCTTCGAGTACGAGGCCGATCCGGCGATGGTCAGCCGCGGCTACTTCACGGTCGATAAGGGTTCCGTGTGTGTCAACGGTGTGTCGCTGACGGTGTGCCGTCCCACGCGCAATACCTTTGCCGTCTGCATTATCCCCTACACCTTCGACAACACCAACTTCCATGATATCAAGGTGGGAACGGTGGTGAACATTGAATTTGATATACTTGGGAAGTACATTGCCCAGTACCAGAGTCGGATGAATGAGTTGGAACGTTGAACGCTTGAACAGCTGAAAGTAGAAATCAAGAAAATACATGATATGGAAGAAATGATTAAGGAAGAGGCTCAGGAGAAGAAAAGCCTGAACTTCATCGAACAGAAAGTAGAGAAAGACCTTGCAGAAGGTAAGAACGGCGGACGGATGCAGACACGCTTCCCGCCCGAACCCAATGGCTACCTGCACATCGGTCACGCCAAGGCTATCGCCCTTGACTTCGGCCTGGCCAAGAAGTATGGCGGTGTGTGCAACCTGCGCTTCGACGACACGAATCCTCAGAAGGAGGACACCGAATACATGGATGCCATCGAGCAGGACATCCGTTGGTTGGGCTTCGAGTGGGGGAACATCTACTATGCCAGCGACTACTTCCAGCAGTTGTGGAACTTCGCCGTGTGGTTGATCAAGCAGGATCGCGCTTATGTCGATGAACAGAGCGCCGAGGTGATCGCCCAGCAGAAAGGCACCACCACGTCGCCCGGCACCAACAGCCCCTTCCGCAACCGTCCCGTGGAGGAGAGCCTGCGACTGTTTGACTTCATGAACAGCGGCAAATGCGAGCCCGGCACATTGGTGTTGCGTGCCAAGATAGACATGGCACATCCCAATATGCTCTTCCGCGACCCGCTCATCTATCGCGTGCTGAACATCCCACACATCCGCACCGGCAACAAGTGGAATGCCTATCCCATGTACGACTTCACCCACGGACAGAGCGACTATCTCGAGGGTGTCACACATTCGTGGTGCACGCTGGAGTTCGTGGAGCATCGTCCTCTCTACGACCTCTTCGTCACATGGATGAAGGAGTGGCGTGGCGAGACGGATAACATCGAGGACAACCGTCCGCGCCAGACCGAGTTCAACAAGCTGAACCTCAACTACACGCTGATGTCAAAGCGCAACCTGCTGGCATTGGTTAAGAACGGTTTCGTCAGCGGCTGGGATGACCCTCGAATGCCGACCATCTGTGCCTTCCGTCGTCGCGGCTATTCGCCCGAGAGCATCGTGAACTTCATCGATAAGATTGGTTACACCACCTACGACGCGCTGAACGACTTCGCCCTCTTGGAGAGCGCAGTGCGTGAGGACCTGAACCAGCGCAGCACCCGCGTGGCAGCTGTCGTGAATCCCGTGAAGCTCGTCATCACCAACTACCCCGAAGGGAAGGTGGAAGAACTGGAGGCCGTGAACAATCCCGAGCGTCCCGAGGAGGGAACACACACCATTGAGTTCAGCCGCGAGCTGTGGATCGAGCGCGACGACTTCCAGATGGTTGCCGAGAAGAAGTTCATGCGTCTGGCTCCGGGTAAGGAGGTGCGACTGAAGAACGCCTACATCATCAAGTGCAACGAGGAGGGCGAGCATCCCTTCGACGTGGATGCCGAGGGCAATGTGACCTGCATCTACGCCACCTACGACCCCGAGACACGCAGCGGACAGCCTGGCGCTGACCGCAAGATCAAGGGCAAGACACTGCACTGGCTCAGCTGCGCCCACTGTCTGCCGGCTGAGGTGCGGATGTATGAACGTCTGTGGCAGGTGGAGAACCCGCGTGATGAGCTGGCCCGTCTGCAGAACGAGGGCCTCACACCCATCGAGGCGATGCAGCAGATGATGAACCCCGATTCGCTGCACGTGCTTACGAACTGCTATGTCGAGAAGTTCGTGAAGGATATGCCGGCACTGACCTACCTGCAGTTCCAGCGCATCGGCTACTTCAATATCGACACGGATTCAACGCCCGATCACCTCATCTTCAACAAGACCGTCGGCCTGAAGGATTCGTTTAAGAAATGAAAAGTTAAAAATGAAAAGTTAAAAATGAAAAGTTCTCATGCGTCTTGACGATGACCTGAAATACTTCGAGAGTCCTGAGTTCAAGGACCTTCTTGCGACCTACGAGGCAGCCCTGGAGGCTGGCTCGCAGGCGTATATGGAGGCTGATGAACTCACCGACATCGCAGAGTATTACTCGATGGTCTGTCATGACGATGAGCGTGCTGACGAAGCCATCTCTCTGGCGCTGCAGCTGCACCCCGATGCCGTAGATCCACAAGTCTTCAAGGCCCGGCAGTATATGCTGACGGGAGATATCGGCACGGCAGAGGAAATCTGTCGTTCCATCGAGGACCAGCAGCACCGCGAGGTGCTGTTCCTGCGGGCGGAGCTGTTGTTGCGTCAGGACCGTGTGAAGCAGGCTGCGGCGATGCTCCAGCAGGCATCGGAGAGCGTGACTGAGGACCGCGACTTCTTCCTTTATGACAGCGCTTACGTCTTCATCGACTACCACCTCTATGAAGAAGCCCTCTGTTTTGCCCTGCAGCTGGAGGAGATGGCTCCCGACTGGTACAAGACGTGGCAGATCATGGCCGACGTGTATCTCGGGAAGGAAGACAACCGCACCGCACTCGGCTATATCGAACGGATGCTGGACGTAGATCCCTTCTCCACCGAGGCGTGGAACTGGAGCGCTGAAGCCCACTGCGGGCTGCAGGAATATGACGAAGCCCTCAGCAGCACGGAGTATGCGCTGGCCGTAGATCCCGAGAACGAACGAGCCTTGCAGCTGAAGGCGTGGATTCTCTTGCAACAGGGGAAGTTCACCGACGCGCAGCAGCTCTATGAACAGCTCATCGACTGGAATCCCCTCAACGAGCAGAACTGGCTCTATCTCTCATACTGCCTGCTGGATGCAGACCGCCTGGACGAAGCCATCGATGCCATTGAGAAAGCTGAGGCGCTGTCCGAGGACATCAGCCCCGAGCAAGCCGGCATCTACGAACAGCACGCTCAGATCCTGAGTCGCAAGGGCGATGTGAAGGGGGCTTTGGCGCGCTTGGATGAGGCACAGGCGTACTTCGAGCCCGATGCCGAAATTCCAGACCTGGATCTTCTCAGGGCAAGGGTCTATGCCGAGAACAGCCTGCCCGAACCGGCTCTGGAGTGTATTCAGCAAGCCTGTCAGCACCACGAAGAGCAGCAGGAGGCTATCTTCTTCCAGGGGGCGCTGACGTTCTTCGAATGTGAGTACTACAGCTTGGCCAATGAAATGTTCGCCGAGCTGATGCACCGCACACAGGTGCCGGAACAGCAGGCGGCCCTGTACGCCTATCAGGCTTTTTGCTACATGAAGATGGAGGATGTGGAGCAGACGCTGTCGTGCCTGAAGTCAGCGGCCGCAGCACCGGAGAAACTGCGTGAACTCTTCGCCGAGGAGTTCCCCTATGTGTTGCCCGATGAGTACTACGACTACTACTACCATCGGGTGTACGGCCATTGGCCGGAGAAAGAGTAAAGCGGGAACTTTAAGGCAGGAGGATGTCTGAGAGCGTGTAGCTGTCCATCAGACAACTGCGATCTACTTTACCACGGATTCCGCGGATATAGCTGCTGGCAGAGTATTGCCACATCACGAAGGCTGCGTTGTCACACAATTTTGGGATATCGGTGTGATAACGCGCAATCATATATTTATAGTGCGTGAACGGCCCCGAGAGGTATTTGTTGTAGAAGTCGCGCGAGGTGTAGAGTATGGGGCGCACGCCGTAGTGCTCCTCCACGAGTCTGAGGAACAGCTTCAGACGACTTTGAAACTGCTTCAGCGAAGCCTTGCCTCGGTGCTCGATGTCGATGATGGGGATGAGGTCGTGGTCCTTGAGCTTCACCGTATGGGTGAAGTTGGTGAACTGCTGGCGCACATCGGCGGTGGGGCTGAAGAAATGGTAACAGCCCACCTTCAAGCCGGCACGGCGGGCACCCTTGAGGTTGGTGAGGTAGGTGTCGTCAACGAGTTTGGCACCTTCGGTGGCTTTGATATATACGTATGTGATGTTCGCATTGCGGGCTACCTCGCTCCAGTTGATTTTCCCCTGATAGTGCGAGACATCGATGCCGCCCAGCTGATGGTTGGCATAGTGGTCATCCTGTGTCTGCTCGTCGATGACCTCCAGGAGCCCCAACGTAGGCTGCGGGCTGAGCGGGGGCATGATGGGATCGGGCTGGGGTAGGGTGGCATAGTAACCCTCTTCCTCCACTTTCTTCTTCTTTTTCTTCTTCGCAGCATCGGCTGTCGTGGAGAGACAGAAGAGTGCCATCAACAGTAAAAGGGGAAGTCGCCTCATGGTAGCTGAGAACCGTCGAAGGTGAGGGGAAGAAGGTCGCGGACGCTGCGCGCGACCCAGATGCTTTCCGTGCCATACAGCACGATGCGGATGTGCTGCTGGAAGCGCACCTCGGCTTCCAGAAGGGCCTGACGGCAGGAGCCGCAAGGTGCAATGGGTGTCTCGGAGAACTTACCACCGGTCTGGGCTGCTATGGCGATGCTCACAGGGGGCACCTTGGGTGCATTGGCTCCTGCGGCGAAGAAGGCGGTGCGCTCGGCGCAGAGACCTACGGGGTAGGCCGCATTCTCCTGGTTGCTGCCCTTGAAGATCTGACCGTCGCGAAGGCGAAGGGCAGCGCCCACCTGAAAATGGGAATAGGGCGAATAGCTGGTGAGCGTCATCTGCTTGGCGATGTCAACCAGTTCACGGTCTTCTTCGGGCAGTTCATCGGCCTTATAGACCTGTATGGGGGTGGTAATTTGTATCTCTTTCATACTTATTGCGTGAAATTTGTCACAAAAGTACTACTTTTCTCGCGTATCTCAACAAAAAAAAGTACTTTTGTGCGCGAAATCAATCATATTTAAAGAATGAGGCATCGTTTTATCGCTTTTTTGACCTTTTGCATGGCCGCTATTGGCCTTTTCGCACAATCTGGACAGACGGCACAGTGGCGCTATATCGAGAACTATAAGGATATGGCTGTCGATCAGATGCAGCGTCACAGAATTCCGGCTTCCATCACGCTGGCTCAGGGCTTGTGTGAGAGTGGGGCAGGGCAGAGTCGCCTGGTTCGCGAGGCACACAACCACTTCGGCATCAAGGTGGGGATGAACTGGACGGGGCCTTATATCGTGATGAGCGATGACCGTCCGGATGACCGCTTCCGCAAATATCGCACCGACGACGAGAGCTATGAGGACCACTCCAAGTTCCTTGTCAACAGCCCGCGCTACCGCTCGCTCTTCAACCTGAAGATCACGGACTACAAGGGCTGGGCCCACGGCTTGAAGAAGGCTGGCTATGCCACCAATCCCCGCTATGCCGAGATGCTCATCGGTGTCATCGAGCGCTATAACCTCCAGCAGTTTGACTCTTACATACAAGGCCGTCATCACGCCCGCTCCAAGAACCGTCAGGCGGCCGAGGTCGAGAGTGACTTCTTTGCCCGTCACATCGTCTATAAGATCAACCGCAACTACATGATTATCGCTGTCAAGGGCGATACGTGGGAGACGGTGTCGCGCGAGACGGGTGTCAGCGTGCGCAAACTGCTCAAATACAACGAGCGTCCTAAGAACTCACCGCTGAATATGGGTGACATCGTCTATTTGCAGAAGAAGCGCTCGAAGGCTGACAAGGCCTTTAAGGGTGTGCCGCATGTGGTGCAGCCCGGAGAGTCGCTCTATGACATCGCGCAGCGCTATGCCATCCGCCTCAAATCCATCTACACCCTCAATGCCCTCTCCCCCGACTATACTCCGCAGGTCGGTGACCTGATTTGGCTGAGGTAAATTTTCACATTACACTTTTAGCCTCTCTCTCCACTCCGGCCTCACCCCCCCCAGCCCCTCTCCAAAGGGCGAGGGGAGTAGAAACACTTGAATCCTGAAACCTGAAACCTGAATCCTGAAACCTGAATCCTGAAACTTGAATCTTGAATCCTGAAACCTGAATCCTGAAACCTGAATCCTGAATCTTGAAACTAAATCATATGGCCGACGACAAGAAAATCATCTTTTCAATGGTTGGTGTAAGCAAGACCATCCAACAGACACAGAAACAAGTACTTAAGAACATATATCTTAGCTTCTTCTACGGTGCTAAGATTGGCATCATTGGTTTGAACGGCTCTGGTAAATCCACGCTGATGAAGATCATTGCCGGCTTGGATCAGAGCTATCAGGGCAACGTCGTTTTCTCGCCCGGCTACTCGGTAGGCTACCTGCCGCAGGAACCTCAGTTGGACGATGACAAGACCGTTCGTGAGGTGGTTGAAGAGGGCGTACAGCACATCGTGGATGCCTTGAAGGAATATGAGGACATCAATGCGAAATTCGGTATGCCCGAATATTACGAGGACGAGGACAAGATGAACGCTCTCTTTGCTCGTCAGGGTGAACTGCAGGACATCATCGATGCCACTGATGCCTGGAACCTCGACACGAAACTGGCACGTGCGATGGACGCCCTGCGCTGTCCGCCGCAGGACCAGCTCTGCAAAAACCTCTCCGGCGGCGAGCGCCGTCGTGTGGCGCTGTGCCGTCTGCTGCTGCAGAAGCCCGATGTGCTGCTGCTCGACGAGCCTACCAACCACCTTGATGCCGAGAGCATCGACTGGCTGGAACAGCACCTGAACCAGTACGAAGGCACCGTCATCGCCGTCACCCACGACCGCTACTTCCTCGATGATGTCGCCGGTTGGATTCTTGAACTCGACCGCGGCGAGGGCATCCCCTGGCAGGGCAACTACAGCTCGTGGCTGGAACAGAAAACCAAACGCATGGAGATGGAGGAGAAGACCGAGAGCAAGCGTCGCAAGACATTGCAGCGCGAGCTGGAATGGGTCCGCATGGCTCCCAAAGCACGTCAGGCCAAGGGCAAGGCACGTCTCTCCAGCTACGAGAAGATGCTCAACGAGGACCAGAAGGAGAAGGAGCAGAAACTGGAAATCTACATTCCCAGCGGTCCGCGTCTGGGCAACAAGGTCATCGAAGCCCACGGTCTCTGCAAGGCTTTTGGCGATAAGGTGCTGTTCAAAGACCTCGACTTCACGCTGCCTCCCAACGGCATCGTGGGCGTTATCGGTCCGAACGGTGCCGGCAAGACCACCCTCTTCCGTCTGATCATGGGGCTTGAGAAACCCGATGCCGGCAGCTTCGAAGTCGGCGAGACGGTGAAGCTGGCCTACGTGGATCAGAGCCACCACGACATCAAAGCCGACGAGACCGTCTATCAGATTATCTCGCAGGGCAACGAACTCATCCGCATGGGCGGTCGCGACATCAACGCCCGTGCCTACCTCTCGCGCTTCAACTTCACGGGTGCCGACCAGGAGAAGAAGTGCGGCGTGCTCTCCGGTGGTGAGCGCAACCGCCTGCATCTGGCCATGGCGCTGAAGGAGGAGGGCAACGTGCTGCTGCTCGACGAGCCCACCAACGACATCGATGTCAACACCCTCCGTGCCTTGGAGGAAGGTCTTGAGAGCTTCGCCGGATGTGCTGTGGTCATCAGCCACGACCGCTGGTTCCTCGACCGCATCTGCACCCATATCCTTGCCTTCGAGGGCGACGGCAACGTCTTCTTCTTCGAGGGCTCCTACACCGACTATGAGGTCAACAAGCTCAAGCGCCTCGGCCTCGAGGAACCCCGCCGCATCCGCTACCGCAAGCTGACAGATGACTGAAACATTGAACATTAATTATACATTATACATTATCAATTATACATTAAGCCATAAACAACATGTCCGAACCCACGTTCCACTTACCCGAAGGGCTCTCAAAGCGCGAACGCTATGAGGCCTTCCTGAAGGATTACACCGTGTTCATCGAAGGTGAAACGGACGAGATTACAGAATTGGCGAACACCGCTGCCGCATTGCGCGAGGCCTTCGGCTTCTTCTGGGTGGGCTTCTACCTGGTGAAAGAGCCCGGTTGGCTGCACCTCGGTCCCTTCCAGGGTTCCGTGGCTTGTTCCCGCATCAAGTATGGCCGTGGCGTCTGTGGCTCCGCCTGGGCTCAGGCGCAAACCCTCGTCGTTCCTGATGTGGATGCTTTCCCCGGACACATCGCTTGCAGCAGTCTGAGCCGCTCGGAGATCGTGGTTCCCATGGTGCGTGGTGGTGAGGTCGTCGGTGTCCTGGACATTGACAGCGACCGCCTTGCGGCTTTCGACGATGAAGACCGCCGCGGACTGGAAGCTGTCGTCGCCTTGCTGATGAAAGAATGAGCCGGTTGACAGATTAACGATTCGTAGTTTTTTTGTCTCTTCTTTCATTTTTCTCGTTTCTTTTTTTCTCATTTCATTATTTTGTCGTACCTTTGCGCCCGCTGTCACGAGATGGCAGCATAATTTCAAACCTATTAACTCATAATTAAACATTTATGGCAACAAGAATCAGATTGCAACGTCATGGTCGTAAGAGCTATGCTTTCTACTCCATCGTCATTGCAGATGTAAGAGCTCCGCGCGACGGTAAGTTTACAGAGAAGATTGGTACCTACAACCCCAACACCAATCCAGCCACTGTAGATTTGAAATTTGACCGTGCCCTTTACTGGGTAGAGACAGGCGCACAGCCCACAGACACCGTGCGTAACATCCTTTCCGATGAAGGCGTGTATCTCATGAAGCACCTCCGTGGTGGCGTGAAGAAGGGCGCTTTCGACGAAGCTACCGCACAAGTCAAGTTCAACGCTTGGAAGGCCGACAAACAGAAGGGCCTGAAAGCCGTTGCTGACAAGGTCGCTGCTGACAAGAAGGCCGCTGCTGCTGCCGCTCTCGATGCAGAGAAGAAGACCAATGAAGAGATCGCTAAGAAAGTAGCCGACAAGAAGGCTGCTGAGGCTGCTGCGAAAGCAGAGGCCGAGGCTGCTGCCAAGGCTGAGGCTGCTGCAGAGGAACAACCCGCTACAGAGGAGGCTCCCGCAGAAGCTTAAACCCAACTCTCCATATTACAATTTTTCCAAACAAGCATAAGAGGCGTGGCTGTGAAGCCGCGCCTTCTTCTTTATATATATAGGTATAAAGAAAGCCGCCAGGGTTTCCTGACGGCTTTCGTATGGGGTTGTTAGCGGATGAACAGCAGCTCGCGGTATTTGGGTAGCGGCCATAGCTCATCGTCAACAATGAGTTCGAGCTTATCAACATGGTAGCGGATGCTCTCCAGCAGGGGCGCTACGGTGTCATGGTAGGCGATGGCCTTCTCGCGTTCGCTCTCAATGCGGTTCGCCACTTTGCGGGCTTCGATGAGTTTGCTGACATGGGTGGTGATGAAGCCTGTGTGCTCAGAGATCTGGCGGATGAGCGAGACGTTATCGCCGGAGAGCGTGGCGGCTTCGTCAGAAGGGAAGATCTCGTTAATCTTATGCACATTGTCTATGAGCTGGCTCTGGTAGCGCGTGGCCACGGGGATGATATGGTTCAGGCAGAGGTCGCCGAAGATGCGGGCCTCAATCTGTATCTTCTTCGTGTAGGTCTCCCATTTGATTTCGTTGCGGGCTTCCAACTCGTTGCGTGTGAAGACATGTGTCTTGGCAAACATCTCCACGCTGGCATCGTCCAGGTAGCGGTCGATGACCAGGGGGCAGGAGGCTTCGACATCCAGTCCGCGGCGGGCTGCTTCCTGCTTCCACGCTTCGCTGTAGCCGTTGCCGTCGAAGTGAATGGGCTTGCAGGTGCGGATGTCTTCGCGCACGATTTTCAGCACGGCCTTCATCGTGTCCATCCCCTCGGCGATGAGGGCATCCACGCGTGCTTTGAAGTCGATGAGGGCTTCGGCGACGGCGGCGTTCAGGGCAATCATGGCGCTGGCGCAGTTCGCTTCAGCACCTACGGCGCGGAACTCGAAGCGGTTGCCGGTGAAGGCAAAGGGCGAGGTGCGGTTGCGGTCGGTGTTATCTACGAGCAACTCGGGAATCTGTGGGATGTCCAGGTGCATCTCATGTTTGCTCTTCCATGTGATCTCGTCGTCGGCGCTCTGTTCTAGACGCTCCAGCACATCGCTGAGGTGTTGTCCCAGGAACGACGAGATGATGGCGGGCGGTGCCTCGTTGCCACCCAGACGGTGGGCGTTGGTGGCGCTCACGATGCTGGCTTTCAGCAGACCGTTGTGGCGCCATACAGCCATGAGCGTCTCCACGATGAAGGTGATGAAACGCAGGTTGTCCAGGTTGTTCTTGCCCGGGGCGTGCAGCAGTATGCCGGTGTCGGTGGACAGGCTCCAGTTGTTGTGCTTGCCGCTGCCGTTGATGCCGGCGAAGGGTTTCTCATGAAGCAGGCAACGGAAGCCGTGCTTGCGGGCCACCTTCTTCATCAGGGACATCAGCAGCATGTTGTGATCCACGGCCAGGTTCGTCTCTTCGAAGATAGGTGCCAACTCAAACTGGTTGGGTGCCGCCTCGTTGTGGCGTGTCTTACAGGGAATGCCCAGCTCCAGCGCCTGAATCTCCAGGTCCTTCATGAAGGCTGCCACGCGCTCGGGGATGCTGCCGAAGTAGTGGTCGTCCATCTGCTGGTTCTTGGCGCTGTCGTGTCCCATCATCGTGCGACCGGTCATCAGCAGGTCGGGACGTGCGGCATAGAGTCCTTCATCTACGAGGAAGTACTCCTGTTCCCAACCGAGGTTGGAGACCACCTTTTTCACGTCGGGGTAGAAGTAGCGAGCCACGTCCGTAGCGGCCTTGTCCACAGCGCGCAGGGCTTTCTTGAGGGGTGCTTTGTAGTCCAGTGCTTCGCCCGTGTAGGCAATGAACACGGTGGGAATCATCAGGGTGTCGCCGATGACGAAGACAGGGCTTGTGGGGTCCCATGCCGAGTAGCCGCGTGCCTCGAAGGTGCTGCGGATGCCTCCGCTGGGGAAGGAACTGGCGTCGGGCTCCTGCTGCACCAGCTGCTTGCCCGTGAATTCCTCTACCATCCCGCCTTTCCCGTCGTGCTCCACGAAGCCGTCGTGTTTCTCGGCAGTGCCCTCGGTGAGCGGCTGGAACCAGTGGGTGATATGCGTAGCGCCCAGCTCCATCGCCCATTGCTTCATGCCTTTGGCGACAGCGTCGGCAGTGTTCATGTCCAGTGTAGCGCCGTTCTCCATGACATCCACCATCTTGGCGAAGATGTCAGCGGGCAGGTAGTGCTGCATTTTGGCACGGTTGAATACGTATTTGGCAAAGAATTCCGACGGCCGCTCTGTGGGCGCCGGCACATCGATGGGATGCTTCTTGAAAGCTTCACCGACAACTTGGAAACGAAGCGTGGATGACATCTGTATGATTGGACAATCTTTTATATTGGACAATTTGACAATTTACAATTTGACAATTCCTTAAACCATAAACCCTTAACCCTCAACCCTTAACCCTTAACCCTCAACCCTCAACCATAAACCCTCAACCATAACCCCTCAACCATAAACCCACTTAGCGGATCCCCCTCTCATTCAGCGCCTTCTGGTATCGCCTGGCGTTCTGTTGGTGCTCGGCGAAGGTGGCGGCGAAGTTGTGAGTGCCGCTGAAATCCTCCTTGGCACACATGTAGAGGTAGGGGTGTTGCTCCATTTGCAGCACGGCATCGATGCCGGCGATGGAGGGGATGCGGATGGGTCCTGGGGGCAGGCCTTTGTTGAGGTAGGTGTTGTAGGGGCTTTTCACCTTCAGGTGCTCGCCGCGGATGCGGCGCAGCGTGACATCGCCCACGGCGAACTTCACGGTGGGGTCGGCCTGCAGGGGTATGCCCTTCTTCAGGCGGTTCATGTAGAGTCCTGCCACGCGTGCTTTCTCGCCGTTGTTGGCAGTCTCCTCATCCACGATGCTGGCCAGCGTCACGATTTCCTCGCGGGTGAAGGCCAACGCCTTGGCGGCCTCGTCGCGCTGTTGCTGTTGCCAGAAACGTTCGTTCTCGTCCTGCATCCGTTGCATGAACTTCGGCAGCGTCGTGTCCCAATAGACCTCGTAGGTGTTGGGGATGAAGAGAGCGGGCAGGGTGGCGGTGGTGTAGCCGTAGGAGGCTGCGAAGCTGCTGTCGGCGAAGCTTTGTGCCACCTCGGCAGAGTCCATCATCAGCTTGTTGCTCAGGAAGCCTGCCAGGCGGTCCATGGTCCGCACCGACGGGATGGTGAGCTTCACGGGTGTCTGGTGGCCGCGCAGCAGGTTGCGGTAGAGGCTGACGAACGACTGGCCCGGCTCTATGGCATAGCGGCCTGTGCGAACTTCGTAGGGGCGCAGTTGATTGAATATCTTCCAGTAGGTGACTACGTAGCCGCCTGTCAGTCCTTTCAGTTGCCGGAGAACGCTGTCGGGCGTGTCGGTGGGGCGGACATAGACATATTCCGTGTCGCCGTCCTCATGCAGCGGAGCCATGATGCCGCGCCAGAATCCGAGTCCCAGAATCAGCGCCACAGCAGCTAAACCACCTACGAACCATAGGATATAGAAAAGAGGCGAATGAGTCTTCATAGAGAGCATACCTTCTGAAAACAACAATCGCAGACACTTGTTCGCTAAGCATCTGCGAGAGGTTTCATCGTTGGAGCCGACACGGGGACTCGAACCCCGGACCCACGCATTACGAATGCGTTGCTCTACCAACTGAGCCATGTCGGCAGGTCTGTCTTTCAAAACCGAGCGCAAAGGTAAGGAAAATTTGACAATTTACAATTGACAATGTACAATTATTTTGTTTTTCACCTGCATTTTCTTGTTATTTGGCTACATTTTCCCCTTTTTCTCTTCATTTTTCACTCTTTCATTTTTCATTTTTCACTTTTCCCTTTTCCCTTTTCACTTTATTCCGTACCTTTGTCCTCGAAAATAAAGATTACAATTATGCGTCGCGATTTATCATTTATCATTTATCATTTATTCTTTATTATTTCAAGCCTTGTTCCGGCTTGTGCGCAGTCATGGGACTTTTCGTTTTCCCCCGTCAAGCGCGTGAAGAACGATGCTGCCATTCAGGTGATGCCTGCCGACCGCTATGCTGCCGGCCGTGACTACGGCTTCGACTTCATCGACTCGCCAGCCAACCTGGACACCCCGTCGCCCTTCTTCTTCAGTGTGCGCGTGCCGGACGGCAACTACCGCGTCACCCTCACCTTGGGTTCCCGCAAGCGTGCTGCCGTGACCACCGTGCGTGCCGAGAGCCGCCGCCTCTTCGTGGAGAACCTGGCGACGAAGAAAGGTGAGGCACAGGTCGTCTCCTTCGTTGTGCATAAGCACTCGCCGCAGATCGACGAGCGCCGTTCCATGCGCCTGAAGCCCCGCGAGCTTACGAAGCTGAACTTCGACGACCGTCTCACCATAGAGATCAACGGCGACGCGCCCGCCTGTGCCGCCATTCACATCGAGCGTGACGACAGCGTCCCCACGCTCTTCCTCTGTGGCAACTCCACCGTCGTGGATCAGGACACCGAGCCCTGGGCGTCGTGGGGACAGATGATTACGCGCTGGTTCGGCGACCAGATTGCCGTGGCCAACTTCGCCGAGAGTGGCGAGACGGCCAGCACCTTCATCGCTGCCAACCGTCTGGCCAAGGCGCTGTCGATGATGAAGGCGGGCGACTACCTCATCGCTGAGTTCGGACACAACGACCAGAAGCAGCGCGGACCGGGCATGGGAGCCTACTACAACTTCGCCACGGCGCTGAAGACATTTATAGATGAAACGCGCGCGCGAGGAGCCACGCCCATCTTCGTGACCCCCACACAGCGCCGCTCCTTCAAGGACGGCCGCATCCAGGAGACTCATGCCGACTACCCCGAGGCCATGGAGTGGGTGGCCCGCCGCGAGAATGTGCCCCTCATCGATCTGCATTCCATGACACGCACCTTCTACGAGGCTTTGGGCGAGGAGCAGAGCAAGCGCGCCTTCGTGCACTATCCCGCCGGCAGCTACCCCGGTCAGACCGCCGACTTCAAGGACAACACCCATTTCAATCCCTATGGCGCCTACGAACTCGCGAAATGTGTCATCGAGGGGATGCGGCAGCTCAACCTGCCTCTTCTTGACGCTCTGCGCCCCGACTACCTGCAGCGCTATCCTGCCACGGCACCTTTCGACCCCGCCCATCCCGATGCCGTAGCGGACTTCCACTGGAACGACTCTCCCTTCTTCGAGGCCGAGAAGCCCGATGGCAACTAAACAAACAATGAAAAACAACGAAGGCGTGCCCGCTGCGGGCACGCCTTCATTGTTGATACGCGGATGCGATTGCTTACTTCTTGTACTTCACGGCAGCCTGTTCGATGGGCAAGCTCTGCTTGTAGTTCTCGATGTAGCGGTTGAAGCCCTCGACATCCTCCTTGGTGGGAGCCACCTCGACACCCGTGTTGCCGGCGAAGACAACCTGGTCGAGATAGTCGGGGAGCGTGAGGCCCTGGGCGTTGTTCACCATGAAGCCGGCCAGCAGGGCAATACCCCATGCGCCGCCTTCGCCAGCGGTCTCCATCACGCTGATGGGGCTGTTGAGGGCGGCAGCGAGCATGCGCTGACCCACCTTCGGCGTGGTGAAGTAGCCGCCGTGACCCATGATGCGATCCACCTGCACCTTCTCCTCGTTGAACAGGATGTCGTTGCCGATCTTCAGCACGCCGATGGCGCCGTAGAGCTGTGCACGCATGAAGTTGGCGAGCGAGAACTTGTCGTTGGCAGAGCGCACGAAGAGGGGACGACCGTCCATCAGACCCGTGACAGGCTCACCCGAGATGTAGTTGTAGGCCATCAGGCCGCCGCAGTCGGCATCGCCCGTGAGGGCCACGTTGAAGAGGGTGGAGTAGAGGTCCATGGTGTTCTGCTTCACACCCAGCAGCTCCTGGTACTCCTTGAACATCTTCACCCAGGCGTTGATTTCGCTGGTGCAGTTGTTGCAGTGTACCATAGCCACGAGGCTGCCGTCGGGCGTCGTCACCATGTCGAGCACCTCATAGGGCTTCGTGAGCGGCTTCTCCAGCACAATCATGGAGAAGGAACTGGTGCCGGCGCTGACATTACCCGTGCGCTGACGTACGGCGTTCGTGGCTACCATGCCGGTGCCGGCGTCGCCCTCGGGAGGACATACGGGGATGCCGGCCTTCAGGTGGCCGCTGACGTCGAGCTTCATGGCACCCTCGGGCGTCAGGAAGCCTGCGTTCTCGCCAGCCACGAGCACCTTGGGCAGGATGTCCAGCAGCTTCCATGAGAAGCCGCGCGGCTCAATGAGCTTATCGAACTTAGCAACCATCGTGGCATCGTAGGTCTTCGTGAAGGGATCCACGGGGATCATGCCGCTGGCATCGCCCACGCCCAGCACCTTCTGACCCGTCACCTGCCAGTGAACGTAGCCGGCCAGTGTGGTCAGGAACTTGATGTCACCCACGTGCTCCTCGTTGTCGAGGATAGCCTCGTAGAGGTGGCTGATGCTCCAGCGAAGGGGAATGTTGTAGTTGAAGAGCTCCGAGAGCTCTGCGGCAGCCTTGCCCGTGTTGGTGTTGCGCCATGTGCGGAACGGAACCATGATCTCGCCATTGGCGTTGAAAGGCATGTAGCCGTGCATCATTGCCGAGAAGCCGATGCCGGCCAGCGTCTCGATCTCGCAGTCATACTCCTTCAGCACACTCTTGCGCAGGTCGGCATAGCAGTCCTGCAGGCCATACCAGATAGCCTCTGTGCTGTAGGTCCACAGCCCATCCACGAGCTGGTTCTCCCATGTGTGAGAACCCTGTGCGATGGGCTTGTTCTCAGGATCGATGAGCACTGCCTTGATGCGGGTCGAGCCGAACTCGATACCCAAAATGGCCTTTCCGGCCTCGATGGTTTGTTTTGCTGTCATTATAGTTAATTTTTAAGGGGTTTGCACGGCAAAAGTAGTTTTATTTCTGCATTTGACCAAACATTTTCAAATGAAATATGCCTATCTTCAATATAATGTGTAATTTTGCACCCAAAATACATCCTTCATCCACCCATTAAAAAGAAAAAGACATGAAGAAAATACTCTTTCCGCTCGTCGTGCTCTTCATCGGCATCCTCTGCAGCAGCAGTAAGGCTGACGATGGGGCTACGATGACCTCTGACAACACCTGTTTCACGCTGTGGAACACCTGCCATGCGCTGACCGCCCTGCAGGACTATGTGGCCGACGTCACAGACTCCACCTCCGAGAACTTCATCCCCGTGCAGGACCGCATCGCCACCTTCGACATGGACGGCACATTCATCGGCGAACTCTATCCCACCTATTTCGAGTACAACCTGCTGGAGTACCGTGTCCTTGACGACCCCGCCTACAAGGACATCGCCCCCGCCGACGTACGTCAGGCCGCACAGCAGATCCGCGACTTCGTCCGCAACGGCACCAAGCTGCCCGACCATTTTGATATGATCCACGCCCGTGCGGCTGCCAAGGCATACGCCGGAATGACGCTGGCCGAGTTCGATGCCTATGTCAAGGCCTATGCAGCCAAGCCCGTCAACGGCTTCCGTGGCATGACCTATGGCGAGAGCTTCTACAAGCCCATGCTTCAGGTCTTCGACTACCTCACGGCCCACGGCTTCACCTTCTACGTCGTCTCCGGTTCCGACCGTCTTCTCTGCCGCTCCCTGGTGCAGTCCCTCGGCATTGCTCCCGAGCACGTCATCGGGATGGACGTGGTGCTGCGCTCCAGCAAGCAGGGCGATGAACCCGGTGTCGATTACACCATGGGCACCGACGAAAACCTTGTCCGCACCGATGAACTCATCATCAAGAACCTGAAGACCAACAAGGTGTTGCAGATAGCCCAGGAGATAGGCAAGGTGCCTGTCCTCTCCTTCGGCAACAGCGGCGGCGACTGTGCCATGCACAACTACTGTCTTGCTAATCCCCTCCGTTCGGCAGCCTTCATGCTCATTGCCGACGATGAGGCCCGCGACCACGCCAACCGTGAGAAAGCCCTTGCGCTCGCTGTCCAGTGGCGTGAGGCAGGCTACTACGTCATTTCGATGCGCGATGATTTCAAAACCATCTACGGCAACGGGGTCGAGAAGGTTGATTTCATCTACAAATAACCTTCCTGCCGTTGATGATGTTCAGGCAAGAGCCTCCTATGCTTCAGGCGCCAAGCCTAAGGCGTGATTGTTTTTCTCACAAGTGATAAAACATTTTCTCACACGTGATAAAACATTTTCTCACAAGTGAGAAAAATGTTTCTCACAGGTGAGAAAAACTCTAAGAGCATGTTCTTATGGCTGGAAGGCCTACACCTACTTATCCGCCTTATTTACTGATGATTATTTGTCACGGGTGTAGGTATGTAGGTTTTTTTGAGCAAAATTCACTCGCGTACGCGCGAGAACCTTATGCAACAGGGTCCTTCGAACCAACTTTTTAGCGCCCTCCGAACCAACTTTTCACGCTTTTTCTTTGCCCGCTCATTGAAACAAGCTATCTTTGCAAAAACAATCTATGTCTATGCAACGAGTGATAGGAATCGGGGAGACGGTGATGGACATCCTCTTCAAGGACGACCAGCCGCAGAAGGCCGTACCCGGCGGCTCAACATTCAACAGCATCATCTCGCTGGGTCGCGCCGGCGTGCCGTGTGCGATGCTCACGGAGGTCGGCGGCGACCACATCGGCGAGCTCATCTGCAACTTCCTGCGCGACAACGGCGTAGCCACGGACTACGTATGCCGCCATGAGCACATCAAGTCGCACATCTCGTTGGCTTTCCTCGACGAGAACAACGATGCGCAGTACATCTTCTATAAGGATCACGCCTCCGTGACGCTCGACGGCCCCCTGCCCGAAATCCGCAAGGACGACGTAGTGCTCTTCGGTTCCTTCTTCGCCATCAACCCCGCCATACGTCCCGTCGTAGGTGCCTTGCTGCGTGCCGCCCACGAGGCTGGCGCATGGCTCTACTACGATGTCAACTTCCGCAAGAACCACATCGCCGACCTGCCACGTGTGATGGCCAACATCGAGGAGAACATGAGCCTGGCCAATGTCGTGCGCGGCTCGATGGAAGATTTCGGGTTCCTCTACGGTCTTCATGATGCCGATGCCGTCTATGAGCGTGTGCGTCGCCATTGTCCTACACTCATCCTCACCGACGGCGCACGCCCCATCCGCGTCTATACCCCCGATGCCTGCTATACCTTCCCCGTGGAGCCCGTGGAAACCGTCAGCACCGTGGGCGCAGGCGACAACTTCAATGCCGGCTACATCTACGCGAAGCTCACCCTGCAGTCAGCACCCCTCACCGCATCATCCTCCTCCAGCGCCACCCACTCCTCATCCAGCGCCACCCAATCCGCCCTCATCGCTATGGCGCAGCGTTGGAGTCAGGATGTCTGCTGCCAGATTGGCAACCACATCAGCGCCACCCTCGCCGCCTCACTTTCTCAAGGCTCGCGTTGAGGAAAAATTAGAACACCGAATCAGTACAGACGATGAATAAGATTATTGCTGACGTAAGGAGCTATGTGGATGCCCGATGGGAGTTGGGGTCCACGCATGGCATAAGGCATTGGGACCGGGTGTATGCGAATGGGCAGAAGTTGCTGACACCCCAGGTGAACGCGCTGGTCGTGGGTCTCTTCGCCTATCTCCATGACAGCTGCCGAAGGAATGACGGCCGCGACCTGGAACACGGACCGCGCGCGGCCAAGTTCATAGACACCATCCGCACAACCCTGCTGGCGGAGGTGTCAGACGAGGAGATAGAGCTGCTGAAGACCGCCTGTCGCCTGCACACCACGGCCCACATGACCGGCAATGCCACCATCGATGCCTGCTTCGATGCCGACCGTCTGGACCTGGGGCGCGTGGGCATCAAGCCGAATCCGAAATACCTGGCCACGGAGAAGGGCAAGGAGATAGCGCGGCATCTACACTAACTCCCCCTTCACTTGGGCGAGAACCTGGAAGTCATGAAGCCTCAGTTCTTACGAGAGCAGATCAAAGAAATCATTAGACAACAATTAGAGCATTATGAAAGTAATAGATAAATTTATAGCATTGACACTTGAGGGCGAAGGAACTCAGATAGAATACAAGACCTGTACGGAGGAAATTTCGGAATCCCTCTATGAGTCGGTGTGTTCTTTCTTGAACCATACCGGAGGGCAGATCCTAGTAGGAGTGCAGAATGACGGAACTGTTATTGGTGTGAATCCCGATAAGGCAGAGAAGTTGAAAGCTGACATCATCAACTGCATCAACAATCCTGAACTGTTTCTTCCTTGCCCTTATTTCACGCCTCGTATCATGGAGATGGATGACAAGACTGTAATGCAACTCGATATCCCCTGCGGTCAGTATGTCTATCGCTTCAAAGGCCGCTATTGGGACAGGAACGATGATGCTGACATCGATGTGACCGATCAGCCCGAACTATTGTTGTCAATCTTCGAAAGAAAGAATCCACATCTGTTTGAGGAACGAATCGTGGAAGGTCTGACGATGGAACAGCTGGATGTTAAGACTTTCCAGTATTGCCGCAACATCTTGGCAACAATACAACCCTCACATGCCTGGTTGCAGATGACGAATGAAGAGATGTTGCTCAGCGCACATCTGGCCAAGCAGGAAGGAAGCAAGCTACAACTGAAATATGCGGCACTGATACTTTTTGGCACAGAAGATGCCATCACAGAGTTTATGCCTCGTTACCGCTTCGAGGCCGTATTCCACATGTGCACATACGCCCAATACAACGATATGAGTCTGTTCCCCAGCCGCTATGATGACCGTCGCACCATTCGTCAGAACCTGATTCAGGTCTATGAACAATTGGGAGCTTTTGTAGAGCGTTATCTGCCTGATAAGTTCTATCTGCCAGCCAACACCATGCAGCGACAGAACCTGCGTTGGGACTTATTCCGAGAGATTGTTGGCAATATGTGTGTTCATACTGATTTCAGTAGCGGTTATGCCTGCTTCTTCCACGTGTTCAAAGACCGTGTTGTGACGAAGAATCCTACGCGCTTGTTGCCTGAGATCCCCGAGGGAGAGTTGACCATCCAACAACTCAGCAACTACACCAAGAATCCACTATTAGTGCGTGTGTTCCACGAACTGAACTGGGCAGAGGATTTGGGCTCCGGTACCCGCAACATCCTACGCTATGCACCGCTCTACTATCCAAACTATAAAATCGAGATCAACAGTGGCTCCCAGTTCCTCTTCTCTATCACCTATCAGGACGAAAATGTCTATGGAAATGTCACAGAGACAGGGAAAATGTCCCCAACAGAAGGTAAAAATGTCCCCAACGAAGGACAAATGTCCCCAACAGAACCCGATAATGTCCCCAACAAGGACAAAATGTCCCCAACTTCCATCCATGAGCTGACAGACGAGGAACTCTCGTTAAAGCCGTTTGAAAGAGAACTCGTTATCAGTAAACGTAAAAGGCGTCAACAAGCCATCGTTGGCATGATTTCTATTGATTCCCATGTCAGCGTAGAGACAATGGCAGAAAAACTCGATGTTGATAAAAAGACCATCAAGCGTGACCTGAAGGAACTAAAAGAAAACCTTGTTATTGAGCGAATAGGTGGCACATTCGGTGGCGAATGGATGGTTTTGAAGAAAAAGAAAGAGTCATGAAATGACGAAAGCATTATATAATCGGTTCCTCGCAGAATGGAACCTGAGGAGGCTTTGCGTGAAATACTATATAATGCTATCATCCATAAAGACTACACGGGAGCTCACATCCAGATGCGTGTATGGGATGACTATTGTGAGATATGGAACGAAGGCGAATTGCCCGTTGGCTTTACTCCAGAGACGTTGCTTCAACAACATGCCTCGCGTCCCCGCAACAGAAATATTGCCAATGCCTTTTTCAAAGCCGGATTCATTGATGCCTGGGGACGTGGCTATAAGAAAATTCGTGAGGGCTTTGAGGGTGCTGGATTGCCTATGCCCAAGATTGAGTCGGCCTATGGCGGAGTGAAAGTAACGTTCAAGAGGAATAATGTGAATAGTACTCAAATAGGTGGTCAAATAGGTGGTCAGACAGGTGGTCAGACAGGTGGTCAGACAGGTGGTCAGACAACCATAGATATAGTTTATGAACTCATAAAGAAGAATCCGAAAATAACCAGAGCTGAGTTGGTAAAGGAAACAGGAAAGGCTTCAAGTTATATACAGCGGTGCATCGAGACCCTTAAACGCGACAGTCTGATTCGTCGTGCTGGCGCAGATTTTGGTGGCCATTGGGTAATTGTTGATAGAACAAAGAAATAATAATCATCATAGAGTCGAAACGAAAAGGAGCGGCATCGCTCCTTTTCTGCTTCACAAGCCTTATGAAAAATTTTTTTTTGAGGTTTTTTGCTCAGTGAATCAAAATAAGTTGTATCTTTGTGGCCAGAAAACTTGTCTAAAGGATTTTTGAGGTGTGCGAACATTGCGTTCGCAACCAATAATTACCTTTGCAGCAAAAACAGAAATTATGCCAACGAACAAGAACGCTCTCATTCGATATAAGCATCTGGATAGACTGCTGTCCGACCGCTATCACTATTATGACATTCACGACTTGACAGATGGCGTGAATGAGAGATTGCGGTTTGATGGATTCCTTGAGGTTGGACAACGCTGCATAGAGAAAGATATTAATGCGCTTGAAGATGCGCCCTTCAATGCACCCATTGCTCGATTCGTGAAGAATGGCAAGAACTGCATTGCGTATGACAAGCACTCATTCTCTATTTTTAAGCAGGAGATGCGTCGTGAAGAGAGATTGCTCTTGCATGAAGTTCTGAACACTATTGGTCAGTTCAACGGTCTGGATCATTTTGCTTGGTTGGACCGTCTGAAGGCAGATGCAGAAGTGCGGAGCCACCGTCAGATTATAAGTTTCAGTAACAATCCCTACCTGAAGAACTCCAACCTCCTGGGAACACTCTTCGACTATATATCTAATAAGGTGGTCATCAGGCTGTCCTACCATACCTTCTCAGATGAGACTATTCGTAGCATAGACTTCCATCCCTACCTGTTAAAGCAGTACAACGACCGTTGGTATCTGCTCGGTGCTGCTGACAGCGACAAGAAGATCCTTCACTTCGCTCTCGACAGAATCAATGCAGTGGATCCATTTCCAGAGAAGCACTATGAGAAATGTCCGGAAGACCTTGCAGACCGCTTTGAAGACATCGTAGGTGTTACACTCTACGAGGATCGTCCAGTTGAACATATCCTATGCTGGGTGAGTGATGCATCGAAAGGTTATGTCGATACAAAGCCGATTCATGGCAGCTACACTCCCCTCAAAGGAGAGAAAGATCTGCAACTGCGTGCTGAATATCCCCAACTCCAAGGCGGCCTCTTCTTCACGCTGGACTGTATCAACAACTTTGAACTCATCCGTGAACTAACCTCTTTCGGTGCAGACCTCATCGTCTTACAGTCCGACGGCGATGTCAAGAACGAAATAGAAAAGCATATTTCTGCTATGAATGAAAAATATGGTAGTTTACGAACATAGAGTTCGCTAACGGGATATATCTTTGCAGTGTTAAAAAATAATAGCAACTATGATAGAGCTGACAGAGAAGGCTGCTCAATATGCAGCAGAGAAATCAAACGAAGTGATAGCAAATGCGCTCGCAAAAGCGTATGAAGAAGGGTATCGTGATGGTTACAAAGACCGAGAGGAAGAGATTCCAATCGATCTTCGTGACAACAAGACTGAATATGTTGACCTAGGTTTGCCAAGTGGAACGTTGTGGTCGGCTGATTATGAAATGGAAGATAAAAAAGTTATCTTCTTGCCATATGAGACAGCAGAAAATTATAATCTTCCAACAGAAGAACAGTGGAAAGAATTATTTGAGACTTGTGAGAGGCATGTGGAAAAAAACACATACGGAGACTTGTATAGTGTTACATTCATAGGTCCCAATGGCAATAGTATTAATTTCCATAGTACAGGTTTCAAAAAAGCTGGTAGACTAGTGCATAAAAATATGTATGGAGCTGGGCATTTATATTTCTGGATAAATAATAAGGAGGATGGAAATGAGAAAAAGGCGGTACATATGGGACGTGTAGGTGAGGGCGCACTGCGTATAACGGCCATTGATATTACTCTTGTTTTTTCAGGTTTCTCAATACCTATACGCCTTGTTAAAACGAGGTGATATATCCTCATTCCAAATCAAAGTTAAACAGCGATCTTTGAGAGTCTGATACAGAACTGATTTTGAAATTGTCTACCGTATTCAGTAGATTCCTCTTGCATATGCTTGAGGTAACAATGTTAGATTGTTATATGTGCTTGACGTGCAAAGCATACTTCTGCTTTCCTTCGAGGCTTACAAATTTAAATACAAACAGTATGTTATGTGCTATGATATACAAAGAAAAGCAGTTCTGTTGAAGACTCTCATTTTTATATGGATAGAGAAAAGATAAAGCTCCGTGTTGAGCACATGAAAGATAAAACTGATTTGTTGGCCTTACTAAACGATATTAAGGCTGACGAGTTGGGCGATAGAGGCTTTCCGTTTACTATGAAGCAGATAAACTTTTATTGTAATCCCTTCTCTATTCCCAATTCCAAACGATATCACGATTTCTTCATTGCAAAAAAGTCCGGTGGGGCAAGGCATATATCAGCTCCCGTAAATGGTTTGAAATCTATTCAGACATATCTGAACATCATATTTCAGGCCATCTATGAACCATCTCGGTGGGCAATGGGTTTTGCTCAGAACCGGTCCGTCGTTGATAATGCACAAATGCATATTGCACAGAACTATGTGTTTAACATGGATCTTAAAGATTTCTTCCCAAGCATTCCTCAAGCGAGAGTGTGGGGACGACTGAAAGTACCTCCTTTCAACTTCAATCCAGAACTCGCCAGTGTAATTGCTGGATTGTGCTGCATGAAACTCGTGAATGAAGATTCGGAGAAATATATTCTTCCACAAGGAGCACCAACCTCGCCGTTACTCACAAATGCAATATGCGATAAGCTTGACTATAAACTTGCAAAATTGGCTTCACATTATGGATTAATATATTCTCGTTATGCAGATGATATTACATTTAGCAGTATGCACAATGTCTATCAGAAGGACTCGCGTTTCATGAAGACCCTGTTCAAAATCATTCAAGAGCAAGGTTTCCAGGTCAATGAAGTAAAAACACGTTTACAGAAAAAAGGGAGCAGGCAAGAGGTCACGGGACTGATTGTTAGCGACAAAGTAAATGTAACGCGAAAATATGTGGAAGACATAAGAAATATACTCTATATATGGCAAAAGTATGGTTTGACAACAGCCTATCAGCGTTTCATTGTTCATTACCAACTGGAAAAAGGACACATTAAAAAGGGGGCTCCGCATTTGGAAAACGTGATAGCAGGAAAGTTGGATTATCTTAAAATGGTCAAGGGTGAGGATGACTCCACATATGTAAAGTTGAGGAAGCTATACAATGTACTTATGGATGTTCCTTTATATGGCAATTCCGAGACAGCCATCAAGTACTTGGACACTCAGAGAATTACCGATTTTGAGAAAAGAATTGGAACAAAAGTAGAAATGAAACTATCGAAGAACGGAAAAAAGTACGCTTCCTTCTTGATAGATGGTGAGAAACAAGTTGCAACAATCAGCAAGAATTCTGAAAAATTGGAGTTTACAAACCTGGTAATATCTCTTTGCGAGAATCAACAGAAAGAGAGATTCTATTTCGTTCATAGACCATTTGGTAAAGACGTCGATGTAAAGAAGAAAAAACATTCCTCGATGACGCTGGATGAAATACTTGCTAAACTTTGTGAAACAAATTTTGATTTGAGCTATTTATAATATGGCACAAAATAAAGAACAATTAATTAAGCTCCTGCAGTTCATCAAGCGCCTCATTGATGAACCTGGCAATGACGATTTTGTAAAAGGACTACGAGAGTTGTTAGATGTGCCGACCTATGACTCTTCAAGTAATCGTAAAATCGCTGACATCGAGAAATATCTGGGGCTGGACTATAAATTAGATAGTGCAACTCCAGATATTGACTATTCTTTTATTAAAGAAGATTATGTCAGAGAGCAACTAGTTTCTGATTATCGAGAAATGCTAAGGTATCGGATGGGAGTTCGGTCCCATAAAATTGACTTTTCAGAGTTTTGTAGGTATGCAATGCTTCAAGTAGAGCATTTGCTTAATTATTTCTACATGAACAGGTTTGAATCTATTGAAGACGTCATCAGATATATTAACGATAATGCAAAATGGACAAATATAGAGAAAATAGATTCTATAAAAGGTCTTTCATTGGCAGCCAAATTGTCTGCATTTTCAGGTAAGATGAATAAAAGACAAATTGAGGTTTTGGATTTTGCGCGAGAAGTAAGAAACGAACAAAGCCATAGAAGTTTGGATGAAACAAAGAACTTAGAAGACTTTAAGGCAAAACTATTAGCTATGAAACTTCCGTTAACCAAGGAAGGGGAAGTATATTGGAATGGTATCAAAGACAATAATGACTTACTTTTGCGATTTAACAACCTTGATAAATCTGCATATTGGAAATATCGTCGTCAAATTTGGCGTCGTAGAGAACCATTCGGAGAAGTGGTAGATGCAATTAAGGATATGGCGAACACAATAAATACAGAATTATTGTCTAAAATTTAAAAATAATATGGCTAAGTATTTATTAACAAACTGGGAGACTGTACCATTCAAAAAGAAATCCTTCGAAGAACAGTTAGACAGATATCTAAAGGTATGTGTGGCTAGTGTTAATAATCCGCAACAAGTACTACTTGTGTTACCATTATTTGGGAAGAAGAATCGTAGTGGTTTTACAGATCTCATAGAGGTCGTTCACAATCATGAACTTGGACAAGATGAAAAGTCTCCGTTTCCTTTCTCTGAATTACTAAAACCTATAGATGGAGAAATTGTTGATGTGCCCAGTAAACATGGCCCTTTATTTCGCATCTATACAAAAGATGATGCAAAATATAACATATGTTCGCTTTATGACGTTGGAAGAGTGGAGAGAACAGCAACTGGTAATGTAAGAATATACAATTCGATTAAAGTTTTTACTCCGATAATCGTGGATAATGAAACGGGAGAGAGGGTATCTTTAGATGGCTGGAAACCAGAAGAGTGGTATAATCGTTATTTGGGTTTTAATTATCATCCTATAGGTGATCTCACGGAACCATTGCAGCTATAACTACATTCTTTTTTTGTTATGCGAACATAGTGTTCGCTACTATATTATACCTTTGCATTGAAAAACGATATATACTATTTCGTTATACTGATGTAAAGGTATATTTGTCTGACAAACAATTATGATTAGCTCATGCAAGAGGAGCATTATCAGCACATTGCAAGTATATGGAACACATCGTACTAACAGAAGCAAAGATGAAGGAGCTGGGCATCAGCGCGTTCATTAGGATAAAGGACCTGAGCGGCTTCTTTGATCCTGAGATGAGGCGGCTAGGGCTGATGTGTAGCGTTGTGGGTAACTGCGAGGCATCGGTGTATTGGATTGGAACGGAGCCGGACATCGTGTTGCCGCTGGCTGACCCAAGGTCAATGTGGTCTGAAAAGAAGAAGGTACAGCCTTTCCAGAAAGAGGTGGAACGAATCGGTTCGCTCTTGAAGAGGCTCGCCATGCTGATAGACCCGCGGACGAGAATCGAGATTGACTATCCTGAGAAAGAGGAGATCTTAGGTAGGCAAATCATGCGGGCTTATGACTTGTGGAATGCACATCGGGAGGAGGGAAAGGATGACAGATTGAGCCCATTCCTTTCACCCAGCCTTGAAAAAAGCATAGATTCCTTCATGGACATGGTCTTCATACCCGAGAACTGGATGATAGGCATTTGCCATAGTATATGGGGGCTGAAGAAGGATATCTTGCGATATGGCTTCAACATAGACTGGAAGACACCGGCGGAAAGGAATCCGCACATTATCTATGATTGATAGAAGGGGGCATCGCATGAACCTTCATTCATAAGTTCATGGAAAGCATCGTTGGAACGGTGGCGAAGACGATTGTCTCTTGCCTGAGTTACTGGCGGGTGCGCTCCTTGAGGATGCCGTGGCGGTAGGCGTAGAGGAGGTGCTGGAGTTCCGTAATCTGGGAGAGGAGTTCGCGCCCTTTGTCGGTGTCGCGGACACGCAGGCGGCGACCGCTGAGCTCGACAATCTGCTTGCTGGAGACGATGTCGGTGCCTCGGCGGATGGCGTCGTCAGCACTCTCGAAGGGTTCGTGCTGGATGAGCTCGAAGCCGCGGCTGTGGAAGACGAGGGTGTAGCCGGCGATGCCGGTGGTGTTGTGGTAGGCTTTGGAGAGGCCGCCGTCGATGACCATGAGGCGACCGTCGGCCTTGATGGGACTCTCGCCGCCTGCCACGCGTACGGGGACATGGCCGTTGATGATATGGCGGTGCTTGCCCTCGACACCGAAGGCATCGAGGATGCGGTCGCAGACTTCGGCGTTGTCGCGAAGGAGGTAGTAGTAACCCTTGCGTTCTTCGTGCGTTGACTTGTCGCGCAGGAAGTAACGTTCGAAGGTGGCCATGCGGTCTTTGTCGAAGAGCGGTGAGTCCTGCCCGCACCACAGATACCAGAAGTAATCCTTGGCAAACTGCTTCTCGGCACGGGGCGTGTCGGCGTTGAAGGCGGAGCGCATGGTCATGCCAATCTGATGCAGCAGCTCGCGGCCGCTGTAGCGCTGGCCGTTGAGATCGACTTCCTTGAGAGTGCCGTCGGCATTGAGGGGTACGCTGGCGTGGAAGAGGAGGTTGCCGTTGTAGATGGCGTACATGCAGCCGTGGGTGAAGAGGCACTTGATGTGCTTCTGCAGTTTGTCGCTGACGCGGAAGGAGTGGTGGAGCTGGCGCACCAGCTCGGCCTCCTCGGGGGTGAGGTCATAAGGGTGTGCGGGGTCGAGGGTGGGCAGGAAGGTGTCGGTCATCTCATAAGTGACGCCGTCCTTCACGAAGAGGCCGCGTTCCTTGTCGATATACTGCAGCACGAGGCGGTCCTGCATCTGCCATTCGGGACGGCGCAGGATCATCTGGGCTTCGAGCTTGAACTGGATGATAGAGATGGCCTTATGCATCTGCGCGATGAGGCGGCGTGTCTTCTCGTTGTGTGTGGTGTCGTCCTTGTCGAGACGCGGGCCGAAGAGGTCGCAGGGATCGCTGGCGTAGGTCTCCATGGCGAAGGTGGCCAGGGGTACGAGGTTGATGCCGTAGCCGTCCTCGAGGGTTTGCATGTTGCCGTAGCGCAGCGAGAGACGCAGGACGTTGGCGATGCAGCAGTCGTTGCCGGCAGCGGCACCCATCCACAGCGCGTCGTGGTTGCCCCATTGGATGTCGAAGCTGTGGTGCTGGCAGAGGCGGTCCATGATGATGTGAGCGCCAGGGCCGCGGTCGAAGATGTCGCCGAGGATGTGGAGCTGATCGACGGCCAGCTGCTGGATGACGGTGGCCAAGGCGATGATGAAAGCGTCGGCGCGGCCGGTTTGCACGATGGCCTCAATGATGCGGGCGAAGTAGGCCTGCTTGTCGTCGTCGGAGGGCGATTCGTGCAAGAGCTCCTCGATGATGTAGGCGAACTCGGCGGGCAGGGCCTTGCGGACTTTGGAGCGCGTATATTTGGATGACACCGACTGGCAGACGCGGATGAGGCGCTGGAGGGTGATGGAGTAGAAGGCGGCGAGGGTGGTGTCGGACTGGGCTGCCTCGAGCTGGTTCTTGATGATCTCCAGCTTCTGCTCGGGGTAGTAGATGAGTGTGCAGAGTTCGCGTATCTCCTCTGGCGAGAGGGTGTCGGCATAGAGCTCCTTCACTTTGCGCTTGATGTTGCCGGAGGCATTCTTGAGGATGTGAAGGAAGGCCTCGTACTCGCCGTGGATGTCGGCCATGAAGTGCTCGGTGCCTTTGGGCAGGTTCAAGATGGCCTCAAGGTTGATGATCTCTGAGGAGGCGGCGGCGATATTGGGGAAGCTCTGTGAGAGGAGCTCGAGGATGCGTAGGTCGGTGTCGATGGACATGGCAGGGGGGGGGGCGGTTGAGGGTTGAGGGTTAAGGGCTTACGGTTAAGGGTTTAGGGTTTAGGGTTTAGGGTTAAGGGTTAATGGTTAAGGGTTTAGGGTTAAGGGTTAAGTGGGTTTAAGGAGTTTAAGGAGTTTAAGAGTTCAAGGAGTTCAAGGGTTTAGCGGCCTCGTAATATCGGTATTTTGTTATAACGTTATTTCGACTATTGCCTGGCCGCTTCAATTCTCAATTTGAAAGTGCAGTGCGCGCCAATCACCGTCGGAACGGGTGTCACAGAGGGTGAGGCCGAGGGCGGTGGCGGCATCGGTGAGGACGGGGATGTCGGCCTCGTAGAAGCCGGAGAGGAGGAGGTGGCCGGCGGGCTTCAGATGCGAGGCGAAGGCGGGGAGGTCGGCCAGGAGGATGTTGCGGTTGATGTTGGCCAGGAGGATGTCGGCCTGCGGCGCGGCGGCAAGGCAGCTGGCATCGCCGAGGGCAATCTCAGCCTCGCAGCCGTTGAGGGCGTAGTTGTCCTGGGCGTTGCGCACGCTCCATTCATCGATGTCGTAGGCGAAGACATGAGCGGCGCCAAGTTTCAGGGCTGCGATGCCGAGGATGCCGGTGCCACAACCGGCATCGATGACGGTGGTGTCAGCGAGGGGGGCGAGGTCGGAGAGCAGGCCCAGCATCAGACGTGTGGTGGCGTGCTCGCCGCTGCCAAAGGCCTGACGGGGTATGATGTGCAGGAGCTGGCCGTCGGGGAGCGTGATGGGCTCGAAGTGGTGCTCGGCTTCCCAGGTGGCGTTCCAGTTCTCATCGGGGGCAGGGGCGGCAGTGAAGGTGATGGTTAAACCTTCGGGAGAGCCCTCAGGAACCGTAACCGGGAAGAGGGCGAGGGTGTTGGAGACGGCGTCGCGGATGGCGACTTCGTCGTAGGCGTCCTGCAGGATGTAGGCGGTGAGGCCGGTGTCCGAAGGGAGGAAGGTGTCGCAACCTACATCGGCCAACAAGGCGGTCAGCACATCTGCTGCCGCCTCGTTGTAGGGGGTGATATGGAAGGTGAGTTCCAGATATTTCATGGAGTGGGGGCGCCACGGTGGGGCGCGGTGTGTGGGTTATTTCTTCTCGTCCTTTGCTTCGGCGGGCTTGGCTTTCTTGTAGCGCTTGTTGAGGCCGGCGATGACTTCCTTGGTGATGTCGTATTTCTTGTTGGCCCACAACAGGTTGTCGCCCAGCTTGGACATGATGTAGTCGTACTTCTTGGTCTTGTTATAGACCTTCAGGAATGCCTGGATGCTGTCGCGCAGCTCAGCGTTGAGCTTGGCGTTCTCGGCGGCGAGTTCGCTGGTCAGACGCTGGTCGAGTTCGGCGAGATCCTGCTGTTCCTTGGCGAGCTGGTTCTGGGCACGCTCGAGTTCATCGCGCGTGGTGAAGCCGTTGCTCTCATACTTCTTCTGGAGCTCGGCGGCGTGCTGCTGGAGTGCGCGCTGCTTCTGCTGCAAGAGCTTGGCGGCGTTGTCGCCCTTCTGGTTGAGCAGCAGGTTGTAATCGGTGCAGAACTGGTACTGGCTCATCAGGCTGTCGATTTCGATGTAGGCGATTTTGAGGCCTGTGCCATCCTGCTCGACAGGAGTTACTTCTTCGGTTTCTGTTTCAGCTTCTTTGTTGTTGCAAGCGTTCAGCGCAATCATGGCGCCGAGTGCAAGAAAATAGATTTTCTTCATTGATGTTGTATAATTTTTAATTATCGATTCACTTATAATTCTTCATTTTTCATTCATCATTCTTCACAAACTCCCTCGCATGCGGCTTGGTAGCTTTCTGGTGGCGCTCGATGGCGTCCATGCTCTCGACGCAGTGGATGCCGCGCTCACGCATCGCCTTGGAGGCTCCGATGTGTGTCATAGGACCGCGCGCGTCGCCTTTTATCAGGAGCTTGAGGGCCAACAACAGCACTGCAATCGCAACAATTCCGGCTGTAATGAGCAATAATTTCGTCATCTTCTGCGTTATATTTTATATAAAACTGTGCAAAGATACATCAAACTTATGTGTTGAGCGCAGTAATCAACAGACTTTAACCTAAATTAGCAATATTCAAATGGAAAAAATCGAATTGAAACCCGCTGCGGTGTTCGAGATGTTCGCTCGAATCAATAAAGTGCCTCGTCCCTCGAAGCGCGAGGAAAAGATGATTGCGTTCTTGAAAGACTTTGGCGAGAGCCTGGGCTTGGAGACGAAAGTCGATGAGACTGGCAATGTGCTCATCCGCAAGCCTGCCAGCAAGGGCATGGAGCAGAAACCCACAGTCATCCTGCAGAGCCACATGGATATGGTGTGTGAGAAGAATAACGACGTGGACTTCAATTTCGACACTGATGGCATCCAGACCTATATCGACGGCGAATGGATGAAGGCGAAGGGTACGACGCTGGGCGCCGACGACGGTATCGGCTGCGCCATGGAGATGGCCATCCTGGCTGACAACAGCCTGAAGCACGGGCCGCTGGAGTGCGTGTTCACACGCGACGAGGAGACGGGCCTGACAGGTGCCGAGGGAATGCAGTCGGGTTTCATGACCGGACAGATGCTCATCAACCTGGACTCAGAGGACGAAGGCGAGATCTTCGTGAGCTGTGCCGGCGGCTGCCGCACGGCTGTCACGTTCCGCTTTACGCCCGAGGCTGCTCCTGCAGGGGCTTTCTTCCTGCGACTGACCATCAAAGGGCTGACGGGCGGACACAGCGGCGACGACATCGACAAGAAGCGTGCCAATGCCAACAAGCTGCTGGCCCGCTTCCTCTACAATGGCATGAAGAAATGGGGACTGCGACTGAGCGACATCCAGGCAGGCGGCCTTCACAACGCCATTCCGCGCGAGGCCACGTGTCTGGTTTGTATTCCTAATAAATATAAGGAACAGGCGCGCGTAGATTGGAACGTCTTTGCAGCGGAAGTGGAAGAGGAATTCAGCGTCACCGAGAAGACGATGGAGTTCGTGCTGGAGAGCGCTGAAGCTGCCGCTACCGTGCTGCCCGAGGATGCCAACTGCCGCCTTATCACGGCCCTGCAGGCTGTGGACAATGGCGTGTATGCCATGAGTCAGGATATCGCGCTCGTGGAGACCAGCTCCAACCTGGCCAGCATCAAACAGGTGGAGCCCGGTGTCATCTTCATCAACAGCAGCCAGCGCAGCTCGCTGCTGAGCAACCGACAGAATATGGCCAACACCGTGGCTGCGGTCTTTGAGTTGGCCGGTGCCGAGGTGGAGATAGGCGAGGGCTACCCGGGATGGGCGATGAATCCGAAGAGCGAGCTTCTGCGCATTGCCCGCGAACAGTATGTGCGCCTCTTCAAGAAAGAACCTGTAGTACGCGGCATCCACGCCGGCCTCGAGTGCGGTCTCTTCTCGGAGAAGTACCCTGGACTGGACATGGTCAGCTTCGGCCCGACCCTGCGTGGCGTACACTCTCCCGATGAGCGCCTGCTGATTCCTACCGTAGAGATGGTCTGGAAACACTTGCTGGCTATTCTGGAAAACATATAAGAGTGAAAAGTTAAAGAGTGAAAAGTGAAAAATTAAAGGATGAAAAGTTAAGGAGTGAAGAGTGAAAAATGAAAGAATGAAAAATAAAAAGATGATATACGATAGGAATACTTTGATTTGTAAGCGTTTCAACAGAGCGCTTAGGTTATTCGTATTTTTCATTTTTCATTCATTCATTTTTCACTCTTTGATTTCCTGCGATGACTATGACAAATTCACCACCGACCGCTCTGCTGTGCTGCAGTTCAGCATGGACAAGGTGGTGTTCGACACGCTTATCACCACGTGCCCGTCAGCCACGAAGACACTCACCGTCTTTAACCGTGGCGATGCGGGCCTGCGTATCAGAGAGGTACGTCTGGCCGGTGGTGCTGATAGCCCCTTCCGCATCAATATCGACGGTCAGGACATGAGCCGAACGGTGGATAACCGTGTCACAGACTTCGAAGTGCGCCGCCGCGACAGCATCATGGTACGCGCTGAGGTGACCGTGCCGGAATGGAACTCCGACGACCCCAAGCCTGTGAGCGACCAGCTTGTTTTTACGCTGGAGAGCGGTGTCGTGCAACAGGTGACGTTGAGCGCTGTGGGACAGGATGCGTTCTACCTCAAAGCTCGCACACTGACGGCTGACACGACACTCTCTGCTCGCCGTCCTATTCTGGTGAGTGGAGGGCTCACAGTGGCGGAGGGCGCCACCCTGACGATGGAGGCCGGCACGCACCTGCTTTTCCACGACGATGCAGGGATGACCGTTGACGGACGCCTCGTGGTTCAAGGTACGCTGGAGAACCCCGTCGTGTTCCGCGGCGACCGCACAGACCATATCTTTGACTACTTGCCTTACGACCGCCTGCCCGGACGCTGGCAGGGTATCACCGTGACGAGTAAGAGCCTGGGCAATGAACTGAACTATGCAGACATCCACGGCGGCACGTATGGCATCGTGTGTGCGCTGCCCGAGAAGGATGCCGACATGAAACCCGTCACGGACGAGACGCCCGTGAAGATGACGCTGACGAACAGCGCTATCACCAACACCAAAGGCCCGGGACTGGTCCTGTATGACAGCCGTGTAACCGTGGCCAACACAGAGATTTCCAATACGCTCGGACATTGTGTGGATGTCGTGGGCGGCGATGCCACCTTCACCTTCTGCACGCTGGCACAGTTCTATCCCTTAGATGCAAACCGCGGCAACGCGCTGCATATTGCCAATGTGTACGATGGCAAATACCACGCACTGCACCGTGGCGACTTCGTCAACTGCGTCATCACAGGCTATTCCGATGATGTGGTTATGGGCGAATGGATGGACCCCGCCGCCCTGCCGGCGGATGTCAGCCAGGCCGAGGAGAACTATCATTTCATCAATTGTTTCCTGGCTACTGAGATTCCCACAGGTGCCGAGTTCGTGGATCGTTTTGTAGGTTGCGTGTATGACGACCCACAAAGCGAACGTGCCCATGACAAGAATTTCTTGCTCATGGACACGCATGCTCTCATATATGATTTTACTCCTGTCTCGGATTCGCAGATCCGTGAGATGGCAAATCCCGCTTATGTCGTGGATTGGCCCTTGGATCGCCGTGGTCGCAACCGCAGCACAGACAATGGTCCTGATGCGGGTTGCTACGAATACACCGAGTAACCGATTCCCTTATTCCCACTCGATGGTGGCTGGCGGCTTGGAGGAGATGTCGTAGCAGACACGGTTGACACCACGGACGTGGTTGATGATGTCTGTGCTGACACGCGCCATAAAGTCGTAGGGGAGGTGTGCCCAGTCGGCGGTCATCGCATCGGTGGAGGTGACAGCACGCAGGGCTACGGGGTGCTCGTATGTGCGCTCATCGCCCATCACGCCAACGCTGCGGACGGTGGCAAGGAGGATGGCACCGGCCTGCCACACTTTGTCGTAAAGTTTCTCGCCGTCTTCACAGACGTATTCGCGCATGGCGCGAATATATATGTCGTCGGCATCCTGAAGAATGCGAACGCGCTCAGGGGTGATGTCGCCAAGAATGCGGACGGCCAAACCGGGACCGGGGAAGGGATGACGGTTGATGAGGTGGTCGGGCATACCAAGCTGACGTCCAACGCGTCGCACCTCATCCTTAAACAACCACTTCAGGGGCTCGCAGAGCTGCAAGTTCATCTCTTTGGGCAGGCCGCCGACATTGTGATGGCTCTTGATGACCTTGCCTGTGATGTTGAGGGATTCGATACGGTCGGGGTAGATAGTGCCCTGAGCCAGCCAGCGTGCGTCTGTAATTTTCTTTGCTTCGGCATTGAAGACTTCCACGAAGTCGCGACCGATGATCTTGCGCTTCTGCTCGGGTTCTGTGACACCGGCTAAGTCGGCAAAGAACTTCTCTGAAGCATCGACGCCGATGACATTCAGGCCGAGCACTTTGTAGTCCTCCATGACCTGTGAGAACTCGTTCTTGCGGAGCATGCCATGATCGACGAAGATACAGGTGAGACGGTTGCCAATGGCCCGGCTGATGAGCACGGCGGCAACGCTGCTGTCAACACCTCCGGAGAGACCCAGGATGACGCGGTCATTGCCCAGCTGTTGCTTCAGCTCGGCTACCGTGGTATCTACGAAGGAGGCTGCACTCCACTCCTGTCTGCTGCCGCAGATGTTCACAACGAAGTTCTTCAGAAGCAGGGAACCCTGAGTGCTGTGGAAGACTTCGGGATGGAACTGAACACCCCAGATGGGGCAGAGGGCTGAAGGCTGAGGGCTGAGGGCTGAGGGGTCAAGCGTCCCGCTGGGACGAGCTGAGGGCTGAGGGCAATAGTAGGCGGCGTACTTCACGGATGCGGTAGAGGCGATGCACTGGAAGCCTTCAGGGATGGCGGTGATGGTGTCGCCATGGCTCATCCACACCTGTGAACCCATCTCGAAACCCTCAAAGAGGGGGTTGCCGAGGTCGATGGTGGTCAGGTGCTGACGACCGTATTCGCGACTGGGGGCAGGCTCCACGCGACCTCCGAGGGTGTGGCTGATGAACTGTGCGCCATAGCAGATGCCGAGGATAGGATAGCGGCCACGGAGCATGGAGAGGTCGATCTTGAAGGCCTCGGGGTCATAGACCGAGAAGGGTGAACCACTGAGGATTACACCGATGACATCAGGGTCGTCCTGTGGGAACTTGTTGTAGGGCAGGATCTCGCAGAAAGTGTCCAGTTCACGCACACGACGGGCGATGAGCTGTGTGGTCTGTGATCCGAAATCGAGGATGATGATTTTTTGCATAAGACCTTATAGGTTTTTGAGGAATTCTTCAGCAGTGGCAAGGGTGTCGAGTTTCCCGGCGTCCATGAAACGGAAGTGAGGCTGCTCATAGCCGACGAGCTTGTGGGAACCGCAGATGTTCAGGTAGAACGTGATGATGGAGAACTTCTCCGGATAGTCTGCCATGAGCGGGAAGAGACGTGGGGAAATCAGGTGTATGCCGGCAAAAGCCAATGGAATGGCGACGTCTGCAGGCACGGTCGTAGCGCCTTGGAGCATTTCGGCCAGCGGACCACGGAGTTCACCTGTCTGGGTGTTCTGCCAGCCGAGCAGACGGTGTGTGGTTGGCTCGAACTGCAGCTGTCGCGGCGTGTGACGGGGCGATACCACGAGGGCCGCGTCAATGTCGCCAGCTTGCTCGTAGGCAGCGTAGAGGGCTGCAATGTCGAGGTCGGAGAGGATGTCAACGTTGTGGATGAAGACGGGGCTGTCGGTGTCGAAGAGCGGAGCCGCCTTGCGAATGCCACCACCAGTGTCCAGAAGCAGACCGCGCTCGTCGCTGACGCGGACATCAATGCCAAAGTTGTCGTTGGCAGCCAGATAGTCGATAATCTGTTCGCCAAAATGATGGACATTGACAACCACGCGCTCAAAGCCCGCAGCCTTCAAACGAAGGAGAACATGATAGAGTAGGGGTTGGCCTGCCACAGGCACAAGGGCCTTGGGCATCGTGTCGGTCAGAGGGCGCAGGCGAGTGCCAAGACCTGCCGCCAAGAGCATTGCTTGTTTCATGGCGCAAAGATACAAAAAACGATTGGCATGAGTGACGCTTTAACATCTTTTTTTCGTTTTTTATAAAAAACCTTGAAAAAAAACTTGTCGGCTCAAAAATATTGACTACCTTTGCCACGCTAAACTGGTAGAATAGCATATATAAATATGGTTGCGAACTTTATCAAAAATATAGCGAGTTGGTATTTCTCGCGTCAGGCTTTGCCTTATTGGTGCGTTTTGCTTTTTGATTGTGCAGTCGTTGTGTTGTCTGGCTTCTTCTGTGTGGCGCTGGACCGTGGCGTTACTTTTACGGCTGACAATTTCGTCTCTATTCTCTTCACGTTGCTCATCTATCTGCTCTTCTTTTTGGCAGGATTCAGGATGATGCGCACCTATTCAGGTGTGTTGCGCTATTCCTCGTTCGCAGATGTCTATCGTGTAGGTCTTGCTAATTTATTTGGCATCGTTTGCATCTTTATTGCTCGCTCATTCCTGAATTTCGATAAGGTCTTCCTGCCGATTCCCATGAAGGAACTCTTCTTCATCTTCCTGCTGGCCACCGCTGTTATGGTGACCATGCGCGTGATGATGAAATATACGTATGAGAAAGTGATGGAGGATAAGAACCTGCGCCGTGCATTCATCTATGGCGTCAAGGAAGGTGGCATAGCGCTGGCGAAGACCATTCACGTGGGCTTGCCCACCCGCTTCTCGCTGAGAGGTTTTGTCTGTGATGAAGAAGAAATGGTTGGTCATATGCTGCAGGGCGTGGAAGTGTATCGCAACGACGAGCACCTGCTGGAAGTCATGCAGCGCAAAGGTGTGAAGGCGCTTCTTGTGTCACCGCTGAAACGTGAGGACTTCATCAAAAATCAGGAAATGGTGAACCAGCTGGTGGATGCTGGTATTAACATTTATGTCTTCGATACCGGCCAGAAGTGGGACGGACATAGCGACATCAACGCCTCTCAGATTAAGGAGGTTGAAATTGAGGATTTGCTGCCTCGTAATGAGATTGAGGTAGATCTTGATGCTGTGGCACGTCTGCTCAGCGGTTCCAAGATTCTCATCACGGGTTCTGCAGGAAGCATTGGTTCCGAGATGGTGCGACAGATAGCACAGTTCGGTCCCGAGAAGCTCATTCTGGTGGACTCCGCTGAAACGCCACAACATGAAATCCGACTGATGCTGAAGCGCGAGTTCCCCGAGGTGGAAGCCGTCACCATTGTCACCAGCATCACCAATGCCGATCGCATGGAGAATATCTTCAAGACCTACAAACCTCAATATGTCTTCCATGCTGCTGCCTATAAGCACGTCCCCATGATGGAGGACAATCCCAGCGAGGCTGTGCTTAACAATGTCTTGGGCACGCGCACGATTGCTGACTTGTCGGTGAAGTATGGCGTGAAGAAGTTTGTCATGGTGTCCACGGACAAGGCTGTGAATCCCACCAACGTGATGGGTTGCTCCAAGCGCATCTGCGAGATTTATGTCCAATCTCTCGACCGCCATAACAAGTTGAATGCTGAGTCGTCAGGACAGAAGGAGACGACGCAGTTCGTGACAACGCGTTTTGGCAATGTGCTGGGCTCCAACGGTTCCGTTATCCCGCTCTTCCGTGAACAGATTCGTAAGGGTGGCCCGGTGACGGTGACACATCCCGACATTATCCGCTACTTCATGCTGATTCCCGAGGCTTGTAAACTGGTGTTGGAAGCCGGTACGATGGGCAAGGGTGGCGAAATCTTTGTCTTCGATATGGGACAGCCCGTGAAGATAGCCGATCTCGCACGCCGAATGATCCGTCTGAGCGGTGCCCCCAATGTGGATATTCAGTTCACAGGACTTCGCGACGGTGAGAAGCTGTATGAGGAGGTGCTGAATGATGCAGAGGTTACACTGCCCACCTTCAACAATAAGATAAAGATTGCGCAAGTGCGCGAATACGACTACGATGAAGTCTGCCAGTGGATAGACGAGCTCGTGCGTGTCAGCCATGAGTTCAACAACATGGAGACTGTGCGGCAGATGAAGCGCATCGTTCCTGAATACAAGAGCCAGCACTCCGTATATGAAGTGCTGGATCAAGAGAATGCTTAGCAAGTTCTTTTAGTAACGGTGTACTTAGCTGATTTCAACAAAGTCGCCGATATGCTTATCGATGTAGTAGGCGATGAGCGTGGTGATGTCTTCTTCTGCTTCGATGAAGGCATCGTCTAAGTCATCAAATGCAGGGTATTGCTCGAAGAGCGCCATGAACTCCTCGTCGCTGCAGGGGCGGGTGAGTTCTTCGCCATATTGTTCAAAGAGCTTGCGACCTTTGTAGATGAGCTTGGAGAAATCGTGGAGGATGGTGGTACCCTCGGTCTCTATCTCTTCACCCCACAGACGCATGGCTTTGGCAAAGGGATTCAAGAAGATGAAGGGACCAAGACCATTGTGGATGAGCTGGATGAAGCCGCCGTCCATCACTTCGTCGCGCAGCATTCTGTAGGCGAGCAGCGTGATTTGTTCGCTGTTGAGTTCCTGCATGGTCGCGGCATTCAGTTCGCCACCGATGGCTTCGAGCAGCGTATCTGTGATGAGCGTGAAGAAAGCATCCATGCCCTCGGAGGCAGCGGCTTTCAGTTTGGAGTCAGAAATACTTGGCAACATGATTTAATGGACAATGTATAGATGATAATGTATAATTTAGGGCTATTAGCTAGAGCCCCTCTCCCTTACGGGAGGGGTTAGGGGGGCTTTAGAAGTACTTAGGTTTCTTGGCACGTGCCTCTTCGAAGGACGTGAGGTCTGCATGCTTCTTGTCTTCGGCCTGGGCACGCAGGGCTGCTTGCTCCTTGGTCAGCGCATCCTGTGCTTCAGCCTGCGTGGCGGGGTTCAGGAAGGGGGCTGCGAGGGGTGCGTTCTGCGATGCATCGCACACGTGGAGGACAGGGCCGTGGTAGACGGGGGCTATCTTCAGGGCGGTGTGCAGGGCGCTTGTGGTGGCGCCGCCAATCATCACCGGGATGTTGATGCCCGCCTCGTCCAACAGATGAACGGTGTGCACCATCTCTTCGAGCGAAGGCGTGATAAGTCCAGAAAGGCCTATGACATCCGGCTTCAGCTCCAGCGTCTTTTTCACAATGGTTTCTGCAGGCACCATCACGCCGAGGTCTATCACCTCGTAGCCGTTGCACGCCATCACGGTTGCCACGATGTTCTTGCCGATGTCGTGGACATCGCCTTTGACCGTGGCCACAAGGATCTTGGGACGACTTGTCCCCTGGTCCCCCTCGTCAGAACGGGAAGCTGCTGTGATGGCGGGTTGCAGAATCTCCACGGCGCGCTTCATGGTGCGAGCTGTCTTCACCACTTGTGGCAGGAACATCTTTCCCTCGCCAAACAGCTTGCCCACGAGATTCATTCCTTCCATCAGCGGCCCTTCGATGATGGCGATGGGCGACGGGTATTCATTGAGCGCCTCTGCGAGGTCAGCCTCCAGCGTGTCGGTGATGCCTCGGCGCAGGGCAGAAATGAGGCGGGATGCAATGGACTGGAGACCTTCTCCCTGTTTCCCCGTGAGTGGGAGGGCCTCGCTATTGCCCGAGAACTGTGAGCCAGCATCCCCCTCCCTATCAGGAGAGGTCCTCGAAGTGTCGAGCGTCCCTTGGGGCCGAGCGAGGATTGTGTCTTCTATCAATCGCTCGCAGGCATCATCCCTTCTCGCCAGAATGGCATCTTCGATGACTTCAAGCTGGTCGGCGGGGATGTCGGCATAGGTGACAGATGTGGCAGGGTTGACGATGGCCATGTCCATGCCAGCCTTTCGGGCGTGGTAGAGGAACACGGCGTGCATGGCTTCGCGAAGGTAGTTGTTGCCTCGGAATGAGAAGCTGAGGTTGCTGACGCCGCCACTGACGTGTGCGCCGGGCAGATGTTCCTTGATCCATGCCGTGGCACGGATGAAGTCGAGCGCGTAGCGGTCGTGCTCCGGCATACCAGTGGCAATGGCCAGGATATTGGGGTCGAAGATGATGTCTTCTGCAGGGAAGTCGGCTTGTTCGGTGAGCAGGTGATAGGCGCGTTCACACACGGCGATGCGACGCTTGAAGGTAGAGGCCTGTCCTTCTTCGTCGAAGGCCATCACGATGACGGCAGCTCCCATGCGATGTATCTCGCGTGCATGTTCCAGGAAGACTGCCTCGCCCTCCTTGAGCGAGATGCTGTTCACGATGCACTTTCCTTGTATGCAGCCCAGCGCTGCACGGATGACGTCCCAACGTGACGAGTCAACCATGAAGGGCACGCGGCAGATGTCGGGTTCTGCTGCCAGCAGGTTCAGGAAGTGGCACATCTCGGCGCGCGTGTCCAGCAGGCCGTCATCAAGATTGATGTCCAGCACCAGGGCACCGTCCTCCACCTGCTTGCGGGCTATCTCCACTGCTTCCTCGTAGTTCTTCTCCTTGATTAGACGCAGGAACTTGCGCGAACCTGCGACATTGCATCGTTCGCCGACATTGATGAAAGCCACTTCGGGCGTGAGCGTTAGAGGCTCCAGGCCTGAAAATGACCCACCCCCAGCCCCTCCCGTGAGGGAGGGGAGGTGGCTGGCGCGCAGCTTCGGAGCGATAGCATTGTTCTTCTTCTCGCTGGAGAGCAGGGAGAGGGTCATTTTCTTGATCTCTCTGATGTGTTCATCGGTTGTGCCGCAGCAGCCGCCGATGATATCTACAAGCCCTTCTTCCAAGAAGGGACTGACGTGCGAGGCCATGAGCTCCGGCGTCTCGTCGTACTGTCCCAGTTGATTGGGGAGGCCGGCGTTGGGATGGGCACTAATATAAATAGGTACGCGCGCGCGAGTGTTGTGGGCATTGACGAGTTTCCTGAGCGTGCGGATATGCGGCAGCATCTCCTCAGCGCCGAAAGAGCAGTTGAGTCCGATGCTCAGGAGTGGTGCGTGGCTGACGGAGATGAAGAAGGCTTCGAGTGTTTGTCCGCTAAGCAGACGACCGGCACGGTCGCTAACGGTGGCAGAGAGCATGACGGGACAGCGTCTGCCAGTCCTGCGCATGGTTTCCTCGGCGGCATAGAGTGCTGCTTTGGCATTGAGCGTGTCGAAGCAGGTCTCCAGCAGCAGGGCATCCACACCTCCCTCGATGAGGGCCGTCATCTGCTCGGTGTAGGCTTCGGCGAGGTTGTCGAAGGTGATGGCGCGAAGAGCCGGGTCGTTGATGTCGGGGCTCATCGACAGCGATTTGTTCGTAGGACCTACGGAGCCGACAACGAAAGGCCCCGCCGTCTGTCTCATGGCATCGGGGAGCCGAGTAGCTTGTGCGCAGCTTTCGCGGGCGATGCGCACGGCGGCGAGGTTGATGTCGCGCACCAGATGTTCGCAGCCGTAGTCGGCGAGCGAGATGCGCTGGGCATTGAAGGTGTTGGTGGTGATGATGTCCGCGCCCGCTTCGAGGTAGCGTCGGTGGATGTCGGCAATGATGTCGGGGCGGGTGAGGCAGAGCAGGTCGTTGTTGCCCGTCTGCTGTCCGGGGAGCTCGGCGAATGTGCGGCTGCAGCCGTCAGCCGTGCCACGATAGTCCGCTTCGCTCAGGTGATAGGATTGAATCATCGTTCCCATCGCCCCGTCAAGGATGAGGGGGCGGCGTTGGGCGATGGCTTCACGGAGCGGGGAGAGGGCGTGTGGGGCTTTCATAGGACTATCCCGAAAGCGGAACTTTCGGGCACGCTAATAGTTGTGCTTGAATTGTCGGCTGATGTCGCGTCGGTCCTCCTTTTCTTTGAGGGTCTCGCGCTTGTCGTAGGCGTGCTTGCCTCGGGCCAGATGAATGTCGAGTTTTGCGCGCCCGTTCTCGTCGATGAAGAGGAGCGTGGGGACGATGGTGAAGCCCGGGCTCTTGGTGGCGTTCTGCAGGCGGTGGATCTCGCGGCGGTTCAGGAGCAGCTTGCGGTCGCGCCGTGCAGCGTGGTTGTTGTAGGTGCCGTAGAAATACTGTGCGATATTCATATTCTTGACCCACACTTCACCCTGAATGATGACACAATATGTATCAACAAGACTGGCCTTGCCGAGTCGGATACTCTTAATCTCCGTGCCCGTCAACACCAGTCCTGCGGTGTATTTCTCCATCAAATAGTAATCAAACTCCGCCTTGCGGTTTTTGATATTGATGGTTTTCTGTTTCTCTTTTGCCACTTATTTCTTACCGTAAGCCACCATCTTGATGGCCGTGACGGCGCACTCCGTGCCTTTGTTGCCGAGGACGCCGCCCGTGCGCGCTTCAGCCTGCTCGGGGGTGTTGCAGGTGAGGAGACCGTAGATGACGGGAATCTCGCCACGGAGGTTCAACTCTGCCAAACCTTGTGTGGTGCCTTGACAGATGTAGTCGAAGTGAGGGGTGTCGCCACGGATGACACAGCCGATGGCGATGACTGCATCAACGCTCAGGTTCTGGGTCATCCAGGTAGCACCATAGACCAGCTCGAAGCTGCCCGGGACGTGTTTTACAATGATGTCACTTTCGCTGACACCGTGAGTTCGCAATGTGTCAATGGCGGCTTCGGCCATTGCATAAGTGTAGCGGTCATTCCAGTCTGCGACGACGATGCCGAAGCGCATCCCCTCGGTGGAGGGAATGGATGCGGCATCGTAGTCGGAGAGATGGTGATAGGCTGTTGCCATGATTACTTGCTGACGCGCTCGATGTACTTGTCAATCTCCTGATAAGCGATGGAGTTGACGTACTCTTTCTTGATCTGGTTGTAGAGGGCGAGGGCCTTCTCGGGCTGACCTTCAGCCTCGTAGAGCTCGCCAGCCTGAATCAGGAAGGTCGGGGTGAGGCTGTCGCTGTCAGCGAGCTTAGCAGCTTTCAGCAGGGTCTTGATGGCCTTGTCGTTCTGGCCAAGCTGAGCATAGACGTTGCCGAGAGCGCCGAGGGCAGCGGGTGAGATGACGGCGTCATCCTGAAGGTCGAAGTCCTCCAGCATCTTGGCGGCCTCGTCGTACTTCTGCATCTGAGCATAGCTCACGCCAGCATAGAGCTTTGCGAGGTTGGCGGCATCTGTGCAGCCGTACTCGTCGATGATTTTCAGGAAACCGATGCAATCCTGACCGTCGCCGTTGAGGGCCTTCTCGTAGTTGTCAGCCTGGAAGTAGGTCTCGCAGCGGAAGAGGGCTTCGTTGGCCTTCTGTGTACGGGGCTTGCTGACGAACTGCACATAAGCGATGATGGCAGCAGCGATGACGATGATGGCACAGATGCCATACACGATGTGCTTCTTGTACTTGTCGATGATTGCTTCAGTCTTGGTCACGGCTTCGATGTTCTCGACAGCCACGTTCTGTTGTTCTTTCTTTGCCATTGTTTTTGATATGTTTTTTGTTGTTATTTCGAGGAACGCAGGCGTGACGCCTGCAAAAAGCGCCGCAAAAGTAGTTAAATTCTTTGGGATGCTCAACTTTTTGGGGTAATATTTCATGTTTTACGCCATTATTTAACTACCTTTGTGGCGTTTTATTCGAAAAGTGCTGGTTTCATGGTGCTCCGTGAGCTTTCTATCCTACATTATAAGAACATCCATCAGGCTGATCTCACGTTCTCTCCGAAGATGAACTGTTTCATCGGTAGCAACGGCGAGGGCAAGACGAACCTGCTGGACGCAATCTATTTCCTGTCGCTCTGCAAAAGCTCGACCGGAGCTGCTGACAGCGCCTGCATTCACCACGATGCCGACTTCGCCGTCCTGCAGGGGCAGTATGTCCATGAGGACGGAACGCCCGAGGAGATTTATATGGGGATGAAGCGCGGCACAAAGAAACAGCTGAAGCGCAACAAGAAGCCCTACAAGCGCTTGGCCGAGCACATCGGCCTGCTGCCGTTGGTGATGGTGTCGCCATTGGACAGCCTGCTCATCAGCGGGGGCAGCGAAGAGCGCCGTCGCTTCATGGACGTCGTCATCTCGCAGACCGACCGCCGCTACCTTGATGCCCTCATGAGCTACAACAAGGCCCTGCAACAGCGCAATGCTCTGTTGAAGATAGAGGAGCCTGGTCCGGATCTCGACCTGCTGGCGCTGTGGGAGGAGGAGATGGCACGCTATGGCACCATTGTCTATGAGGCTCGGGCGCGTTATGTGGAGGCCTTCAAACCTGTCTTTCAGCAGATTTACGCTCATGTCAGTCAGGACAAGGAGCAGGTGGGCTTGCAGTATGTCTCCCATGCCCAGCGCGGTCCGCTGCTGGAGGTTATTCAGCGCGACCGTGCCAAGGACCTTGTGATGGGCTACTCGCTGCATGGCATTCACAAGGACGAACTGGAGATGACGCTGGGCGGTTTCCCCATCAAGCGCGAGGGTTCGCAGGGGCAGAACAAGACCTATCTCATCGCCTTGAAGCTGGCGCAGTTTGATTTCCTGCGGCGCACGGGCAGCAAGACCACGCCGCTCTTGCTCTTGGACGATATCTTCGATAAGCTCGATGCCAGCCGCGTGGAGCAGATTGTGCGCCTCGTCTCGGGCGACAGCTTCGGGCAGATTTTCATCACCGACACCAACCGCGACCATCTCGACCAAATTCTGGCACAGATGGGCGGCGACTACCGATTGTTTCACGTCAGTCAGGGGAGGATAGAGGAATGAGGAAGCAGAAAGCAGAAGCCGTAGGCCAGCTCGTGCGGCAGTTCCTGCGCGAAGAGGGCCTGGAGACCCCCTACAACGAGTATCGTCTTGTGGAGGCGTGGCCAGAGGTGATGGGGCCCGGTGTGGCGCGTCACACGGCGGATGTACAGATTCGCAACCGCATCCTCTACGTACATCTCACCAGCTCCGTCCTGCGTGCTGAGCTGATGGCCGGCCGTGCCATGCTTGTCCGTCGTCTCAATGAGTACGTCGGCGCCCAAGTCATCGAAAAGATTGTGCTGAGGTAGTGGCAGAAGAAGAGGATGTGCGGTCAGGCGATGACGGCGTGCATGGTGAGGTCGTGGGGCTCGGTGGGGAGGTCGGCAAGGAGCTGGAAGGGCCAGCAGAGGCCGATGAGGTAGGGGGATTGGGGGAAATGGGCGAGGAGACGGTCGTAGTAGCCGCGGCCACGACCGAGACGACGGCCATCGGGGGTGAAAGCAACGCCGGGGATGACGGCGAGGTCGATGGCGGCGTAGTCGGTGAAGGGGGCGCCCGTGGGCTCCAGGATGTGGAAGGCGCCTTCGCGGAGGGCATCGGGAGTGGGCAGGAAGCGGAGCTCGAGGTCGTCGCCCACGACAACGGGCAGCAGGACGCGCTTGCCTGCGGACAGGGCTTCGGTGATGAGGTCGTGTGTCGCGACCTCATCGGGCAGGGAGTGGTAGAGCAGGACGGTTTGGGCCTGCTGCCATTGTGGGGTGGCCACGAGCTTGGCAATCACCTCGCGCGACAGCAGTGCCCGCTCCTCTGCAGAGCAGGCTGCCTTGCGGCGACGAATCTCCTGTCGGACTTCAGACTTGGTCATATACGTTATTCCTCGCTGGGCAGCGTAGGCACGGATTCGCCAGCTTCGAAGAGTTGGATGGCGCGTTGGATGGTGGGGTCTTCCTTGCTGAGATATTGCAGGCGCCACTGCTGGTCCTGGGCATTGTAGATGATGTTGGCGATGAGTGAACGCTCAAAGAGTGGAGCGCTGCGCTGCAGCATCAGGTTGCGGCGCTTGAGGCCGTGTTCTTCGCCGTAGCGGGCAAACTGCTCCAAGAGGTTCTGGCGCTTGAGCCACGCCTCCATGGCGCCTACATTCTTGAAGCTCATGAGCTGCTCGCGATGCTGGTCGGTGAAGAGGAAGGCGTACTGGATGGTGAGGCCCGAGAATTGCGCTTCCTTGTAGTAGCTGGTGTAGAGCGTGGTGTCTTCGGGGATGAAGATGTCTGGCATAATGCCACCACCACCATAGACGGTGCGCCCGATGCGCGTCTTGTACTCGGGGCCGTCCTGATGGATGCTGTCGGCGGAGAAGAACTCGCCGCGTTCGTAGCGGGCCATGAGGTCGTTCTCGTACTCCTCGCCCTTGCCCTTCTCATAAGGCTTCTGGATGCAGCGGCCGGAGGGCGTGTAGTAGCGGGCGATGGTGAGGCGGACGACGCTGCCGTCCTTGAACTCAATGGGCTGTTGCACAAGGCCTTTGCCGAAGCTGCGGCGCCCGATGATGGTGCCGCGGTCGTTGTCCTGGATGGCACCGGCGAAGATCTCGGAAGCGGAGGCGGAGCCTTCATCCACGAGCACGATGAGCGGCAGTTGCTGGAAGGAGCCGCGGCCGTCGGTGCGGTATTCCTCGCGTGCCGACTTGCGGCCTTCGGTATAGACGACCAGCTGTCCGCCTGGCAGGAACTCGTTGACCATCATGATGGCCGTTTGCATGTAGCCGCCTCGGTTGCCGCGTAGGTCGATGACGAGGTTTTTCATGCCACGCATATTCAACTGAGCTAGCGCTGTGAGCATCTCGGGATAAGTGGTCTCACCGAAGCTCTCGATGGAGATGTAGCCGGTATTGTCGTTGAGCATGAAGTAGCTATCTACGCTCTCCACGGGCACATCGCCGCGTACGACGGTGATGTTGATGGGTTTCTTGTAACCATGGCGCACGATGGTGAGTTTCACCTTGGAGTCCTTGGGGCCGCGCAGCCGTTTCATGATGTCACGGCTCTCCATGCCGACGAGTGTGCTGTCGTCGGCGGCAATGATGCGGTCGCCGGCGAGGACGCCCACCTTCTCGGAAGGACCACCCTTGATGACGTTCATCACGTTGACGGTGTCCTTCTGCACCGTGAAGCGAACGCCGATGCCGGAGAAACTGCCTTTCAGCTCTTCACCCGTCTCCTCAGCTTCGGAGGCACTGATGTAGCTGGAGTGCGGGTCGAGCTCAGAGAGGATGGTGGGCATAGCGTCCTCAACGAGGTCGTTGACATTGATGGTGTCGACATAGTTGTTGTCGATAATCTGCAGCAGGTAGTTCAGCTTGTTGCTGCCCGTGTTGATGATATTCAGACGGTTGCCCGAAAAGTGGTTGGCATAGAACAGGCCGATGCCGATGCCGAGAATCACGGACAACGCCAGAAGCAGCGGGACGAGACGGGACTTGATATTCATTTCTTAAGAATGACGAATGACGAATGATGAATGATGAATGAAGAATAAAAATTACCTTTGAACTTCTTGAACTTTGAACTTCTTAAACTTTAAACTTAAAACCTCACTCATACCCCTCAATGGGCATGTGCTCCACTTCGATGTGGGCACGGCGCAGCAGGTCGATGCCGTCGGAGAGACGGTAGTCGCGGGCATAGACGACGCGGCGGATGCCGGCCTGGATGATGAGCTTGGAGCACTCGATGCAGGGGGAGTCGGTCACGTAGAGCGTGGCGCCCTCGGAGTTGTTGCCCGAGCGAGCAATCTTGGTGATGGCGTTGGCCTCGGCGTGGAGCACGTAGGGCTTCGTGACTCCGTCCTCCTCGCAGATGTTTTCGAAGCCCGAGGGGGTGCCGTTGTAGCCGTCGCTGATAATCATCTTGTCTTTCACAATCAGCGCGCCCACTTGTCGGCGTACGCAGTAGCTGTTTTCGCTCCAGATGCGCGCCATGCGCAGGTAGCGACGGTCGAGTTTGTTATTTGATTCCATTTCTTTTTAATAATGCATCAATGGTTGGTTCGCTTCCGCGGAAGCGCTTGTAGAGTGTCATGGGGTGCTCGGTTCCGCCGCGCGAGAGGATGCAGTCGCGGAAGCGCTGGGCTGTCTCGCGGTCGAAGATGCCGTGCTCCTTGAAGACGGCGAAGGCATCGGCGTCCAGCACCTCGGCCCATTTGTAGCTGTAGTAGCCTGCGGCATAACCGCCTGACATGATGTGTCCGAACTGCACGGTCATGCAGGTGCCGGGAATCTCCTTCAGCAGCTGTGCACGCTCCCAGGCTTTGCTCTCGAAGGCCTTGACATCAGCGGAGAAAGGCTCCGTCAGTGTGTAGTAGGCCATGTCAAGAAGTCCGAAGCTCACCTGACGGATGCAGGCGTAGGCCACCTGGAAGTTGCGGCTGTCAATGATTCGCTGGATGAGGTCGGCGGGGATGGGCTCGCCTGTCTCGTAGTGCGCAGCGAAGGTGTTGAGGAAGTCGGGCTCGACGGCGAAGTTCTCCATCAGCTGTGAGGGCAGCTCCACGAAATCCCAATAGACGCTGGTGCCTGAGAGACTGGCAAAGCGCGTGTTGGCGAAGATGCCGTGCAGGGCATGGCCGAACTCATGCAGGAAGGTCTCCACCTCGCCCAGCGTCAGCAGCGCGGGCTTCGTCTCTGTAGGCTTGGTGAAGTTCATCACGAGTGAGACGTGTGGGCGGCTGTTTTCCATGCGTTTGGGGTCTTCGTCGGAGGGACCTATCCACTGCTCCTTGAAACTGGTCATCCAGGCTCCCGCCTGTTTGCCCTTGCGGGGGTAGAAGTCGGTGTAGAGAACTGCCAGGAAACTACCGTCCTGATCAAGAACATCGTAGGCCTGCACGTCGGGGTGATAGACGGGGATGTCCTTGTTCTCGCGGAAGGTGATGCCGTAGAGGCGTGTGGCAAGTCCGAAGACACCTTCCTTCACGCGCGCGAGTTGTAAATAAGGTCTAAGCATCTCCGCGTCGATGTCGTAGCGCTCCTTCTTCAGCTTATGGCCATAGTAGGAGAAATCCCATGGCTGCAGCTCGAAGTTCTCGCCTTCGAGACGATGTGCCATGTCTTCTATCTCCTGCACTTCCTTGTGTGCCGTGGGCATATAGGCATCCAGGAGCTGGTCGAGCAGGTGATAGACATTGTCAGCGGTCTCAGCCATCCGCTCTTTCAAGACATAGTCGGCAAAAGTTTTGTACCCCAGGAGCTTAGCACGCTCTTGGCGTAGGTTGACAATCTGTGTCACCAGCGTCTCGTTGTCGAATGGCGTGCCCTGAACGCAGATGGTGTTCTTGGCCATATACATCTGGCGGCGCAGTTCGCGGTTGTCGGCATAGGTGATGAAGGGGCCGTATGAGGGTGCTTGCAGCGTGAAGAGCCAGCCCTCCTTGCCTTGCTCCTTGGCGGCGAGCGCTGCAGCCTCGCGGGCGGAATCGGGTAAGCCGCTAAGGTCGGCCTCGTCGGTGATGTGCAGCTGGTAGGCGTTGGTAGCTTTGAGTCTGTTCTGCGAGAACTGCAGGGTGAGCAGGCTCATTTGGTTGTTGATCTCGCGCAGGCGAGTCTGGCCAGCCTCATCCAAGGCGGCGCCGGCACGGATGAAACCGTCGTAAGCCTTTTCCAACAGCATCTGCTCCTCGGGGGTGAGGGGGCGAGGGGAGGTTGGGTTGAGGGCTGAGGGTTCTTGAAGGGTCAAGCGTCCCGTTGGGCCGAGCGGAGGGTTGAGGGTTGAGGGTTGAGGGTTGAGGGTTCTTGAAGGGTCAAGCGTCCCGTTGGGCCGAGCGGAGGGTTGATGGTATTGGTCCCAGACTGCTTTCACGCGCTCAAAGTATCGCTTGTTGAAGATGATGTTGTTGGCGTGCTCTGTGAGGATGGGTGACATCTTCTGCGCCAGCTCATCCATCTCGTCGTTGGTTTCTGCGGAGAGGAGGTTGAAGAACACCTTGGTGACACGCTCCAACATGTCGTCGGGCGTAGTGATGGCGATGGTGTTATCGAAGGTTGGCGGCTCAGGATTGTCAATGATGCGTTGGATAAATGCGTCGTCCTGTCGGATGCCTTCGAGGATGGCCGGCTCATAGTCTTCGAGCAGAATGCGGTCGAAGGGAGCTGTGTTGTGAGGTGTGTGATAATTCTTATTAAAGAATGGATTCTCTCTCATTGGTTAAAGTGTTTCTTTAAGCAGGTTTTCGAACGACGGCACTGCAATGATTCCCCGTCCGAGGTGTAGCAGACCTTGCTGTTGCAGGGCGTGTAATGCGCGCGAGACATAGCGGGGGTCTTCGCCCAGATAGTTGCCCAACGTACGCTGGGTCACTTGAAATGACTTGGGACCTGCGGGGCGCTGGAGCCGTGTTCTCAGGAACTGTACGATGCGCCCTTTGAGCGATGTCGGGGCCGGTGTCCACTGCTGCTGACGCTGACGTGCCACAAGCGTAGAGAGTGTGTTGAGGACATTGATGCGAAAGACCTCAAAATAGCCTGTCAACGCAGCGATGGTTCGTTTGTCCACACGCAATGTGTGAACGGTGGTGGCAGCTCTACAGGTCTGCTGATAGACACGTGTGCTGCCATAGAGCGATTCCAACCCAATGGCCAGCGGTGTCGGTAGTTGTTCTACGACGCTCCAGGTGTGGTCGGCCGACTGTGTCGTGCTCTCCACGATGCCGTCCATGACGAAGACGATGCCATCGCACAGGCTGTCTTGCTCCACAAGCAGTGTCTCTGGTTCTGCAGTCTCGAAGGTCAGGTGCGTGGACTCGAGGATGCGTGTGAGGTCTGCCTGTCCAAGCCCCTGAAACAGGGGCAGTGAGAGCAGTTTATCGTACATGGATTGTTCCATCACGGCTAAATTGTGTGCAAAAGTACGATGTTTGTGCGTGAAAAGCAAGCTTTTGCGCCCCTTTTTAATTACCTTGTCTTCAGTTTCTGTTTTTCAAGGCTCCGCAAGCAGCCAGTCGTCTATCAGACGACGTGCAATGGAGGCCTTGTCAGGGATGGGTGGCATGTTGTCGCGTGTGAACCAGCCGCCTTCCGTGAGCTCTTCCTTCTGCAGGCGGATTTCACCGTCGGCATAGTCGGCTGTGAAGCCTACCATGAGGCCGAAAGGGTAGGGCCATGGTTGCGAGCCAAAGTACTTCAGGTTCTTGATGCGAATGCCCACTTCCTCGCGCAATTCGCGTTCCACGCATTCTTCCAGCGACTCGCCTGTTTCAAGGAAACCGGCCACCAGTCCGTAGTGGTTGCTGCGGAAGTTGCGGGCGCGAACCAGGAGGACCTCGGAAATTTGACAATTTGACGATTGACAATTTGACGATTGTATAGCGTTTCCTTTACCGCAATTGTCCGATTGTAAATTGTCCAATTGTCTCATTCTACAAACCCTCACAATGATCGCTGTGGAGGGACTGGGCCACCACTCCTTTCCGCATTCAGGACATTTCTTGCTGATGTCCGTCATCCATTTGTTGGGGGCACCACACACGCCGCAATACTTGGTGTTCTGGTCCCAATAGATCAGTTCGGCTGCCTTGCTGGCCAGCTGGTACTCCTCAGGACTGAGCACGGCATGGGACTTCCTGAGTCCCATCATCTCCAAGCCCTCAACACCCACCACGGGTTTGTCCAGGCGTACAACCCTCAGGGCTATTTCCGAATTTAAGGATAAATCCTTCAATGTCGTGATGTTGCTCCAGGGCTGCAGCGCCACGGGCGGCTCGTCCCCATAGGGAAGAGAGAAGGCGCCGTCAGCGCCCTCTCTCCTTAATAATATGTCGCCTGCACAGAGGCAAGCCCAAATAGTTCTCATCAGATGCCCAGGTCTTTCTTGATGGCCTCCACCTGCGCCATGGCTTCAGCTGTTGCTGAGGTGTAGCACTTCGGGCATTGCATCTCTGCGGGAGCCTCGATGTAGAACTTGATTTTCGGCTCAGTACCGCTGGGGCGCACGCTGATCTTGATGCCGCTCTCTGTGAACCACTGCAGCACGTTGCTCTTGGCGGGCATGTCGAGCTTCGTCACGTTGCCCTTGTCGTCGGTAGCGGTCAGTGCCTGATAGTCCTTCGTGCAGATGACCTTGGAACCAGCGAGGGTCTTGGGAGCCTTGGCACCGCGGAAGTCCACCATCATCTGCTTGATCTCGTCGGCGCCGGTCTTGCCCGGACGCACCACGTTGATGGTGTGGTTCAGTGTGAAGCCGTACTCGAGATAGATGTCCATGAGCAGGTCGTAGAGCGTCTTGCCGTTGTCCTTGGCCCATGCAGCAATCTCACAGATGAGGCAGATGCTGGCGGGGCTGTCCTTGTCGCGAACCTTGTCGAAGGGCAGGAATCCGAAGCTCTCCTCGCCGCCGCCGATGTACTTCTTGACGCCTTCGTTCTCGCGGATGAGGGCTGCAATCCACTTGAAGCCCGTGTAGCAGTCCATGAGCTCCACGCCGTTCTTGTCGGCAATCTTCTTGATGATTTCGGTGGTCACGATGGTCTTCACCAGGAACTCGTTGCCCTTGAGCTGGCCGAGCTTCTTCTTGTTGGCGATGATGTACCAGGCGAACATCATAGCGGTCTGGTTGCCGTTGAGGATTTCCCATTCACCCTTCGGGTTGCGGCATACGATGGCCAGACGGTCGGCATCGGGGTCGCTGGCAATCACCAGGTCGGCGTTGAGCTTCGTGCCGAGCTTCATTCCGAGCGTCATGGCCTCGGAGTTCTCGGGATTCGGGCTGACGACGGTGGGGAAGTTGCCGTCGATGACCATCTGCTCGGGCACCACATGGATGTTCTGGAAGCCCCATGAGCGCAGGGCCTCGGGGATGATGACGCGGCCTGTGCCGTGCAGCGGGGTATAGACGATGTTCAGGTCCTTCTGGCGGTTGATGACCTCTTGATCTACCATGGCTTCCTTGACAGCCTGCAGGTAGTCCCAGTCCATCTCGCCGCCGATGATCTGAATCAGGTCGGGGTTGCCCTGGAACTTCACCTCTTCGATTTTAACCTTGTTGACTTCGTCGATGATGCCCGTGTCGTGGGGAGCCAGCACCTGTGCGCCGTCCTCCCAGTAAGCCTTGTAGCCGTTGTACTCCTTCGGGTTGTGGCTGGCGGTCACGTTGACGCCTGCCTGTGCCTTCAGCTGGCGGATGGCGAAGCTGATTTCAGGGGTGGGGCGGAGGCTCTCGAAGAGATAGACCTTGATGCCGTTGGCGGAGAAGATGTTAGCCACCGTCTCTGCGAACTCACGGCCGTGGTTGCGGCAGTCATGACCTACGACGACAGCGATGTCCTTCTTGCCGGCGAAAGCCTTGTTGATGTAGTTGGCGAAGCCCTGTGTAGCAGCGCCCACGATGTAGCGGTTCATGCGGTTGGTGCCAGCGCCCATGATGCCGCGCAGACCGCCTGTGCCGAATTCCAAACTCTGATAGAATGCATCCACGAGGGCTGTCTTGTCCTCGGCTTCCAACAAGGCCTTCACTTCGGCCTTGGTCTGTTCGTCATACACGGGCGAGGTGAGCCACTCTTTGGCTTTAGCCTCGCAGGATTTGATGAGATCTATATCCATGTTCAATGTTTCTATTTATCTGTTTAACAATACATTATTTTACTGCTGCAGCAGCCTTAAGAGCTTGCTGCTCAGCTTTCTCGGCTTTGATGCGTGCTTTCTCTGCTTTCTGCTGAGCCTTCAGTCGTGCCTGCTCATCCTTGTGAGCTTTCTTGGCTTCAGAAGCCTGCTTCTTGGCCTGCTTCTCAGCTTTCTCGATTTGCTTCTGCTGATTCTTCAGGTTCTTGATGTTCTGTTTGGCGTTCTTTTCCGTCTGCTTGGCTTTCTCCAGCGCCTGCTTTGCATCCTTCACGCCCTGTGCAGCATCTTTCTGAGCCTGTTCCGCTTTCTTTATCTCCTCCTTGATGGCATTGATGTCAGCTTTGGCATCCTTGTGGGCTTGTTGCATTTGCTCCACGTTCTGCTTGGCGTTCTCCACGCTTGCTTTCATCTCAGCAGTGCGCTGCTGTGCAGACTCTACCGTAGAATTTACAATCACAGGATTGACTTCCTGTGCACTCATTGCCATTGGCAGTGCAACTGCCAAGGCTGCAATCATACAAATTCTTTTCATAGTTGTAGCATTTTGAGGTTGTAATTACATGATTCGCATATTTTGTGGCAAAGATAGGCGTTTTTCTTTAGATGGCAAAGAAAAGATAGTTTTTTTATATTATATATTTAAAAATGTTTGCACGCGCGCGTTTTTCGATTTAAAATTTGGTGGCGTGGTAGAAATGACGTAAATTTGTCGGCCGAAAGCGGAGCCCTACAGGTTCTCGTGTCCCATTTGTAAATATTTTAAAACCCAATTACTCATAAACTCAACATTTTTATGAAGAAGTACAATTTCAATGCCGGCCCCAGCAAACTTCCCCGCGAGGTGATGGAGGCTACCGCTGCTGCCTGCCTCGATTTCGAAGGCAGCGGCCTGTCCCTGATGGAAATGAGCCATCGTGCCAAGAACTTCCAGCCTGTGGTGGATGAAACAGTCGCCCTGTTCAAGGAACTCCTCGACATCCCCGAGGGCTACAGCGTGATCTTCCTCGGCGGTGGTGCCAGCCTGCAGTTCTGCATGGTCCCCTACAACTTCCTTGAGAAGAAGGCTGCCTACCTGAATACTGGTGTTTGGGCTACCAAGGCCGAGAAGGAGGCTAAGCTCTTCGGCGAGGTCGTCGAAGTGGCTTCCAGCAAGGACAAGAACTTCACCTACATCCCCAAGAACTTCACCATCCCCACGGATGCCGACTACTTCCATATCACCAGCAACAACACCATCTATGGTACGGAGATCCTGAAGGACTACGACAGCCCCGTGCCCATGATTGCAGACATGAGCTCTGACATCTTCAGCCGTCCCCTCGATGTGAGCAAGTATGGCATGATCTACGGAGGCGCCCAGAAGAACCTCTCCATGGCTGGCGTGACCTTCTGCATCATCAAGGAGGACCTGGTAGGCAAGGTGAGCCGTGCTATCCCCACGATGCTGAACTACCAGACGCACATCAGCAAGGGCAGCATGTTCAACACACCGCCTACGGTGCCCATCTACTGCGCACTGCAGAACCTCAAGTGGATCAAGAAGCAGGGTGGCGTCAAGGAAATGGAGCGTCGTGCCATCGAACGTGCCGAAATCGTCTATGGCGAGATCGACCGCAACAAGCTCTTCGTAGGCACTGCCGAGGAAGACAGCCGCTCACGCATGAACATCACCTTCGTCCTCAAACCCGAATACCAGGATCTGCAGGATGAGTTCATGGCCTTCGCTACCAGCAAGGGTATGGTTGGCGTGAAGGGTCATCGCGATGTCGGTGGCTTCCGTGCCAGCTGCTACAACGCCATGGACCTCGAGGGCGTCAACGCACTCGTGGCTTGCATGAAGGAGTTCGAAGCAATGCATTAAAAGACCCACCCCCAGCCCTCCCTATAGGGGAGGGAGCAAATACCTTTCAAGAATTAAATAAATTACTGATAAGAATGACTCATATTCCCCAATAGCAAAACATTCTGCTCCCTCCCTGATAGGGAGGGAGGGGGGAGAGTCTGCTCTTTTTCTTTTTATGGCTAAAGTTTTAATTGCAACAGAAAAGCCTTTCAGCGGCGTAGCCGTGAAGGGCATCAAAGAGGTCTTCGATGCTGCCGGTTATGAGACAGCCCTCTTGGAGAAATATACAGAGAAGGCACAGCTGCTGGAAGCTGTGAAGGACGCCGACGCCCTCATCATCCGTTCCGACAAGGTGGATGCTGAAGTCCTCGATGCTGCCAAGCAGCTTAAAATAGTGGTACGCGCGGGCGCGGGATATGACAACATCGACCTCGAGGCCGCTACGGCTCACAAGGTTGTGGCCATGAACACCCCGGGCCAGAACGCCAACAGCGTGGCAGAACTCGTCTTCGGTCTCCTCGTCTATGCTAAGCGCAACTTCTTCAATGGCACCAGCGGTACCGAACTGAAGGACAAGCGTCTGGGCATCCTCGCCTTCGGCAACGTGGGCCGCAACGTGGCCCGTATCGCCAAGGGCTTCGACATGCAGGTGCTGGCCTACGATGCCTACTGCCCCGCAGACGTCATCGAGGCTGCCGGCGTGAAAGCTGTCAAGTCGCAGGACGAGCTCTTCGAGCAGAGCGACATCGTCAGCCTCCACATCCCCGCTACGGCCGAGACCAAGCAGAGCATCAACAAAGCCCTCGTCAACAAGCTCCCGAAGGGTGGCATCCTCGTGAACACCGCTCGCAAGGAGGTTATCAACGAGCCCGAGCTCCTCGCTCTCCTCGCTGAGCGTGAGGACCTGAAGTATGTCACCGACATCAAGCCCGATGCCGATGCCGACTTCGCCAAGTTCGAAGGCCGCTATTTCGCCACGCCCAAGAAGATGGGTGCGCAGACCGCTGAGGCCAACGTCAATGCCGGCATCGCTGCCGCCCATCAGATTGTTGACTTCTTGGAGAAGGGCATCACGAAGTTCCAAGTAAATAAATAAAAGAGCCTCACCCCCCCCTTGCCCCCTCTCCAAGGGGCGAGGGGGAGTGATTACTGACAATATTACGAACCATTTAAAATGAAAGTCCTCATTTCCTTATTAGTGACTACTCCCCCTCGCCCTTTGGAGAGGGGGGCAGGGGGTGAGGCCGTATGGAGATGAAAATCAAACCTTTCCGCGGTCTGCGTCCTCCCAAGAACCTGGTGGAGCAGGTCGAGAGCCGCCCCTATGACGTCCTCGACAGCGAGGAGGCTAGGGCAGAGGCTGGCGACAACGAGAAGTCGCTCTACCACATCATCAAGCCCGAGATCAACTTCCCCGTAGGCACCAGCGAGTATGACCCTCGCGTCTATGAGGAGGCAGCACGCCAGTTCCAGATGTTCCAGGACAAAGGCTGGCTCGTGCAGGACAAGGATGAGCATTACTACATCTACGCTCAGACGATGAACGGCAAGACGCAGTACGGCCTTGTCATCGGCGCCTATGTCGATGACTACATGAACGGCGTCATCAAGAAGCACGAGCTGACGCGTCGCGACAAGGAGGAGGACCGCATGAAGCACGTTCGCGTGAACGATGCCAACATGGAGCCCGTCTTCTTCGCCTATCCCGACAACGCCGTCCTCGACGCCCTGCTGAAACGCTATGCCGCCACAGCACCTGAGTACGACTTCATCGCACCCATCGACGGCTTCCGCCACCAGTTCTGGATCATCAGCGACGCTGCCGACATCGCCACCATCACCGAGGAGTTCCGCAAGATGCCTTCCCTCTACATCGCCGACGGCCACCACCGTTCCGCTGCTGCGGCTCTCGTGGGTGCTGAGAAGGCGAAGCAGAATCCCAACCATCGTGGCGACGAGGAGTACAACTACTTCATGGCAGTGGCCTTCCAGGCATCGCAGCTCACCATCCTCGACTACAACCGTGTTGTGAAGGACCTCAACGGCCTCACCTCTGAGCAGTTCCTGGACGCTCTGCGCAAGAACTTCACCGTCGTGGACAAGGGTACGGAGATCTACAAGCCCGCTTGCCTGCATGAGTTTTCGCTCTACCTCGACGGCCACTGGTTCTCGCTCGTGGCAAAGGACGGCACCTACGACAACAGCGACCCCATCGGCGTCCTCGATGTCGATATCTCCAGCCGCCTCATCCTTCAGGACATCCTGAACATCGGTGACCTGCGCAGCTCCAACCGCATCGACTTCGTTGGCGGCCTGCGTGGCCTCGGCGAGCTGAAGCGTCGTGTAGATAGCGGTGAGATGCGTGCAGCCCTCGCCCTCTATCCTGTCTCGATGCAGCAGATTATGGACATCGCTGACAGCGGCAAGATCATGCCGCCCAAGGCCACTTGGTTCGAGCCGAAGCTGCGTAGCGGTCTCGTCGTGCATAAGCTTTCATGATCGACAGCTACAAAACAATCAAATCCAAAAGCGAGGGCACTTATTCTGAACTCAGGAGTAAGTTCCTCGCTTTTGCTCATCCGGTCACTACCGTCGATGAGGCAATGGCGCTTGTAGAGCAGTATCAGAAGAAGTACTACGATGCGCGCCATGTCTGCTATGCCTATATGTTGGGGCATGAGCGCCTCGTGTTCCGTGCCAACGACAACGGCGAGCCCAGCGGCACGGCAGGCAAGCCCATCCTGGGACAGATCAACAGCAACGAACTCACTGACATCCTCATCGTTGTCGTTCGCTACTTCGGAGGTGTGAAGCTGGGCACCAGCGGGCTCATACAGGCGTACAAGGCAGCTGCTGCCGAGGCCATCGCTGCTGCCACCATCATCGAGAAGACCGTGGATGAGGAAATCACGATTGCTTTTGAATATCCGTTGATGAATCAGGTGATGCGTGTGGTGAAGGAAGAGGAGCCTGCCATCCTTTCACAGACCTTCGACAACGATTGTCAGATGACGCTCGCCATTCGTGCCTCACAGATGCCCCGTCTGCGCGACCGCCTTCTGAAGGTCGATGGCCTCCGCGTCGTGTAACCCCCAATTTTCTTACCAGATATGCGTGCGCTCCTCAGGCTTGATGGACAAACGCGTGTAGCTTATGGGGTTTCGGCCGAAAGGGTATAGGTTGTTGTGCGAGACACTATAGAGGGTTGTGCGAGACACTATAGAGGGTTGTGCGAGACACTATAGAGGGTTGACAGATGCCCCATGGTGTGTTGGGTGGATCACCATGGTGGTCCACTCGGAAGGACAGGCCCTTCTGCGAATAAGGACAGGCCCTTCTGCGAATAAGGACAGGCCCTTCTGGCGTGTTCCACTGGTGGAACTCGCTGTAAGAGCAAGGTCCTTCGGCCATAAGAGCATGGTCTTCGTGTCACAAGACCATGCTCTTATTGTTTTTCTCACTGGTGAGAAAGTATTTTGCCACCTGTGGCAAAAAGTTTTGTCACCTGTGAAAAAGTGAAGGAAATACTGGAGTATAAGATTGAGAGCCTGAACCATGAATCAGAAACTTAATAACCATGACTTCTGACTGGGAAAGTGTACTTGAACGGTGGTCTTTGTGCTTTTGGGATGTGGAAATCGTATATTTTCCCATCCTTGAATCAAGAAACTTGAAAAAAACATACGCCATACAAAAATAATTCTGTAATTTTGTCCTCGGTAAACATGTGCGATATCTTTTAGAGAATACGAAATCATATAACTGCGTGCCATTGTGTGAGTTAGGCAACTATCGCTTGTATGAGTTAGGTAACTATCGCTTCACTATATATTGGAAATTAAAGTAAACAGTTATGAATAAGACACTGACTATCTTGTTTGTTGGTATATGCTTGGCTGCAAGTCCATTATATGCTCAGATGCTCACGAGAGAAAGACCGACAATCGAGCAGCCTGCGCCGGACGGTCCTGCATCTGTGCGCAGATCTGATGGATCTGTCTTGAAAATCGGCGACAATGGAGACATCATGATAAAGAGTGGTTCTGACGACAAATACGTCACAGTACCCCGTAAATCTGCATTCGCTGCAAACATAGCAGCTGTCCAGCAGGAGCTCTGGAAGGACCATGTCCAGTATCATCTTCTGGTGAAGACCGCAGAAAAGATGCTCTACTACCGTTCTGGAAATGGAGTGGACTGGACATTCGATTCTGAAAAGCCTGATGGAACCACCAGAAAAGACCTTGCACAGAACATCCAGCTAAGGATTATGAGCGGCTCCGCTGAGACCGCCAATACCGAAAGTGTACTTGTCATGATCCCCGCTTCAGAAGGATTCATCCCTGCCGAAGACCTCGCGGAGGAGTCACTGCGATTCGGAAGTCCCGCTGTTGTGGATGCGGGAAACGGTAGCCATTCCGTATATCACAGAACCATGGGCAACAACCTCATTCTTGGTTTCCCTGAGGAAGGAGCGGGACTCTCATCCCACGATTTCGCAATCAAGGTGGTCGGAGAGAAAAAGGACGGGACCAAGGTGTTCTGCTATGCAAAAATGATTGGATACAACGGTGAAGACCAGATACTTGCCGCTGAGGACCCTTACAGCATCAGTGAGGACAAGGCTTCTGTCAAAGTCACGAATTTTGGTGTCAAGCCTTCACACAGTGCGATTGTCACTGCCTTCCACAACAAGCAGCGTATTGCTACAGCCTCCTTGCCGCCGCTGAAACCCGGAGAAAGCAAGACGGTGGTGCTGGCAGGCGATTTTACAGCACAGAAGGCTAAGCCGGGTAGGCGAACACCCGTCCTCCTGACCAGCAAGCAACTGGGTATCACCGTCGAGCGTGAGCGTTTCGACTGGGAGAATCCAGCGGTCTTCGGCATCAACAAGGAACCCTATCACGCAACGCTGCATCTCCCCACCGAAATCAACAAGCGCAGCGATGTCACTGTGCTTGATGGAGTCTGGAAATTCCACTGGGCACCAGACCCTCAGAGCAGACCTCAAAACTTCTACGAAATGGGATATGACTGCAACGGATGGGATGACATCATCGTGCCTTGCGCATGGCAGTTGCAGGGTTACGGTAAGCCTATTTACACCAATATCACTTCGCCATACAAAATCTCCACTGACGGAAGCGTGACCGAGGAACCTGACAATAAACAGTGGTACCACTATGACCACCGTAACCCTGTCGGCAGTTACATTACCACTATCGACCTGAAGGAGAAAGAAGCGGGAAGGCACTATTTCCTTGAATTCGGAGGTGTCAAGTCAGCCATGTACCTATGGATTAACGGCCGCAAAGTGGGTTACAGTCAGAATTCCATGAGTCCTGCGGAATTCGACGTGACAGAATACCTTCATAAGGGTCAGAATAAACTTGCCGTGGAGGTGTACAGATGGTCGGACGGCAGTTATCTCGAAGATCAAGACATGTGGCGCTTCAGTGGTATTTTCCGCAGTGTGAGGCTTTGGAGCAGACCGGAAGTGTTTATCCGCGACTATAGCCTCAAACCCGTTCTCAACGACGCCTTGGATGAAGGTGTGCTCAATGCCGAGATTGAGGTGGACAACAGGGCGGGCCTCAAGTCTGGCAGTACCATCGTGGAAGTGACTTTCAACGGACAGACACAACGCATCCCTGTAACGATGGACGGAAGGAATCAGAAGGTAACCGCGTCATTCGGCATCAAAGCACCGAAACTCTGGTCAGCTGACTACCCGAACCTCTACAACGTGGACCTTGCGCTCATCCTCAACGGTCAGAAGGCGGAGACATTCAGATACCACACAGGTTTCAAAAAGGTCACCATCGATGGTGAGTTCTTCAAAATCAACGGTAAGGTGGTGCAGCTCAAAGGTGTCAACCGCCATGAGCATGATCCACGCACAGGCCGCACCCTCACGGAAGATGTGATGCGACGTGACCTCGAGCTCATCAAACAGTGCAACATGAACCATGTCCGCACGAGCCATTACCCTAACGATCCGCGCTGGTACCAGCTTTGCGACGAGTACGGTATATACGTGATGGACGAAGCCAATCAGGAAAGCCACGGAACAGGACGCTGCAATACTGCTATCGGAGACAACGAAGACTGGACAGCCGCTCATGTGGACAGGGCCTTGGCACTCGTAGAAAGAGACAAGAACCATCCTTGCGTCACCATCTGGTCGCTCGGCAATGAGGGTAGCATAGGCCGTAACATGAAGGCTATGCGTGAGACTGTGAAGGCACGCGACCTTTCTCGCCCTGTCATCTGCGACACCGACCGCGATCAGTCCGACATCTATGATGACGGCTATCTCCCTCCGGAGTCACTCCGTAAAGAGGCGCAGAGAATCAGCGACAGACCTTTTATCATGCGTAAATACGCCCATTCCATGGGTAATACCTTGGGAAACTTCAAAGAATACTGGGATGTAATCTATGCCGACAAGTCCATCATGGGTGCTGCCATCTGGGACCTTGTGGACCAGGGTATAGCAACTCCGATAAACGGCTCGCTTAAATACGACGATCGTGTTACATCGCTGAAGAGACAGCCTGGAGAGTACTGGGCCTATGGCGGTGACTTTGGCGACCAGCCAAATGACGGAGCCTTCTGCATCAATGGTCTTCTGGCAGCAGACCGCACTCCGTATCCTCACTACTATGAAGCCAAGAAGGTTCATCAGAATATAGCTTTCCGTCTCAACGATGACGGTACAGTAGGACTCACCAACCTCTTTGATTTCTGTACACTTGATGAGTTCGACTACACCTGGGAATGGCTGGCGGACGGCAGCAGAATAGCCGTGGGCAAAGCTGCTCTTAATGGCAATACGCTGGCTGTCGGAGCGTGTCCCAATGCGGAGGGTGAACTCTGTCTGAACGTTTACGCATCACTCCGAGACAACAAACTCTGGGCTCACAAGGGGTTCCGCATCGCAGAAGAGCAGTTCCTTGTTCGCAAAGCGACTTCTCAGACAGCAAAGGCCAAAGGGACGCGTCCGAAAGTACATCAGCACTCAGATCACATTGAAATCACCGGAAACGGATTCGCTCTGTCCATCAATGCTGCAAACGGTGCCGTCACTTCATGGACCAAGGGCGGCAACGAAATGCTACATGGGGATTTGGAGCCATATTTCTGGAAACCAGCCAATGACAACCAGCGCCGAAACAACTATGAGCAGCGCTTGGCAGACTGGAGGAGAGCCGGAGCCGAAAGGGTGGTCAAGAGCTACTCTGTCACTAACATAAAAGGGGGAGTGGCCGTAGAATTCGCCATGGAACTTCCTGTAGGAGCAGACTACATCCTGCGATACGAATGTATGTCCGATGGCAAAGTCAAGGTCTGTGCCGACTACAAGCCTTTCAAGGAGAACATTCAACTCATGCCGAAGTTTGGCTTCCACCTCCGAGTGGCGAAGGCAGACTCCATAAGATGGTATGGACGCGGGCCGTGGGAAAACTATCCAGACCGCAAGACAGGTTCCTTCCTTGGCATCTGGAGCCTGGGAGTCAACGAATTTGCAACCGAATATGTGGTGCCTCAGGACAACTCAAACCGCACCGATGTGCGATGGTTCAGCATCGGAGATCTGAACGTCAGTGCCGACTCTCCGTTTAATTTCAGAGCATGGCCTTATGCTGAGTCAGAACTTGAAACAGCACGTCACCCATACCAAGTGAGAGAACAGGACTTCATCGAAGTGAACATTGACAGCTGCATCCACGGAGTAGGCGGAAATGATGCATGGGGAGCACGCACGCTTCCACAGTACACCATTGATGGCGACACTCCCCGGCATTTCTCTTTCATCATGGCGTTCTAACGCTTCTTTCCTCATCGTTATACTCCTGCATGTGAGAAGAACACTACGATTGCCTTTCCGTCCTTGTTCATTACTTTCTCCTGTTTAGCGACGCTGCTGCATGCCGTGGACACCAGCAATGCTATGGCGGCTGTGATGATACTTTTGATATTCATAATCGTTTGTTGTTCTAGTTTCACGCTGCAAAGGTACAGCGATAATTCGATACTTTGTTTTCACAAATCACTTCACGATTTTCACTTTTTGCCTAAATCATTCTTTCGTATATGAAATAATGTGTAACTTCGCAGCCAAAAGGCAACGATGATGTGAGCTACTATGCAGAGCGACTGAACGTATCGCCCAAATACCTTTCTGCCACCATCAAACGCGTGACAGGCCACAGCGTTACCTCATACATCGACCGACACACCATACCTATATTGAAAGACTATCTGAATGATGAACGCCTGTCCCTCACCCAAATAGCCGATATGATGAACTTCTCTACTCTATCGTATTTCAGCCGTTACTGCACAAAGCACCTTGGCCTGTCGCCCAGCGAGTACCGTCTGAGTTTGCAGCCGCGGAAATAGAAGAGTCATCTGGCATTGGCAGTCTCTTTCATTTCTCGCTTCTCCTCATCCCATCACCACATCGAGTACCATCATCTGGACGACACCGATGGCGAAGCCGCGCAGCGATTTCTGCATGCGCGCTGACATCAGCCGTCTGAGCTTCGTGAGCCAGCACGGTGCCGCCATGGCCATCACCGCTGCAGCAGCTGATGCCTCCAAGGGTACGCTGACCATCACCGCTACACCCAGTGGCTTCGATGGCAGCAAGGACTACAGCCTCTCACTGCTCTACAGCGAGAACGGACGCTCCTATCAGACGGCTTACACACCCGTGAAGGTGATCACTCACCCCACTGCAGGAAGCCTGACTATCAATATCCCTGCCACCGCTGGCGGTAAGTACGGCGTCGGTGCCAGCTATCAGCTCAGCGCCGAGTTCACACCTGCCTACGTCACTGAGACCGAGGTAACCTGGAGCGTGGATGATCCTACCATCGCCACCATCAGCGAGGACGGCGTGCTTACACCGCTGAAAAACGGCACCGTGACCATCATCTGCACATCTAAGGATAATGCAGAAGCCACCGCTTCTATCACCATTGAAATTACTGGTGGTAACTTACCCTTGGACGAAGGAGGTATCAGTCAGGGTGGCGCAGAATAAGCATAAACAATAGGTATTAAGTAAAGGATAACAACACAGCCTCTCTGCCAACAATGTGGCGGAGAGGCTTTCTTTTTTGCGAAGACCCATCCCAAATCTTCTGAAACCCTTTTGTATAAAGGGAACGACGGAAACAAACACTCACCCCAACACTCCCCACAAGTGGGTCAGGCAACCTTGACGGGAACCACCCTGTAATAGGTTTGTCCGCCATGAGGCTTGCCCTCGAAACCAAGTTCTTTCAGCGCCATACCCAGATGCACCTTCGTGCTGTGGTCGTTCTTGATTGAAGGATACTCACGCCGTATGAGTTCCACAATCTCACCACTCTTCATACGGGTGCCCTGTTCGTTCTCCTTTGGCTGGCGAATGCCTAAAACACAATCCACTCTTAGAAAATAGACTCTTTCGTTTCGGTGGTGAGTAGTTCAAGTGCTTTCATTCCCATGACCGAATTGCCTTTCTCGTTGAGTCGCGGACTCCATACCGCTACGGAATAGCGGGTTGGATAAATGGCGGCGATACCTCCGCCCACACCGCTTTTTCCGGGTAGTCCTACAAGGTAGGAGAACTCGCCAGCCTCGTCGTAGAAGCCACAGGTCTG
>CACZCZ010000017.1 GCA_902779845.1 uncultured Bacteroidales bacterium | reverse complement strand
GAGCAAGAATTCCTAAATTTATAATGTTCATTTGATTAAGCAATAATATACTACAATAGATGCATTGCCGAAACGCACCTTTTAATACCTCCTCGTAGCATGTAGAAAACTACAGGATTCTTAACTCGTATTAATATGTATATTATTACTGCCGCATAATTGAACGCAAAGTTACGAAAAAATCGTCATAGAATAATAATTTTGCTGATACTTTTTGAATACTTTAACCGTTTTTTGCCGAAAATAGCTCGTTATTTTATATTTAGGTGGCATTATATACGAGAAAAACAGGTTGAATTGATATGTTCAGCGCAATTATTTGCAAGTTGTTTTTATTTTTGTACCAATGACTGACTGTTTTTTGAGTCTTTCATTGCATATGTCTTGTATTTTTGTAAGAACCACCTTCAAAAAATGCACAGATACGCCGATTTTGAGGTTTGCAAAAGTTAAAAACGTTAAATCTTCTTCTTTTTTAGCTTCTTTAGAATGCACGTCATCACTTTTCTACCGTTTAACACGTAAATAGTTGAAATAAAGCGGTTTGCAAATACTAACCATGCAGCGGCCTAACCACCATAACCATTCCCAACAGCGTGACCACGATTAGAAGTGGTACTTTTGCAAACTGCTCTAGCCTCACCTCCATTACCATCCCCAATAGTGTAACCTTAATAGGATCTTATGCGTTCCATGAATGCAGCGGCCTAACCACCATAACCATTCCCAACAGTGTGACCACGATTGATGTTTGTGCTTTTGCAAACTGCTCTAGTCTCACCTCCATTACCATCGCTAACAGCGTGACGAGCATCGAAGACCGAGCATTCGAAGGTTGTCACAATCTAACATCAATGAAAGTATATTGGATGACACCGATATCGATTTCTACATTTTGTTTTACAGGCGAAAATAAAGCCACTACTCTATATGTACCCGTTGGTAGCAAGGCGGCCTATCAGGCTGCTGATATCTGGAAGGATTTTAAGGATATTGAAGAATTCCACTTGCCAGCTACAGGCATCTCATTGGATAAAACCGAATTAAAATTGACGTCAACCGCGCCAACAGCAACGCTTTTTGCTTCGATTGTACCTGAAGCAGCCATGAAGACAGTTACATGGTCAAGCAGTAATCCGTCTGTAGCAACCGTTAACGCGAATGGTAAGGTGACCGCAGTTACTGACGGTACAGCTACTATTACTGCAACAACCAAGGATGGTACGAATCTCACTGCCACATGCGAAGTTCTTGTTATGATGACACCCGCGAATGCCACATTTGACGGCAGCGAGAGTAAGATTACTACAACATGGTATGCTAACCGCAGCATGGAGCCGCGTTCCGGCCTTCAGGAAATGCACGCCGTGCACTACCAGCCTGGCAATACGGATCGCAGCGGCGATGGTACAACGGTGGGGAACAACAAGGTGTTTGTGTTCAACCTGCTTTCAGGATTCAAGGGCGGCGTCATCAATGCCACGACCTCTGATCCGCGTGATTTGAGTAAGGAACTGACTATCATCTTCAATACCCAGAAGTACGCGAATGGCATCACGCAAGTGGGAGTCAGCGGCAGGTCTTACAAGATGACAGCCACCAATGATGTGGTTTCTGCTACTTATAACGGCGAGACAATGGCGGTGGTGAAACTGATAGATTCCTATAAGAATAAAGCTGGGCGCTGGACGGAGTTCCAAAACAACGACTTCGCCAAGGATCTGCTGAATGCCAATCCCATCTTCAATGCCGACGGCACCACTACGGATGCTTTCTACACGGAGATGACACTGGCCGACCTGAAGAACCCCGTTCCGATGAACATTACGGGCGACATAGACTTCCGAGTCCGCTACCTGCGTCCTATAGACCTCACGCATGTGCATTCGGGTAAGGCCTATTTGAAGGATGGTGCCGAAGCAGGATCTGATGTATTGTATATAGCAGACCTCTTCACCTTCACTGATTGGCGACAGATTTATCCCTTCGGATACAATATCTCCGGCCGCGATAACTGGATGGATTTCTACGGAATCCACGACATCTACTTCAACTTGGACGAGATTGAAACCGACCGCGATGGGAAGATAGAGAAGCTGGAAGACCCGAACCTCAGCCTCACTCGCCATGTTCCCACAGACAGAACAAAATGGTCAACACGCAACTATTTCCGCACGAACATCGGCTATATACGTTACCAGAACAATGGTGGAGCCGTAGGTTCCTATAACATCTTCATCCCCTATCATGTCGTACACTATTGGGGTGAGGTGGTCTTCAGAGTACAGGTGCCTATTGTCGGTACCTTCGATGACGAAACGAACATTCGCTGGCTTGATGAAGAGGAGATTAAGGCAACGAGCGTTCAGCTGAGTCAGACATCGCTTGAGTTCGATGCCATCGGCAGCACGGCACAGCTGACGGCCACCGTCCTGCCCAAATACGCGACAAACCGCAATGTGACATGGCGCAGCACGAATGTGGCTGTGGCGACCGTAGATAACGGCCTTGTCACGGCTGTAGGAAAGGGCACGGCACAGATTATAGCTACAACTGCCGACGGCACGAACAAGACGGCCTCCTGTTGGGTGGAAGTGAATGTGTCCGATGTATTTAGCAACAACAAGCTCTACACGCTGACGTGTAAGCGCGGCGGGCTGGTAATGAACGCAGAGGGTACAGGGTTGGCAGCAGGACAGAAAAGGACGGATGCGCCGGAGGCAGACACGCGCTTCGCCATTATCACCTACGAGGGTGCACAGTACCTCTATAGCCCTGTAAACAAACAGTATCTGCTCTTTGACGGCAGCTTTGTGAACCGTCTGGGGTCACCTATCACTTTCGATGATAGTAAGGCTGACGGTGAGTACAAGTTTATGCTTAGTACACAAGGTACAAACGACGAGACTTGGTACTTCAATAATAATGGCAATATCGTCATAAATAGTTGGGACACACCTGATGACGGCAATCGCTGGCTCATCGAGGCTGTGGCCGACTTCGACCCGACGGAGGCACTGGCGCTGGCAGGCAAGCAGACATGCACGGTGACGTATAAGGTGAGGTTTAACAATCAGGTAGTTGCCACGGCCACGGAAGAAGTGGCCATCGGCGATGCCCTGCCCGCTACACCCGCCTCGCTGACGAACATCTATATTACCCTTACAAAATACGGTACGCATCCGTCAAAGGTGACCCAAGATGTGACAGTCCAATATACAGCCACATGGAACGGGCCATTCGAGTTCTCAAAAAAATTGGCCAGCGCCAAGTGGTACAACATGCACATCCGCAGCGGCTACTATATCGGCAAGCAGGAAAACGAGCCTTACTATCCGGATTTGAACGCAGGCGACTTGCTGAAGACGGAGGCTTACCACTGGGCATTCGGTGGCGACCCCTATCACGTGAAGGTGTATAACCGTACTACGGGCTTCACGGAGACACTAGCCAAGGACGGTGATAACGTCGTGATGCGCGCAGGCGACTACACATGGGACCTTCTGGCCAACTCCGACGGCTTCGTGCTGCGCGAAACGGGTACGTCCTACAACTGTATCAACCAGTTCGGCGGCACCAGTGGCCCCCTGAAGTTCTGGAACAACGCAGGCAGCACCACCGACGACGGCTCCACCTTCCGCGTGGAAGAAGCACAGCCGCTGTATGACGCTATTGAGACGCTTTCATCCAAACAGCCGGCCGTTGATGACGCCAATCTCTACAATCTAAGTGGCCAGCGCATTAACCGCATGCAACGTGGCGTGATTATCCGCCGACATAATGGCAAGACTAAGAAAGTCCTCGTAAAATAAATATTTCTTAACAAAAAAAGTGCGCACATCGCACGAATTCTTATCCAGCAGGCTGCATCATGCGATGCAACCTGCTGTGCTTACACTGTAGCTCTCAAAAGTCATCCCCACAGGGGGGCTGTCCGAAGGGTGCAGGGTTTTGGCCAAAACCCTACACCCTTTTCGCGAAAACCCTGCAGGGTTCGGGGAGGGGGCTCTGTACTCCCCTGAGAGTTCCCTCTTGTGGGCGTTTTATTCGGTTGTTTGTAAAACGAGCCTTATTATACAAATCCAACAATTTCTGATACCCGTTTATCCCCTTCAATGATGAAGGAACTTGCTTCAATCGAAGGAAGTTGCAAATGCCATGCATGTCATCGAGAATCCAGTCCTCAATGGAACTCTTGACACAGACTCGTATAAATTCATCAATACCCATACGCTTGACGCTTTTGCCAATAGCATCCCATTTTACAATTTGCGGTTGCTTGACCTTGAAGACATCAGTATCATACGAACAACAGACCGTCTTTATTTTGTAACTACCCGTCTTGGCTGTAGGCAAGTATTCGTTTTTCAACTTTGCCAATAGTTTGCTGGAATATCTTGTTACCCCCTTTAGGTTACATACATCATAAGGCAACAGCTTATTGCTGCTGACGGATGCATAATAATCTATGAGGGCTTTGAAGAATACCTCGTCAGTATCTCCTTCTACAAATATCAACACATGCGAAAGGTTCGCCGGTTTCTTTTTCTCCATCGCCATGTTTTACTTGAAGAAGGATGTTAGCTTCTCGCTGTCATTCTCCATGTCGAGCATGTAGTCAAACATGAACTCTCCAAAGGTCAGTTCCATGTCGCCAGCATATTTGTACAGATATTTCAGTTTAGGCGGCAGGTGCTGTTTACGTTTTTTCTGCGGAGGGTTCGTAGGGTTTTCCGCAAAAGTTTTTTTTGAAAAAAGCTTCGCAACCCAAGTGACGGGTTGCGAAGCTTGTATAAGTGATCGATATGTGATTGATATGTGATCTTATGGTCTTACAGTCCGAGCTTCTTCTTGGCAGCGGCGGCAGCGTCGTCAATGGCTTTGTTGGCGGACTCCTGTGCTTTCTGCTGTGCAGCGGCAGCGGCTTCCTCGGCCTTCGCCTTAGCAGCTTCCTTAACAGCCTCGGGGGCAGCTTCTACGGCTTCCTTCACTGCTTCTGCGGACTGCTGCAGGGCAGCGGCCTGGGCGTCGGCATCTGTTGCCACGGTGGTGGCGGCCGTCTGTGCAGCTTCGCAGATGTTGGCAGGGATGCCCTGTACGCTGCTGATGGCATTGGTGACGGTGGAGACGATGTCGCTGTTCTTCAGCTTCTCGGCATTCTCCGTGAGGAACTCGGTGATGACGGCCGTGTAGGCTGCTGCAGCTGCCGTGTCGCCGGCAGCGATGTACTCAGACACCTTCTCGGCAATCGTGCTGCTGATGGCGTTGATCTGCTCGGGGTCGGCATTCTGGAGCTGGTCCTGCAGGAGGGCTACTACGGTTTGTGCCTGTTCCTCGGCGGTACCTTCTACAGCGAGGGAGTCAGCATCAGCAGATGCTGCGGTCTTGCCGCCACAGGCGGCGAAGCTCATGGCGACGAGGGCCATGGCATAGACAAGAATCTTTTTCATTTCATTTTTGTTTTTTGTGGAACAATTAGTGGGTTGGATGTTTAATCCGCGGCAAAGGTACGCATTTCATGTGTAATATCTTGTAAGATGACGGATTTTTGCAAAAAAACAGGTAAAAAGTTGCTTCACCCTTGCTGGCTTGCCACCTCGTCGTTTCCAGCAGGGTGGGGAGAATCCCGATGAGGTTTAGGGATTTTCGCCGGGCGGATTAGGAACATTCCTTTCGTCATGTCGCGCGGAATGCCGTACTTTGCAGCGTGAAACATGAAACGAATGTCTAATCTTAATATTAAAAAGGAGACACTACTATGAAGAAAATGATGTTTATGGCAATGATGATGGCGATGACCATCACGGCCAATGCAATGAGTTATAGCGCAGCCAAGAACGAGGCATTGTTCCTGAGTGACAAGATGGCCTACGAGCTGAACCTCTCCGTGTCGCAGTACGAGGCGGTGTATGAGATCAACCTGGACTACATGATGAGCGTGAGCGGTCGCCACGATGTCTTCGGCAGAGCCTGGGACCGCCGCAATGCCGACCTGCAGTATGTCCTCACGGTGCATCAGTACAACCAGTATGTGGGCCTGAACTACTTCTACCGTCCGCTGAGCTGGAAGAACGGTGGTTGGGCGTTCAATGTCTATAGCCACTACAGCAACAGGAATCACTTCTACAAGGCTCGCCCGAAGACCTACGCTAGCTATAAGGGTAAAGGCCATGACAAGCACATCAACGCGCAGCCCAGCCACCACGGTTCCACGCGTGGCAACCCTGCCGCCCTTCAGAACACGCCGCGTCCCGACAAGAAGGACAACCGTCTGGCACAGCAAGGTTCCAGCCGGGGCAACCAGGGCAGCCACTCCCGCGGTCGCTGACAGCCAGCGCTGACTTTGAACATTGAAAGATTGAAAGATTGAGGCTGTGTTAAATTCTAACACAGCCTCTTTTCTTGTTTTAGACAACGAATTACACTAATTTTACGAATTGTCAAGGTGCCTCTTAGATAGCTATTTAAGGAATTCGTCTAATTAGTGTAATTCGTTGTAAAAAAGTAGAATGTGTGTGAAAGGGTTGTTTACCTCACGACGAATTTCCGTCCGTTGACGATGTAGATACCCCTTGGTAATTTACTATTTAATGATTTACTATTTACAACTTGGCGGCCACTCAGGTCATAAACGGGGCCTGCACTTTCTTCACTGTTCACTCCTTCACTGTTCACGTCCTCGATTCCATCGGGAGCCGTGAAGCGGATGCGCACTTCGGTGGGGCTGTTCCATTTGTTGACGCTGTTGCCGTTGCAGAGCAGGCGCACATACTTGGCTTCTACGGGTGTGAAGCGATAGCGCTCCATGTCGTTGGTGAGGCCGCTGCTGGCGATGTCGCCGGTGGCATCGGTCCAGGTCTTGTTGTCCATGGAGGTCTGCACCTTGAAGAAGAACACGCGCTGGTTGCCGTTGTAGAAGGCTGCATCGACGGCATAGACTTTCTTGACCTCTTTCAGGTAGAAGCGCAGCCACTGGCCGGTGCCTTCCTGGCTCCAGCGTGTGGAGAGGTTCTTGTCGTTGACATTGCTATAGGGGTTGCCTTCCTGTGAGCCGATGGCGGTGATGGTGATGCCCTGCTGCTTGGCATCGAGGGGCACTGTGCGCAGCAGCGTGCGGCGCTGGTTGTCGGCCATCTCGCCGCCGTCGGCACTGTGGATGCCCGTGGCGGTGAAGGTGAAGATGCCGTAGTCGAGGGGCTCGGCCAGTGTGATGGTGGCGGTGGCGTCGTCAGAGAGGACGATTTCATCGGCATCCACGGCCGTCTCTTCGCTCATGTACGGGTCGCCGTCCAGGGTGGAGCGCAGCGTGTAGTTGGCCGCCAGCGTGGCTTCCTCGGCATCGGGTTGCTGGTTGAAGCGCACGACGATGTGTGTCTCGTCGGCGAGGGTGACTCCCGTCACGCGCAGCTTCGGCATCTCCATGTCGCCCACGGCGAGGCGACTCATCTCAGCGGCAGCCATCAGGTAGGCGCCGACGCCGAAGTCGTGGTAGTCGGTGGGCTTCACGGTGGTGCTGGGGCTGGCATTCTCGCCGATGGGCTGGATATAGCCTACGGTGCCGTCCTCCTGCAGCGCGATGGTGGTGAGGTAGTTCCATGCGCGCTCCAGCGTGCTGCCATATTCCACTTCCGAGAGGATGCCGTTGCGGATGCCCCAGGCGTAGGCGAAGGTGTTCAAGGCAGTGCCCGAGGTCTCATAGCCCGGTGCCTGAGCGGGGTCGAGGAGCGAACGTGTCCAGTGGCCTTCGTCCTGCTGGCAGGCCTTCAATGCAGCTGCCATGCGACGGTAGTAGGCGATGTACTCATCGCGGTGTGCATCGCTTGCGGGCAGCTCCTGCAGCACCTTGGCGAAGGCAGCGAAGATCCAGCCGTCGCCGCGTGCCCAGAAGTCCTTCTTGCCGGCATTGGTCTTATGGGCGGGATAGACATATTTCGCATCGCGGAAGTAGAGACCCGTCTCCTCGTCGTACATGATGCTGTTGGCGTACTGCCAGTAGGCGTACATCTTGTCGAGGTAGGTCTGGTCGCCCGTGATGTGATAGAGCTTTGTCATGATCGGCATCACCATGAAGAGGCCGTCCACCCACCAGAGGTAGTCGGTGTTTGCGGTAGAGATCTCGTAGCCCATGACCTCCAAGGCGCGCTCAATCTTCTTCGCGTCGTGGACAGGGTCGAGGTTGTAGAGGTCGGCATAGACCTGGAAGCACACCTGGTTGTCGCCGAAGAGCACCCAGTCGGCACCTTCGCCGTAGGTGGCATATCTCCATCTGCTCTTGTCCGTGCCTGTGGCACCCCACCAGTTGCTGCGGTTGGCCCAAGCTGTGGAGTAGTCGAGGTAGTCGGCATCGCCGGTGGCATCGTAGGCTGCCATGTTACCGATGTGATAGACGGCACGGTTCCAGAAGTAGTCGCCGTGTGTCGGGTGTTTCTCCTGCCATGTCTGGTTGACGGTGTTCAGGATGGCCATCACGTCGTCCTTCGCAGGCAGCGTCTGCATGGAGGTGGGTGTGAGGGGCTGTTCGATCGTCTGCTTGAAGCGGCTGAGGGCTTCAAACCAAGCCTCGTCGCTGTCATAGCGTCCGGCAGGGAAGATGTTCCATCCGCCGCCGAAGTAGAAGGTCAGCTCTGTGCCCACGGTGTAGTCCACCACCAGGCAGAGGTGGTCGTCGATGACCTCTGTCGTTACGGTTCCTGAGGTCTCTCCCGAAGGGATGTATGCCCCCTGGAAGAAGCGGGCGCCCGCGCTGGTGATGCTGCCCTCGCTCTTGGCCTCAGCCCAGCCTACGATGCCCGGCACCTCGGTGAAGGCGACGCCCTCGGTGAGGTGGGTCATGTCGGTGTGCTGGTAGATGGCCACGGCGAGGCGGAAGGTCTTGGCAGGACCGTCGAAGCGCACGGTGGCTTTGTTCAGCAGGGCGCCGGCGGTAGTCTCCACGGTCAGCGTCTTCGTGTAGCTGGCGCCGTCGATGCTGACGTTGTCATAGGTCAGTGTGAAGCTGGAGCGCAGCGCGCTCTGCTCGCCGAGGGCGCAGGTGGAGTAGGGGTTGTGCATCTGCAGCTTACCGCCCACGACAGCCGCCGTGCCGCCGCATCCTAAGCGCTTGCCGTTGACGGAATAAGCATCCACGCCATACTGGCTCTCGTTGTGGTAGTTGCTGAGGCCGTACATGTCATCGATGACGGGCGTAGCCTTCTTCTTGAACCATACATCCACGCCCTGTGCCGTGTTGGGCTCGTTCTTGAGCAGCACGGTGGAATACATGCGGTAGGCGCAGAGGTCGTTCTCCCAGGCTATGTCGGCGCGCGTGGCGGGAATCTTTACGGCAGCATAGGTCACCTTCGTGGGTGTCTGTGGTGTGCCTTCGCGCAGGACGTAGCCTGCAGTGGCTCCGTGTGCCACAGTGGCCTGGAAGCGGATGGTGGTGGCATCGACAGTCTCGAAGGGCACGGCGGCACCGGCCTCGTCGAAGAGGGCTGAATGGGAGAGGTCAGTGCCCTCGGGCACGGCCACTTCCACGGTCTCGCCCGTACGCTGGAAGCCGAGCGTGTTCTTGAGGCGGAATGCGTAGTCCTGCGCTGTTGCCATCGTGGCAGCAGCCAGGAGCATCAGGGAGAGAATCTGTTTCTTCATTATGTTTTCCTTTTATGTTGGTGCTTCAGAAGAGGGACAGCTGGCGCTCGGGCAGGAGGCGGAAGGACAGGCGGTGGTGCGGTGTGGTGCCATACTGCGCGATGGCCTCGCGATGAGCGGCCGAGGGGTAGCCCATGTTCTTGTCCCAACCATACTGCGGGAACTCCTGTGCCAGCGCCTTCATGCGGTCGTCGCGGTAGGTCTTGGCGAGGATGCTGGCGGCGGCGATGCTCATGTAGGTGGCGTCGCCCTTGACGATGGTGTCTGCCGGCACCGCATAGTGCATCCAGCGGTTGCCATCGACGATGACGTGCTGGGGTCGCACGGTGAGCTGATCCAAGGCACGCTGCATGGCAATGATGGAGCAACGCAGGATGTTCAGTTTGTCGATTTCGGTCGGTGAGCACTCGGCCACCGCCCATGCCACGGCCTCGCGCTCGATGACCTCACGCAGTTGGTAGCGGCGGCGCTCGGTGAGCTGCTTGGAGTCGTTGAGGAGCTCGTTGTGGAAGTCGGGCGGCAGGATGACGGCCGCCGCGAAGACGGGGCCTGCCAGACAGCCGCGGCCTGCTTCGTCGCAGCCGGCTTCAATGACATCGGGGGTATGGTAGGGCTTTAGCATGATGGCTATTCACTGAGCAGAATGCAGATCTTATCTTGTAGCGCGCGGCCGTCGGCCATGCGCTGGACGCCTTGGTTCATAATGGCGAAGGCAATCAGGTGGCCTGTGGAGCGCTGCGTGGTGTAGCCTACGAGGGTGGAGACCGCCGTGACGGAGCCCGTCTTGGCACGTACATTGCCTGCTGCCGGCGTGCCGGCCATGCGCTTTTTCAGCGTGCCATCGACAGCGGCGATGGGGAGCGCTGCCAGCAGTGGGTTGAAGATGCTGTCGGGGCGGGCGGCGGCATAGGCGAGCAACCGCGTGAAGGTCTCAGGGGTCTGGTAGTTGTATAGCGAGAGGCCGCTGCCGTCGGCAATGACGGAGGAGCCACCGCCGCCCTCTCCCGTGACGGAAGAGAGGCTTTGCAGCGCATAGGCACGCTCAATGACATCTCTAACAACCTTGGCAACTATATTCCTGCTATAATGTTTCCCTTGCGCCAGCCTTTCCTTCCCATTAGGGGAGGAACTGGGTGCCGATCTTAACTGATAGAACACCGCTTCGGCACACAGGTTGTCGCTCTCCTTCATCATCGGCTGGAGGACGTCAGTGAGCGGGCGTTGCAAGGCTGCCAGACAGCGTGCCGAGGCCGGTGCCGTGCCTGTGGCCGTGCCCTTGGTCACCGTGATGCCGGTTTTGGAGAGGGCCTTGCGCAGCGCAGCCATCAGGTCGGGCTTGCCACCCACGAGGAGGGGTGACAGCGTGGGGTTGTCATCATCCCAGCACCAGCCCCAGCCGTATTCATCGGTGTCTTTAAACGAGGCATCGGCCATGAGGCGTCCGGCGATGCGGCGGATGCCTGCGCTCTTCAGTTGTGCGGCAAGGGCTTGCACGTCGGCCGTGGAGAGCAAGGGGTCCATGACACCTTGGACATACAGGTCGCCCTGCAGCGTTCCGCCAGAAACTTTTGCCGTGGTCAGCAGGCGTGTGGCCAGCAGATATGACGGCCCGAGACGGTCGAGGGCGGCGATGGCCGTGACCACCTTCTCCGTTGAAGCCGGGCGCATTCGCTGCTGCTCGTTGCGGGCATAGAGCACTGCGCCGGTGTTGAGATCTACGATGTGCAGGCCCAGCTGCGTGCGCTGCAACAGCGTGTCTGCCGCCAGCAGAAGGCTGTCGATGCGGTCTGTGATGGAGGGCGGAAATGGCCCCAGGTCCTTGCCGACATATTCCTTGACAGGCACGGTCTTCCTCTCCGGCCAGCCCTTGTCCAGCGCGGCATGTGTGGCATCGGGGGCGTAGTCGCGGCGTGCCTTTTGGCTGGTGCCGCACGCTGCCAGCAACGTGGTGAGGACGAGGATGTATGCACTCTTTCTGAACTGTCTCATGGCGCAAAGGTACACATTATTATATATATACAATGATTCTACCAAGGGATGATGATGCCAAGGAAGCCGCAGACGACACCGAGAAGGGTGCCGGCGAGGACTTGCCAGAGGTCGTGCTGGCGCAGGAGCATACGGCTACTGCCGACGAGGCCTGAGATGAAGATGCACAGGCAGAGCCAGCCGATGGGATTGAAGTAGAAGAGGATGCTGTAGCCCGCCAGCGCTCCGATGACACCGCCGGCGCCTGCACTGTGCATGGAAATCTTCCAGCGTAGGTTGATGAGGAAGCCGCAGCCCTGGATAAGCAGGGAGCTGATGAGGATTCCCGACATATACACGGGCAGGTGAAAGCGGTTCAGCATGTGCAGCGTGAAGGCGTAGTAGAGGATGTAGATGAGGTAGGGGAACAGGCGGTTCTCACGCAGGCGCAGGAGATGACGTTCCCAACCGCGGGCCTTGCGCCAGAAACGGATGGTCCAGCGCGGCAGTAGCACGGTGCCCAGCAACACCAGCGACAGTACGGCTCCCTTGAAGGCCCAGGGCAGGAGGCTCAGGTAGGTGAACATGAACAGGCCCACGAAGCCCATGAGTGGCATAAATTCGGGACGGAAGATGGATGACAGCCAACGGGCTGCCAGCAGAAGCGCGGATTCTACACTGCGGGGAGTGGAGAAACCTGCATGGGTGGGCTTTGTGTAGGGTTCTTCCATCAGCTTCATAATTTTCTGAGGCGTGCCACAGGGATGCCCATGGCGACGCGGTATTTGGTGACTGTGCGGCGGGCTACGTCGAAGCCGCGCTGCTGGAGCTCGGTCGCCAATGCCTCGTCCGTCAGCGGGTTGTGCTTGTCCTCGCTGTCGATGACGTCCTGCAGCGCGGCCTTGATGCTGCGGACGCTGACCTCGTCACCATCCTGACGGCGTGCGGCAGAAGTGAAGAACCAGCGCAGGGGGTAGATACCGTAGGGCGTCTGCACCCATTTGCTGTTGCTCACGCGCGAGATGGTGGAGAGATGCAGGCCCGTCTTGGCGGCTACGTCCTCCAGTGTCATCGGGCGCAGCAGCGTCTCATCGCCGCTCTCGAAGAAGGGACGCTGCATGGAGATGATGGCCTGCATGGTCTGGGTCAGTGTGCGGTTGCGTTGCTGCATGGCTTCGATGAAACCGCGTGCTTTCTCCACGCGCTCGCGAAGATAGAGGAGCCCTTCGCGCTCCGAGCGTGAGAGGCTCTTGCTGTCGCGCCCTTCATAGCTCTGCAGGAAGGATATGTCATCGTCGCTCACATGCAGCGCTGGAATATGTCCGTTGTTCAGACTCATGGACAGCTGCCCGTAGGGGTCTGTGTCCACGATGAAATCGGGCGTTATCTGTTGCAGGCTCTTGCCCAGGGCTTCGCCCATAGAACTGCCGGGCCGCGGGTTCAGGCGTCGCACTTCATGCTGTAGGCGCGACACCTCGGCGTCTGTCAGGTGCATACTGCGCCCGATGCGGTCCCAGCGTTTCAGCATGAGGTTGTCAAACTGTTCTGTCAGCACACGTTCCAGCTTGCGCTTCAGCGGTGAGTCATGGTCGGGGGCGCGTCGCACCTGCAGGAGCAGACACTCCTGTAGCGAACGTGCGCCGATGCCGGCGGGCTCAAAGTGTTGAAGCGTGTCCAGGAGACGTTCCAGCTCGGCCTGCGAGGTGTTGATGTTGTGATACACTTCCAGCTCGTCCTGTATCTGCTGCAGTGAAGTGCGCAACAGACCGTCGTCGTCCAACGACCCGATGAGGTAGCGAATCATCTCCTCCTCGTGCTCGGTGAGATGGAAGAAGCCTATCTGTTCCTCCAGTTGGTCGTAGAAGGACATCGTCTCGCCCACCAATGTCTCGGGCACTTCTGCGCGGTAGCCTCCCTCGGGAGCATCGTCGGAGAGACCCGAAGACTCGGAGAAGTCATCGGTGAAATCGGCTTTTTCGGCAACGGGGGGCTCGCCATAGCCTTCCTCGCTGTCGGCGAAGTCGGCACTCTCGCGCTCCAGCGCCGTGTTCTCCTTCAGCTCCTGGTCCACGCGCTCATAGAGCGCCTCCACGGGCATCTCTGTTAGCTGGCTCACCAGCAGTTGCTGAGGAGTCAGTGCCTGAGTCTGTGTCTGCACTTGCGTGCTGATCTGAGAGAACTTGTTTGCCACGTCAGTAGGCCGTTAATCTGTTATTATGAACACGTTAACACGTTAACTCGTTTAGAATCTCCAATAGCACTGCAGATCCACGGCGTGATAACGCTCGTCTTCGGCCATCTTGTTGACATGGAAGCCGTAGTTGAGCTGCAGCATGAGGTTGGGGTGGAAATGGTACTGTGCCGAGACGCCGTAGATGCTGTGGGCATTGTCCCAGCTGCGACCTTCGCGATAGACGTCGTAGTGCACGAAGAGTTTGGCGCGATGCCATGAGGGCGTTCCGGCTATGGCATACCAGGCATCGGCTTTCCCGGCGGCCTGATCCACGGCATATTCGGCGCGCACTGTCCAGTCGCCCGTGTAGTTGATGCCGAAGCTGTAGCGACGGCGGTCGATGGTGGTGCCGTCATCACGGACATAGTCACCCCACCAGCCGAAGGCACCAATCTGGAGGTCCTTGATGGGCATAATCCAGAGGCCGCCGATGAAATCCTTCATGGTGTTCTTGTCGGCGTGGTTAATACCCTGCCCCGTATAGACACCTGCCTGGTAGTGCAGCCAGCGATGGCCGTCGCGTTTCGAGGTGAAGAGGTCGCCCTGCAGCTGCAGACCGAAGTCGCGGCCGTTGGAGGCGTGTTCGCCTGTGCGGTCGTTGTAGCCTGCCAGGCGGTCGGTAAGCTGGGCATAGGTGCCCTCTCCCAAGAGCCATGGGTGCATCGGGTTCTCGAAGGTGAAGCAGCGCTTGAACTGTCCGAACTTCACGCGGAACTCCTTCCAGTGCTGCCACTCCACCCAGGCATCGACCAGTCGGATGGCATTCTCCTTTTTGTTCAGGGGGCTGCCCGAGAGATGCAGCTGCAACTTCATGGCGAAGTCACCGATTTTCGTATCCACGTAGGCACGTGCCAGACGCACACCCATGTCAGCTTTCACATCGGCGTCTTGGCGGGTGGTGCCATTCACGCGACCGATGACATAGCCGCCGAAGGAGGTGTTCTGCTTCAGCTGCTCGCCGATGCTCTGTGCCGACAGCGGCATCGCCGCCATCACCACCAGCATTGCTATGAACGTTCTCATTTTATCCATAAACCAGAAACTCTCAACCATAACCCCTCAACCCTCAACCGTCCTTTTCCTTCCTCGCCACATCGCATATCCACCCACCAGGATAAAGGGCACAGACAGCAGCTGTCCCATATTGAAGAGCATCCCGTTCTCGAACGACACCTGTACCTCCTTCGTGTATTCGATGAAGAAGCGGAACGTGAAGATGGTGAAGATGCAGTAGCCGAAGTAGTAGCCGCTGCCCACGCGCTCCGGGTGACGGCGGTAGATGAGCCAGCCCACGATGAAGAACACGAAGTAGGCCAACGCCTCATAGAGCTGCCCCGGGTGGCGGGGGACGTTGTCCACCTGTTCGAAGATGAAGGCCCAGGGTACATCCGTGGGTTTGCCGATGATTTCGGAGTTCATGAGGTTACCCATGCGGATGGCGGCAGCACACAGCGGTGTCACGATGCCGATGTTGTCCCAGACGGTGAGTACCGGAATCTTCATCCTCCGTGAATAGAGCCACAGGGCGAAGATGAAGGCGATGGTGCCGCCATGCGAGGCAAGTCCCGTGTAACCCGTGAAATGCCACGAGCCGTCGGCCCCGATCTTGGCGGGGACAATCATCTCCAGCATGTGCTGGGGCGAGGACAGGAAATACTCCGGCTCATAGAAGAGACAGTGCCCCAGACGTGCGCCGATGAGGATACTCAGGAACGAGTACAGGAACAGCGGCTCAAACTTCTCGTCGGGAATCTTCTGTTCCTTGAACAGCCGTTGTTCCAACAGGAATACGAGCAGCAGGCCGATGCACCAGCAGAGCGAGTACCAGCGAACGCCGAACGAGCCGATGGTGAACGCGAATATATCCGGGTTCCAATGGATGAATAAACTTACCATCTTTAAACGTTGAATCTAAAATGCATGATGTCGCCGTCCTGCACCACATAGTCCTTGCCCTCGACACCCATCTTGCCGGCCTCGCGGACAGCGGCCTCGGAGCCATATTTGATGTAGTCGTCATATTTGATGACCTCGGCTCGGATGAAGCCTTTCTCGAAGTCGGTGTGGATGACGCCGGCGCACTGCGGAGCCTTCCAGCCGCGACGGAATGTCCAGGCCTTCACCTCCATCTCGCCGGCGGTGATGAATGTCTGCAGGCCCAGCAGCGTGTAGATGGCCTTGATGAGGCGGTCGCAGCCGCTCTCCGTGAGGCCCATGTCTTCCAGGAACATCTGCTTCTCCTCGTAGCTCTCCAGCTCGGCGATGTCGGCCTCGGTCTGGGCGCTGATGATGAGCAGCGCTGCGTCCTCGTCGGCGATGGCCTTGCGCACGGCTTCCACGTAGGCATTGCCGTTGGCTGCCGAGGCATCATCGACGTTGCAGACGTAGAGCACGGGTTTGGTGGTGAGCAGGAAGAGGTTCTTGGCGGCTGTCGTCTCGTCCTCGGTGTCGAAGGTCACGGTGCGGGCACTGCGTCCCTCCATCAGGGCTGCCTTGTAGGCTTCGAGCACGCCCAATTCGATTTTGGCCTGCTTGTCGCCGCCCACGCGGGCTTGCTTCTCCACACGCTGCATCCGGCCCTCGATGGTCTCGAGGTCCTTCAGCTGCAGCTCCGTGTCGATGATTTCCTTGTCGCGGACGGGATCTACGCTGCCATCGACATGCACGATGTTTGCATCGTCAAAGCAGCGCAGCACATGGATGATGGCGTCGCACTCACGGATGTTTCCCAGGAACTGGTTGCCCAGTCCTTCGCCCTTCGAGGCGCCTTTCACCAGGCCTGCGATGTCCACGATTTCGCAAGTGGCAGGCACGATACGTCCGGGGTGCACCAGCTCTGCGAGCTTGTTCAGGCGCTCGTCAGGGACAGTAATCTGTCCCATCTGAGCGTCGATGGTGCAGAACGGGAAGTTCGCAGCCTGTGCTTTGGCACTGGACAAACAATTGAATAACGTAGATTTTCCCACGTTGGGGAGGCCTACGATACCTGCTTTTAATGCCATAATCTCTTATTCGTTAGTCGTTTCGGGCTCCATGACTACGCGCACGCGGTTGCCGTTGCTGAGGATGGTCTTGGCCATCTGCTGAATGTCGGCGGAGGTGATGCCGTTGATGACGGCCTCGTAGTCCTTGGAGGAGTCGTAGTTGCGGTACAGGATGGTGCTGATGCGGTTCATCCAGTAGCCGTTCTCACGCTGGTTCTGCGTGAAGGTCTTGAGCATATATTCCTTGGCCTTGGTGATGCTTTCCTCGGCAGCGCCCTTGGCAGCGATGTCCTCAACCACGGCCTGGACAATCTGCAGACAGGTGTCGGTCATCTCGGGCTTCAGGGGGAAACCGGTCTGAAGGACATAGTAGGTCTTGTCGTCGGCGCCGCGGGTGACCTGACCATTGGCGCTGGTGCTGTAGGCTGCACCGAGCTCCTCGCGGATCTTCTTGAGATACACTTCTGCCACGCAGGTGCCGAGAATCTCCATGACGGCTTCGTTCTTCACGGAGAGCTCGATGGGACCCGTCCATGCGCTGACGAGCACGCTCTGCGGTGTCTCCATCTTCTTCTGGTAGCGGTTCATGACATCGCCGGTGGCGAAGCGGAGGCCGTTATCCACGGGCGTGTCCTTACGCTTGGCAACGGGCAGGGTGGCCAGGTACTGCAGGGAGAGCTCGCGGATCTGCTGCTCGTTGATGTTACCGATGAACAGGAAGGTGAAGTCGCTGGCATCGGCGAAGCGGTCGGCATACATCTCTAGGATGCGGTCGTAGTTGACCTGATCAACCTCGGCTTCCGTGAGGGGCTGCACCAGGGGGTTGTGGCTGAACAGGGTGGCCTGGATGCTGTCGCTGAGGCTGGACATGGGGTTGAGCTGCTTGTTGCGGAGGCTCTCGCGGAGGCTGGCGAGGTAGGCGCCTACAGCATCCGTGTCCTTCGTGCGTGGCTGGAAATAGAGATAGATGAGCTCGAAGAGCGTCTGCACGTCCTTCTTGCCGCTTTGGCCACCCATGTTCTCCTGACGGCCGCTGACACTGGCGTAAGCGCTGACCTGCTTGCCGGCAAGGGCTTTGTTCAGTTCCACCTGTGTGAAGCCACCGAGGGTGCTGCGTCCCATGACAGCGTCAAAGGCTGCCAGATTGATACGCTCCTTGAGGCCGTAGCGGGCGGTGCCGCCCTCGCTCCATGCCGTCATTCGGATTTCGTCGTCCTTGAAGTCGGTCTCCTTCATGACCACTTTTACGCCGTTGCTGAGGGTCAGGATCTTGGAGTCGCAGGGACCAGCTTCTTCCTTCTTCACCTTGCCGGGCTTGGGCAGGCTGGTGATGAGCGGACCGGTCTTCACGTTGTCCACCCATGCCTCAAGCTGCATGGCCTGTGCTGCGTGGATGGCGCCCAGGAGGTTGGCTTCCGTGGGGATTTCCAGTCCTTCCTTCTCGGGGTTCAGGGCAAGCACGACGAGGTTGCTGTCGGTGCGCGTGATCAGCTCCTGCATCACCATGTTATAGACTTGTGCGGGGATATTGGGCAACATCTGCTGGAACAGCTGGTATTCGACTTCGATGCCGGGGATGGGGTCGTTGTTGAGGAACGAACTGTAGTACTCGCGGGCGTAGCTGATGGACTTCTGCTTGTCGCGGTTGTTATACAGACGCTCCATGTTGCTGATGGCTTCCGCTGCAGCACGGTCGATCTCGCCTTTCGTGAAGCCGAACTGATCTAAACGATAGACCTCTGCCATGACGGCCTGCACGGCTTCCTCCACACGGCCTTCCTTGGGATACACCTCCACGTTGAAGGCTCCTGTCACCTTGCTGGAGAGCAGGAAGTCGCCGTCGTCAACGCTGGCGCCGCGGAAGGGACATTCGGGCTTCAGCGACAGCTCGTGGAGACGCTGGTTGAGCACGTTGCAGGCAATGCGCTTGATGCTCTCGGTCAGGTAGATGGCATACGTGTTGCGGATGCTGTCGGGGATGGCTTCGTGCTTGAGGGAGATCATGACAACCTGCTGTGTGACCTCGGGGTCTTTGTCGCTCACGACAACCGCCTCGTCGTTGTTCGGCACGCTGTAGTACTCACGCTTGGCAACGGGTTGCTGCAGCTGGATGGGTGAGAAGAGCTTCTGGATCTTACCCTCAATCTGATCGACGTCGATGTCACCGACGACGATGATGCCCTGCAGGTCGGGGCGGTACCACTTGTGGTAGTAGGCTCGCAGGGTGTCGTAGGGGCACTCGTCAACGACCTCCATCAGACCGATGGGGAAGCGGCGGCCATAGCGGCTGTTGGACATTAGTTTCTCCAGATTGCGTACGAGGATGCGGGTGAAGCCCACATTTCGCATACGCCATTCGCCGTGGATGACACCGCGCTCCTTGTCGATTTCCTTGCCGTCGAGAGTCAGGTCGTGGCTCCAGTCATGCAGGATGAGCAGACAGGAGTCGATGGCTCCCTCGCGCGCGGGTACATTATCAATATTGTAAACGGTCTCCTCCACGCTGGTGTAGGCGTTGAGCTGCGCGCCGAACTTCACACCGATGCTCTCCAGATATTCCACCAGTGAGCTGTCGGGGAAGTGTGTGGTGCCGTTGAAGCACATGTGCTCTAGGAAGTGTGCGAGACCGCGCTGGCTCTCTTCCTCCTGAATGGAGCCCACTTTCTGCGCGATGTAGAAGAACGCTTGGTTCTTGGGCTCTTCGTTGTGACGGATGTAGTAGGTGAGTCCGTTGTCCAGACGTCCTACCTTGACTTTGGGATCTACTGACATGGGTTGCATCATCTGCTCCATGCCCTGTGCCCATGCGGCAGCACTGGCCACTGTCAGCATGAGGGTGAAAAAGAATTTCTTCATGATCAAGTTGTTTGATTATGTGTTAATGAATTTCTCGAAGGGGTCGCATGACAAAGTCACGCTCTTGCATCCGGGGATGCGGTATTTTGAGGTCGGGCTCATCGATGACAGCATCACCGTAGAGCAGGATGTCGATGTCTATGGGACGGTCGTGGTAGGTGCCGTTGCTCTTCTCCCGACGCCCCAGCTGACGTTCGATGTCTTGTGTGGCTGTCAGCAGCTCGCGTGGCGTGAGTGTTGTGCGGAACAGGGCCACGGCATTCAGGAAACGATGCTCCGAGGCGAAGCCCCAGGGATCGGTCTCGATGAACGATGAGCAGCGCGCCAACCGTCCTACGCGCTGTGCCAACAGCTCGATGGCCTTGAGCAACAGCGTGTGGCGGTCGCCGAGATTGCTGCCTAAACCTAAGTAAACATCGATTTCCGTCATGGCCCGTTAAGTGCTGAATCCGTGGACGCTTAGTCGTTGATGATGAGCATGGCGTCGCCGTATGTGCCGAAGCGGTAGCGATGGTCGCGGAGTGCCTCCTTGTAGCCTTTCATCACCAAGTCGTAGCCGCCATAGGCACAGGTGAGCATGAGCAGCGTAGAGTAGGGGAGGTAGAAGTTGGCAACCATGGCGGTGGCGATGCCGAAGTCATAGGGCGGGTAGATGAACTTGTTGGTCCAGCCGTCGAACTCCTTCAGGCGCATATCCGCACCGATGGCGGTCTCCAGGGTTCGCTGCACGGTGGTGCCCACGGCGCATATCTTACGGCCGTTCTCCTTGGCGGTGTTCACGATGCGGCAGGCCTCGGCACCGACATGGATCTCCTCGCTCTCCATCTTGTGCTTGGAAAGGTCCTCGACATCGATGTCGCGGAAGTTACCCAGGCCGCAGTGCATGGTGACAAAGGCCATCTCGATGCCCTTGATTTCCATCCGTTTCATCAGGTTCTTGGAGAAGTGCAGACCTGAGGTGGGGGCCGTGACGGCACCCTCGTTCTTGGCAAAGACACACTGGAAGTTCTCGATGTCTTCGGGCACTGCCTTGCGCGTAATCATCTGACGGGGCAGGGGAGCCTCGCCGAGGGCGTAGAGGGCTTCCTTGAACTCCTCGTGGGGACCGTCGTAGAGGAAACGCAGCGTGCGGCCACGGCTGGTGGTGTTGTCGATGACCTCGGCCACCATGCTCTCGTCCTCGCCGAAATAGAGCTTGTTGCCAATGCGAATCTTGCGCGCAGGCTCTACGAGGACATCCCATAGGCGGAGCTCTGCGTTGAGCTCGCGCAGCAGGAACACCTCGATCTTGGCACCCGTCTTTTCCTTGTTGCCTTCGAGTCGGGCGGGGAACACCTTCGTGTCGTTGAACACGAACACATCCTTGTCATCGAAGTAGTCGAGGATGTCGTAGAAATGGTCGCGATGCTCGATGACACCACTCTTGGTGTGCAGCACCATCAGGCGGCAGTCGTCGCGGAACGGGGTGGGCTCCTGTGCGATGCGCTCTGAGTCGAGCTTGAACTTAAACTGTGATAATTTCATATACGGTAAGTTTTATGTTTTCAATCTTTTAATGTCTCCATATCCTGCTGTTCCAGCCACTGTGGGAACTGTTCCATGCTCATGCAGTTCTCCACACGGACATCACCGACGCGTGTGCGGCGAAGGGCTGTCAGATGGGCTCCGCTGCCGAGGGCCTGACCGATGTCGCGTGCCAGGGCGCGGATGTAGGTGCCTTTGGAGCAGACCACGCGAATGGTGATATAGGGGAACTCATTTGTGTCATTGGGCGTGTCCGGCGAAGTGAGAAAAGCTTTATTCCGCATCCCCGTGCGCGGAACTGTCATCTGGCTTGCGAAGACCGTATGGCCTTCGCAAGCCAAACGACACTCCACCAGCTCTATCTCGTCAATCACCAACACCTTGGGTTTCAGCTCCACCTCTTTCTCCTTGCGGGCGAGGTCATAGGCGCGCTTGCCATCGACCTTCACGGCGGAGTAGGAGGGTGGCACCTGCTTGATGCGTCCGAGGAAGTGCTTCAGGACCTCTTCCACCTGCTCGCGGGTGATATGCTCTGTGGGGTAGTAGGCATCGATGGGATGCTCCAGGTCGAAGCTCGGTGTCGTGGCGCCCAGACGCAGCGTGGCGACATACTCTTTCGTGTGTGCCTGCAGCTCATCGATGCGCTTGGTGGCGCGCCCCGTGCAGATAATCATCACGCCGGTGGCCAGCGGGTCGAGGGTACCGGCATGTCCCACCTTCAGCTTCTTCGTGCCGAGGTGTTTGCACAACAGCCATCGCACCTTGTTGACCACATCGAAGGAGGTCCAGCGATAGGGCTTGTCGATGTATAGTATTTCTCCTTCTTGAAAGTTCATCAGTCAACCATTACCAGTGAGTGTCCCGTCCAGACGAGGGCCAGAATGATGATACCCACGATGATGCGATAGATGCCGAAAGCCTTGAAGCCGTACTTCGTCAGGAAACTGACAAACCACTTCATGGCCAACAGCGCCACCACGAAGGCTACGACGCAGCCCAGTGCCAGCATCATCAGGTTATCGGAGGTCGCCCAGCTGGCATCGGCTTCATCGCCGAAGAACAGCTGTAGAACATCCAATGCCGTGGCTGCCGCCATGGTGGGCACAGCCAGGAAGAACGAGAATTCGGCCGCTGCGCGGCGCGTCAGCTTCTGTGCCATGCCGCCTACGATGGTGGCCATGGAGCGCGAGACACCCGGAATCATGGCAATGCACTGAAAGAGGCCGATGCGGAAGGCACGGGCTTCTGTCAGCTGTGTGTCCTCGCTGCCCTTATTGAACAGGCGGTCGCAGAAGAGCATGAAGATGCCTCCGACTACGAGCATGATGGCCACCACCTCCACGCTCTCCAAGAAGCGGTCTATCAATCCGCTCATCTTGCCCAAGAAGCCGATGAGGATGGCGGGGACGAAGGCCACAAACAGTTTCCAGTAGAAATCCCATTTGTGGAGGAATGCCTGCCAAGGTGTGCTGCCTGCGGGTGCAGGAGTGTGGTTGAGGCGGAAGAAGCGCTGCCAATAGAGGCATACCACCGAGAGGATGGCACCGAACTGGATGATGATGGTGAAAGCCTTCACGAAGGGCGTGCTTTCCACTCCCAGCAGGTTCTGCGTGATAATCATGTGCCCCGTGGAGGACACAGGCAGGAATTCTGTCAAGCCCTCTACGATGGCAATGATGATGGTTTGTAGTGTATCCATTGTTCGTAGAAGGGTGTTAACGTGACTTCGGCTTGTGCATGATGCCGTAGATGATGAAAGCGAAGCCGAAGAATGTGACGGCCGGAGCCACCTTCACGCGCAGGGCGCTGAATATTTCAGGGTTGAACGCCTCCTCATTGGAGCCGGACCCCGACATGAGGATGAATCCGATAATGACGACCGCCATGCCGATAGCCAGCAGGATGTAATTCATGCGGTCAAAAGCAAACTCTTTCATTGTATCTATCTTTTAAAACTTTAAACCATAAACCTTAAACCTTAAACTACCTATACATCTCCGCCTCCTTCATCCGCAGGAACTGGCCCACGCTGAGCCATGTGCAGACGAATGTCAGCAGGAAGCCTGCTACGAGGACGGCGGCAGCCATGATGATGATAATCTCTGTGGTGACGATGGTGCCGATGAACGCATCTTGCTGCAGTGCCCACCAGACACCGCCGAGCAACAGGACGTCGGCAATCACGGCAGCCGTGAGGCCAATGCCCAGACTGCGCTTGAGGAAGGGCCAGCGGATGAAGGCCCATGAGGCTCCCACGAGGCGCATCGTGTGGATGGTGAACCGACGGGCATAGACGCTCAGACGGACGGTGTTGTTGATGAGCACCACGGAGATGATCATCAGCAGCAGGGCCAGGATTGCCAACACCACGGTCGCCTGCTGCAGCGTGCGATTCAGGTTGTCCACGAGCTCACGCTGATACACCACATCCGTCACCTGCCACATCCCTTTCAACTCCTTGGCAATCCAGATGAGGCTATCTGTGCAGGCGTAGTCGGCAGCCACCGTCATCTCGATGCTGGCGGTGTAGGGGTTCTCGCCGCCTAGGAACTCGGTAGGGTCTGTGCCCATGCGCTCGCTCTCTTCTTTCAGGGCCTGCTCGCTGGAGATGACCGTGACGTTGCGGACATACGGCTCCATCTGCAGGCGCAGGGCCAGCGTGTCGGCCTGCGGTGTCTCTACATCGTCGTCAAGCAGGAGCGTGATGGTCAGGTTCTCACGCACGGACTGTGACAGCTTGCGTGCCGAGAGGCCAAAGAGCACCACGAGCCCCAACAGGAGCAATACCAAAGTGGTGGAGATGCAGGATGTGAGCCATTGCATCTGCCGGAACGCTCTATGTCTTTTCTTTTTCATTTTATGAGTCTTATGGGCCCTATGAGCCCCATTAAAATCTTATGAGTCTTATTGGTCCTATTGGCCCTATGAGTCCTCTTTCCCTTTCAGCGTCGCCGATGAGCTCTCGGTGATGTTCACCATGACACGGTCGCCGATGTGGTGTCGTCCGCGGTCGAAGACCACAACGCGGTTTTGCTCTGTGCGCCCGAAAAGTTGGTCGCGGCTGCGCTTGCTGGTGCCTTCCACCAGCACCTCCACCGTTTTTCCCACCTGTGCGGCGTTGCGTTCGGCGGAGATCTCGTTCTGCAGGGCGATGAGCTCGTTGAGACGGCGTATCTTCACGTCCTCGGGGACATCGTCGGGAAGGTGCTTGCTGGCGTAGGTGCCGGGGCGTTCACTGTATTTGAACATGAAGGCCGAGTCATAGCCTACCTCGCGCATCAGCGACAGCGACAGCTGGTGGTCCTCCTCCGTCTCGCCGCAGTAGCCCACGAAGATGTCTGTTGTGAGGCCGCAGTCGGGGATGATACGTCGGATGGCAGCCACGCGGTCCAGATACCAGGCTCGCGTATATTTCCTGTTCATGCGCTGCAGTACGGCATCCGAACCGCTCTGCACGGGCAGGTGGATGTGCTTGCACACGTTGGGCATCTCGGCAATCACGCGCAGTGTCTCGTCGCTCATGTCCTTCGGGTGGCTGGTCGTGAAGCGCACCCGCATCTCCGGCACAGCCTCCGCCACGCGCTTCAACAACTCAGGAAAACGAATTATACATTGTCCATTGTCCAATTGTCCATTGTCCATTTGTAAATTGTCCAATTGTCCAATATAACTATTGACGTTCTGTCCCAGCAGCGTCACCTCCTTGAACCCGCGGTCGCTCAGGTCCCGCACCTCTCGCAGGATGCTCTCGACATCGCGGCTGCGCTCGCGTCCGCGCGTATAAGGAACAATACAATAGTGGCAAAAATTATTGCAGCCGCGCATGATGCTCACGAAACCTCCGATATGATTGGCGTGCAGACGTTGCGGCACTACGTCGCGGTAGGTCTCGGTCATGGACAGCTCCACATCGACGGCTTTGTGTCCCAGCTCCGCCTGCGCTATCAGGTCGGGCAGCGCCATGTAGGAGTCCGGACCGCAGACGAGGTCGGCGCCATACTGCTCCGAGAGCTCCTCTTTCACGCGTTCTGCCATGCAGCCCAGCACGCCGATGATGAGAGGCCTGCGCCGCTTGATGCTGCGCAGGAATTCCAGGCGCGAGAGGATCTTCTGTTCCGCGTTGTCGCGCACGGAACAGGTGTTGAGGAACACGGCATCAGCCTCGTCCATCGTCTCGGTGACCTCGTAGCCTGCCATCTGCATGACCGATGCTACCACTTCGGAGTCGGCCACGTTCATCTGACAACCATAGGTCTCTATCAGCAGCTTTTTCATCTAACGTATTGCTTAACAGCTCAAATTCGGCTGCAAAGATACAACATCAAAACGCCGAAGTCAAGTAAAAAGCCATAAAACTTGCATTTTCTTCCAACTTTAAACCTTCAACTCTAAACTTTTCACTACCTTTGCACCCGCAAATCGTCAAATTGTAAATCGTCAAATTGTCAAATAAAAAGATGAATTTCGTACAAGAACTTACATGGCGCGGCATGATCCACCAGATGATGCCGGGCACCGAAGAACTCCTTGAGAAAGAACAAGTGACGGCCTACGTGGGCATCGACCCCACTGCCGACAGTCTCCATATCGGCCACCTCTGTGGCGTCATGATGCTGCGCCATCTGCAGCGCTGCGGCCACAAGCCCATCGCCCTGCTGGGCGGCGCCACCGGCATGATTGGCGACCCCAGCGGCAAGAGCCAGGAGCGCAACCTGCTAGACGAGGCCACGCTGCGCCACAACGTGGCCTGCATCCGCGAGCAGCTGTCGCGCTTCCTCGACTTCGACAGCGATGCGCCCAATGCCGCCGAGCTCGTCAACAACTACGACTGGATGAAGGACTTCACCTTCCTCAACTTCGCACGCGACATCGGCAAGTGCATCACCGTGAACTACATGATGGCCAAGGACAGCGTCAAGCGCCGCCTCAACGGCGAGTTCCAGGAGGGCATGTCGTTCACCGAGTTCACCTACCAGCTGCTGCAGGGCTACGACTTCCTGCACCTCTACGAGACCAAGGGCTGCAAGCTGCAGATGGGCGGCAGCGACCAGTGGGGCAACATCACCACCGGCACGGAGCTCATCCGCCGCAAGCTGGGCGCCGAGAACGAGGCCTACGCCCTCACCTGCCCCCTCATCACCAAGGCCGACGGCAAGAAGTTCGGCAAGACGGAGCAGGGCAACATCTGGCTCGACCGCAACCGCACCAGCCCCTACGTGTTCTATCAGTTCTGGCTCAACGTGGGCGACGAGGAGGCCGAGCGCTACATCAAGATTTTCACATCGCTGGACAAAGAGACCATCGACGCCCTCATCGCTGAGCACCGCCAAGACCCGGGTTGCCGCGTGCTGCAGAAGCGCCTGGCCGAGGAGGTCACCGTTCTCGTGCACGGCCGCGAGGAGTATGAGCTGGCACTGGAAGCCTCCAACATCCTCTTCGGCAAGGCCACGAAGGAGAGCCTCGTGAAGCTCGACGAGCAGACGCTGCTCGACGTCTTCAGCGGCGTGCCCCACTTCACCATCAGCCGCAGTCTCCTCGAAGGCGAAGGCATCAAGGCCGTGGATCTCACGGCCGTGGAGACGCTGTGCTTCCCCAGCAAGGGCGAGATGCGCAAGATGGTGCAGGGCGGCGGCGTTAGCCTCAACAAGGAGAAGCTCGCGCAGTTCGACCAGCCCGTCACCACCGCCGACCTCATCGACGGCCGCTACCTGCTCGTGCAGAAGGGCAAGAAGAACTACTATCTGCTGATAGCAGAGTAGAGGAAGACCCTCCCCCCTGCCCCTCCCTTTAGGGAGGGAAGTGATTACCTGACAAGACATGACATCTAAAGGAGAAATGATAATGAAGAAGAATATGAAGACTATAGCAAACAATCATTCTTTCTTATTAGGAATATTCCTCATCTTCTTGTCCGTTACACCTCTTGTACCCTCATTCGCACAGGTAACCACTCCCCTCCCTACAAGGGAGGGGCAGGGGGGAGGGTCTGCTGAGGAGTCTGAGGGGTCTGCTGAGGAGTCTGAGTTTGTCCCCTATTATCTTTCTCTGATGTCCCCCTCGCAGAAGGTGGCGCAGCTCACGGGCAAGACACTCTTTGCGATGGCCGACGATGAGGAGCTGGGCATCCCCGGCTGGCTGATGTCCGACGGCCCGCATGGCGTACACCGCCAGGGCTACACCTCCTTCCCCACCGGCATCGCCATGGCAGCCCTCTGGGACCGCCAGCTGCTGCTGCGCCTCGGTCATGCCATGGGCGAGGAGTTCTGGGCTGCCGGTCAGCATGTGGCCCTCGCACCCTGCATCGACCTCTGCCTGGACCCGCGTGGCGGACGCACCGCTGAGAGTGCGGGCGAGGACCCTTACATGAGCGGACAGATTGGCAAGTACATCGTGCGCGGCATCCAGTCGATGCCCGTCATGGCGTGCCTCAAGCACTTCGAGATTGAGGGCAAGCAAGCCTACCGCAAGACATGCGACGAAATCATCGCCGAGCGCGACCTCATGGGCTTCTTCGGCATCAACTTCCGCACCGCCCTGCAGGAGGGCGTGCCCCTGAGCGTGATGTCCAGCTACAACCTCGTCAACGGCGTGCAGGCCGCCGCCAACCGCCATCTGCTCACCGACATCCTGCGCCATCGCTGGGGCTTCCCCTTCACCGTCATCTCCGACTGGGGTGGCGTCAAGGACGGGCCCGCCTCGCTCGTGGGGGGCACCGATGTCTGCATGGGCTCCACCCACTACAAACAACAACTCCCCAAGGCCTTGGAGGCTGGCACGATTACCGAGCAGCACCTCGACACCGCTGTGGCGCGCGTGCTGCTCACCAAATATGCCATGGGCCTGATGGGCTGGCAGCCCGCCTGTGCCGACTCCGCCGCGCTGGTGGATAACACCGAGCACCGTGCCCTCTGCCGCGAGGCTACGGCCAAGGCCGTCGTGCTCCTGCGCAACGAGGGCCGTCTGCTGCCCCTCGACGCTGCCTCATCCTTGAAGATTGCCGTCATCGGTCCCAATGCCGCTGCCGAGAACCTCAACTGCTTCGGCAGCAGCGAGACACAACCCGCCTACGCCGTCAGCCTCCTCGTCGGCATCCGCGCCGTAGTGCCCGAAGCCACCTATGTGCAGGGCTGCGCCATCAGCGGCGACGACACCTCGGGCTTCGCCGCTGCCGAGGCTGCTGCGCGTGCTGCCGATGTCGTCATCTTCGCCGGAGGTCTCGACAAGACGCTGGAGGGCGAGAGCATCATCGGCGTGCAGGTGCAGGACCGCACCACCACCGCCCTGCCCGCCATCCAGCAGCAGCTCATCCGCCGCCTCCATGCCGCCAACCCCAACCTCGTCGTGGTGCTGCAGAGCGGTGGCATCGTGTCGCTGGCCGACTGCATCGCCGACATCCCCGCCCTCGTCTATTCCTTCTACAGCGGCCAGGAAGCCGGCAACGGCATCGCCGACGTCCTCTTCGGCGCCGTCAACCCCGCCGGCCGTCTGCCCATGACCATGCCCGTCAGCGACGAGCAGCTGCCCGAATGGAACGACACCTACTTCACCGACGACTGGGGCGGCGGCTACCGCTGGTTCCAGCGCCGTGGCCTCACGCCGCAGTTCCCCTTCGGCTACGGCCTCAGCTACACCACATTCCATTACGGCCCTTTCATCTCCGTGGAGCGCCATGCCGACGAAGACGAATCCCATGCTGACCTCGCCATCACCGTCAGCGTAGATATCACCAACACCGGCGACCGCGACGGCGAGGAAGTGGCACAGCTCTATGTGGGGCCGCTTAGCCCTGCCGACTGGCAGCCGCTGCGCCAGCTGCGCGGCTTCGAGCGCGTGATGATTCCTGCGGGCCAGACGCGCCGCGTCAGCTTCCGCCTCACCCCCGAGGACTTCTACGAGTGGGATGTAGCGCATGAGGCCTACGAGATGCCTGCCAGCATGGTGAACATCAGCGTGGGCCCCTCCAGCGCCGATCTGCCCCTCTCCACGACCTTCGAGCCGCGCCTCTTTGAGCCGGCCCCCGACCTGCGCGTCACGGAGCTCTTCACCCATCCCCGCCATCCGCGTGTCGGCGAAGAGGTCACCTTCTACGCCTATGTCAAGAACCAGGGTACGGCACCTGCCGACATGTGGGCCCTCATCGTGGGCACCGAGGACGTACCCAACACCGCCCTCGGCGTCAGCAACAGCCAACCCTCCACCCTCACCCCTCAACCCTCAGCCCTCGCCCCCCTCGCCCCCGGCCAAGGCACCCTCCTCTTCTGCACCCTCGGCAGCTGGACACCTACGATAGTGGGTGACTACGAGCTCACCGCCAAAGCCGCCATCATCGGTGAAGAGGAGCTGCAGGAGTCAACACCGCTGCACCAGCGCATCCATGTCTATATTGCCGACGACCCCTTCGCCGATGGCATCGGAGGACCCACCCCCGACCCCTCCCGTCATGGAGGGGAGACGGCTGGCGCAGTGTTTGACCTGCAAGGCCGCCAAATTCGTCATTCGTCATTCTTGAAGGGTCAAGCGAGCAAGCTCGAGCGCGACACTCGTCATTCATCATTCGTCACTCGTCATTTACCCAAGGGGCTCTACATCGTGAACGGACGGAAATTCGTCGTGAGATAACTGGTATTCAAGCTCTGTGACATGTTGGTGGCGCGATGGAAAGGGAGGACTTAGACTTCCTTAGGCTCGCGATACTCCGATGGTGTGACGCCAAACATCTTCTTGAACTGGGTGGAGAAGTTGCGCGGGGTGACAAAACCGACACGGTCGGCGATCTCATTGATGGATAGTTGCGTGCTGGCCAATAGTTGGGCGGCTCGTTTCAGACGGACGTTGCGGATGAAATCGGTAGGTGTGATACCGAGCATGGTCTGGAGTTTCTTGTAGAGCGATGCACGGCTCATGGCTACGTCACGCGCCAATAAGTCGGCGTTGTAGTGTTCGTCATCAATGTGTGTCTCTATGGCTTTGAGCATTGAAGCGACGAGTTTCTCTTCCTCGGCATTTACCGTAATCTTGTCGGGAGCGATGTTGGCAGACTCCGCAAACTGATGCCGAGCTTCTTCGCGTAGTTCGAAAAGACGATTAACGCGCGCATCATTCTCTGCAATGAGGCGAGCACGCTTTTTCCTCAAATACAGGCTCATTAGCCCCATGAGCCCCATTAGTATAGCCAACGCATATATGATTTTTGCCCACCATGTGAGCCATACAGGCGGTAGGATAGCTATGGGCTGCTTTGTAGCGGGTCCCCATTCACTCGATGCCGTAGATGCTTGTACTTCAAAAATGTAGTCTCCTGGTGGCAACGCCCTGTAGTTGGCCGCTCCCTGGCCCTTGCCATCACCACATAGATTCCAACCGTCTTCCAAACCGCGAAGGCGGTAGCGGTAGCTGTCGTGGGAAGGTGTGGCGTAATTGAGCGTGGAAAAATAAATTGTGAGATTGTTTTGGGTGTAAGATAAAGATTGAGGCTCGGCAAACGCACTCTCTCCGTTGACAGTTATCCTGGTGATGACTACGGGTAGGGGCTTCTCTTTTCCTACTAATTCGTTGGGCTGGAAGGAGACGGCCACCCCACCGCCGGCAGCAAAAACCAATCGTCCGTCATCCAGTAGCAGTGCCGCCCGATCCAACATGGCCGTTGCGGGGAATCCATCGTCAATGTCGAAGTTGATAATCGTAGGTGTTATGCGAGATACACCATACGAGGTACCAGCCCATAGGTGTCCATCGGCATCTAGCACCAAACTCCTGATGCAGTTGTTGGCCAGCCCCTCTATTCTAACAGGTAGCTTATATTTTTCACTTTTCACTTTCCCTTTTTCGCTTTCCATTAGGAAAAGTCCATTTTGAGTCCCTACCCAAAGCCGTCCGTCTTTGTCTTTCAGCATACAATTGTATTTGCTGCTATGCCGTTCTATCTCAGAAACATTTGGGAAAGGTGCTAGGGTGTCGTTTTTTATATCGAGCAAGAATGCTCCGTTTTGCGTGTACACGGCAGTCCATTGTTCGTTGAGGATGCAGGCTCCGACGATACACCTGTAGGCACGAAGACCGGGCAGACGAGCGTTGAGGGGCTGACGTTGTCGTTTGTCTGGCAGGACGTAGCTGAGATGACAGAGCGAGTCGCATCGGAGTATGCGACCATCGGGAAGCGTAATAACAAACGTGGTCTCTCTGTTACGCAGGGAGGCAGCCCGGGCCTTTGCGATGAGGGAATCGTTGCCTATGTGCAGTTCCGGTTTCACCCGATGCGGAGCAATATACACGATTCCGTAGCTGCGCGTACCTATCCATAGGCCGCCCTGGCGATCGGTGGTGGCGACAGTGACGTCTTGCAAATGGATGGTATCGATGATTTGGGACTGTTCTACAGTGGGTAGGGGGGTGTCTGCTTCTTCTGATACGATGCTTCTCAGGAGCTCTTCATGAAGATGGTTGTCGATCTTGGGTAGGAAACTCCGTCGCTGTGTGTCGAAGAGATAGATGCGGTAAAGGTCACGCAACCACAGAAGCGAGTCTCCCTGCCAACGTTGTCCATAGTTGTCGCCATATTTCGAGAGATGCGAGGCCTGGCTTTGGTCACAGGGTATCACATCGAAGGAACGACCGTTCGAAATACAAAAGACTCCTTCACAGTTCACCAGCATCTGTCCGTTGGGAAGTTCTATAATCTGGCGTACTTCGCCAGTCGCTAGCCCATCAGCCACCGTCCAATGCCGTTGTCCTCTCATATTTGCTAATAATAAGAACAGGCTTGAAAAGATAATAATGTGTCTTCTTGTCATTCGTGTTTTGATAAGATGCGGGCAAAGATATGGAAAAAACATGGAATCGACGGCTTCATTTGTCTAAAAAATACGTGTGAATTGTCTAAAAAGGGTGAAATACAAATCAGACGTGTGCTTTTGGATAAAATGCACTTGATAGATGATCATTTAGCAACTAATTTTGTGACGACTTTAAAAGACAAAAGTATGAAAGCAAGACTTTTTATCCTCTCTTTCATTATTTTTCATTCTTCAACTGCGATTGTTTCGCAGACGATAGATCGTGGTTTCATCCATCCTGGCGGGCTACACACACAGGCCGACTTCGAGCGTGTGAAGGCGCAGTTGGCTGAAGGCAATGCCGCTGTAAAGGCGGCGTATGCGAAGCTGACGAGCTCGGAATATGCACAGAGCAGTGTGCAGACGAATCCTGTGGAGACCATTGTGCGTGGTGGTAGCGGAGAAAATTATATGAATGCCGCGCGTGCAGCCACAGCGGCTTACCAGAACGCTCTGCGATGGAAAATAAGTGGCGCAAAGGCCAACGCTAATGCCGCAGTGCGTATTCTGATGGAATGGGCGCGTACCACCAAAGCTATCTCGGGCGACTCCAATTCGTTTCTTGCCTCTGGACTCTATGGCTATCAGTTTGCACAAGCTGCCGAGCTGATGCGTGACTATGATGGTTGGAGCCGCGATGATTTTGAGGAATATAAACAATGGATGCTTACGTTGTGGTACCCCAAGGCTGTGGACTTTCTGCATCGGCGCAACGGTTCTTGGGAGAACGCCGATAAGTGGTGGCGGGCACCTGGACATTACTGGAGTAACTGGAGCCTGGCCAATTTGCTCGCGGTCATCTCAATTGGAATCCTGTGCGACGACGTATATATATATAATCAAGGTATGTCGTTCTTCAAATACGACCAGTGCGGCACCTATGTCAATCCACCTGCACTACATGACATGTCTAGGGATGAATTCGCAGGCAAGGTCATCTGGAACAATGGACTCACGGACTTCCTGGGAAACTTTGTCGTCACCTGCGTAGAGAGTGAGCTGGAAACAGGTGCGTATGGCCATATTGGACAAATGAACGAGAGCGGTCGGGATGTCGGCCATTGTGCGCTGGCCCTCGGCCTCGCGGTGGATATCGCCAAGGTGGGCTGGAATCAGGGTGACGACCTTTTTGCTTACATGGATCACCGCCTGGCTGCCGGCATCGAGTATGTCGCAGCACAAACACAGAGCGTTGACGGTCTCCCTTGGACACCGTATCTCTACATCTCCAGTGGATATAGTTACACAGATTCCCGCTCATGGCTGATGACGGAACCTGCGATGGGGGCGCAGATGCGTCCCTACTGGGGCACGGTGATTGGCATATATGAGAGCGTAAAGGGTGTGCGTATGCCTTTTGCTGAGAAGGCTTATGCAGAGATGGGCATCGATGGGGGCGCTCAGGGTAGCACTAGCGGTGGATTCGACCACTTGGGATATTCCGTGCTGATGAATACGCGCGACTTGCAGCTCTGTCCTCCTGATAAAGTGCCTGCAGAACTCTCGCCGTTTATGGAATACAGCGGAACGCTGAATACGAACCTTATCCCCAGTCTAGCCAATGAAAAGACGCGTGGGCTTGTCAGTGGTAATACCCTACGACACAACGAACTGGGCGGTCTCGTCAATACCTATGCCACGAATACGAAGACCTGCGTTCCGGCCGGACAGTCGTTACGACTGATGCCGCAGCTGCCCGATGGTGAAGAGGACACCGGAAAATGGCGTTGGAATACTGGTGAAACCACGCGTGATATCACAGTCACGACGGACCATAGCTTCATCTATCGGGTGTCCTATACGAATCGTAATGGCATTGAAAGCCAGCAATGCTTTTCGGTTGCCACTGCTGGCGACTGCAGCCCCGACCGTCTTACCCCCACAGTCACTGTAGGGACGGACGTAATCAATGACTCTATTGTTCGTGTGCTCTATGGAAAAACCGCAACGCTGAAGGCCTCCCCGTCTGCCCGCTACGGAACATGGAAGTGGACGGGCAACAAGACTACGGAATCGTTGACAACAGCCTCCTTGCGCAAGACTACGGAATATGTTGTAGAATATACCAATCAGGGTGGTGCCCTCACCACCATGACTTTCCATCTCGATGTGCTGGCCGCAGAGCCTTATGCCAATGTCGGCGCAACGCGGGTAGCCTTAGTTGAAGAGGGAGTCTTTCCCGTCGCCGATAGCTTCTTGACTCTGCGCTCGTCGTTGGCTGTTGATGCTGGAAGTGATGTCACATTAGGGCTCACCCTCCCCTCTGCCGTGCGTGCATCCAGCGTTACGTGGGACACTGGTGCCACAGGAAATGAATATCTCGTTGCAGGCATTCAGGAGAGCCGCACTTGTGTGGCCACATTCTCACTGGCGGGTGAAGAGGTTCAAATGATTTTTGATATCCTGGTAAAGCCTGTTAGCGCTACGGTTCTTGAGCCGGGTCAATACCTGCTACGCCATGCCTCCACAGACACCTACCTGACGGCTCACGGTAAGAACCAACTCGTGACCTTTGAACCGCGCAACGAGGATAACGCAAGCCAATTGTGGTATCTTGAGCGCTCCTCCTCTGCCACACCCAAATATGGCTTTATTAGTTTGGACGGTGAGGATAGCTTGAAATTAGCGACGACAGCCAAGCTGGTCGCCACCGCCAGCCCTTCCTTTTATATCGATCAGGCTGTTGCCTCTGCCCGCATGGCCATTCATACTGGCTCAACAGCTTCTACTCGCAAGTATTGGGAGGTGGGCCCCGATGCCGCACTGAATACCGCTGCAGCTACTACGCTCACGGCATTCCCTTTTCTGCTGATTCCCGGTTCAGAGGACGTGGGAGTAGGAAGCGTGAATGGTGATGTTGCAAATAGAAGGCAGACAAATCGTGCGGAGAACTATGATTTGAGTGGCTGCCGAGTGTATAAGGCGCTCAGACGTAGCGTTGTCATATCAAATGGACAGAAGATATACCATCCTTAACATTTCCCCAAAAAACGATGAATCCAAAAGCATGTCTTCGACTCTTTATCCTTGTGCTGCTCTCTTCAACCGGCTCCTCGGCACAAGTGCGCCTGTGGCAGCTGCCCGAGAAAGATGCTCCCTATCGCTCTGAAGCCTATGAGGTGAGTGTGCGTGCCGAGGGAAAAATCGACTGGCAACAAGTAGAGGTACTGCGATGCGATGTGGATCTGAAAAAGGTCCAACAAGCTGCATTCGCAGAGTTTGACATGGAGGGCGCTGTCGTGGTGAGAATTAAGGAGAACAGGAAAAAAGAGAGAAAAGAGGCAGGTGACGACGTTGTCATCCGTCCGTCTTCTCGCAAGATCAAATATAGCCGCATTGACGATGCGACCATAGAGCTGAGGCTCACCAAGCCTGAATATCTCAGTGTGGAATTTGGGGGTGACCGCACACACAACCTGCATTTGTTTGCCAATCCCATATCTCCCTCCATCTCCCCCACCGGAAAGGGTTTGGAGCAGTGGGGCTTAACACCTTTGGATGAAAATGAGAAACGACTCATTACATGGAAGGGTGAGAATTCGCACGATGTTTTCGTCAACAATGCTCGTTTCATCTATTTCGGTCCTGGCATACATCGTCCGAAGGACCTGCCGAGCGAGGAGATCAAGATTCCCAGTAACTGCATTGTCTATCTGGCTCCAGGGTCTGTTGTGAAGGCACGCCTCATCGTGGATCACGCAGAGAACGTCAGCATCATAGGGCGTGGCATTCTTGACCATCCCCTGCGTGGCATCGAGATTACCTACTCGAAGAATGTCCTTGTAGATGGCATCACGGTCTTGAATCCTGCCCACTATACTGTTTATGGCGGTCAAAGCGAGAATATCCGAATTCGCCATATCAAAAGCTTCTCAGCCCGCCCATGGAGCGACGGCGTTGATTTGATGTGCTGCCGCCATGTTAAGGTCGAGGACTGCTTCTTGCGCACGGGTGATGATTGCATCGCTCTTTACAACCATCGCTGGTGGTACTGGGGTGGAAGTGAGGACATCGAAGTTACCCGTTGCACGTTCTGGCCAGATGTGGCTCACCCCGTTAACATCGGCTCTCACGGCGATGACCGTTCCGAGACAGGCGAGACGCTTCTTGGTGTGCGCATCCATGACTGCGACATCCTCTATGCCCGCACCAATGCCGCCCTTTACTTCTCCTGTGGTGACAAGAACTGGGTTCGCGATGTTCGTTTCCACGACATAAGAATGGAAGGGCTGGAACAGACGGCCCTTTTCGGAATAGCCGTGGTCTTTGGCGAGAAATACAACCGGGCACCTGGAAACGGCATCGATGATGTGGAGTTCTCTAATATCCATTTCTCTGGCGATACCACGCAACTAGCGGCCAGTTTCATCCGTGACCATGATGCCAGCCACGCTGTGGGAAAGAATATTCGCTTCAACAATATCACAGTCAATGGGGTGGCATTACCTGTCCAGCGGGAACTGCTTTTAGATAACAAAAAACATTAATATAATAATCATTTTAAAGCGAATGAACATGAGGACTATCTTAGCAATCATTGCATGTTTGTCGGCATCGCTGACAGCCAATGCACAAACCTGGAAACTCACAGAACTGAGCGATGGCGCCTTTGCCCAAGGTGGCGATGAACAGTGGTCGTTCGAAAAGTTTACCTATCAAACGGGAAGCTACACCAGTTTTACCATGTTTGGTGGACATAGTACTGTAAACTATGTTGATATTTACCAGCCCGAGCGCGTGGGGGGCATCCGCGTTCAAGATATTAGCGGTGTGGTGCCCAATGGCGAATATACCTGGGCCAACAACACCCGTCAGGCGTGGTATGATACAGAGTGGAATGATGAGGAGCCCACACGCACCCATGCCAACGAGAAATTTGTCTATGTCAGCCGTCTTGCCGAGCTAGACAACGCTTTTGAGGTGTGTGGTAACAAGCAGTACACTCCCTCCATCTCTTTCTGGGTACCTGCCGATGGTTTCTATAAGGTGGAAGGTAGTATTATCCGACAGGATGGTGCAAACCTGAAGGCTATCCATGTGGTTCCACGCTTCCGCTATCAGGGAGAGGAGACCATAGATCCCGATGTTACGATGGGGTGGGCTTTTGCTTTTGGCGAGGGGGGCACCCAACTTCCAGATGCTAAGAATACGAGCCTGGCCGATGGCGCAGAACAGCGTTACAGTGCTCAGGAGGCTAGTGCTTTCACCTTTGCCTTCAAAGCTAAGAAAGGTGATGTGGTTTCTTTCGAGGTGAGCTACCAAAATCTGGCCACATCTACATGGCCCCGCGAATATTATCCACGTGCTTTCTATCGCGAACTGAATATCGAACAGGTGAGCGAATCGGCTGCCTGTGCCGTGGAAAACTATATAGACCCCTACGATGACACAATCCTCAACACGGTATTCGAGCTCGTTGACGCTTACAGCGAGGCCCTTTCAGACCTCCCCTATGGAACCACGTCGGGAACTGTCCCCTTTGATAAATGGGAAGACTTCGACGAATTACTCTTTGGATATGTTGAGATGCTTGAGAATGGTGTCATTAATGCGCTGAATGCTCGAACGTATCTCGAGCGTCTGGAGAGTGCCTGGAAGGAACTGATGGCCAGTATGAAGACCTTCGATTTAGATCTTGAGGGCAACTATGGGCTCTTTTCCTATACTGGCAGCACCAAGGATGAGACACTGGAAGTGAAGGGCAACGAAGAGATGATGGCAGAGAATGCAGACCAGCCCTGGGGCTTCTATGGTCATGTTGTATCTTCCGGCGCCTTTGAGCGTCTGGGCAACCATGATTCCAATAACTTGTCAAATAAAACGGCTTGGTATCGCGGCAGTAACCAATGGTACTATATCACAGATTCAGGTATGATGCACCCGCTTAATGACCGTGCTCCTGGCATTATGTTTACAGCGCTGAATGATGGCATCTACCACCTCGACCTTACACTCTATCGCCCCAACCCGAATCCGGGTGTAGAGAATCCGCTCTATGTGCATTGGTATCACATGCTCAGTGGGGAAGAGACGGCTGCCACCAGCGATGCCATGCTCTCCGTCCAGTATGGCAGTGTGGCAAACGATGGCGAGGGAGGTAAGAAGCCAGTCAGTACAGCTTTCTACGTCAATATGCAAAAGGGTGATCGTGTCTTCTTCGAGATTGACTCATATACCTCTGGTCGTAACTCCAGCGCTGGTACGCAGATTCTCAGCCTTTCAGCTTGCAGCCGTGTCAGCGAAGAGGAATATGTCAGCCTCGAAATGGCACAGAATTCGGGTCAGCTCTTCATCAACCCCTATGGGTCAGGTGACTGCACTACATTGAAGGAAATCGTGGCCGAGGCTGAAGAACTGCTGGATACCACCGAGCCCGGCGATGCACCTGGCCAGTATTCCGAGGAGGCACGCAATGAATTAGGCCTTGTGTTAGCAGACGCTCGTGATATGATTAAGGACGAGGGTGACCCAACGCTGACACAAAATGATGTCGATGAAATGACGAAGACTCTTCAAAAGGCCATTGATGCCTACAAAGAGACATGTGTGCCCTATAGTATGCAGCCGCAGGGCGACTTCGCCATTCAGTTGGCAGGAACAGATAAATATGTGACAAAAAAGAACCAAGCCAGTGGCAATTATTACTACGCTGCGGTGGACAATTTCGATGCCATCCTGGCCGACATGCAGAAGAACAACACCGGTATTGAGGCGTATAGCTGGACCTTTAAAATAACCCCTGTTGAGGGCTCCACCAGTGTGACCATTACTACCGAAGATGGCTATATGACGGCCGACGGCTACATCCAGATTCTCAGTGAAGAGGAGCGAGAAACCATAGAGCTTCCCCAATTCACCCTTGTGAGAGAAACACCAGAAGCCTCCGTCTTCGCCATCCGCCGCAATAGTGACGGCCGCTATTGGACCGCAACGATGGTATGGAAGTCTTCCTACAACCGAATAGAAACGAGCTCTACACCACGCTACATCTGGACACTCAGCAACGATACCATTCCGTCTATAGACCCCGTAGAACCGACGATGGATGCGTTGAAGGCGGCTGTCGCCGAGGCGGAGGTACTGCTGGATACCACAGAAGCCGGTGACGAACCGGGACAGTATCCCGAGGAGGCTCGTAGCACATTTGCCTTGCTTGTTTCCGAAGCTCGCGACATCCTCAAAGACGAAGGTGATCCCAGTTTGACGCAAAAAATCATTGACGAGTTCGTGAAAATCGTGAAAGAGGGGATCGAGACCTACAAACAGGCTCGTATTTTCTATACCTTGCAGCCAGAAGGTGATTTTGCTATCCAACTTAATGGAACGGATAAGTTCCTGACTAAAAAGAATCAGGCTGGCGACAACTATTGCTACGCTGCGGTTAATAACTATGCGGCTATCTTGTCAGACATACAAAAGAGCTCCACGACCATCGATGATTATAGCTGGACTTTCACGATAACTCCTGTAGAAGGTAGCAGTAACATCACCATAACTCATAAGGATGGATACATGACCCCCGATGGTTACATCCAGCTTCTCCAGGAAGAAGGGATAAGCACTGTCATACTGCCCGAGTTCTCTTTTGTGAAAGAAAATGCAGATGATACCGCTTTTGCCATTCGTCGCATCAGCGATGGCCGCTTCTGGGCTGCTACCATGACATGGAAGTCTCCCTATGACTGTATTGACACTAGCTCCACTCCGCTCTATATATGGACGCTGAGTAGTGCTACGGTCACGGGCGTACAGGACATGGAGATCAAAGCAAATGATCGACTCATCTATGACCTCAGCGGCCGTCGCGTACAGAAACCTACAAAGGGACTATATGTTGTGAATGGCAAAAAAATCGCAATCAAATAAATAATCTAATAAACAATGAAAATTATGAATCGAAACATCTTTTTTTCTTTCCTGGTCGCCGTTTGCTCGCTGATTCCTACGAGCGGTTGGTTCCGCAGAATATGAATAGGCTCTTTCTCTTTAAACTCCTGTGTCTTTTGGCAGTGATTGTCAATGCACAGGCGCCGTATCGCTCGCAAGTGTTGTCACCGGATAATTGGGACGAAACCTATGACAACCCTATGCTGTATGCGGATTATAGTGATCCCGATGTTTGCGAGGGCGCTGATGGAGGCTATTGGATGACAGCCAGCAGTTTCCAGTGTACGCCGGGACTGCCGATACTGCACAGTACAGATTTGGAGCATTGGGATTTGGTGAACTATGCAGTGGAACGCTTGCTGCCCATAGAGCATTACAATACCGTCCATCATGGCTGCGGCGTATGGGCACCCAGCATCCGTTGTCATAACCGTACCTATTACATCTATTGGGGCGACCCTGATTTTGGCGTGTTCATGGTGAAGAGCGATGATCCGCTCGGGCAATGGAGTGATCCGGTGTTGGTGGTGGAGGGCAAGGGTGTGATAGATCCTTGCCCGCTGTGGGACGAGGACGGGCGATGCTATCTCGTGAATGGATGGGCTGCCAGCCGTTGTGGCTTCAACAGTGTGCTGACGGTGCGCGAACTGTCTGCCGACGGTACTCAGGTCATCGGCAAGCCTGTTCTTGTCTATGACGGTCAGGTGGAAGGTAACCACACCATCGAAGGGCCTAAGTTTTACAAACGTGATGGCTATTATTACATCCTTGCCCCTGCGGGCGGTGTGGAAAAAGGTTGGCAGGTAGCACTCAGAAGCAGGTCTGTGTATGGCCCGTATGAGAGCAGGATTGTGTTCAATAAGCATGGCATCCACCAAGGCGGTTGGGTGGCAGATAGATTCATCGCTTTTCAGGATAAAGGCCCATACGGTCGCATCCTTCACCTGCTTGAAGTGGATTGGAAGAACGGATGGCCGATGATGAAGGAAGTCAAGGGCGATAGAATGAAAGGTGAAAATTATAAATCCCCTATTAGTCTCCAATACCAGTGGCACGCCAATTACCAGGACTGCTCAGGTTTTGCAACGAATAGCGGCGTGCGCGTCTATGGCCATCCGGTGTCGTCCAACTTCAAAAACTTATGGGAAGTGCCAAACCTGTATCTGAAGAAATTCGAGGGGGAAATATTCACTGACACCCTTCACATGACCATCACAGCAACAGACGAAGGTCAGCAGTCGGGCTTCGTGGTGATGGGGCGCGACTATTGCCGCCTGTCCGTTGAGCTGCAGGGGGAAGCCTTTGTGCTGAAACGTATCATTTGCAGGGAAGCTGACCAGCATGGGACTGAAGAGTCCGCCATCATAGGGCGTATCAAGGCGCGTTCCTACAATGCTGGCGCAAAAAACAATTATGAGTGTCATCTCAGCGTTCGCATACAGTGCGAAAAAGGTGCTCTCTGCTACTTCTCCTACAGCACAGACGGCCACTGGTTCGTACCTGTCACAAACCCCTTCCAGGCCCGCGGGGGTAAGTGGATCGGTTCGAAATATGGCGTTTTCAGCATCACTCATGACGCCAAGTCCAAAGGATGGGCTGAGCTCAGGCTTTGAGCATCGCTTTTTAATGATTAATAGATAAACACGCAATATAGCTGTATGAAACGTTTCGTCTTTACCCTCGCGCTCCTTAGCGCAAGTCATTTTTCATTTTTAACTTTTCATTTTTCATTGACCTCAGCGCTCGCGCAGGAGTATAAGATGGCGGGACCATACGAGGTTGTGGCGCGCGACGGTGAGTTTCGTTCTTCAAAAGGCGGAAGCGAACGCGATATGAAAGCGGCATGGGACTTTGCCAAGGAAGGAAAGCACGATGAGGCACGACGGATTATTAAAGCGTATGCCCAGACACTCCAGCGCTTAGACGGACACGATGCGCCGCTGTGTCTGATTCAGGGGTACTGGCTATGCAGGGCGATGATGAGCCTCACCCACGGCGCATCTCCTTCAGAGAGGGGAGAATGGGAGGCAATGCTTCGTCGGGCGATGGTGCCGACGATGAACAAGTTCGAGGCGGACAGCCCGTATGCCAACGGCAACTGGGGAGCCATTGTGAACCGCTTCCGCATGGCGTGTGCGCTCGCCATTGGGGATTCTGCGATGTACCAGGCTGCGATTGATTATTATCTTCATGGCTACGACAACGGTTCTCTATCGCGCTTTATCAGCGAGACGGGACAGTGTCAAGAGACAGGACGCGATCAGGCGCATACGCAGCTGGGTTTGGAGGCGATGGCTGACATCTGCGAGATGGCTTGGGAGCAGGGGGACGATTTATGGGGAGCGCTCGACAACCGTTTGATGAAAGGTTTTGAATATACAGCGAAATACAACCTCGGTTATGATGTTCCTTTCGAGACATGGACGGACTTGACCGGCCTCTACTGCGAGTGGACGGAACCAGGGGCGATGGGACGTGGCAAGCTGTGGGATATCTATCAAAAACCATATAATCATTATGTGAAGCGCAAGAGATTAAAGATGCCATATACGAAGCAGGTGCTGACAGTGCGAGAGAAAGCTATCAGACGTGGTGAGATATCGGGTAATGTAGAGTCGCATACTTTCCTGGCGCCAGGTGTCACCGAGGGCGAGAAACTCCATCAGGTATTCACCTATTCCGCTCCTGAAGGTGCACCGCTGAAGCACGACTACGATGTCTATGTATGTCCCCGTGGCAGTAAGGAGTGGACAAAAATCGATACGTATATGGCAAAGGTGAATAGCTTCACCCCAATGAGGTCGCACCGAGTCTCAGAGATTAGTTACTGTATTTTTGATTTCAAGGGCGATGTGTCTGTGCGGGTTGTCAGCAAGAAGAAAAAGTTCAGGACGGCACGTATCAGGCCAGACTACCGCGGCGTGATTGCCAACGTGCAGAACGATTCCACGGTGCAGTTCCTGCTGTTCCAGCCGGAAAATGTCAGCGTGGAACTGGACGGGGACATCACCAATAACCTCCTCGTCTTTACGTCCAAACCTCCTGTAAGCAAAGAAGAAGCAGCGCGTGAGGCGAAGGCTCAAGGACGTGAGTTCAAATACTATGCTCCCGGATTCTACAATCAGCAGGATACGATCTACGTGCCGTCAAACACAACAGTCTATCTCGCTGGCGGCAGCTACTTCACCGGTACCTTTGCCATCAACGATGCTGAGAATGTTCGTATCTTAGGCCGCGGTGTGGCGCGTCCGCCTCGCGGTTATGAAGGCGCTCATGTCTATCGCTCAAAGAATGTGTTGATTGATGGACTGATCGTGAACACCTGCCCGACAGGAGGCTCTGACGGCGTCACGCTGCACGACGTGCGCAGTATCTCTCACCCGGGCTGGGGCGATGGTCTGAATGTCTTTGCCTCGCAGAATGTGCTGTTGGACCGCGTGTTCTGTCGCAACTCTGACGACTGCACCACGGCCTACGCCACGCGCAAGGGCTTCAGCGGCAACTGCCGCAATGTTCACATGCGGAACGCTACGCTGTGGGCCGACGTGGCACACCCGATCTTCATCGGCATCCACGGCAACCCCGAGGTGGGCGACACCATAGAGCATCTGGTGTATGAGAACATCGACATCCTGGGACAGGCCGAGCCACAGGTGGATTACCAAGGCTGTCTGGCCATCAACTGCGGCGACGGCAATCTCGTGCGCGATGTCACCTTCGACAACATCCGCATCGAGCATATCGAGGACGGCTGTATCGCGCAGGTGAAGGTGAGCTACAACCAGAAGTGGTGTACGGCTCCAGGCAGGGGGGTGGAAGATGTCACCTTCCGCAATGTCAGATATAACGGCCTCTCCCCCAACAGGAGCCTTTCCATCATCAACGGTTACGATGCCAATCACCGTGTGCAGAACGTCACCTTTGAAGGCTTGAAGATCAACGGCCGTACCATCTATGATGATATGCCCGGCAAGCCACGGTGGTATGCCACCGCTGATTACGTGCCGATGTACGTGGGTAATCATGTCAGCGGTGTCGTGTTCACGAAGGAGATAGGGCAGTTCCATGCGAACCAGCAACTTTCCTATTGCAGCTCTCAGGTGGACCGGGCCTTGGAAGCTTTGCGCCCCTACGACTTCGCGATGATGCCGAGGAATATAGAGCCCCGCACAGGGCTTTGGAATCTTCGCCCTGCCTGCCCTCAGGAATGGTGCTCGGGCTTCTGGCCGGGCATCCTCTGGATGGCCTACGACTACAACCGTAGCGAAGCTGTGCAGAAAGCCGCAGCAGGCTACACTGAGGCCATTGCACCGATCATCCGTCAGCCAGCCTTTGACCACGACCTCGGCTTCATCACCATTAACTCCATGCTGAAGGGATATGGAGCCACCAAGGACGAACGCTACCGGCAACTCGCCTTGCGGGCAGCCGATTCGCTGACCACGTTGTTTAATGACAAGGTGGGGACGCTCCTCAGCTGGCCACGCCATGTACAGGACTACGGCGGACACAACACCATCATAGACAACATGATGAATCTGGAGCTGCTGCTATGGGCCAGCAAGGAGCTGAAGGGCGACAGGATGAAAAGTGAAAGATGGCGCGAGATTGCCGTCCGCCATGCGGAGACAACGATGAAAAACCAGTTCCGCAAGGATGGAAGCTGCTATCATGTTGCTGTCTATGACACCCTGACGGGCAGATTCCTCAGGGGCGTGACTCACCAGGGCTACAGTGACGAGTCGATGTGGAGCCGTGGACAGTCGTGGGCCATCTACGGCTACACGATGGTCTATCGGTTCACCAAGGAAAAGCGTTTCCTCGACCACGCCCGGAAAGTAGCAGACATCTACCTGAAGCGCCTCCGTGAGACCAGCGACGACTGGGTACCTCTCTGGGATATGGACATTCCTGAAGTGAAAAGTGAAGGAGTGAACAGCGAAAAATTGAAAGATGCCTCAGCAGCCTGTGTGGTGGCCAGCGCCCTGCTGGAACTCTGCCAGTATGATGTCAGCGGAGACAGGGAAACCGTAAATGGTAAATCCGTAAATCGTGAATACTATGAGGCTGCCGTCAATATGCTTCGTGATCTCAGCACCGAGCGCTACCAGAGCCGCGGCCGTAACGTCGCTTTCCTCATGCATTCCACGGGTCATCATCCTGCTGGCTCTGAAATCGATGCCAGCATCGTTTATGCCGACTACTACTATCTCGAAGCGCTGTTGAGATTGAAATGATGCCTTACTCGGGCTGGTAGATGAGGGTGGTGAGGCGGTCGGGGTTGAATATTTCAGTGGCAATGGATTGAAGGTCTTCAGGGGTGAGAGCCTCGATGGATTGGGCGATTTCGACGGGTGTGAGGACGCGGTGGTAGTGGAGATACCGCTTGCCCATCGCGAGGGCTACGTTCTCAAAATGGTCGTAGCTGATGCCGAGCTGTCCCAGGAGCTGTTGCTTGGCAGCGTTGAGGGCGCGAGGGCTGAGGGGACGGTCGATGAGGCGGCGTAGCTCACGGTGTACGAGACGCAGGCAGCGCTTCAGATCCTCAGCATCACAGCCGAAATAGACAGACCACACGCCGGTGTCGGTGTAGGCGGTGAGGTTGCTTTCCACGGTATAGACGAGACCGGTGCGCTCGCGCAGGGCGAGACTGAGGCGGGAGTTCATGGCTGGACCGCCCAGCAGGTTGTTCAGCAGGAAGAGACCGTAGTAGCGCGGGTCCGTGGCGGCATAGCCACGCGAACCGAGCATGACATGGGCCTGGTGGACGGGCTTCTTTAATATAACGGACCCACCCCCCTGCCCCTCCCTTGTAGGGAGGGGAGTAGAATGTTTTGAGCGGGCATCCGCAATCTCATTCTCAAAGGTAATTACTCCCCTCCTTACGAGGGAGGGGCGGGGGAGCGGGGAGAGGGTCTTTACTTCCTTTTCCGTCACATTCCCCTTCACGAACAGCACGGCACGTTCGGGGCTGTAGGTGCGGCGGGCGAAGGCCTGCAGGTCGGACGTGCGGTACTGCCGCAGGCGGTCGGCATTGCCGAGGATGCTGCGTCCGAGAGGGTGGTCGGGAAAGAGGAGGGCTTCGAAGTCGTCGTAGATGAGTTCGGCTGGTGAGTCGTTGTAGCTCTCGATCTCATCGATGACCACCTCCACCTCCTTGTCGAGTTCCTCCTGGGGGAAGGTGCTGTTGAAGACGATGTCCAGGAGCAGGGGGATGGCGCGTTTCAGGTGTTGACGCAGGAAGGTGGCATAGTAGATGGTTTCTTCTTTGCCCGTGTAGGCGTTGAGGTCGCCTCCCACGCTCTCCATGCGGTTCAGGATCTGCATGGATGTGAGGCGCTGGGTGCCCTTGAAGGTCATGTGCTCCACGAGGTGCGCCATGCCACTCTCGCTGTCCAGCTCATGGCGCGTGCCGGTGGCCACAGCGATGCCCGCATAGACGACATCGGTGGCCGAGGGGGCCAGGATGACGCGAAGGCCGCTGTCTAAATTGAAAGATTGAAACATTATGGGAATGACGGAATCTCGGAATAACGGAATGACGGAATAACGTTATAACGACAAAATCAGAACGCTTTGAATAGCGGATTCCTGACCGCATTGATGGCCAGGCACTCCATCTCGATGAGCCATGTGGGACGGCAGACAGGCGCGAGGGTGATGACACAGGGGATGCCGGGGAAGCGACTGGCGAAGAGCTCTTTCACGACATCGTAGTCACCAGTGTCGCGGAGATAGACGATAATCTGTGCGACATCATCGAAGCTGGCGTCAGCTTCCTTCAGGAGCGCTTCCACATTCTCCCACATGCGATGGGTCTGCTTCACGATGTCCCCCACATGCACCACCTCACCGCGGTTGTTGATGCTGGCGGTGCCGCTGATAAAAACGTGGCTGCGGTCGCCGTAGCTGATGGTGGTGCCGCGCTCAAAGGTGACACCATATTCGTAGGTGGGGTTGAGGTGAGTCTTGGCATAGAGGTAGCGCTGCTGCTCGGGCGCGAAGCCCACGAGGGCATAGGTGCCCAATTGTACCAATGCTTTTGTGTCGGCAGGCGAGCCTCCGATGCCTGTGGAGGCGATGAAATGGGTATTTTCTGTTAGCCCTTGTTCCTGGAAGTTCTCACGGCGCGCCCTCACCATGCCCGCATATTGGGTATCGACATCACGGACATAGAACCAGGTGCGGATGCAGTTGTCGGCCAACGTGGCACCATGGCGCTGCAGAAGGTCCTCATACTGTTTCAGCAGGGTGGTGGTCTGCTGGGCGCTGTCGCCCTCTGGGACGCACATCCCCATCTTCCACAGGTGCTCATAGCCGTTGTGGCGCGCAATGACGAGGCCGTCGTGGTCCTCGATGTCCATGCCCTGCACGAGGTAGAGCCAGACGGCTACCTTCGAGCCGTCGAGGGGAGGCTGCTGGATGTAGCTGACGGCTGAGGAGCCCCCGAGCCCCCTAAAGGGGAGCGTTGGGAAGGGATGAGGGCTGAGGGATGAGGGATGAGGAATGAGGGATGGGGCTTGGTTCGTGGCATCGCTGAGGAAGTAGCGCTTGAAGACCACCTGGGAACCTGCACATGCTTCATTGTGCAACAACGCCTCTTCAGCCTGCTGCAGGCGCTGGAACTGCCCGGCAAACAAATCACCGCGCGGTTCTACGTGGAGAATCGCGTGTTGCTCTGTGATGCCGTCTTCGGTCATGAAAGTAGAGAGTTCTGCTGTCACGCCGAAGTCCTGGAATATGATTTTCTCGTATGTCAATGTTCTGTTTTTTTTGTCTCCAATCGTCAAAAACGGTGCAAAGATACGACAGAATTATTGCATGACCATTCTTTTTTGTGTTTATTAACATTCTTGGCCGTGAGGGGGATTGCGTACCTCGTGAAAATGTACTTACTTTGCACCGCAATAGAAATAATAGGTATCATGGATCAAGATCTACATGAACTTTTACATGCTGCTCCCGTCCCCTCGACAGACGGCCGGGAGGGCAGCTCCTCGGACTTCGAGAATGCCCTGCGCCCGCTGCACTTCCAGGATTTTGCGGGACAATCGCAGGTGGTGCAGAACCTGAAGGTCTTCGTGGAGGCTGCCCGCTATCGCGGCGAACCACTGGATCATACGCTGCTGCACGGCCCCCCGGGTCTGGGTAAGACGACGCTCTCCAACATCATCGCTAATGAGTTGGGCGTAGGCTTCAAGATTACCAGCGGCCCTGTGCTGGATAAGCCTGGCGACCTGGCCGGCATCCTCACCTCTCTGGAGCCGCAGGATGTGCTGTTCATCGATGAGATACATCGCTTGTCGCCCGTCGTGGAGGAGTACCTCTACTCGGCAATGGAGGACTACCGCATCGACATCATGATAGACCGCGGCCCCAGTGCGCGCTCCATACAGATTGACTTGAACCCCTTCACGCTCGTAGGTGCCACCACGCGGAGCGGTTTGCTGACGGCTCCCCTGCGTGCCCGCTTCGGCATCAACCTACATCTGGAATACTATGATGCTACGACCCTCAAGGGCATCGTGCTGCGCTCTGCGAGCATCCTGGGACAGCCTATCAATGAGGCTGCAGCGGCTGAGATTGCGGGCCGTTCGCGTGGCACGCCACGTATCGCCAATGCCCTGCTGCGCCGTGTGCGTGACTTTGCACAGGTCAAAGGAAACGGCCGCATTGACCTCGAAATCGCCAAATATGCCCTCGAAGCCTTGAACATCGACCGCCACGGCCTCGACCTCATCGACCGCAAGATTCTCCTGGCCATCATTGACAAGTTCAAGGGCGGCCCCGTAGGCATCACCACCATTGCTACGGCTATCGGCGAAGACCCCGGTACCGTCGAGGAAGTCTATGAACCCTTCCTCATCAAGGAAGGCTTCATCAAGCGTACGCCTCGTGGCCGCGAGGTGACAGACTTGGCCTATGAGCACCTAAACCTCACCCGCACCATTTATGGCAAACCCCTCGTCTATCTCGACAATGGTGCCACGACGCAGAAACCGCAGTGCGTCATCGATGCCATCACCGAAGAGTACCTGAATGTCAATGCCAACGTGCACCGTGGTGTCCACTATCTCTCGCAGGAGGCCACACGCCTCTACGAGGAGGCACGCGAGACTGTAAGGGCGTTCATAAATGCCCATTCCACCGCTGAAATCATCTTCACACGCGGCACCACCGAAAGCGTCAACCTCGTGGCGGCCACCTTTGGTCAGGCCTGTATGCAGCCGGGCGACGAGGTCATCGTCACGGAGATGGAGCACCACTCCAACATCGTCCCCTGGCAGCTGTTGCAGATGCGCAAAGATATTAAAATCAAGGTGTGCCCCATCACCGATGACGGCCGCCTTGACCTTGATGTCCTTCCCACGCTCTTCTCGCCCAAAACCAAACTGCTTGCCTGCACCCATGTCAGCAATGTCCTCGGCACCGTGAATCCCGTGAAGGACATCATTGCGATGGCTCATGCCCGCGGTGTGCCCGTGCTCATCGACGCAGCCCAGAGCGTGCCCCACATGGCTGTCGATGTGCAGGACCTCGACTGTGACTTCCTCGCCTTCAGCGGTCATAAGGTCTATGGCCCCACCGGCATCGGAGTCCTTTATGGTAAGGAGGAATGGCTGGAGAAGCTGCCCCCTTATATGGGTGGCGGTGAGATGATTGGCAAGGTCAGCTTCGAGCACACCACTTTCAATGTGCTGCCCTACAAGTTCGAAGCCGGTACCCCCGACTATGTTGCTGCCCGCGGCCTTGCTGTGGCCCTCGACTTCGTCAGAGGTATCGGCATGGACAAGATTGCGGAATACGAGCACGAGCTGGGGGCTTATGCCTATGAGCAGCTCATGCAAATCGAGGGTATGCATATCTACGGACCCGCCCCGAGTCCCGTTATTTCTTTCAATTTAGCAGCTCCTTCCCTCGGGGAGGCTGGTAGGGGGCCTTTCATCCACCATCTCGATCTCGGCACCCTCTTGGATCGGCTTGGCATCGCCGTGCGCACGGGACATCACTGCGCCGAGCCCCTCATGCATCGTCTCGGCATCGAAGGTACCGTGCGTGCCAGCTTCGCCCTCTACAATACAAAAGAAGAGGTCGATGCCCTTGTGCAAGGCATCGACCGCGTTCGTCAGATGTTCTAAGAAGTTGGTGCCCTCCCCTTTAGGGAGGCAGAATCAATACTCATCCTCGTTGAAGTTTAAAGCTCATACTGAGTACCAACGAGTTACGGTGCTCTGTGCCATTATTGTGCCACTAATTCCAAACATAAAATCTAAGTTTATGCCAAGAGTTTCTTTACAATCTCAGAAATGACTCGACCATCAGCCTTTCC
>CACZCZ010000016.1 GCA_902779845.1 uncultured Bacteroidales bacterium | reverse complement strand
GCGGGGTTCCACCTCTTCCCATCCCGAACAGAGAAGTTAAGCCCGCTTGCGCCGATGGTACTGCACACCCGTGGGAGAGTAGGTAGCCGCCCCTTTTACAAGAAGCCCCGATTCACACTATGTGAGTCGGGGCTTTCTTCGTAAAGGCAGGCACCTACTCTCCCACGGGTCAGTGTAGGCGCTATTCCCAACATTCTATCTCCTTCTCCAGTTCAGGAAGCAGACTGCGGTGGAAGGTGGGTTCCTGAATACCTTGGCGCTTTTGCTCGCGATAGTCATCGAGCAGACGGAAGGCATAGCGACCTAAGATGACAATGGCAATGAGGTTGCAGATGGTGAGAAACGCCATGAAGAAGTCCACCAGGTTCCACACCAGGTCAAAGCTTGCAACAGCCCCGAACAGAATCATTACACCTCCGGAAAGGATGCGATAGATGGTCATCACCAATGGACTTTTCGTGATGAAGCGCACATTGGCCTCGCCATAATAGTAGTTTCCTATAATGGTGGAGTAGGCAAAGAGGAAGATGGCTAATGCCACGAAGATGGGACCTGCATTACCCACTTCTGCCTGCAGGGCTGACTGTGTCAGCACAATACCGTCGTTTCCGGATGAAGTGTAAAGTCCGCTGATGATAATAATGAATGCCGTGCAGGAACACAGCAGCAGCGTGTCCGTAAAGACACCTAACGCCTGAATAAGACCTTGTTTCACGGGGTGTGAGGTGGTAGCCGTCGCTGCCACGTTAGGCGCGCTACCTTCACCAGCCTCATTAGAGAAGAGGCCGCGCTTGACACCCATCATAATGGTCATTCCTATGCCGCCTCCGGCCACCTGCTGAATACCGAAGGCATCGAGGAAGATGACCTTGAACACATGTGGCACCAACTCGATGTTAAGGGCAATGACAACGATGGCAAGAAGCAGATAACCAATAGCCATAATCGGCACTAACACCGTGCAGACGCTGGCAATGCGCTGTATGCCGCCAAAGACGATAAACAGGGAAACGGCGGCCATGGTACATCCCACCCACAAGTGCGGCAGACCAAAGGCTTCCTCCATGGCGGTACACATGGTATTCGCCTGAATGGAGTTGTTGGTCAGACCAAACTGCAACGTGATGAACACGGCGAAGAAGATGGCCATCCAGCGATTCTTCAAACCCTTCTGAATATAGTAGGCAGGACCTCCGATATACGAATCCTGGTTTCTCTGCTTATACAACTGTGCCAGTGTTGACTCGACAAACGCCGTGGCAGAACCGATGAGTGCTATCACCCACATCCAGAAAACGGCGCCAGGGCCTCCTATAGCGATCGCCGAGGCTACACCTGCTAAGTTACCCGTTCCGACTCGAGTGGAAACACTCACGATAAACGCCTGAAATGAGGAAATGTTCTTCTTCGTCTTGTCTTCATCCTTCTGCTTCTCTCCTCCTGCCGTATCTACCGTTGCGTCCTTCAGCAGGCGAAACATCTCGCCCACCATTCTGAACTGCACAAAGCGCGTCCGCCATGTAAACCACAAGCCGCAAGCGATTAGTACGTAGATGAGAAAATCGCCCCATATCACGTCATTCACAGACGCTATTAAGTTGTTGATATCCATAGGTTCTATAGTGTTTGATGGTGCAAAGATAACCTTTTTCCCTCAAATAGAGTCCCGTTGTCCACAGAAAACTATAATGGAGAAAAATTTTCTTTTCTTATGTGACTTTAGAGCAGTGACTGGATGGCACAGCGGCCTGATGTGGGAGACCTATATATGATTTTTGCCTGAAAAAACCTACATACCTACACCCGCATAGGATAACTATATGGTTTATAGAGCCGTATGCGAGTGTAGGTTCGGGTGTAGGTAGGGTCGCAAGGTGTAGGTTTTGGGCTAAAACAGGCGCTTCACACAATATTCGCTTCCATTTTTTGAGCGTCTGTGTACGAGCTCGGGCAGTCCGTTGAGGGTGCGACCGAAGGCGTTGAGGGCAGGCGCCTTGAAACTGGCTCCGGCACGCTCCTTAATAATCATCATCAGGGCGGCAACGGAGAGCCACTCCGCCTCGGGATCCTCCGGCAGGGTAGGCTCAAAGAACTCATGGAAGAACTGCTCGACGCTGCTTAGCTGCTGGAACTTACGGTTGTGAGCCATGATGACCTTCGTCTCTTCATCGTTGAACCAGTAGCGTGCGCCGCTGTCCAGTTCCTCCATTGCCTGTGCGAACAGCTGCGCGTAGTTGGGTGTCTGGCTGACATCGATGCTGCCTGTGACTTCGATGCCCAGGAAGCGGCGGCTGCCCGTGGGGTCGTGGAGCACGTCGGCCATGTTTGTCGTAGCGATGAACGATGCCAGTCGCGGCACCTCTACGGTATATCTGGAATAGGGACGCTTTACCTTCACTGACGGCAGTTGCAGGATATTCTTCAGGAAGCCTTGCTGCTTCAGGGGCGAGATGCGGTTGAACTCGTCGAGGTTGATGATCAGCATTTGCGACATGGCCAGGTGTACAGGCCGCTCCTCGGCCAGCGAGAGGTTGTCCATATATCCCCATGACCTCAGTTCGGGCGGCAGCAGCAGGCGGCAGAAGGCACTCTTGTGCATGCCCTGGTCGGAGATGAGCAGCGGCACGATGGCGTTGCCGTAGCGGCGGTCGCGGCCCTGCCACTGGGCCACCATCGCCAGGAACCATGTGTGGAACCAGTCGGCCCATTGTGCTTGGTTGCGTGTGGGCACGGTGGCGGCGAGGGCGCGTATGTGGTCGCGTTTGTCCCACTTGCCCGTTTGCATGAGGTAGTCCTCGATGGGGTTGTACTTGCGGATGCGGGTGGAGTTGACGTAGTACTGCACGTCGTGGTTGTTCAGGTTCAGGCCGGCCAGCAACAAGTCGGTGGTGAACGTGTTGATGACCTGCGGTGTCACGGGTTGCCAGGGCGTCACCCAAGTGTGGTTGGCGCGGTATTCGGTGTAGCCCATGATGGTGTTATGGCGGAATACGTAGCGGTCCTCCATTCGACGTATAATCTGCTGCATCACAGGCTCTTCGGTTTCTCTTGCGAGGTCTTGGCGGTGCTTCAGTGTCTGCTCTTCTTCATAGACTGCTTCCACGGTGCGGCGCACGAAATCTTCGGTCAGTCCCGGCTCATCCTTGAAAGTCAGGTGTCCCCACAGATGGCACACCGCTTCCTCCTGTGGCCAGGCCGCGCGATAGAGTTCCGTGGCCATCCCCGTGACGAAGGCCTTGTACCATTTCGTTCCCCATCGCTTGGGGTTGCCCAGGTGCGCAGCCACGCGTTGGATGGCATCTCTGTAGGCCCGTTCGTAGTTCGAGTACGCTGTCATGTCCTCCTCCTGTACATCGCGGCGTTCAGGCAGCGCGAGCAGGTGCTCGTCAGCCTGGTCATCGATTGTCGTATTGCCGGTGGCGTTGATGCGGAACGGTACGGCCTCGGGGTTCGTGAGCGGCGATTTGTCGAGGGGCAGCAGGAAGGTGTGTCGTGGTGTGGGTGTCATCCGGGTGACGCGCTGGGGCAGCGTGGCGTCATAGAGATGTGCCACTTGCTTGTAGGCCAGAGCGTAGAACGGCTCGGCTTCCACCTCGGAGGCGGGCAGTGTGCCGTCGGCACGTGCCACACGCACGAGGATGATGACCTCGTGTCCGCTGGCTCCTATGAAGGCTGCCAGCGTTGTCGGCAGAACCATCGCGGCGCGCTTGACGGCCTCGCAGGCCTTCTGGCTCATCACCTGTCGCACCTCCAGGACTACCAGTCCGTTGAAGACACTCATGCCGATGGCACCGTTCTCCTGTCGGCGCAGTTCCATGGGTACGCAGATGTGCGGGATGTCGTGGTAGTGGCGGTAGCGCGTGGGCGCTTCAGGGCTGGCCTCGTCGCGCAGGAAGCCGATGAGAAAACTGGCCGTGTCTGTCTTGATGCGGTCGAGGAAGGCTCCGAATTCGTAGTTCTTCAGGAACTGCTGACCATTCTTGTCTGTTCTTATGCTTGATACTTTCATGTGATTGAGTTTAAGGAGTTTAAGGAGTTAAGGAGTTTAAGAGTTTAAGGAGTTAAGGAGTTTAAGGGTTTAAGAGTTTAAGAGTTTAAGGTGTTTAAGGAGTTAAGGAGTTAAGGAGCAAGGGATTTGTATTTTCTCACATGTGATAAAATGTTTTCTCACACGTGATAAAATGTTTTCTCACATGTGAGAAAAATGTTTCTCACTAGTGAGAAAAACCTATGCTTCCTGTTGTGTTGTCGCATGGGGCACTTTGAGGAAGTAATAGGAGAGGGTGGTTTCGTCGTAGTGGGGCTCGGTCTCGATGCCATGCTTGTGGAAGAGGCGGGCGACGCTCTTCTGCAGCTCGGGTGTCACGGGATAGCGTCCGGAGCGGTAGCGGTAGAAGTGGGCACAGCTGCCGAAGATGTTATAGAGCTCTTTTCGGAGATCCGTGGCCTTTCCGGAGGGGATGCCCTTCATGATGCCCGTCATGCCGCGGGCGATGCGGACAGGTTCGGTGGATGCGAAGAGGCTGCACTGATCACCCTGACGTGCGGCGGGCAGCACGGTGACGTGATGGGTGAGGGTAGAGGGTGCCAGCTGCGCTACAGCATGGCGCAGGCAGCGGTCGCTGAGAGGACAGTCGTTCTGGAAGCAGATGGCCCAGTCGCGGGGCGCATCTTTGTAGGAAAGTTTCTTCATCATACTTTGATTTATTATCGGTTTTAATAACGCTGCAAATATACAACATTTTCTTGGAAAATCCAAATATTTTGGCGTGTAATTGCCTTAAAATACGTTAAAACCTACACCTTTTTACCTAACCTACACCACAACCTACACCCATCTAATTTATTGATAATAAACTTATAAATATGTAAGTATGTAGGTATGTAGGTTTTTATATAGAAAATTTCACGCACGCGCGCGTGTGTAAACCTTATCTTATTATATCAACGCCTCCTTTCCAATAATGTAAAAATATTGTTAGCGCATCAGTTGCGAACCTGACGCGCAGGACCGTGTACTCATTCATGCCTAAAAAAGTAGGAACACAACACGGCAAGGAGCGGCGATGACCGAGCGCATATACCATGCTCACTTTCTCTTCACAACAGGGATGCTCATCCACTCCAGCCGCTCTTGCTCCGTCATCTTCTCGATAGCGTAGCGCAACATGGTGCGAGGCATCTCATGAGCGTGCTGTCGCAGAAAATCGCGAAGCAGGCTCATGCTCACTCGCTTGCCCATCTCACGAAGCATCCAGCCCACAGCCTTGTGCATGAGGTCGTGCTGATGGTGCAGATGAATCTCGGCATAGCGCAGGCACCACGACGGGTCGCCCATCTGAGTTGTCTTCCACGAGCAGACGATGCTCATTCGCTGTTTCCAGAGGCACGGGCTCTGGGCCAGCTCATCCAGGACCTTTATCTTATAGTCTTGATTGTCAAAGTTCTGAGACCTTCCCGCAGCTCCGTCTTTCTGTGATTCCGACCTTCCCAGCTTGCTCGGCAACAGCAGCCAATGGCCCAGAATCTTGTGTACGGACAGATCTACAAGGTCCCAGTTGTTGGCCTGTTCCGCATATTGCAGATACATCGTCACGATCTCGTCCCGACCATGTATCGCTTTCTCGTCATTTTCAAGCCGTTTCGTCGCTAATTTCTCGAATTTCGCCACCAACACCAGCAGTCCGCAGAGCCTTACCTCATGCCATCTGTTCATCAGCAGTTCAGGCACCTCGCCGAGCGGTAAGTCCTTCCAAACGGCGCTCACCACACTTCTTGTCTGTGGCACCTTCAGCCCCAGGAACTCATCCCCTTCACCATACTCTCCCGGCCCTGTCTTGAAAAAGCCCATGAGCACCCGTCGCTGCTCCTCGTTGTGCAGCGATTCCATGTGTGCGATGATCTCCTTGGCTGTTGTCATGACATCTAACTGCCCGCAAAGATACGGGTAAATGAGTGAAACGCCAAATAATTTTCTGTCCATAAGCCGATAAAAGCCACCTTTCCGCTCTTTTTCCGTAAAATTCGGTTAATTGAGCGCCCGTTTTAGCTGTTTTTTAAAGATTACTGGCAGAGTTTGAAAGAAAACCATTATCTTTGCGACATGAAAAAGGAAGAGATATTAGCATTATTTCAAGAATATGAGCAGGCCGCTTGCGAAGTGAACCAAGTGGAATGTTGGAGCGCAAGAGACTTGCAGAAGTTGCTTGGCTACAGCCTTTGGCAGAACTTTACTAAGGTAATAGCCAAGGCTAAAGAAGCCTGCGAGAACGTGGGTCAGAATATATTAGACCATTTTATTGACGTCAATAAAAAGGTAGAGTTGGGCAGTGGGGCCATTCGTGAGGTAGATGACATCATGCTCACTCGCTATGCATGTTACCTTGTGGCACAGAATGGTGACCCGCGAAAGCCTCAGATTGCCTTTGCTCAGACCTATTTCGCTGTGCAGACACGTCGTGCAGAACTCATAGAGCAGCGTTTGTTAGAAGTAGAGCGAGTAAAAGCTCGTGCCAAATTGCAAGAAACAGAGAAGAAACTTTCAGGTATTCTGTATGAACGTGGTGTCAACGATAAGAGTTTTGCTGTCATCCGTTCTAAAGGCGACCAGGCCCTCTTCCGTCTCAGCACCAATGTGATGAAAAGTAAGATGGGTGTTCCAGCTTCTCGTCCTTTAGCTGATTTCCTGCCAACCATCAGTATCAAAGCCAAGGACTTTGCTGCTGAGATGACGAGCGTGAATGTGCAGGCCAAAGATCTCCAAGGTGAAACACAGATCACCAAAGAGCATGTTGACAACAACGCAGCCGTTCGCCAAATGCTCATCCAACGTGGCATCGTCCCCGAAGACCTACCACCTGCAGAGGATGTGAAAAAGGTGGAACGCAGATTAGCAAGTGAAAATAAAAAGGCATTGGAAAACAAAACTAAAAAGTAGAATCGCGAGAACACTTAACATGTGTAGTGTTCGTATTGTTTTCAACAAAAACTTTTTTATCAATTTTTGCACACAATACCTATAAATAAACATTATATCTTTATCCAGTCATACCACCCAAAATGCTGCTCTGGTTCGCCAATGATTAATCGTTATTTCTATAAATCATCTCTGAGTGAATTTGTCAAGGATTCCATAGATAACATCTTTGGCAAGATCGCTCGCAACGATGAAGGCGATAGTGTGGCTGAACAGAAGTTTGCGTGGACGGAGGAGATTGAGATTATGCAGCAGGTGTTGTTGACATGGAAAGATGAAAATGGAGAAATCATTTTCGAGTATTCTATTCCTCGTTTGGGTAAGCGAATAGATGTTGTTGTGCTGTTGAGAGGTATTGTTTTTTCTATTGAGTTTAAGGCAGGTGAGGATGCTTATTTACAGTCGGCAGTAGAACAGGTAATGGATTATGCATTAGACTTGAAGAATTTCCATTTAGCCAGTCACCATCGTACGATAGTCCCGATTCTTGTTGCTACGGAAGCGAAAAAGAGTAGTCGCGAACTTCGTTTCTCGGTTTATGATGACCATATTTATAATCCACTTTTGACTAATGCTGAGAATCTGGGCAGACTAATTGATGAGGTGCTGGAACGTGAACAAGTACAACCCTCTTCTCTTGAAGAATTTGCGGATTGGGCAATTAGCCGATATGCGCCAACGCCCACTATTGTCGAGGCAGCAAGTGCGCTGTATCAAAGTCATTCTGTGGAAGATATTACACGTCATGAGGCGGCTGGAGCTGCCTTAGAAGAGACTACGCAGTATGTGCTTGATGTGATTAACCATAGCAAGGAAAATGGTGAGAAGAGTATCTGCTTCGTAACAGGTGTGCCTGGCGCAGGAAAGACGTTGGTGGGATTGAATGTAGCTATACAACAATCTATCAAAGCTGAGAACGACCCTGGGGGCGAACGCAATTTAGCTGTTTATCTGTCAGGAAATGGGCCTTTGGTGAAGGTGTTGACAGCTGCTTTGGCTAAGGATAAGCAACGACGAGAGCGCGAAAAGGGCAATAAATGCAACATTACAGATGCCAAGCGTGAGGTGTCGCAGTTCATACAAATAATCCATCGCTATCGTGGAAACATGTTGGCAAAGTTGAAGTTGCCGATAGCGAATGGAAAATTGGAGATTGACGAAACGAAATCTGTGGCTCATCATACAGCAGGACATGGCGAAGTGGAGCACGTGGCCATCTTTGATGAGGCTCAGCGCTCTTGGGACTTGGAGCATCTTGCAGGCTGGTTGGCGCGTGGCGGTAGTCGTGGCGGCATGAAGAAAGTGCCTGACTTCCCGATGTCAGAAGCAGAATTCTTGATTTGGTCACTTGACCTTAGAAAAGACTGGGCCGTTATCGTATGCTTGGTAGGCGGAGGGCAGGAAATCAATACTGGTGAAGCTGGAATCGGCGAATGGATTCGTGCTGTGAACGAGACGTTTCCTGATTGGAAGGTGTATCTATCGAAGCACCTGACAGATAAGGAATATGCAGAAGGAAACGTCGCAGAATTGGTGAGTAAGAATCCCAATGCAAAGCAAGTTGACAAATTGCATCTGGCCGTATCGATGCGATCGTTCCGTGCTGAGAACTTGTCGAAATTTGTTCATTGCTTGCTGGATCGAGATGTGGAACAGGCAAGAATGTTGTATCAATCGTTTAGGGACAAGTATCCAATCATCTTGACGCGTGACTTAGATAAGGCAAAAGTGTGGCTGGAGCAGAAGGCTCGCGGTTCTGAGCGCTATGGCTTGGTGGTGTCGTCGCAAGCCTACAGATTGAAGCCCTTGGCCATTGATGTGCGCCTGCAACCTGATATAGAGAGTTGGTTCTTGGCTGACAAAAAGGATGTGCGTTCTTCATTATTCTTGGAGGATGCTGCCACAGAGTTCGATATTCAGGGCTTAGAACTCGACTGGACGTGTCTGGTATGGGATGGCGATTTCCGCTATACGCCTGCTGGGTGGGACCACAATGCGTTTCGTGGTAGTAAATGGATGAAGATTCGTCAGAAGGAGGCGCAGGCGTATCAGCTGAATGCCTATCGAGTCCTGATGACGCGTGCTCGACAAGGTATGATCATCTGTGTGCCAGAGGGCAGGCATGAGGACCACACGCGCCAGCCGGAATTCTACGACGGAACGTATGAGTATTTGAAGTCACTCGGATTAGATGAGATTTAAGAAGATAGTTTGAATCTGTTTGTGCGGTGTGCGGACTATCCTTGTTAAGAAATATTTATTTTTTAGTGGCTGTTCCGTAAAAAAAGCATACGAGGAGGCTCATGGCAGGTCTTACTAGTTTGCACCACCTAAAATGGTTGGGTAAATAGATTGTGGTTGGGTAAATCACGATTGTGGATTTACTGACCATACGACACGAGGATTTCACGATGTACGTCGAATGTACGAAGTTCGAAAGCTGCCAATAGCTGCGGAAGGGGAATCAGAACTTATTGTTAATAGGCTTGATAATATAGCTCAAAACAGAATGTTCATGCCAATACAATTAGAGCATGTAGTTCTGGAGTATGACGGCCATGCTTTGTTATTTATATATATTCCCGAGTCTCGAGAGAAGCCCATGTATTTACGTGGCTCTGATATATATAATAGCTATATCCGTTCAGCAGGACATACGGTAAGAGCATCACGCCAGCAGGTTAGACAGATGATTGCTGATTCTGAAGGCATCAGTTATGAGAATAGGATAGCTAAACAGGGACTTACTGGGGCTGAGGTGCTTGGGTTGCTGAATTACAAAAAAATATTTGAATTGCTTGAACGGCAGCTTCCATCTACAGAAGATGGTGTCTTAGGTTTCATGGAAGAACTTGATTTCTGTCGGAGCAGCAGCGTGGGGTATAGTATCACCAATCTTGGAGCCCTGTTGTTTGCAAATACGCTTTCAGCTTTTGAAACGATGAAAGGAAAGGGGGTTGTTGTTCGTAGATATGTTGGAAATAATAACAGGCAATTACTCTTAGAACAGGAAGGCGCAATGGGATATGCTGTCGGGCTGGAAGGGCTAATAACTTTTGTGATGAAAAATACGGGAATCGAGCATATTGATGGTGCAAAAAGAGAACTAATTCCTATGTACCCCAGAGTGGCTATTCGTGAGTTTATAGCTAACGCCTTGGTACACCAAGATTTTGCAATAAAAGGCATGCCCATTACAATTGAGATATTTGCTAACAGGCTTGTCATTACCAATCCAGGGTATTCTCTCAATGATGTAAATCGACTGATTGATTTACCTCCACATTCTCGTAACGAACAGATGGCACAATTGATGTTGCAATTAGGACTGTGTGAAAGGCGCGGTAGTGGTGTTGATCGTGCCGTGGAAGCTTTAGAGAAAATGTTATTACCTGCATATAAGGCTGAGAGTGGGGATGACTTCACAAGAATTACATTGTATCCCCAAAAGGGGATCTCAGCGATGACAAGAGAAGAAAGAATAGAGGCTTGCTATCAGCATTGTTGTCTTGCATATGCTGACAATGAGACTATGAATAATCAATCTGTCAGGGAACGCTTTGGGTTAAACAAGAATCAGGGAACAATAGCTTCTCACATCATATCGGATACTTTGTCAAAAGGATTAATAAAATCGGCAAACCCTGAGTCTGAGTCTAGGAAGTTTGTATCCTACGTCCCTTTTTATGCATAGTTTTATCTTCGCAGAAAATCCAATCGGTTGTTAACCATTTGAAAATCAATAGCTCTTTATCTTCGCAGAAAATCCAAGCATTAGTAGACAATGGCAGAATATCTCGATATACCAGTAGAAGGGAAGTGCTGCGGTTTGAGGCTGATAGTGTATCCGCAGTCATCAAAGGCGAAGGTCTTTGAGGAGAGAGAGCCACAGCCCGGTGAGTCAAGGTGGCAGCTCTTGGAGGGATGTACCTATGCCTATGAGTTTGTGGGTGCGAAGGAAAACTGCCGCTGCCAGTTTGAGAAACAAAACGATATAATACGGTTCCATCCCAATAAAGTCCATCATGCTTCAGAGGGGACTCTGACCACAGGTATCTTTGTGGGTCATTTAACCCTGCAAGTAGTTAATGTGGATACACATGAAACTGCGGGTAGGGTTAGTCTGGAAATCCAAAGTACAAAGTCTGAATACAGGAAGGATTATCGCTTGATGCTTGACGAGATAGCAGAATACTATACAGATTTAGTGCTGCAACAAGGGTCTCCGGTGACACAAAGGCTAGAGATAGATCAAACGTGCTCATCGAAGACACTCTACCAGCGATTCTCGTTTGTACGCTCACTAATAGATAGCGAGGCTTTTTCCGAGGCTATTCATAAGGTTGTTTCCAATCCTGTAAGAAAATGGACCGATGCTAATATAGAACGCAACATTATTGGTGTAAAAAGGCTCAGCCGCAAAAATATCCGTCAGATAGCTTCATGCACAGACCGAATTCACGTACCAATGGGAATGCGCTCAAGTATGCCCGAATGTCTTACAAGCGTCCCCCGGAGAATAGAAGTGGAATACAAGCGTGACACCACTGACAATCAGGAAAACCAGTTCGTTAAGTTTGTACTGCGCACTTTTGTTAATTTCTGTTCCGACATTAAAGGCTATGCTAATGCTACGGAACAGTTGAAAGCAGAAGCAAGCCAAACAATGGAACGCCTGTACGAGCATTTGGACAATCAGTTCTTCCGCCAGATCTCTCAGCCTACACACATGAATATGAACAGTCCGGTTCTTCAGCGAAAAGAAGGCTACCGTGAAGTACTGCAGGCTTGGCTGCTTTTCGATCTTGCAGCCAAGTTGAACTGGACAGGTGGTGATGATGTGTATGATGCAGGTAAGAAGAACGTGGCGACTCTATACGAATATTGGTTATTTTTCAAGTTGTTGGAGTTGGTGAGCGAGTTCTTTAATCTGAAGCCTGCGAGCAAGAATGATTTGGTTCAAATTGATGCGGATGGTATCAATCTAAGTCTGAGACAAGGCAAAATGAGAATGGTAAGCGGACAACAGGAAACCTTCTCACGTATTCTTAATGTTGCCTTCTATTACAACAGGACATTTAATAGGGTTTCAGATGACCATGACCCAATCCATAAAGCGGGCAGTTGGACAATGACGATGCGCCCTGACTATACACTTTCGTTATGGCCTGGCAAAATTACCGAGCAGGAAGCTGAAAGGCAGGAGCTGGTTACTCATATTCATTTCGATGCAAAATATCGATTGGACAAAGTACTGTTAGAAGATAAGGATACGGGCAAAGATATCAACGAAGAACTTGCTGAAGAAAAGCAGGAACAAGAGTTGAAGATATATAAGCGAGGCGACTTGCTGAAGATGCATGCCTATAAGGATGCTATCAGACGAACAAGTGGAGCATACGTGCTTTATCCCGGTACAGACAAAAGAGAGCCTATGCGCGGGTTCCATGAAATTGTGCCTGGTTTGGGAGCTTTCAGCATCCGGCCAGGACATTGGCAAGAGGATTCTGTATATCTTAAACAATTCCTTGCAGAAGTGAAAGCTCACTTGATGGACCGTACATCCGACCGCGAGAAGTTGTCTTACTATCAGTATGACGTTCACTTGGAGGCAAACAAGTCAATGACAATGGAGAGCTTGCCAGAAGCAGAAGGAGAGAATCGTGATTTCTTACCTGACGAGACGACTGTACTTATCGGATATTACAAGAATCAAGATCATCTTGATTGGATAATGAAGAATTGGCTATATAATGGGCGTGCAGGAGAAAGAGGTGGTGCTATAGCTGTTTCTAAAGAGATTGTGACAGCACGATATATATTGCTTCACAACGGCAGAGAAGCTTCACTCTTCAAAATAAATCTTGGAGGGCCAAAAGTCTTTGGCTATAAGGAAATGGTAGACAGAAAATATCCTTTTAATCCCAATGAGAACAATGAGGATAAGATATATCTTGTCTTCCGTCTGAACAAAAATGGTATCGAAAAAGAGCTGCAAAAATATGAATGGCATCCCGAAGATATTAAAAAGCTAAAACTAACCCGTTATGGCAAATTTGATGTTATAGGGCTAACAGAATTAATGAAAATTGCAAGAATCAAATAGGTTTCCCGATGGATAAACTCACTCTCCAACAACGTCACAAGAATATGGCGGCGATACGGTCGAAGGACACGAAGCCGGAGATGATTGTGCGGAGGGGACTGTGGAAGAGGGGATTTCGGTATCGCCTGAACGACAGGCGGTTGCCGGGGCATCCGGACTTGGTGCTGAGGAAGTACCGCACGTGCATCTTTGTGAATGGGTGCTTCTGGCACGGGCACAACGTGGCGTTGCCACGGATGGAAGATGTCAGATGTAAGAAGGATGATGTGATTGAGAACTCGGAGTGTTGTAAGATCCCGAAGACAAATAGGGAGTTCTGGGTGGCGAAGATCCGCAGAAATAAGGAACGGGATAGGAAAGAGCTGCGCAAGCTGGCGGAGATGGGATGGCATTGCATCACGGTGTGGGAGTGTGAGCTGAAGCCATCAAGGCGTGAGGAGACGCTGGACTCGATAGCGTTCACGCTGAACCATATCTGGTTGCAGGAACGGGCGCAAAGCCAAGGGGCGACGGAGAAACAGGTTACACCTTATTATATATATGAGGATGGGGACCTTCCGCTGCCGATGGCAGCGGAAAACATGGAAGATGTAAGAGGGAAGATGGATGATGGACTGTCTTCGACAGATCGTTTTGCTGACGTCAGCAAAATGATAGAATAGGAACAGCTCGTTGTATCCTTGTGGGTTTTGTCATCAACGTCGTTCGTGCGGAGTGCGATGTTTTTTTGTTAAGAAATATTTAATTATTTGCGGCTGTTCCGTAAAAACGAATTATCTTTGCGGCAGAAACAATCAGTAAGCCGAACTTGATAATGAGTGATAAGATATGAGATCTGAATGGACGATAGTATTGGTGCCTCTGCTTTTGGGGTGTGGCAGCAAGGACCGTCAGGCAGAGCCAATGTCCAATGACGAACGGCCTGCTATTGAGCGGATGGAATCTGATACGGTGGCAGTTCCTGTAATGGAAGAAACGCCTACGGGAGGAGTGGAGTCAAGTGCTTCCGCAGGGTATTCCTCATCATCCTCTTACGAATCAGATGACTATGACAATATGCGGGGCTTCGATCCTGCGTTCGAGGATGACACGGATGATAACGGCATGAGCCGCTATATGGAGAATGATGATGAAGAGGGCTGGGATTGATTCGATATAAGATGTGAAAAAGAGCAATAGAATGTCTACGGATAAGCTCTCTCCACAGCAGCGGCACGCGAATATGGCGGCGATACGGTCGAAGGACACGAGGCAGGAGATGATTGTGCGGATGAAATCCGCAGGGAAGGGAAGGGACGAGGGGACTTTGAGGATGGAAGCCGCAGGGACGGGACGAGGGGGGCTTTGAGGATGGAAGCCGCAGGGACGGGGCATTGCGGATGAAATCCGCAGGGAAGGGACGGGACGAGGAGGGCTTTGAGGATGGAAGCCGCAGGGAAGGGACGGGGCATTGCGGATGAAATCCGCAGGGAAGGGACGGGACGAGGGGGGCTTTGAGGATGGAAGCCGCAGGGAAGGGACGAGGGGGGCCTTGCGGATGGAAGCCGCAGAGAAGGGACGGGGCATTGCGGATGGAAGCCACAGGGAAGGGAGGGGACGAGGGGGCGTTGTTGCGGGTGGCTGCGGAGGTTTCGCCAGACGATGTGTAGTTGATGGTTGCTGGTTCGACTGTGTGCATAAAGAATGTTAAGAAATAGCCGTTTTTTTGCTATGCGCTTATTAATTCGTATCTTTGCATGCAGAAACAGATGGTGCGGTTGTCCCGTCACTTGGCTGTAAATTGCATTTATTGATGCCCAACGAGAACTCAAGCATACCTAAGAATGAAACGTTTACGTGGCTGGAGCCGGGAACTTGGCGCAAGCCGTGCATCGTGCATGTGACAATGGTAGCCAACTCACGGCAGGCGTTGTTCGGCCAACTCTCGCATAATGGTTTTGAGGCGGTGGTGGAAAAGACTCCGATTGGTTGGGCGGTCATCAATCAGCAGCGCCGGCTGTTGGAAATGTGTCCTGTAATAAAGATTCTTGCTGACAAGGTGATGCCTGACCATCACCACATGGTGCTTCAGGTTCTGCGGACAATGCCTCGCAGCATCAGGGAGGTGGTGCGTGGCTACATGCAAGGTTGTAAAGGGGAGGCTCGTAAGCTGGGGTTTGCGGAGAATCTGTATGATGCGCCACCGTTCTTTCGTGTGCTGACGCACAAAGGCCAGCTACATGCTATGATAGAATATGTGAAGGCTAACGCTGAACGTGCTTGGCAGCGCAGGCAGAATCCTGATCTTTTCCGCATGCATCGCAGGACGGAAGTGTGTGGGCTGCAGTTTACGTCGATGGGTAACCATTTCTTGTTGGACTGGCCTGACAGACAGCTGGTGGAGATGAGCCGAAGTGCCAGTGACGATCAGGTAGAGGATAGACTGAGGGCGGTGTTGGCGGCTGCTCATAACGGGGCGGTGACTTATACGGCTGCGATAAGTAAAGGTGAACAGAAGATTGCAAGGACGCTGCGTGAACAGGGTTATCCGCTGGTGGTGTTGCTGAACGATGGCTTCCCGGCAGCGGGCTCTCCTCAGGAGCGCTTCTATAAACCTGGCGGGGTTTACTTTGAGGCTTGTTCTAAAGGGCAGCTTTTGCTGATGGAGCCTGATGAGAGCGCTTTTGTCAATGAGGCGGTAATGGCGGCTACTGAAGAGACATTAAGACGGAAGGCTGAAGCGAAGCACTATAGTTATGTACGTGTTCCGGTGGAATCGCTGCGGTACCGCTTTGTGGCCTTGAACGAGATTGGGCGGATGCTGGTTGAGAGGGGACGGGAGGGATGATTCTGCGGATAGAATCCGCAGAGAAAGGACGGGACTTTGCGGATAGAATCCGCAGGGAAGAGGCGGGATGAGGGCGTTGTTGCGGATGGAAGCCACAGGGAAGGGACTTTGCGGATAAAATCCGCAAGGAAGAGACGGGACGAGAGGGAGCGGACGAGAGGGAGCGGACGAGAGGGAGTGGACAAAGGGGAGCGGATGGAAGCCGCAGAGAGGGGGCAGGACGAGGGCGCTGTTATGGATTATTGATGCAACTTCGCGCCCATGAAGTCCAGGTCGCAGAAGTTGTCGAGGCTGAAGGTGCAGCCCTCGGAGGGTTGTACACCTGAATCATTGTTCACAAAGTTCTTGCCGGTGGAACGGTCACGATAGGTTGAGATACTGTAGTTCTGTCCGTCTGCCGTCTGCATAACCTGTATGCAACAGGCACCGCCACCAGAACGCTCACCCATCATGGTGAAGCCGTAATCCTTCATGATGGTAGAAAACTGGTTGCCGCACGAGAAGGACACGCTGCTGGTGAGCACACCGATATTCATGTCGCTGCAGTCGAACTTGGGTTGGGTGTCGTCTTTCTCATCGAATACGCCGTCGAAATTTCTGTCCACATAGTATGTGGCTATCTTGTTCTTGCCTTCCAGGGCGTCTTGCGAGCAGAACTGCACCGTCCGGCTCTTGCGTAGCAGGGCTACAGAAGCACCTACAAGGTCACAGGAACCGCCGCTATTCTCCGCGATGTCGATGATCAGGTTTTTCACACCGTCGGCTTTCGCCTGCTGCAGTCCATAGAGCAAGGCGATGAGGTTGTCGCTACGATAGTTTTTCAACAGCTCCTGCCAGTCGGCATCAGTCTTCGCACTGGCATAGTATTTGTTCCAGGCGGCCTCGTCCATATCGGCGAACGAGTTGATGAGGATGACTGCTGTGGTCTTGCTGTCGTTGGCCTTATAAAGGTTATCGCCGTAAGCCTGCTGGTGCATATTCTCCAGCGTCTCTTCATTCTCAGTGCGTTCTACCATCCGTTTTTCCCACTTGAAATACAAGGCTGCAGCCTCGGGATATTTGCTGGCAGTTGCCTTCATACGGGACATATAGTCGGCTGCGATGTCCTCTGGTAGTCCTGCCGGGGCATCTATTCTGGTGTGACCGCCATCATGAACGAGCTGCTGCAGTGCCATGCGTCCCCAGGCAAAATCCATATTGTCGGTTGACTGCAGCAGCTTCTTCACGATCTTGCCATCCTGTATCACGTCCAGGGTGGCATTGAACCCCTTCTCTTCCATTCCGTTTTGTTCCATGATAGAGCTGCCTGGGAAGCCGAAGATGTTGTCGAACACGAAGCACAGCTCCTGATAGCGGAACTTGGCCATGTCGGCCGTCACCTCTGCCCGCAGGTAGGGCTTGGCAGCATATTCTGGGGCTATTTCATTGATGGTATAGAGGTCATTCTTGGTGCTTACCACCACGAGGTCGTCGTGATAGGAGATGTTGTGGAAGTTGCAGTCGGAATAGATGTCGGCCAGCGTGGCAAAAGGGAAGAAGACATTGCTGCCATCGTCGTGCAGGTCGATGCTGTATTTGCTAAAGTCCAGGCGGACACCGTTGGAAGGCTTGAATGTCGATACGTTTTCCATGCTGACGAAATGGATATACTTGCTGCCGTCGTACATGGCATTGGGTGCAAGAGCCGGGGCTGTCATCCACAGCAGATCCACGAAGCCAGCATAGGTCGTGGAAGAGAGATTGTCTGCCTTGACATCTACGGTAGCAGTACCCTTACGCGTGGCCAACTGGTAGAGGTCGCCCTGGCGCGTCACCTTCATCGTCTCGCCACCTGTCATCACCTTGTGGAAGTCTGCCACGGAGACATAAGCTACACTGGGCATATCATTATAGAAGCGCAGTGATACCTGTCCGCTGACTTTGCCGTCGCGGTTCACATCCACCATCTTGTCGGTATATGCAGGTCCTACATCGACAGGTGTCTGTTGGGTGTTATCACCAGAGGCTTCATCGTTGTCCGAACATGCTGTCATTACCATGAATGCCAGCAACAGGGTCGCTATCATTCCCATCCTACCGGAACGAATGATATGGTTGGCGCGACCTTGTATTGCTTTGTCTGCAGATGAGCTATGGTTCATAGAAACAATTGTTTTTGCGGGTCAGATTAATGGGATGTCTTCAAATAAGATTCAAAAGATGGGCAAATATACGCCTTTTTCTTCGATAGTTTATATTTTGGGCCACAAATTTAGGATTGTTTATGATATATGGGATGCCCGAGTAGCGATGTGTGCGCATAAAGTATGTTAAGAATTATTTTTTGAGGATGTTATTCCATAAAAACGCATTATCTTTGTAGGCGGATTTTAATCTGTGCGGCGAACAGGACGACGAAGGTGTAGTGGCCTGTGAGCGCAAATAATTGATACAGAGACATGAAATGCATAGAAGTCGTAGCAGCGATTATCCGAAAGGATGACAAGATATTTGCCACACAGCGTGGGTATGGCGAATGGAAGGACTGGTGGGAGTTTCCCGGCGGTAAGATGGAGGCAGGGGAGACGCCAGAGGAGGCGCTCGTGAGGGAAATCCGCGAGGAACTGTCTGCGGAGATCCGTGTGGATGAGTTGCTTTGTACGGTGGAGTGGGATTATCCGAAGTTTCATCTCACGATGCATTGCTACCTGTGCTCACTATTGACGGAAGCGCTGCACCTGAATGAACACGAGGCGGCGAAATGGCTTGCGAAGGACGAGCTGGACAGCGTGAAGTGGCTGCCTGCTGATATACAGGTGATAGACAAAATACGAACTCTGATGAAACTTAAATGATATGAAATACGCCGACTTACCCAAACAGAAGATCAGCCATCTGGTGAAGCCCGCAGGGACGACGCTGGAGGAGTGGCAGGTGATGCTCAGAATGCAGCAGGCTCAGCGTGAGGACTTGCAGGTGGAATGCGTCAGCGAACGCTATAACCCTGGCGAGTACCGCGTGCAGAGTCCCCATTCTGGAGGCATCTATAAGGTGGTGTTCCGTGGGGCGAAGAGCCCTTGGAACTACTGCGACTGCATGGATTTCAAGACATCACAGCTGGGCACATGTAAGCATATTGAGGCGGCACGGCAGTGGATAGCGCAGCACCACAAACGCATCCACTGGGATCTGCCTGCCTACACCAGCGTCTATCTGAGCTATCGCGGCAACGACCGCCGCGTGAAAGTGAGGGTGGGGGCCTCAGCCAGCGAGGCGCTGCGCAAGCTGGTGGGCCGCTACTTCAACGATCTGGACGAGCTGCAGCCCACGGCCTATGAGACCTTTGACACCTTCATCCGTGAGGCGAAGGCGCTGGATGCCTCCTTCCGCTACTACCCCGACGCTGCCGACTTCGTGCTGGCACGCCGCGAGGATATCCGTCGGCGAAAGGTTATCGAGAATAACTACGACGATGCTGCCCTCGACGGCTTGTTGCGTACAACGCTGTACGACTATCAGAAGGCCGGGGTGCGCTTCTGTGCTCAGGCTGGACGTGCCATCCTGGCGGACGAGATGGGGCTTGGGAAGACGGTGCAGGCTGTCGCCACGGCTGAGTTGCTGCGCCGTGAGTGTTTCATCGAGCAGGCGCTGGTGCTGTGTCCCACGACGCTGAAATATCAGTGGAAGCGTGAGATAGAGCGTTTTACGGGGGCCGAGGTGGTGCTCGTCGAGGGCACGCCGGAGCAGCGCCGCGAGCTGCTGCAGCTTTCTGCGCCGTACAAGATAGCCTCCTACAGCAGCATCAATCAGGATCTGAAGGAGCTGCCGGAGCTCACCACGGACATGGTCATCATGGACGAAGTGCAACGCCTGAAGAACTGGAACACGCAGATTGCGCGTTCTGTGCGTCGCATCCACTCGCGCTACGCCCTGATTCTCTCCGGAACGCCCTTGGAGAACCGTCTGGAGGAGCTCTACAGCATAGTGGAATTGGTGGATCAGTTCCTGCTGTCGCCCTACTACCTGTTCCGCGACCGCTATCTGGTTACCGACGAGACGGGGCGCACGGTGGGCTATCGCAACCTGCAGGAGGTGGCGGAGCGCATCAAACCGATTTTGCTGCGACGCCGCAAGGCTGACGTGGCTCTGCAACTGCCATCGCGCATTGACAAGAATCTCTTTGTTCCCATGACCACCGAGCAGCTGGATGCTCACCACTCGCTGAAGCAGCAGGCGGCACGCCTCGTGGCGAAATGGCACCGTCAGCACTTTCTCTCGGAGATTGATCGCAAACAACTACTGCTGACGCTGTCGCAGATGCGGATGACCTGCGACAGCCTCTACGTGCTCGACGAGCACAGCCGCTATGACACGAAGGTGGAGGAGGTGATGAATATCCTGGACGAATGCGGTGTGACGGAGAATGGCATGTTCTCTACTGACGAGGAACGAAGCACTGTGAAGGTGGTGATTTTCAGCCAGTGGGAACGTATGACCCGCCTTGTGGCGCAGGAACTGGAGCAGAGTGGGGTGGAGTTCGTGTATCTCCATGGCAATGTTCCGGCTCGCGAGCGTCAGGAGCGTGTGGAGGCCTTCGCCACAGACCCTGCTGTGCGCGTGTTCCTTTCTACAGATGCCGGCAGTGTAGGCCTGAATCTGCAGTCGGCCAGCGTGGTCATCAATGTTGATGTGCCCTGGAATCCCGCAGTGCTGGAGCAGCGCATCGGACGCATTCACCGCATCGGTCAGCAGCGCGGCGTGGAGGTCATCAATCTGATCTCTGCCGGCACCATTGAAGAGGACATGCTGTCTAAGCTCCGCTTCAAGGCTTCGCTCTTCGAGGGCGTTCTGGACAGTGGCGAGGATGCTGTCTTCCTGGGCAACGACAACTTTGACAGCCTCCTCTCCGGTCTGCAGGATTATATGGAAGAGGGTGGGGTGGAACCGTTGCTGGGCATCGCGGTCTCCGAAGAGGAACAGCATCGCGAGGCTGTGCAGACGGAACTCTCATTTGACGAGCCCGCCGCCGTTGCCGCCAATGCCGCAGCCACCACAGAAACAACAAACGCAGCCTCGCCGGATGCCGACGTAGCTGCGCTGATGCGTTTGCTCTCGCGCCTCCTGCAGGCTGACGAACCGACCCGTCAAAGGGTTGTTGCGATGCTTGAGCGGTTGGCTGGAGAGGTTTGATTTGCAGCTTGTTATTTCTTTGGCTTGATGCCTGCTGCACCTGCCACTTCAGCCGGCGTCGCGCCTAAGCGTGCTGCAACGCGCACGTCCTCCCGGGCCTCTTTCTTGCGCTTGGTTTTGTTGTAGAAATGGGCGCGTGCCAGCCGGAAGCTGATGTTCTCGGGCTCAATCTCGATGGCCTTGCTGTAGTCCACCTCGGCCACCTCATAAAGCTTGCGGTCGAACTCCATCCCTGCCCTGATGGCATAGCCAGCGGCATGTGTGGGGTAGAGGTCTATGACGCGGTTGATGTTCTCCATCGCCTCCTGGGGACGGCGGTCGTTGTCGTTCACCAGTGCCAGTCCCAGAAGTGCCTGTTCATGGTTGGGGTCGAGGCGCAACAGGTGCTCATAGTCTCTGCGTGCATCCTTCAGCATGTTCTTCCGCTGTCGGATGTATGCCCGCATGAGCAGTGCTTCGGCGTGGTCTGGGTGTTTGTCGAGGACTTCGTTGTAGTCGGCCAGTGCGCGCGACTCGTTGCCCATCTTCAGATAGAGCGAGGCGCGGTTCAGCAGCAATCCCGTGGTGCCGGGTGCCAGCAACAGTGCCTGGCGGTAGTCCTCCATGGCCTCATCTTCGCGTCCTGTGCGCTCAGCGATGCTGGCCAGATGGCTCCAGATGATGACATTGCCTTGTGCCTGCGGCGATTCCTTCAGCGCCTGACGGAACAGTTGCTCGGCCAGTCGCAGGCTGTCGTCCTCCATGGCTGTGACAGCCTGACGTACCAGTAGTTGATAGCTGTTGGTCTGTGCCATCGCGATGGCGCAGACCAACAGCATAGACATGAGAAGAATCTTTTTCAATTTGAGATGTCGTTGGATGATTCAATGAAGCGTACAATCCACGCTCCCACTTCCTTTGTGCCGTACTTGGCACCGCCTTCGACCTGAATTTCAGGTGTGCGCACGTTGGCGTCGAGGCTGGCACTGACGGCCTTACGGATGAGGCGGCCTTCAGCTTCCAGGCCGAAGTACTCGAAGAGCATGGCAACGGAGAGGATCTGTGCGAGCGGGTTGGCGATGTCCTGGCCCTTGGCCTGCGGCCATGAGCCGTGGATGGGCTCAAAGACGGGTGTGTGGTCGCCGGTGCTGGCAGAGGGCAGCAGCCCCATGGAGCCGGTGATGCACGAGCCCTCGTCGGTGAGGATGTCGCCGAAGGTGTTCTCCGTGACCATGACATCGAAGAAGCGGGGCTCCTGTAGCATTCGCATGGAGGCGTTATCGACATACATGAAGTCGGTGAGCACGTCGGGGTACTGCGGTGCCATCTCCTTGGCAATCTGTCGCCACAGACGGCTCGATGCCAGGATGTTAGCTTTGTCAATGACTGTCAGGTGCTTGTGGCGGCGACGGGCATATTCGTAGCCGATGCGCAGAATGCGCTCTATCTCGGGACGCGAATAGAAATTGGTGTCGTAGGCTTTGTCGTTGTCCTGGTACTTCTCGCCGAAGTACATCCCGCCCGTGAGTTCACGGATGCAGATGAAGTCTGCACCGCGCACCAACTCGTCCTTCAGCGGCGACTTGTGGATCAGGCAGTCGAAGGTCTCCACGGGACGGATGTTGGCATAGAGGCCCAGCTTCTTGCGCATCGCCAGCAAGCCCTGTTCGGGGCGCACCTTGGCAGTGGGGTCGTTGTCATATTTCGGGTCGCCGACAGCGCTGAACAACACTGCATCAGCGTGCAAACATGTATGGAAAGTCTCTTCGGGGAAGGGGTCGCCGACTTTGTCAATGGCATCGGCGCCGCAGATGGCGTAGTCATACGTCACCTTGTGGCCAAACTTCTCGCAGACCGCTGTCATCACGGCTACGCCTTGTTCACTGATCTCCGGCCCGATGCCGTCGCCGGGGAGAACTGCTATCTTGAATTCCATCAGTTGATTTGACAATTTGACAATTTACAATTTGACAATTTAAATTTAGTTGACAACATTTTGCGGCTGTCCGTTGATGAATGCCCGGAGGTTGTCGGTGGCAATGGTGATGAGGCGGCTGCGAGCCTCGTGCGTGGCCCAGGCAATATGGGGCGTGAGGTAGCAGTGTGGTGCCGTGAGCAATGGGTTGTCGGCGGCAGGAGGCTCGGTGGAAAGGACGTCGGCGCAGTAGGCCGCGAGACGGTTGTCATGAAGGGCCTGGGCCACGTCCTGCTCATTGATGAGGGGGCCGCGTCCAGTGTTGATGAGGATGGCAGTAGGCTTCATCAGCGCCAGGGTCGTGGCGTTGATCATCGCGCGGGTCTCGGGTGTCAGCGGACAGTGGAGCGAGAGCACGTCGGCCTCGCGCAGTGCTGTCTCCCATGTCACCTTCTCAATGCCCATGGGCAGCGCTTCCTGTTGCTGGCTTGTCACAGCGAGGACATTCATGCCGAAAGCCTGTGCGATGCGCGCAACGGCTGTGCCGATGTTCCCGAGACCGTAGATGGCAAAGGTCTTTGAGGCCAGCTCTGTGAGCGGCGTGTCCATCCACAGGAAGTCGGGCGACAGGGGCCAGCGGGAGGGGGAAGTTACCCTGTCGGAGAACCGACGGGCACAGTGGCAGTCCTCCTGGATGGATGCCGGGCTGCACTGATGGTTCTCGTCGGCGTAGTGTGCCACGCTGTTGGTAACGTTCAGCAGGTGGGCGAACACCAGCTGTGCCACCGAGTTGGTGCTGTAGGCAGGGATGTTTGTCACTGCGATGCCGTGGCGACGTGCAGCAGTTCCATCGACGACGTTGTAGCCCGTGGCCAGTACACCGATATAGCGCAGGTGAGGCAGTGCGGCGATGATGTCGGCCGAGAGCACTACCTTGTTCGTGAGCACGGCCACGGCATCACGGCACCGCTCGAAGGTCTGGGCGGCGCTGGTGCGGTCATAGACCGTTAGCTGCACGTCCAGCGCCTCCAGCGCCTGCCAGTTCAAATCGTTTTGTGTGACGGAAAAACCGTCGAGAATCACCACTCTCATCATTGGAACCTATTGGATGCACCAGTAGTCAAAGTTCATGAGTTTGCGGCCCTTGGCACCCTTGAAGACCAGGTAGAGGTCGTGGACGCCACGCGGGTTGGAGATACGTCCGGTGAAGGTGCGGAAGGTGTCGTCGCTGCCTGTGGATTTGACGTTGACGGAACCGATGGTCTTGCCATTGGGGGCATCGATGTGCAGTTCTATCTTGCCACCCACGGTGGCGGCGCAGCAGGCCTGGAGGCTGCTGATCTTGCGGTCGCCGAAATCCACACCGCGCAACAGGATGTATTCGTCGTTGTCCACATCGGTGACGTAGAGGTCTTCAATACCGCGCTTGACGGTCTTCAGTCCGTAGCCCCATGCCATCGTCTCGGCTTCAATGCGTGGACGGTAGGGGTTGAAGTTCTCAATCTGTTCCACCTTGACATCCTTGAAATAAGGTGATTCCTCAATGGTGCCGTCGGGCCTGTAGGTCATGGGGAAGGCGCCTACGCTGCGACGCTCCTTATGCTCCTTGATGGTGATGTTCTTGAGGTCGTAGTTCAGGCCGAAACCATACCAGCGTCCTTTGTAATTGATGATGCCGGGGTGGTTGCCGCGTGTGCGGTCGGTGGGAGCCATGAGATAGCCCTTGAATTCATAGGGGCCCAGCGGATTCTGGCTCATGGCGTAGCCGAGGCCTTCGGGGCAGCAGGTGGAGGCGAATGCCAAGTAGTAGTTGCCGTCCTTCTTCCATGCCCAAGGTCCTTCCTGATAGTGCTCAGGGGTGCCGTGCATGCGCATGGCATCGCTCTTGAGCGAGATCATGTCTTCGTTGAGGAGGGCGACATAGAGGTGGGGATTGCCCCAGAACATATAGGCCTGCCCGTCGTCATCGATGAGGATTGTGGGGTCGATGTCCTCCCAATGCTCACGCTGCCACACCAACGGTTTGCCGATAGGGTCGCGGAAGGGACCATAGGGGCTGTCAGCCACGAGTACGCCGATGCCGTGTCCGTGGATGGGGCAGTACATGTACCATTTGCCGTTGCGCTCGATGACCTGTTCGGCCCAAGCGCCGTTCTTGCCTTCGTACCACAGGAAGTTGTCCAGTGAGGCAACAGCGCCGTGGTCTGTCCAGTTCACCATGTCGGTGGAAGTGTAGAGAAGCCAGTCGAACATCTTGAAACCCTCGGCATCGTCCTCATCGTGGGTGGTGTAGAGGTAGATGGTGTCGCCGTGCACGTAGGGTGCGGGGTCGGCGGTGTACTTTGTAGAGATGACGGGCTCCTGCGCCATTGCAGCGGTTGTGCACATTGCTGTCAGGAGCGCCAGGCTGAGAAAATGTTTCATGGGGCTTTATCCTTTTGATTAGAGTTTAACTTTATAGAGGGCAAATGTCTTGGCGGGGATGGTGGCGAGGATGCTGCCGGCGGTGAGGGGCACAGAGGTAGTGACAGGGCTGATGACCTCGGGACGTCCGGGCTGGTTCTCAGCGTCGTAGTCGGCGCAGTTGAGGCTGGTGACCTCAGCGGTGGCGGGCAGTGCAGCCAGCTGTTTCTTGGAGAGCCCCGTGATGTTGATCTGTGCGGACAGTGCGTTGCCCAGGGTGTTGATGACCTTCACGATGATCTCGCCTTTCTTCTGGTCGATGACGGCGCTGGCGAAGAGGCCGTCCTCACCCTCGGGAACGGGGTTGGCAGCGGGCTGGCCGCCGGCGATGCTGATGGTCGTGGGCAGGACATTCGTGCCGGGATTCAGCGAGTAGAGCTGCTGCACGTAGTAGCTGGCGGTGCGGGCGGTGGAGAGGTTGTCGTACCAGATGAGGTCGGGACGCCACTGCCAGCCCTCGACATGCGAGAACAGAGGGGCGTAGGTGGCCATGTGCACCAGGTCGGCATTGCGCTCGATGTTGGTCATGAAGGCAGCCTCGTAGATGCTGGCACCGGCATGGTTGTACTTCTTTCCGCGGTCGTGGCAGGCCCATTCGCCGGCGAAGACACGAGGACCGTCCTTGGTGTAGAACTTACGGTCGCTGTAGCGGTTCATGGATTTCTTGTACCACTGGATGTCGCGGTAGTAGTGCTCATCGACGAGGTCGGCCTTCAGCTCGCGCATGGCCTTCCAGCCGTTGAAGAAGTGGTCGTCCTCGGCGTTGGGACCGCTGGTGCCGATGATCTTGATTTCGGGGTGTGCCTTGCGCACTTCGGGTGCGATGATGGCGAGGCGGTCGAAGTAGGGCTTCTCCCACTGCTCGTTGCCGATGCCCAGGAACTTGAGGTTGAAGGGTGCAGGGTGTCCCATCTCGGCGCGCAGCTTAGCCCATTTGTTGGTGGCGGGGTCGCCGTTGGCAAAGTCAATGAGGTCGATGCAGTCATCGATGAACTGCTGCAGGCCTTCCTTCGTGCAGGCGGCGTGGGCATCGTCGCCGTTCTGGAACTGGCAGGCCATACCCACGTTGAGCACGGGCAGCGGCTCGGCACCAATCTCCTCGGAGAGTTGGAAGTACTCGAAGAAGCCGAGACCGTAGCTCTGGAAGTAGTTGGGGAAGTAGCGCTGTGTGAAGGTGTAGTGCCAGCGGTTTTCGTTGAGCGGACGGTTCTCCACTGGACCTACGGTGTTCTTCCATTGGTAACGCGTGGCGAGGTCTGTGCCCTCCACGATGCATCCGCCGGGGAAGCGGAAGACGCCGGGATGCAGGTCTTCGAGCGCTTTGGCCACGTCGGCACGCATGCCATTCTCATGACCCTTATAAGTGTTCACGGGGAAGAGGCTGATGTGTTCCACATCGGTGGTAACCTTGCTGTCGCCCCATACGCGGAGGTGTGCCTTGGCAAAGGTGCGGCGTGGCTTGATGACGACGCTGTACTTCTTCCATTCCTTGCCGCTGATCTCTACGCCGGCGTTGCCCAGCTTCTGGTCTTCGTCCATCGTGGCGTTATCAACGAGATCAATCCACAGCTTGGAGCTGCCGCCGTCTGGCACGCGTGCCCAGAGGGAGAGACGGTACTCTTCGCCGCCCTTGACGCCGATGCCGAAGAAACCGTGGTTCTCAATCATCGTGTGCTTGTCGCGGTGGCCCGAGGGAGCCAGACGTACGTAGTGCGGGTTGCGCTCAAAGGGACCGTCGTCCTGCAATGACACCTTGCCGGAGATGTCCCAACCTGTGTAGGGATTGGGGAACTCGAAGGAGCGATTGATGAGCAATTCTCCGTAGAGACCGCCGTCGGCAGCATAGTTGATATCCTCAAAGAAGATGCCATACATGGTGGGCTGGATGACTGCACCGGGCTTCTTGGCGTTGACGGTGATGACCTGGTCGGCAGCGGACGCCGTTGAAAGATGGAACATTGGGGCATTGAAACATTGCAAGATTCCAATGCCGCAGAACATGAGAATGTGTTTGGGGTTCATAGAGTTATGTTTTTTAATTGTTATGTATGTACCTGAATGATGGAGTGTCAACGTACGATTCGCTTTTCGCCGTTGATGATGTATGTGCCGCCCGAACGGACTGCGCTGGCTGGCACACGGCGGCCTGAGAGGTCAAAGATCTCAGTGCCCTCCGACGACGGAACTGTCGGGCGCTGGATGGCTGTGGGGATGCCCTCCTTGGTCCAGAAGTACTGCTGTTGAGCGGGATTGCTGGCAGTGCCTTTCACGCGCAGCCAGGGCGTGCCGGCCGGGATGGTGGTGGCGTCCTGTATCTTGAAGAAGCCTAAAGCGCCGTTCTCCTTGGTGCCAAAGGTGTAGAAGTACTCCTGTGTGTCCTCGTTGCAGCTGAGCAGGCTATCTACAGCACAACCTTTCAGATAGGTGGCAGAGACGGTCGCTGTGCTCAGGGTGCTGGGACGGAAGGATACCTTGGAACCTGCAGGTGCGCGATAGACGATAGCGGTACGTGCGGGAATGGTGGCACGGGCGGCGATGGCTTTGTAGCGCAGTGTGTCAGCAGCGGCATCCACGCTCTGGACGCTGTAGGCCCTGACACCCTCGGGAATCCGAACCGGGTAGGGGGCGTAGAGGACATCCCAACCGCTGACAGGAACCTGACGCTCAATGGTATAGCGCGTGATGGGGTCGTAGCTCAGGTGGGGTGGCTGGTTGTAGCAGACATTCTGGGCGATGAGCTGTGCGCGGTAGGCGAAGTCGTCCATGAGGTGTGGCAGACGGTAGTCGGTGGGAACGTCGGTGGCATTGATGATGAGGCGGTAGTCACTGTCGGACTGATCCCAGGTGACAATCTCCTCGCGCCAGTCGCCGAGCAGGTCGCCGGAGACGCAGGGGTTCTGCTTAGAGTAGTTGTTGATGTTACCGATGACGTAATTGCCGCCATTCACCTGAATGCGCCAGAAGGCTTTGTTGTCGGTGTTCCAGTATTCAAGAACACTCTTGCCGTAGAAATCATCGGCAAGGTCACCATTCCAGAATACACGGAAGCTGAGACCGGCACCGCCGCCGTGTGAGATATTCGACGCGATGATGTTGCCGCTGGTGTCATAGAGATTGGCATCGGCGCTGAACTGCCAGTAGGCATCCTCTGCCTCGGGATTGAAATGCGCCATGATGCCACGTCCGGTGTCGCCGCCTGCTGTCTGGTGCAACAGGAGTTCGCCTGTCTTGGCATCGCGCAGATCCATGCCGTAGGGTTTTTCTTCATGCACCATGAAGAGTTCCAGCCCGGGGCGTGAAGGGATGAAATCGCTGAGGTGCATGGCATCGCCGTGGCCGAGGCCGGTGCGATAGAGTGTGGTGCCGTCGGGCTTCAGGCCACCAGAGCCATAGTGTATCTCCTGCTTGCCGTCGCCCGTGACATCGCCCACGCAGATCCAGTGGCAGCCTTCGCCATAGACGGTTGTGGTGAGGTTCTTGACGGTGCCGTTGCCGTAGGTAACGGTGCCGCTGGTGGGGCTGGCACCACGATGTAGCCAGCGCAGCGTGAGGTTCTCGCCGTCCCAGTCATAAGCGCCTATCTTGCAGCCGTTGTAGTAGCCCCGGGCAAAGATGGCCGAGGGGTTATGGTTCTCGCCATCGAGCCATGCGATGGCAGCGAGATAACGCTCCGAGCGGTTCTGGTTGCTGTCGCCCCAGAAGGCGGAGGTCTCGTCGGCAAAGGCGGTGTGGTATCTGATTGTCTGTAGTTCGGCACCCGTCATGCCATCGAAGACGGTGAGGTACTCGCCGCCCGATTCCTGCTTGCCCTTGCCGCCCTTGTAGTTGGCTTTGGGGTCGTCGCCGGGCAGGAGGACATAGTTGCCCTGCCCATCGATGGCGCCGGGGGCAGTCTTCACCATGAACTCACCGTAGCCGTCGCCGTCCATATCCCACGCGATGAAGTGTGTCGTGTGGGCCGAATTGAACATGTTGTGGCCGGTGTGGAGCATCCACAGGCGGGTGCCGTCCTGCTTGTAGCAGGCGTAGAAAGCGGGCGAGGTTTCGCCGCTGCTGGCGGCGTCCTTCTCGTTGGAAGGTGCCCATTTCAGGATGATGTCATACTCGCCGTCGCCGTCCATGTCACAGAACGAGGCATCGTTGGGCGTGTAGGTGGCTCCTGCTGAGGTGGGGTCTGTGGGCGCTCCGCCCTGCAGGGTGATGTACTTCGTCTGGTTGCCCCAGGGCTTCGTCTCTTGGGTCTCGATGACTTCGCCTTCGGCATTCAGCACTTCGAGCCGATAGGTGCTGTTTGTGGAGCCTGTGCTGTCAAGGAAGTTCGTGCGTTCGGTGATGGGGTTGGTGCCGATGAGCTTGTTGTTGCGGAAGAGGCGGAAGCGGATGTTGGCAGCCTTGTCAGTAGTGTGGTAGCGCCAGCTGACGAGTACGCCGTTGCTCACTTTCACCGCCATGAGTCCTCGGTTCAGCGGCTTGGCGTCTGGTTTCGGTGGACGGTAGCTGACCACAAAACGGATGCTGACGCTGAAGACGGCCTCGCCGTTCTTGAGTGCCGTGAGTGTGATGAACTTGTCCTTGTAGGTGATGGTGGCGGTGAAGCCTTCGGCCGCCGTCACGGCGAGGTCCGTAGGGTCGGCATATAGCTTCTCGGGCCATGTGATGGTCTCGCCGTTCTTCAAGGCGCTGATGGCTTCCATCAGGTTGCCGGCCGAGCACGACGCGGCGGTGAAATAGTGCGAGGCATCGTAGATGGGCTCGTCGGTCTCGCCGCTGATGGTGACGTTGCTGAAGGCGATGCTCTTCGGGTTTTCGTTGTCCTGGCCGTTGAAGTTATAGACGTAAAGATAGATGTAGAATGTCTGGCCGCTTTTCACCAGCTGGTCGGAGATCGAGTAGCGGTGGTGGCTCTTGCCTGTGCTGTTGTTCTTTCCAACCTTGTTGCGCAGGGGTGACACCGCTGTTTCCAGCGCCGTTTCTGCGCCTGAGCCATTTTTGAAATAGACATCGAAGTTGCCGCCGTCAGTGCCACATTTTGCAGCATCGAACTCTATGACGGTGGGCTTGAACGTGTGGCCCGTCTGTGCTTTCACGCGGAAGGACACCAAGTGGCCAGCTGTCTTCTGCTCCACGCGCGTGGAGGGTGTCAGCAGCACTAGGGCCGGTTCGTAAGTCACGGGTGTGTAGCCCGCGTCGGCATCCGAAGCCAGCTTCACACCGGTGGGCGTCAAATGTGAGCCCTTCAGGAACGAGGGCGTGACCAATGCGTCGGCGTCGGCTGTCATGTTACAGATGCTCAAATCGTCTTGGCTGCTCATGGGCCACACCACATCCACGTGGTCGGCCAGCAGGGCTTGTGTCCCAAGTGCTGTCAGCAGCACAAACAGAGAAAAGAACTTTTTCATCAGGGTTCGTATAAATTAAATAAGAACGCGCGCGCGTCATTATTCAATGGTCATCTTGTCGATGTCAGGCATCCAGGCGTGGGCGTTGGACAGCCAGATGCTGTTGAGCCCCTTGCGGAGCGGCACGTTGACGGAGATGGTGGCCGGACGGTCCCAGTCGCGGGAGTGTGTTTGCAGGGTGACGACCTTCTCTCCGTTCACCAGAAGATCCATGTCGCGGTCCTCAGCACAGAAGAAGGTGAAGGTGATACGGCGTGTGCCGACCTTCTGAACATAGACATCGTTCCACTGCAGTTGGTTCTCGGGGCGTCCGCCAAGCCAGCAGGCAGCGTAGCCTCCCGAATACTTCTTATTGGCATTGTAGATGCCACTCTTCTCAGCCTGATTATTGCGAATCTCCTGATAAGTGGGGATATATGCCGTCTCGGCCTCATAGACTTTGCGCTCCTTTCGTTGCTGACCTTTGACACGATAGATTTTGGTGCCGTGGGCGGGCACTTTCACGGAAATGGAGTTCTGGTCATAGAGGTCATCCGTCTGCGCGATGCAGTCGTAGTACTGCACGGCACCGTCGAGGTCGATGGAGTGGGGGGCCAGAGTCACTGTCTGCTCATCATCACTGGGGTTGTAGATGGCTATGGCGCGTTCCTTGCCCCGTAGTCTCTTGATGTCCTTGACCATGATGAAGCATTCTCCCTGTTTTTCAGCGATATAAGCCTGCAGGTGCAGCGGATCCTGATTCAGGGCGATGAGGTCCTTGTTGCACATCAGCTTCAGCGACTCGGGACGTATCTTGGCCATATCGCAGCCGATGAGCAGGGGAGAGGCCATGATGCACCACATGCCGAAGTGCGTCTCGTCCTCGACTTGTGTCATGGAGCGGCCCACCTCCAGCATATCCATGTCGTTGTAGTGTCCATCGTGGCAGTAGGCACTCATGTAGAGATTCTCGGCCAGGATGCCCTTGACGCTCTTCCAAGCATCGTAAATGTCGCCCGTGGTGCGCCAGGAGTCAGCTACCTCGGAGCTCCATGTGCCGGGGTAAGCCCAGCGGCACATGTTATACACGATGCCGGGCTTGCCGCAGTTCTTGATGGCATTGGAGATCTTGGTGTATTGTTGCTGTTCGTCGAGGTGCATGTGAGCACCACCGCAGTAATCCACCTTGATGAAGTCGAAGTCCCAGTCGCGGAAGTAGAGCTTGCAGTCTTCCTCCTCGTGGCCTGCGAAGCCCACGCCGATGCCCCAGGCATGGCGGTTGCCGCTGCCGCAGGTGTTATCGCCGGCATCGCTGTAGATGCCGGCTTTCAGACCTAAGCTGTGGATATAATCCACGAGCGAACGCATGCCGCTGGGGAACAGCTTCATGTTCAGACGCAGTTTGCCGTCCTCGCCGCGACCGTCCCAGTAGCCGTCGTCGATGTTCACGAACTGGTAGCCGGCCTGCTGCAATCCCGTGTTGTGCATCGCATCGGCCTGCTGCTTGATTAAATCCTCGTTGATGTTCAGGGCGAACGTGTTCCATGAACTCCAGCCCATAGTGGGCGTGCGCTGTGCCAGTGCGGCGGTGGCCGATAACAAGAGCACGAAAAGTGTGTTTCTTCGCATAAGGAAAATGAATATATGTGCGTTTGGTGGCGTAAAGGTAGTGTTTTTTGCGCTTTCCGGTGCTACTTTTAGTCTTTCGTACCCTATTTTTTATAATTATTTGTCATTTCGCACCTTCCTTTTCCCACTTTTTCATTACCTTTGCGCAAAATTCGTCATTCCTCACTCGTCATTCGTCACTCAAAATGAATATCGCCATCTTCGTGTCCGGCAGCGGCACCAACTGTGAGAACATCATACAGTACTTTCGTGGCTCTGCGGCCTACCACATGGCCCTCGTTGTCAGCAACCGTGCCGATGCCCAGGCTCTGGAGCGTGCCAAACGTCTGGGCGTGCCTTCTGCCGTTGTTCCGAAGACCGAGTTGAATAGCCCCGAGGTGATCCTCCCCCTGCTGCGCCAGCATCAGATAGACTTCATCGTCCTCGCGGGTTTCCTACCCTTAGTGCCTGACTTCCTCATCGAAGCCTACCCACGACGCATCGTCAACATCCATCCAGCCCTGCTGCCCAAATACGGCGGCAAAGGCATGTGGGGACACCACGTCCACGAAGCTGTTAAGGCCGCTGGCGAAACTGAAACTGGCATTACTATCCACTATGTGTCTCCCGTGTGCGATGGCGGAGAGATTATCGCCCAGTACTCCACAGCCCTCACCCCCGAGGACACCCCCGACACCATCGCCGAAAAAGTCCATCTGCTGGAAATGAAGCACTTCCCCGCTGTCCTTGAACAGCTGTGGAGTAGTGCCTCATAACCCATCCTCCTCTTTCGTATTCCCAATTATTCCTTTACGGTTTTTCTGTCCATCTTGGATGATGATGCCATGGCTGTTTTCTGTGGCAGGTGTTCCTTTGATGGTTTACGCCTGCTTGGCCACAGGCTGCTATAAACAAGATGAACCTTCCCCGATTTCCCTTATATGCGATTCAACATTTAGGAAATGTTAAATACACAGCCTCGTTCTTGCATATTTGATTTATTCTCCTTTCCTTTGCACCGTCGGAATCGTATTTCACGTTTTTATTCGACCATAATATAGAATTCTCAAACCATTAAACCAAGCATTCTCGTTATGATCAAACTCAGTCAAAAGGAAGAAGAAGTGATGGAGCACATCTGGCAGCTGGGCGAATGTACGCCACGCGACGTGCTCATGCGCTATCCTGAACCGCAACCGCTGCTCAACGGCATCCAGAATGTGTTCCAGTCGCTGGAGCGCAAAGGCTACCTCGACCACCGGCGCGAAGGGCGCGGCTATGTCTATTGGCCCGTCGTGGAGAAGAAGGACTATGGCCACTCGCGCCTCGGCTCGCTCATCGACCGCTACCTCGACGGCTCCATCAAGGATGTCGTCTCGTTCTTTGCCCGCGAGCAAAAGCTCAGCGCAGAGGAACTGAGAGAGATTATCAATGAGATAGAAAAGACCCACCCCATACTATGATTTACTTTATCAAACTCAACCTCATCCTTGCACTGCTGTGCCTGCTGTTCCAAGTGCTGATGCACAGGGACACCTTCTTCGGCGTGCGCCGACTGATGCTGTGGGGGATCTATGCCACCGCCTTTTTGTTGCCATTGTGCGACGTGCAAGCACTCTTGACTGCCGATACTGCTGCCACGGACATGGCCGAAGCATACGCCAGCTACGTGCTACCCACCATTGAAGTCACCGCCATGCGTGTCTCCACGTTGGGCATTGAGCAGAGCGAGCCCGGCTGCGGCATGTGGTTCGTAGGCATGATGGCTATCTGGGCGATTCTCTACCTCATTCCCGTCGTGTGGATGACGTTGAAACTGCTCTGGCAGATTGCGTACATTATATATTTAAGGTGTACGTGTCCGCTCATCAAGCAGCTCCCCTCGCCTTTCGGAGAGGGGGCGGGGGTGAGGTGTTTTCCCCGTCCTTGCAGCCCCTTCTCCTTCGGTCCGTGGATTTTCATCTATCCCGAGGGCTTAGACGAGCAGACATTGCGCGAGGTGCTCATCCACGAGCAAGCCCACGTGCGCGGCTGGCACACCCTCGACATCCTCTTCTCGCAGGTGGTCTGCATCCTCTTCTGGTGGAACCCCGCCGCCTGGCTCATGCGCCGCGAGGTGCGCATGAATCTCGAATTCATAGCGGACAAGGCGGTGTGTGATGTCTTAGTGAAAAGTGAAAGAGTGAAAAGTGAAAAAGATGTTTTACCGTCAGAGTTGAAAGACAAATCATATTTTTCACTTGGAGGCCAAGCCGACATTTTTCATTTTTCACTTATCCGGGATTACCAATACCGCCTCCTCGGTTTCTCTCTTCAAACGAACGTAGCTACGATTGCAAATAACTTCAATGTCTTACCCTTAAAACGTAGAATCATTATGATGAACTTACGCAGAACCCGCCGAACAGGAATGGTCAAGTACATCCTCTTCGTGCCCGTGGCAGCTGCCATGCTGCTACTTTCCAATATCGATTCGCTGGCTCGCACGATTGCTGACAATGTCAAGAAGCCGATAGAATTGGTCGATGATAATGCCTCTTCGCAGTATCGGACCTATTCACTAGACCTAACCAAAGGGTCCTCTTCTTCTGCAAACTTGAAGAAATGGGAGGGGAAATCCCTTACAGCTCTCATCGTGGATGGAAAGCCCGTGACTAAAGTAACTCCTTTAACCGGTCAATGGCTTGAAAGCATAGATATCAGCAATGTCACCATCACAGAGGATGCAGAAGGTAACATCACCCAAATGGAGTTGCGCACAAAGAAAGCGGCAGCTAATGCCGATGAGCCTGCTGTTAAGACCGTCGTTCAGACACTTTACGAAGCCGACGATAACATCTATGAGACCGTTGAGCATATGCCTGAGTATTCAGGTGGCGAAGCAGCACTCTACCAGTTCATAGCTCAAAACATCCGCTATCCCAAGGCCGCGCAGGAGTGGGGTGTGCAGGGACGTGTCTTCGTCCACTTCATCGTGGAGAAGGACGGCACGCTCTCCAACATCAGCGCTTCGAAAGTGGTTGATCCCGAGAGCGGACAGGAGCTTGCAGATGTGGTGGTGATGGCCTATAGCCAGAAGCCGACTCCCGAACAGATTGAAGCTGCTAAGCATCGGACAGAGGGCGTAAAAGCGCTGAAAGGCGAAGCCGAACGTGCGGTTAAGGCGCTCCCCGAACGTTGGAAGCCCGGCAGGCAACACGGGCAACCAGTCCGCGTCAGCTTCCACCTGCCCATCTCGTTCCGACTGCGATAAAGCAGTTCGTATTTAGTGAGTAAACGCTAAAAAGTCCTATAGGCGCTACGCCCCGCTGCGTCGTGAGATGCGGCGGGACATTTTGTCTTGATGCAAACACTTTGCAAAGTCGTTTCAGACCGATATATAGAAGAATAAGCCTATCTTTGCACACGCTAAACAAAGCGAAGAATGATGAAAATACACTCTTACTTATTATTAAGCCTGCTGCTGACAGCTTGCAGCTCTTCCGAGGAACCACGTGAACACCTGCTGCAAGGGGCGTGGGTGCTGTCGAAAGTGGAATATCCGATGGGCGGCGTAGAGACCTTCCCCGTTCAGGACATGAGGCCGCTGCGCATCTACGAGGGTGACAGCATGATGCTCCAATGTGGCCTCACGCGGACAGCATCGGCTATGGTCGTTCATCAGCCTTACCAGCAATGCGGCATCACGTTCATCAACAAAGGCGGCGGTGAATACCTCTATTTAGAAGATGGCGACCCACGACCATTAACCATGCAGGATGACACGACGATGACGATTCAGCGCAACGGCATCCTCTACACATGGCATCGTGCCGACGAGATAGCCGATGAGTGGGGTGAAGAGATAAGCGCCATCATTCTCAGCAATAGCCAGGAAGAGGAAACGCACCGCTTTGTGCTCTCAGCCAAGGAACGGACGCAGGCCAATGTCATTCATGTGCTCATCTATTCCACCATCTTTTGCGTTCTCCTGATTCTGTTGATTGCACACATCGCCTTGAACAATCGCAGGGAGAAGCTTCGTCTGCAACTGCAGCTACGGCAGATTCGCGAAGAGCACGACGAGCGCCCACAACCCATTCGCAATGCTATCGAGCGGATAGTGAACGAGTATTTCAGTTCCCAAGACTACCAGACACTACAGCGTCGCATCGCCACGGGGCTGAGGCTGAAAGAGGATGACTGGAGCAGCATTGAGGAACAGATGAAGAAAGTCTATCCCGGCTTCACCAGTCAGCTGCGCATGCTCTATCCGATGTCGGAACTGGAATACCAGACATCGCTGCTCATCAAGCTGCGCATCGCACCCACGGACATCGCTGCTGTGCTCTCTCGCGACGTAAGCACCATCAGCACCGTCCGCAGCCGACTTTACAAGAAAGTATTCGGGCGGAAAGGCGGTGCCCGCGAATGGGATGACTTCATCCTCTCCATGGGAGCATGAAGGAGAATGAAGAATGAAGAATGTGCTTGCAAATAGTTTGCAACTCTAATGCCAAACAGATGCAAACAGAGATTCTTGCCCATGCACCGGAAACCCCGTACCTTTGCCGGCGATAAACGATGAAAGTGCGAGGCAACACTTCGCACCATGTTAAACCTCTAAAAACAAAAGATTATGAAAAAGATGTTTCTGACAATGGCAATGGTGCTGGCGTGCGCAGCACAGCTCACAGCACAAACCAACAAGATCTCTGACAAAGAGATTGTAGGCGTATGGATGATGGAGTCTATGCAATGGGAGGGCGAGAAGAAAGTGGTCTGCGGCAAGGCCAGCGGCTACACACAGTTCAAGTACTATGGCGCGGATGGCGAATATGCCTGCGCCGAGATTGCACTCACGAAGGATGGGAAGTGTGTGGTGATGCCCCATGAGTATGGCACCTATTCCCTCAAGGACGGATGGTATTCAGAGATGGGCCGCCCGGCCATCAAGGATGCCATCATCTGGATTGACAAGACCACAACCCAAGGCACATGGATGAAACGCCACGACATTTGGAAGAAGCAGACGGCCATGCCCGAGAAGCTGACACGCTACATCGTTGAGTGCTGCAAAATGAAGAACGCGCCCGATGACATCCAGCAGCTCTTGAAGCAGAACTTCTTCAAGTAGCGCTCTTCAAGCTAATGTTGTTTAATTGATTTCCTAAAGCAGTTTTTAAATAGTAGTTAATTAGTTGAAGTCCTATAGGCACACCGAGCCCCGCTGCGTTGTGAGATGCGGCGGGGCGCTTCTTTATGCGCACATCGCACTCAGGCTTCTTTTTTCTCTTTCTCAGCCTGATTCTGTTAAATTGTGTTATTATCCGCCTTTTAATAGGTACTATGTATTGCAAGGTACTTAGATTTAGCATACCTTTGCCCTCGCTTAAGCAAAGAAGTATTGTTAAACCCTAAAAGAAAGACTCATTATGGCACAAGGAAGATTAGCACGCACACCTAATAATAAATGGATTGCTGGCGTATGCGGCGGAATAGCTGAATATTTTGGATGGAATGCAGATTTACTGCGTCTCATTTGGGTTCTTCTGACAGTCAGCACTGCCTTCTGCGGCGGTATTATTTATCTGATTCTATGGCTTATCATGCCGCAGGAGTGAATCCGCAAATTGTAAATTGTAAATCTTCAAATTGTAAATCAAGATGATGGATGTGTCAAATGCCAAATCCCAGATGCGCAAGGGTATGCTCGAATATTGCATCCTTCTGCTCTTGAAGCGGCAGCCGGCTTATGCCTCCGACATCATTCAGCAGCTGAAAGAAGCTGAACTGCTGGTGGTCGAAGGTACATTGTACCCGCTGCTGACGCGTCTGAAGAAGGACGGCCTGCTCGCCTACGAATGGCAGGAGAGCACACAAGGCCCGCCCCGCAAGTATTACGAACTCACTCCGCTCGGGCAGCAGTTCCTCGATGAACTGGACAAGGCTTGGGGCGAAATCTCTAACACCGTAAATTACTTGAAGAAATGAAAAAGAATATTACCATCAACCTTTGCGGACGCCTCTTTGCCATCGACGAGGATGCTTACGAGATGCTGTCCACCTACGAGCAGTCGCTCCGCAACTATTTCCGTTCTCGTGAGGGTGGCGAGGAAATCGCCGAGGACATCGAAGCGCGCATCGCCGAACTCTTGGACGAACTGAAGGCACAGGGTGTTGAAGCCGTGACCATCGAACACGTCACGGAGATTATACATCGGATAGGGAAGCCGGAAGAAATGGAAGAAGTGGACCCCCATTCAGCCCCCGAGGGGGCTACGGATGCTTCGTCCTCAGCCAGCAACGGAACAGAAGCCTCTTCCGGGACCGTAGGAGGGACAAGCAAGGCCACTAAGCGCCTCTATCGTAACCCTTCCGACAGGAAGGTGTTGGGTGTGCTGTCGGGCTTAGCAGCATACTTTGGCGGTGATGTGCTGTGGTGGCGTCTGGGTTACGTGGGGCTCTTGATGTTGATATGGATGATGCCTTGGGTTATGCCCCTCTCGATCATTCGCTTTGTGTTTGTTAGAAATAGCTTTGTCTATGAGGATGGCGCAATTCTCAATTCTCTTCTGCTTGTCTTCTGCTACATCGTCTTTGCTGTCCTCATGCCTGTGGCAGAGACACCCGAAGACCGCCTAAGGATGAAGGGAAAGGAGGTGAATCCGCAGAACCTGGCGGAGGAGATAAGTTCCTCACACAGCCCCTCTCCCCGCTCCACCCGTGGAGGGGAGGACCCCTTATCCTCTGAAACTACATCTTGTAATCCCACCCCCACAAGTGGAGACGAGCCTCTTCCCCGCACGGGGGGAGTGGGGAGCGGGGCTTGGGGTAAAGGCCACCGTGGTCCCTCTGGCTGCATTAGTGGTACAATTGGCTGTATCGGCGGTTTCTTCATAGCCCTTTGGACGGTCATCACGACCTTGTTCCGCTGGTGCATCTATGCTTTTGGCGCGTTCCTTGCCGTGATGTGCCTGATTGGTATCTTCATGCTTTTTGTGGTTGCGTTCAATCCTGTTGATAAAGTCTTCAGTAGCAGCTGGATATCCTCACCCGAGTTTGCGGAGATATTGCCCACATTGAAGGTGCCTTTTGTCATCTTCCTCATATCTTCCATTGTCGTGCTCTCCATCACAGCATACGCCATCATTCACAGCCTCTTGAACGAGTTCAGGCAGATGTCTTCCATGCCTTATCGTCAGCGTATCGCTTTGCTTGTGATGTGGATAATGGGGATTCTTGTGGCAGGCGCAGCATTAGGTTCCCGTTGGATTACCATGATTGACGCTGCGAATAAATATAATAAGCGGGTATGGAATGAATATGACGAAAGAAGTCGGATTGAGAACACACACGACGGCATCTACTATCAGCCCCATGAGTGGGAGTTTCTCTCGCAACAGGGATGGCGCGTAGTGCGTGCCGAGGGATGTAACGACCGCTATACTGCGCATGGCGAGTACTACGGAGAGGATCGATGGACACGTTATATTGACACTTATGGTGGAAAACAGTTGTTCACCATCGAGCACACAGACACCTTGCAGCCTGGCACATATCAGCTGACGGCTTGTGTCCGCGCTGATGGGCAAGGAGCTTGTTTGTATGCCATTATAGACGATAATGACAATGCAGCTTATTTATGTGAGATTCCTGCCAGCGGCAACGAAGGTGGCGATGTATGGCGGGAGGCCGTCCTGCAGAAAGCTGCTGCTGAAAAGGCTGCCGAGGAGCGGGGCGGCACTATGGAAGGTCCTATCTATGAGCGCATGTGCGCCCTTGCTGCGGCCAACGAGGGCAGGGGTTACGGTTGGAATCGCGACACGCTGCCTGAAATCAGGATTAGCAAGCGCCCTGCCCGCCTACGCTATGGCGTCACCACCAACCCGGCCATCACGCATCAGACCTGGCTTGGCAAATGGTTCTCCGCTACTGACTTCGAGCTCATTCGCGTGGAGTAGCTATTGTAATAATGCTGCAAAATCCGACAGCAATGCCCCAACGCGTACAACTTGCGTGTTGGGGCTATCTCTTTAACTCTGTTTAGACATTTTTGGCCGTTTACAGTTGTTCTTTGTCATTTAATGCCCTTGAAATTTGAAGATTAGGAGATAAAGCTTTACCATTGCAGCCATACGGAAGGCTAAAAAGTATTAATCTCTGCACAGAAAACAAGGTTTTTCTTGGTTTTCTGTGCAATATTATATAACTTTGCAGCCGAAAAGCGAACATTCATGAAGGAAAATCCATTGATAAAGCTGGGAAATGTTCCCGTGCAGACGGGGACGGTTGCAGCGTGTTTCGATTACTTGTCGTCGCCCAGTGAGAAGATACGCGCTCTGGAGCGGGATGAGCAATTGATAAGGTTGAAGCGAGGACTGTATGTCGTCAGCAAGCAGGTGAGCGGCAAGGACATCTGCGTACCTCTCTGCGCTAACCATATCTATGGTCCGTCATACGTCTCAGAGCAATGGGCATTGCGCTGGTATGGACTGATACCGGAGCGGGTCTATACGATGACTTCTGTCACCATCAAACGCAGTCGCTTGTTCGAGAATAAGCTGGGGCGTTTTTCCTATGATCAAGTGAAGCCGGCCTATTTCCCCATCGGCATCAGGAGCGTGGAGGAGAGCGGTGTTTGTTTCCTGATGGCAAGGCCCGAGAAGGCGCTGTGCGACACGATACTCTATGATTCCTACGTGCCTTCGCAGTCGGTGAAAAGCCTGTGGGTGTATCTGGAAGAGGATATGCGTTTCGATACAGACGCATTGGCTGACTTTGATGTCAGCATCATTGAAGCTTGTGCAGCCACAGGCATGAAGGCCAATATTTTCAACAACTTACTAAAGATTATCAAGAAGTTATGAGCGTTTATGATGATATGGTGGCACAGCGTGCAGAAATCGCTGGAACCGCCACCCCAAATGTGGAACAGGAAGTGATGCAGCGTATAGCGCTTGCTGGGCTTCATCGAGGAGGCTTTTTCCAACATGCAGCTTTCTACGGAGGCACGTGTCTGCGCATCTTCCACAACTTGCCGCGTTTCTCTGAGGACATGGATTTCTCACTCATCGAAAAGCGCGAGGACATTCACCTTGAAGACTATTTCCCCTCCATCATTGAGGAGTTCAAGTTGGCAGGTCACGAGGTGAATATCGTAAAGAAGGAGAAGAAAATCTTCGGGCGCGTGGAGTCGGCTTTCCTGAAGGAGAACACCGAGGCATACGACATCAAGTTCCAGACGAAGAAGACCGTGAAGGTGAAGATTGAGCTGGATGTTGACCCTCCCTTGGCTTTCGAGACTGAGCAGAGGATGTTGGTCATGCCCTATACTTTCATGACCCGTTGCTTCACTCTGCCCTACCTCTATGCAGGCAAGATGCACGCGCTGGTCTATCGGGCTTGGCAGCGCAGGGTGAAGGGGCGCGACTGGTATGACTTCGAGTGGTATGTGCGTCATCAGATACCTCTTGACTATAGTCACCTTCAGGAACGCATTCGTGAGTTCAGTGGTGAAGTAGTGGAGAGGGAAACGTTCATGCAGCTGCTTCGGGATAAGCTGTCCTCCACGGATATTGAGCTGGTCAAGCAGGATGTGCTTGGCTTCATTGATAATCCCCGCGAGCTTGACATCTGGTCCAACGACTACTTCCTGCGTCTGGCGGACATGATTGTCTTCAAATAGCAGATTCCCACCGAACGTTTTTCTCCGTCGGGTGTATATCATTATGAGAGCGCCTCAGAAATGGTATAACATTCAATAGAAAACTATCACGATGAGAAAGACAATCGTTATCATACTGGCATTGGTCAGTCACTGCATCGCAAACGCACAGCAGGCGGAAACCATAGAATCCATCACTGCCAACAGCCACGAACCGGAGTGGTATGCGGCTCAGGCTGAGGCCTGGCAAAAAAGAGTGGATGAAAACCCGCAGGACCAGTGGGCATGGAGGAATCTGTTCAGGGCCACCTGTTACTACGAACAGTTCACTGGCGGATGGGGAGAGAACCAGGATGAATCAAGGACGGCCGACGTCATCCGCCGAATGGAGGCTACGCTGCCTGACAGCTTTGTGCTGAACCTCTGCAAGGGACGCTTCTGCCTGAAGACCGACGAGGCTGCCAAGCGGGGCGACAACATACTCCGCGCCATAGAGTTGATGCCGGAGGACATCTGCCCTGAAGACCTTGAATTTCTGGCCGTGCGCCTGTGGATTAACGACCCCGACAACCCGCGTGTCAAGGAGCTCTACACCAAGTCGTATCAGAGCCGGTATTTCCCTTCCCGCCACATGCACTTCAATCATAACATGCTCCAGAGCATGCAGCCGAATGCCCTCTACTTCTCCAACGGCGACCTCGACACGGAACCCATGAAGATGTTGCAGGAGGCACTGGGCGAGCGCACGGACGTGATCATCATCAACCTCAGCTTCCTGCACGCCACGACTTTCATGGACGCGCTATATAAGAAGTTGAACATCGCGCCGCTGACCTTGAACGTGCAGGACTATGGCGACAAATATGGCGAGAAGTGGCTCCAGTACTACGAGGCCGACATCATCATGTATCTCATCAATGAGAGCAAGCGCCCGGCTTACTTCTCGCCCACGAATCCCAAAGTGTCTATCCTCGACACGGACAGCATCTTCAACGAAGGTCTGGTGCTGAAGTACAGTCCTAAGCCATACAACAATTTCGACGTGGCCATGCACAACGTGAAGGAGGTGTACGATCTGGAGTACCTGGCCGAGCCGGACCTCGTCTATGACTCGTGGGAGACGAGCGCGATGGTTGACTTGAACCATGTGACGCTCCTGGCGCACCTGATAGCTAAGTTCAGGAAGAAAGGCGATGAGGATCAGGCCATGCGTCTGTACAATATCCTTAGCAAGTGTGTGGAGCGATGCGTGCCCAGACAGAGCGACTCCTACTCCCAAGAGTATCCCATGGAGGACAGGAAGGCTTATTACGAGAAATTGCTGAAGAAACAACTCCAATGATCATCTCCCATCTGTTCAAACCCCTCGCTGCACTCACGGACGACGAACTGATGCAGCGCGTGCGCGGCCATGACGATGACAGGGCTTACGGCGAGCTCTACCATCGTCATGCCCGCCGCCTCATGGGCTTCTTCTTCAGGCTGGGTGGGGGAGATGAGGCTCTGGCTGCCGACCTGACGCAGGACGCTTTCATGAGAGTGTGGACAGCGCGCAATAAGTTTCAAGTTTCAGGTTCCAGGTCTCAGGTTTCAAGTTTCCGCACATGGCTCCTCACCATCGCCTACAACCTCCTCAAGAACCACTACCGGCACAGCGAACACGAGAAGGACTACGAATCGTTCGCCATGCAGACTCAGGAGGAGGCCCGCGACAGCAACATCATCGACCAACTCGACCAACAGGCCTTCGACCATGACCTTGGCCAGCTGTTGGAGGCGATGCCGCCAGAGCGCCGGCTGCTGTTCTCGCTCCGCTTCGAAGAAGAACTCACCGTGCCGCAGATAGCACAGGTGATGTCGTTGCCGGAAGGCACCGTGAAGTCGCGACTCTATACACTAACCCAACTTCTGAAACAAAAACTCAACCATCATGATACAGTTTGAAGACCAACTCCGAGCATCAGCCCGCCGCCTGGCTCAACAGGAAAACCAGCGCTTGCATGTCCCACAGAACCCGCTGCAGCAGAAGCGCACCTATTGGGGCTGGGTAGCCGCGCCTGCCGCTGCCGTCATAGGCCTCGTCATGGGCATGTCCCTGCATCTCTTCCTGGGCAATGCTCCCGGCGATTCCCTTGCCCGCTCCACAGACACCATCCGCATCTTCCAACCTGTGCACGACACGCTCTACCTCACGCAGGTTGTGGAAAAGGAACGCTTGGTGCAGAAGCCCGCTCCAGCTTTGGCGGTGGTCGGAATAGCTGCACCGTCGCCCGACACGTCCGCAGCCATTGCAGAAACAGCATCCGCCGACTCATCAGCGGACGAATGTACCTCCATCCAATGCGACGGCATCAACTACGCCATCCTCGCCTCCAACTGACGTGAGAAAGCCTGCTTCCAGAGGAAGAGAGAGGGGGTGCATCGGGCAGAAGATGAGAAAGACATGTACGGAAGATAAGGGTGTTTAGATGAATCCATCGTGATGGCTTCATGAATCCATCATGATGGATTCATCAAAAGAGGCGGATGTTTGACTAATTCTGCTTCATTCAGATGAGTTTGGTGGTGTCGTAGCCGCGACGACGGGTTTCCTTCAGGAGTGTGATGATTCGTTTCATATAGCTTAATGCTTATTACGATAATGGCTGCCACTCGTGAGCCTTCATGTCCACGCAGCCATTGGCTTTGATGCGGACACCCTCGGACATGAGAAGAATGGCTTGCTGGTGCCAGCCCGGCACGGTGCGACCGACGCTGTTGACGACGCGGTGGCAAGGCAGGCCGAGGGCCAGCGGAGCATCGTGCATCGCACGTCCCACGAGGCGGGAGTGGTTGGGCCAGCCTATGAGCTCGGCAATGCGGCCATAGGACAGCACATGCCCGGGCGGTATCTGACGCACAACGTCATACACCTCCGCATAGAACCTATCGGTGTCGGGAGTCTTCATCCTTTGTTTTCAATGCGCAGAACAAAAATGTTCATTCGAGAGAGCAAAGGTAAACATAACAGCTGAGAAACAAGCTCTTTCATGAATGTTTTTTCATGTTTTACCACATTTTTCATGCATTCTGGCCTGAATCATCGACTCTATGCATGATTCCCGTAGCAGTTTTATCATTTCTGTGCGGCGTGCGCATGAAATTTGTTAAGAAATATTTTTTCTTTGGATGCTCTGTTGAGTTGTGTACACCCGAAAAGGTATAAAGTGGTTAAATAACGTTAAGTTTTATACCCTTTCGGGATTCTTTCTTGGCGGTATGGTGGAAAAGCAGTAATATTGCACCCGAAAAGGTATAAAAAGCGTATGGAAGGACTCACTTTATCGCAAACCGTGAAGGCACTTCGCAAGGAGTACCATCTCACACAAGAAGACCTGGCTTATAAGTCGGGCGTAGGGTTGCGCTTTGTTCGTGAACTGGAGCAGGGCAAACAGACGCTCCGCATGGACAAAGTCAATCAGGTGCTCAATCTGTTTAATATGGTATTAGGACCTATTGCACAAGAAAGGAGGGCTGACTGATGCGACAGGGAAAGGTATATTATAATAATGTGTTTGCAGGTATCATCACGGAGGATGAGCAAGGCTATTCTTTTACCTATGATGAGGCATATCTGAATAGTCCTCAGCCTCAGCCTGTCAGCCTGACGCTGCCCTTGCAGCGCGAGCCGTTTCGGAATAATGTGCTCTTCTCGTTCTTCGACGGCCTGATACCTGAAGGCTGGATGCTTAACATCGCTGAGCGCAACTGGAAAATCAACCGCCGTGATCGCATGGCTCTGCTGCTGGCTTGCTGTCGCGACTGTATCGGAAACGTCTGTGTCGTACCCATAGCAGAGGAGGGACGCTCATGAATAAGTGTCTTTGTTGCTACAAGCCTCTGCACGCAGGGGAGGTGGATTATCATCCCATGTGTGCCCGTCGGTTCTTCGGCTGCTATCCCGCTCCGACCTTGCCCTATACACGAAAGGACATCAACAAATTGGCGCAAGTCGTTGTCCAGAATAGGACGGCCGTCACAGGTGTACAGGCTAAGCTGTCGATGGACCTGGAGCATGATGCTGCCGGTAATCCACAACGACTCACCATCGTTGGGGTGATGGGACGTTATATCCTTAAGCCCCAGACGGAACAGTTCGAGTGTCTGCCCGAGATGGAAGACCTTACGATGCATCTGGCAGAAATTGCCAGGCTTCAGGTTGTGCCTCATGCCCTGATTCGCTTTCAGGACGGAGAGCTGAACTATATCACCCGCCGTATTGACCGTACCGCCGACGGGCGCAAGCTCCCCATGGAAGACATGTGCCAGCTGGCAGGTCGTCTTACAGAACAGAAATATCAGGGAAGCTACGAGATGATAACAGAGCTGATTCGTCGGTATTCGAGTGTGGCGAATCTTGACATCGTCAACTACTGGGAACAGGTCATCTTCTCTTGGATTGTAGGTAATGCCGACATGCACCTCAAGAACTTTTCGCTCATCAGTGAGAAGCTGGGCAGATACGTCCTAACACCTACTTATGACCAAGTCTCTACAGCCATTGTCATGCCAGAAGACACGGAGGAACTTGCCCTCCCGCTTAATGGTTTCAAGAAGAAACTGATGCGCATGGATTTCATGCAGGCGATGGAGGCGACAGGCCTGAGTTCTCAGGTGGCTGAGCGAGTCATTAACCGCTTTATCGATCTGCCCCGTAAGTGGTTCCCCTGCATTGATGCCTCTTTTGTTTCCGACGAGCAAAAACAAAAGTCCAAGGCACTGATTCAACAGCGAATAGAGGTTTTACGGAAGACATGACGTGTCAATCATTTATCGCATCTTACCGGCATTTATGCCAGAGTTCGATGCGGTGTTCTCCAACCAGTCTCCAGAATTGGAGGGAATCATCGAACTCGGGTTTGTCCTTGCACATCTGCTTTTCTTCTGCTGCTTCGTCGTGTTCTTCGTCCGCCTGTTCCGTGGACTTAAGCATGGGAAGATATTCGTTCCCGGCAATGCTCGCTGGCTCTATGCTGGGGCATGGCAGCCTCTCCTCAGCATCATTTTTCGGTTAGTGCATATGTGTCTCATATCTGGTGGCTACAGTTTGGCTCTAACGGCACTTGTTGCACAGACAATAAATAACCTCGCTCTCTTCTCGGGTATCATGCTCATGGCTCTGCTCTATGACCTGGCTACTGACGTGAGTGAAGAAAATCAATTGACGGTATGATACGCATAACCCTCGATGTCATGATGGCCCGTCGTAAGATGTCTCTTACCGAACTGGCCGACCGCGTGGGTATTACCCTTGCCAACCTTTCCATCCTGAAAACGGGTAAGGCCAAAGCCATCCGTTTTTCTACTCTCGATGCTCTCTGCCAAGCCCTCGAATGCCAGCCGGGCGACATCTTGGAGTATGAGTAGTAAGAAACGGAAAAATGTTGAATACTGAAGATGAACGGGGATGGGAACGGTGCGCCCTACGCTGTTGACAACGCGGTGACAGGGGAGGTCGAGGCCCTCATCGGGGTTGCATGTCAACGTTAGCATTAAACAATGTTAACGGCGCATAACATTGCGTGGCATCCAACGTTTTATTGATGTATGGCACCTGCTGAGTTTACATCCGTCGCACAAGCGCTGCGCCCGAGGCTACTGGCCTTGGGGCGTAACTTTTTCGGCGACGGCGATGCGGCAGAGGATGCCGTGCAAGAGGCGATGATGAGGCTGTGGACGGCATGGCAGCAGTTACCGACAGAGACCGACGCGGAGCGATTGGCAGTGCGCCTGACCAAACACGCCTGCATCGACATACAGAGGCGACAGCACACCGACGTGATGCAATCTCTGGAGGCGATGCAAAGGGTGGATGCTTCAAGCGGACGGACAGCATCGGAGGCGCTGCAAGAGCGTGAGCTGCGTGAGGCTATGGCGAGAGCGGTAAGCCTGCTGCGGCCATCGGAGCGACGATTATGGACCATGTTTGCCGAGGCGCAGATGGAAACTGCACAGATAGCTGCTGCCACAGCCATCCATCCCCGCACCGTAAGCGCGATGCTCAGCACAGCACGACATAAGATTATGAACGAATTGAAGAAAGGAGGTTTCCTATGACAAACAAATTCTCTTTGGAACAATACCTGGCGGGCCGACAGCCCTTGCAGCCGGAGCGGACAGCCTTGCCCACGGACGCAGAACTGGAGGCAGCGGAAGCGGAGTATGACCGCTGCGTGAGCGAACAGAATGAACTCAGCCGTCATCGCGCCGGCACTCCCCTCCATTACGGGAGGGGTTGGGGGTGGGTCCTTTCCATTGCCGCCGCTGTCATTCTCACCTTCCTGCTGTGGCCGGAGCGTCAGGAAAAGACAATCGAACAGCCTGAACAGCAGGTCGTTATCGCTGAGGTACAACAGCCCGAAAAACAGGATGTGATTGATGTGAAAAAAGAAAAGAGGCATGTGCCTATGATTGTCCAAGAGCCCCAAGTGATAGTTCAGAGTGTTCCAGTGAGACGAACGGATGAGAACCTGACACATCAAGAAGTGGCTGTAGAATCAGAAGCACTCCGCAGCGATAGTTTCGATTATTATCTTGCACGCTTAGAGTCGGAGATGGAGGCTATGGACGACAGCGTGAGCTTGGCACAATTAGAAAAGCTCATCTCCGCGGATGCACGTTTGCGTCAATTGGTTAACCGAATCGTCAACGGCGAAGTGCAACAAGCCCTGAACGTTGCAAAGCCAGATAGTACCACAGATTATCTCAACTTCTAAATCAAATCAGCAAAATGAGAACATCTATCAGACGCCAGTTGCTGGCTGCCCTCCTCTTCATCCCCGTTGGATGGCTGCAAGCCCAAGAGAATAAGCATGCCCAGGCAATGCACACTGCCTTCATCGAGGCCATTCACGGCAAGTACACAAAAGGGATAAAGGCTCAGTTGAAACGCATGAATGAGGACTCTCTAACTGTGGCTTGGGGACAATGGGGAGCCCTCGACGGTGGTGGGCTGGTTCCCAAAGAGAAGATTCACGTGGTGAAACTCTCAAAGAGCAAGTCGAACGTTGCAGTTGCCGTTGGGCCATTGTACATCGACGGTCACCGATTCCGTTTCGAGCAGGTGCCCGATGATCCTACTCTACCCTTGCGGCCGCTCCTGGACGCTTTCGACAAGCAAGCCCGTTATGCCAACAGTTACTACAGCTACGTGGCGGGCGATGAACAGGCGACCTTCCCCGGCATCAGCATTGCTTGGGGCGAAGAAGGACAGACCTTCCCCTTGCAACTTCATCCGTCAATGAATGTCCGAATTATTGGCTTCAAGGACGACGACGGGTTCCGCTCTACCTATCTCCTCACTTGGCTCAGCTCAGAGACGGACAGCGTAGAGAGCTCTCGCAGAAAATACGAAGTCGAGGGACTTATCTATGAATTTCATTGCCCGAAGATGACGGCCGCACCTCAAGTGAAGTCTTACGACCCGGATGAATATCTGAATAGGATGAACACCAGTTTGGGCGTAGCACATAGTATAGTCAACCAAATCTTGAAGTACGACACTGAACGGCAGTTCCAATTGTTGACAGACACGGTGGCTGAGAAATCTCCATACGTGTTCCACAAAATGCTTCAGAGGCTCTTCAATGTGCCCGTAGAGACAAAACTCAACACCGGCTATAATGCCTTGCTGAGCAAGGTTCGTCGCATGGCAGAGCTGAGCAGCACGGCCAACCCCACCGAGCTGAAAGCCATTTGCTATACACTGCATCAGGAGATGAGCACCTACCCGTTCATGCTTTCGCACAGACATGCTGCGGAACTGCAATGCTATGTCAAGGAGATCGCCGATGTCATCCCTGAGGAACTGGAGCAACACGTGCTCTTTGCTAATCATCAAATCGAGAACTTGGAGAACCAGACTGCCGACATTGATAGCCTAAGCGAGATAGAACAGGAATACTTAAACCGTAATTTCTGGAAACTCTGTCATGGGCCTGTGAAATACCAGCCGGCTGACAGTCCGTGGCCATACTTTGTTGCTCAGGGAGCACATTACACAGGCGATACGCACCAGAGCTATCTGGAAGTCCAGTTTGAGAATTACTCGGGATTCCATGCCGAATACACCATTCACAACCTGCCTCCTGGTCGATATCGAATGTCTGCCGTCGTGCGTGCTGACAAAGCCGAGCATTCCGGTATCTACATCTTCTGTGAGACGGGCGAAGGACTGAATACAGAACTCTATCAACGCGAAATTCCAGGTGACAACGACACGGGTGGCAATGTGTGGTTCTCGGCTTATTTCCGTTACATGCGTGGTGTGAATGAAGGGGAAGTAAATGCCATGGACATCAACAAGGCTACGGCCAACGGCGGCCAGGGTTTCGGGTGGAACCGCATTTACATAGAAGACATCATCGTGCGCGACGGCACTCTTACCTACGGTGTCAGCACCCGTCCCGAAATCACCAACTCCCACCAATTCGGCAGCCGCTGGTTCTCTGCCTGCGACTTCATCGTCGAACGAGTAGGGGATTGAAAAAAGTGAATAGACAAGGTAATTCTTCCTATCTATGATGACTGCTCCGATGGGCTGTGAAGCTCGTCGGGGCTTAACTTGGTTGGAGGCAATTAACCATTCTTTTGAAAAAAGGTGGCGACGGTGCGCGATATTTTGTGGATTTTGTCGTATAATAAGTAGAGAGTCATTATTAAAACGAGACCGTGCAGACAGAAAAACAGATAGTGGAGGCCGTGAGCAGCGGCAAGCGCGAGGGGCAGGACGAGATGGTCCGCCGCTACGCCAGTCAAGTCTTTGCCATGATTGTCAAGCAGGTCACGGACGAGATGGATGCGCAGGAGCTGACGCAGGACACGTTCCTGAAAGCCTTCCGCAACATCGACCGCTATGACGCGCGGCAGTCCTCGCTCGGCACATGGCTCTGCCGCATCGCATACCACTTGACACTCGACTTCTTGAAGCGCCGCCATCCCGTCATCGTCTCCTTG
>CACZCZ010000015.1 GCA_902779845.1 uncultured Bacteroidales bacterium | reverse complement strand
CGACCTGGACGGCAACGGCCGTATCGATCCCGACGAATGGCAGAAGCAATGTCCCTGCTTCGATGCCCTCTTAGACTATGCCGACCTCGAACCCGCCGGCCTCCTCGACGGCACCCTCGAGGACTAACTACTTAAAAACGCCAGCAGCTACAACCGTCGTAGCTGCTGGCGTTTTGTATATATGACGGCTGCATAGATACAACGACCTTATATGATACAATCTGCTTGCTCGTAGCTTTTAGTTTTTGGATGTAGGTCTCACCCACCGCAACACCACGCAACCCACGAATCCACACATATCATGCCCGAAAATGTGATTTTTTCACAGAAATCTATCCGGAAATGTGATTTTATGGACAGGAATGTGTCCGAAAATGTGATTTTGCAACTATCTTTGCCGCAGAAATGAGAACAATAAAAAACGCTGGAAGGTTATGCAAAAGCTGGAAATGAAGATCGTCTTAGTCATCGGCATGTGTTTGCTGATGACAGCCTGCAATGCGACTGACAACGGCGAGGACTTCGTCACCGCACGTGACGGGCAGTTCTACTGCAATGGGGAGCCCTACCGCTACGTGGGCACGAACTTCTGGTACGGTGCTATCCTGGGCTCAGAGGGACAGGGCGGCAACAGGGAGCGGCTGAGCGCAGAGTTGGACTCGCTGCATGCGCTGGGACTCGACAACCTGCGCATCCTCGTGGGCGCAGAAGGGGCCACGCAGAAGCCGAGTCTGGTGTGGCCAACGCTGCAAACGGCACCGGGAGTCTATAACGACACGCTCTTCGCGGGTCTCGACTGGCTGCTACAGGAGATGTCGGAGCGCAAGATGAAGGCGGTGCTGTATCTCAACAATGCTTGGGAGTGGAGCGGTGGATTTGCGCAGTATCTGGAGTGGGCCGGTGAGGGTCCTGCCCTTGATCCTACGCGCGACGGTTACAAGGAGTATTGCAGCTATGCAGCACGCTTCGCCACCAACACCCGTGCACAGCAGCTCTTCTTCAATCACGTGCGGACTGTGGTGAGTCGCACCAACAGCTACAACCAACGGCGCTATGCCGATGACCCCACCATCATGGCGTGGCAAATCGCTAACGAGCCACGTCCCTTCAGCAGTGACAGTGCCACAATGGAAGGCTACAAGGCGTGGATAGCACAGGCGGCAGCCATCATCAAAGCTATCGATGCCCGGCATCTGGTGTCGGTGGGTTCCGAGGGCCGTGTGGGCTGTGAGAACAGCATCGAGTGCTTTGAAGAGATACATGCCAACCCAGACATCGACTATCTCACCATACACATCTGGCCGATGAACTGGGGATGGGTGACACACGATGAAGTGCAGCAGGATTCGTCAGGCACTGACACCACCCTGATGCGGCGTGTGCTGACGCTGACGGATGCGTATGTCCGAGAACATCTGGACATCGCCAAGCGCCTTGGGAAGCCCCTGGTCATCGAGGAGTTCGGTTATGCACGCGACGGTCACCGCTTCGACCTCTCCGCCACCACCCACGCCCGCGATGCCTACTATCGCCACATCCTCGAGCTGCCCGATTCCTTCCCTACCCTATGCGGCCTTAATTTCTGGGCTTGGAGTGGACTGGCCCGCCCCACGACCATCCGCTGGCAGCCCCTCCACGACTACTGTGGTGACCCTGCTCAGGAAGAGCAAGGCCTCTACTCCGTCTTCCTCTCCGACACCTCCACCATCAACTTGCTGCGCAGGACTCTACGCTAATACCTCACTCCAAACTATCAGCGTTCTACATACTCATTCGCATATTCCATCTCCCCGCACAGCATTGCGAATCATCTTGGAGATGAAGGCATAAACATATCATTATGTCTCGTACTACATCATTTCATCTAAGAGCGCACCTATGGAGTTCCAGCTTTCAGGGGCTGGGGTATGATTGATCTAAGTCCTAGGGAGTAAGGGGGCCATGTGTCATTCAAAGTAAGCGGCGCTGACAGAGAGGACAGGGGACATGGGTGTGGCCCTGGGATTGCTTGAATTTCTGTTTACACTCCTTGCACTTCACCACCTTATCGGGGGTGGCTGTTTCTACCGGGACATTCTTCACGACGCGTCCCAAACCGTGACAGAGCGTGCACTCAGGATCTACATAGAATCTGTTTTCTTGCTGATTGCGTATGGTCTCATTATTCACGTCGGTAAAGAATTCCTTGTCCCGCTGATACGCCTCGGGGGACCAATCTACATTCTGCAGAGGTGTATTGCAGGACACACAAAAGCATGTTAGCAAGGAGGCAATAACGAGTGTGTAATCTATTCTTTTCATACCTTTTCTATTATAAATCTACTAAAGGAAGTAATGCCACAGGAGGTCATAACCGTAGAAGATGAACCAGATGACCACCATTACAGCAAAGATCAGGAGGGCGGCGAACCATCCGTTCTTGAAGATTTCGTCATATACGACCTTCGAGAACAGCCAGTGGCGTAGGCCGCTCTCGATATGCTGGGCGCGACCGGTGCGGAAATTGAACACATAGATGGGCCGGATGCGCCAGGGGTGGTTGTAGCGGTTCTGCCAATCGAACAGACAGAACTCCCAATAGCCCGCACGTGCGTTCCACCACTCGCCGGTGGTATAGCCGTGCTTGCCTGCATATTTGTTCAGCTCCGCAGTATTTCCGAATTGTCCCGTATTGAGATAGACATAGTCGGGCGCCAGGGAATAGTTCAGTATCGTGCCCAACGATACGCGGCATACAATCATCACCGGATTATTATCGCTCAGACGGTAGGAGTCGTGGGCATATCCCTTGGCCGTAGCACGTCTGGAGCCGAAATACACGCCATAACCGCCCCAACCGCCACGGCTGGACATGAATGTGCCATCAGTCCATCGCGTACCTAATTTCCGCGCTATCGCCTGACCGGCCGTAAGGTCTGTGCCATGATAGAGTGTAACGGCAGGAATAAAAATGTCGATGACCGTCCATATCATCCCCTCTACCAACACCAAAGCGCCGTCGAAGATGGGATAGCGCAGCAGGCGCCACGGGAACATGTACAGCCACTTCCACCAGTTGCCCCTACCCTCTTTCCACTGACTGGGTTGCAGCACCTCAAAGAGCAGGTCGTAAAGTTCTGTAATGCCATAGACAAAGACGTTATAGTTCACCGCGTTTACAAGGCGCAACGGTGTCGTAACAACGTAGAGAATAATCTGCAAACCGAAGAGCAGCGGACGGACCACCTCACGACTATCTTCGCTCAACCAGTTGGATTTGAAGATGTAGCGCCAGGGCTCAGTCAGGATATGCTGCAAGCGGTTCAGGAACCAGATGGGAAACGAAAATAGATAATAGGCATATTCAAACGTCGTGGACCACTCTGCGCCCAAAGACTCCAGCACCACGCGTACCCCCACGAACATCGCAATCCAAAAGCCTATCGTGGCACCCGTTTCGGCATCTCCGCCGAAGAGCCAAAAGAGAAGAGCGCCACCGGCCATAAACATGCCTATGAACACCGCTGCCTGTATCAGGAAATCTCTGAAGGCGTATGCGACCAACAAGATGACAATCCATATAATCAAAGTCCAGCTCATCTGTTATACTTTTTTGGTTTTTCGCGTCAAAGGTACACATTAAAGTGAAAAATGAAAAAGGAATGAGTGAATAATTGCAGATGAAAAGCAAAAAGAGATGCGGGCGGACTACTTTTTCTTTGATTTACCCTGCAGGATTAAACGTTACAACTGCAGGATGCGGTATTCGGCATTGGACATCTTAGGGACTTCACGCATCAGCAGGCCGTGGTGGACCGCTTGAATGGCTTTGTTGATGATGCCATGTCCGACGGCGAGTACGGTCTGACCGGCATAGTTCTCCCCCACCCAGTCGAGGAAGGCACGGGCGCGCTGCAACAGGTCGTCCATTTTCTCCACATTGTCCGGCATTGGCAAGCCTTTCAGGTCCAAGATGTAGCGGCCTGTGAAGTCCCCCCAGTCACGTTCGCGCAGCAAGGGCGTGGCGATGACGTTCATCGCCCGCCCTGCTGCCAAAATCATTGCTGAGTCATAGGACCGCTGCAGGTCGCTGGACACCACGACATCGAAATGGACATCACGCAATGCCTCTGCCAGTTCCCTTATCTGCTGCACGCCTGTAGCATTCAACTTGCCGGGGCGCTGCCCCTGCATGATCTTCGCGACATTATCCACCGTCTCGCCGTGGCGCACCAGATACAACGTAGTCATAGGGACGTGTTCATGTAAAGTGGAGGCGCCTCTATCGGAACAGTTTCTTCCAGAGCCAGAGAACGGTGATGGCACCGAGAACACAGAAGACAAAGTTAGTGATGTAGCCTTTGCCAAACAACTCTATTTCCAAGAGGTGGCTGATGGCGGTGCTTTTCGCGCAACCCACCGACAGCAGTACAATGGCCAGTAGGATAAAGAGGTGTAAATGCCGCATATACCAATAGCGTGCGCCTAAGTACCTTAAAAAAATACGATTTCATCGATATTCTTGCGAATCTTGGCCTTGGGCTCATCGGCAGGGTAACCAAGTGGTATGAGGGCCGCAGGTTCGACATTGTCAGGCAGTTCAAAGAGCTTGCTACAGAGGGTAGCATCAAAGTTGCAGACCCAGCAGGTGCCCAAACCTTGCTCGGTGGCTGCCAGACAGAGGTGTTCTACAGCAATGGCGATGTCAATATTCCCATGTGGTTTGCCATCGGCACGGACCCATTCCTGGTCATGCTGGATGGAAGCGATGATGTACACGGGAGCGGTGTTGAACCAGTCGCGATTGTAGCACTGCTGCAACTTGGCTCGCTGTTCAGCGCTGTTGACAACGCGGAACTGCCATGGCTGGCGGTTTACGGCGGAAGGCGCAAAGCGCACACACTCAAGCACATAATCAATTTTCTCGCGCTCAACATCACGGGGCAGATATGCCCGACAACTATAACGTCTCTTTACCAGTTCCAAGAAATTCATATCAGAGTTTTTTAGGATGTAATAGATGAAGTTGTGGCGCAAAGGTACACATTTTTTAGGTACAAAATCCCAAAATCTTGCGAAAATCCTTGTATGCTTCCTACTTTATTCATTACTTTTGCAACAAGAAACAAAAAAACACCTCATCAGAATGAAGAAAACAGCATGTTTTACAATCGCTCTTATCTGTGCGCTGACGGCAGTAGCAGAAGATGGCAGCCGTCTGTGGCTAAGGTATGAGCGCGTGCAAAAAGCCTGCGTAACAGGCGTGGAATGTCTGGCGGCAAAAGAGCTGCGCGACTACTATGACGGCGAACGCGTAAGGTTGGAACTCGACACCACAATGGCGCAGGACGCCTATCGCATTGAAGGTGTCACCATCACGGCAAAGAACGAGATTGGACTGCTATATGGCACCTATGCCCTACTCCGCGGCGAGAAAGGCTACTCGGCACCACAGTGGCCGCTACGCATTCTGAACCATTGGGATAACCTGGACGGAAGCATCGAACGAGGCTACGCAGGGAACAGTATTTTCTTTCATGTACCCAACACGCCTACCACGTTACAGAAGATTCGGGATTACGCCCGCGCTAATGCCAGCATTGGCATCAACGGCAGTGTGCTGAACAACGTCAACGCCTCGGCCAAGATGTTGTCGGCAGGCTATATCAAGTTAGTGAAGACTTACGCCGACATCCTGCGGCCTTATGGTATCAAGGTATATCTCTCCGTTAATTTTGCCTCGCCGATGACGCTGGGTAAGCTCAAGACCGCCGACCCGCTGGATCCTCAGGTGGCAGCATGGTGGAAGGCAAAGGCGAAAGAGATATACACCGAGATTCCCGACTTCGGAGGTTTCCTGGTCAAGGCCAACTCCGAAGGGCAGCCCGGACCTGGCGACTACCACCGCACACACGCCGAGGGTGCGAACATGCTGGCAGATGCCGTGAAACCCTATGGCGGCATCATCATGTGGCGCAGCTTCGTCTATGGTGCCAATCACAAGGGCGAAGACCGCGTCAAGCAGGCGGTGTCGGAGTTCGTGAATGACGACGGCAAGTTCCGCGACAATGTCATCCTGCAATCCAAGAACGGTCCGCTGGACTTCCAGCCCCGTGAGCCCTACGCTCCCATCTTCGACACCATGCAGCACACACCCCAGATGGCCGAGCTTCAGATTACGCAAGAGTATCTCGGGCAGTCGCGCCATCTGGTCTATCTGGCTCCCATGTGGCAGGAGTTCTTCAGCTTCGTCAAGCCCAGCCGCCTTGTCGGCATCGCCGGCGTGGCCAACATCGGCCTTGACACGAACTGGTGCGGCCACCACTTTTCACAAGCCAACTGGTATGCCTTCGGTCGCCTCGCATGGAACCCGAACCTCACGAGCGAGGAGATTGCCAAGGAGTGGCTGGCACAGACGTTTAGCCTTTCCTGCAGCACTGCTCCCGGGAAGGCCCTGCTCGCCATGATGATGCGTAGCCGCGAGGCTTGCGTAGATTATATGATGCCGCTGGGTCTTCATCATATTTTCAAGTTCGACCACCACTACGGCCCAGAGCCCGACGGTTTCAAGGCAGAGTACCCGCTGGAGTGGTGTCCCGTCTATTACCATCAGGCCGACACCGCCGGCATCGGCTTCAACCGCAACCACACCGGCACAAATGCTACCGCCCAGTACGCCGAGCCTTACCGCTCGCTGTACGACGACGTGAAGACCTGCCCCGAGGAGTATCTGCTGTGGTTCCATCATCTGCCTTGGGACTACTGCATGAAGGACGGTGCCACGCTGTGGGAAAACATGCAGGCACATTACAACCGTGGTGTCAGCGAGGTCGAAGATTTTCTTCGTATCTGGCAGGAGGCAAAGCCTTATATCGATGAACAACGCTGGAAGGAGACCGACGAGCGTCTGCACCACCAGTTAGACAACGCCCGCGAATGGCGCAAGGTCTGCCTGGACTACTTCCGCACCTTCGCAGAAAAGAAAAAATAAGGCGAGGTTTCTATCAACTGAAGAGCGTCGTGGATTAACACTGCACGACGCTCTTCAGTTCTTCTACCATGTCCTGCGGCAATGAGTAGCGCAAATCCCCATGGGGTGAGGTGATCGCCGCCAAGAACTGCGGGAACTCACTCCGATAGACATCTTTCATGCGAGCATTGAGGGCGTTACAGCACGTATAGGAATAGGTGGTATTGGCCAAACGGTCAGCAAGCTTCACAAAAGGAGCATAAGGTGTCTCGCGAATCCCCAGGAAGTATTTCTCACCGGCACGCTCAGCCCTCGTGCGCCCTTTTTCGTTGGTCAGTGCATAGACAATCTCGGCCGCCATCAGCGCCTGCTCATCATTCATAAACGTCAAGGCCTGCGCCTTCACGTCATTGTACGATTGTCGTGCATCCTCAATACTATCATGGAAGTAGGCACCGAAGAACAGGGGCAGGACATCCTGCTCACCTGCGCACACCTCATGACCATACTTATACACCTCGTCAACGACCATGTCCAGGTGGAACGAATAGGGGTGCACCTGGTCATAGGTCTGATTCACTTGCTCGTGGGTGCGGTGTGCCGCAGCCTTGATCCCAGCAAGTTCGTTGGCATACTTTTCTATGTAATGTTTAAAATCTCTCTGTGTCATCGTTTTTATAGTTCATAACTCAGCTGACGGGTATCTGCAGGTGGATGATGCCTTTGTATTCCTTGTCACCGACGGTGCAGATGAAGGCGACGGCGGCGTGGTAGGTGGTGCCAATGTTGAGACGTGCGCGCACGCCTGTCACGTTGAGGCTACCAGCTGAATAGGCGACGGTGAGGACGTAGTCGGTGCTGGCGATATTACCCGTGATGACATTGGCATCGGCATCGAAGCCCCAATAGTACATATTGGTGATGAGGTGGCTGTCACTCTCGCTGCCGTCGGCGTTGAGGGCACGTAGGCGGAGGTTGGCAGGCTCGTTGCCGGCTCGCAGCGCCTTCACGTCGGCTGACGACATGCCAAGGGCTTCGTAGAGTTCCACCATAGGCAGTTCCAGTTTCACCTGGATGTTTGTGGTGGTGGCTTTGGTTTTGTCGATGGGCACCTCAATGGGAATGTCTATGTCGTGGCGCTCGTAGTCGGCCGGATAGTAGTACTCACCAGGTAGGTTTGTGCCCGTGAAGAAGACCTGATAAGGCCACTGCTCGTCGTTGGCGAGGCTGGCAGGAGTGTGGACATCGTTGCCATTGGCATCTGTGGCCATGTCCCAGGGGTGATGCCAGTGCTCGGTGGGGGCACCGCAAACCACAAACCACAGGTTCGTGGTACCTTCGGGAACGGTGAACGTGGCTGTGCCCTCTGGCGCAGCGGACATCGGGCCATAGACACGCTCGCCGGATGCTGTCAGCGCCACGAAGCCGTAGCGCCAACCCGCCTTATCGATGTTGTAGGCTCTGTAGCCTTTGGCACCTGCTATGCCGCGGAAGTCAGCCTTGACGGTGCGCCCGGCCTCAGGCACACGCAGACGGATGACGTTGAAGCCGTAGTTCTGGGGGCAGTTGACGGAATCCACTTGCCACCATCCTTCACCGGCATCCTTGAGCTTCGTGGTGAAGCCGTCGATGCGGCGGCGTCCGTTGTCGCGCAGCGCGTCGATATCCCAGGTGATGGCGCGACAGGCATAGTCGTACATATCGCGGCAGAAATCCTCGTGGGAGGTGTTGGTGAGGCGGCGATAGGTTTCCACCGGGTCCTCGGGTCTCACGCTCTCCATCCACAGGCGACCGATGAAGTCCTGCCCATGGAGCTGGCACCAGTAGTCCTGCACGTAGAAGTTGTCGTAGCGCATCTCCTCATGCAACAGATTGAGGTGTGATACGCCGTAGATGTTGTTAGCCCATGTGCTGGTGAACTGCTGCTCGGGATAGACCTTGAAGGCCTGCCACTGCGCACAGCTCTCCCACCAGCCGCACAAGCCTGTGGTGCTCTCTTCGAAGCCCCACTGCCATCCGTGGTTGCGAGGATCGGAGAAGTCGCAGGCGACGATGTACTGGAAGGTGTGACCTATCTCGTGCGCCGAGGCGATGTCGGCCTTGACTGCATCGGGGCACACGTCGAGCGTGCCACACTTGAAGTCAACGCCAGAACCTGTGGCACGCCACTCTGTCTGGTAGTGCACAAACATGATAATCTTATAGGTATCCTGCGTCCATGAGCTGCCGGGCTTGGGGAAGCCCAACTGGTTGGTGTAAACGCTATAGACCCGCTCTGCGCGCTGCAGGAACTCGTCGGGGTCGAAGGCATAGGCTGCATCGGCTTGTGTAGGATCGAGGCCGAAGTTCGGTTCCCAGAAGACAATGAAATGGTCGGACTGCCGTGAGCGTGCGAAGCAGTAGCGGCTGTTCTCGCTGTTGAAGTCGTTGTTGCGCAGGTAGTTGGGGCGATGTACGCCTGCAGCGGGTTCGCTGAGGAAGAAATGGTCGGCCTTGGTGTAGAGATAGCGTTCTTCCGACTCGTCGGCGTGAACGACATAGAAGCGCATCGCATCGAAGCGCAGGGTCTCGTCAGCAGCGAGCTGCAGTTGTATCTTGCTGGTGAGGAAACCATTGCTGGTCACCGTGCCCCAGAGGGTGACGGGCGAGGCCCCCGAGCCCCCTAAAGGGGAGCGTAGGGGTTGAGGGGTGAGGGATGACAAATGACGAGTGACGAATGACGAATGAGGGGTGAGGGATGAGGGCTGAGGGGTGAGGGTTGAGGGGCGCCCGCTCATATCCCACATGCGGCCGTCAGCATCGAGAATCAGCACCCGGCCCCCATAAAGGAACTTGCGGGGCTGAGGGCTGAGGGGTGAGGGGTAAGGATTGAGGGTGTTGATGCCATCAGGAACATCGGTGGCTGAGATGTAGAACGTGGCGACCTCCGAGGGGGCGTAGGTGTCGTCGTTCACAATCATCCCCGACTCGGTGAAACGCACAAAGGTCGGGGTCTCATTGCCCAGAAAATAAAAAATCTCCCTGCCATCGGTCAGGGCCACCACCAAGCTGCGTGCTTGCATGCTGATGATGGCGCTGACTGACAGCAGGAGAGAAAGGATGAGGCGTCTCATAGAGAGATGTGTTATTTCACCTGCACCTTGCGCACGGTGTTGCCCTGACGCACGATGAAGGTGCCATGCTTGGCATTGGAGGCCGGCACGCGAACACCGTCGAGGGAGTAGAACTCAGCGGGCGCATTGGCGGCAGCCTGAATGTCACTGATGCCGACAGCCGATATGATAGCCTCGGTTTGCTCCAGGGTATAGGAGACGACATTGGCGGGCTCCACTTCACCGGTGGCATAGACGGCAACGACACGAATCTGGAAGGGAAGCGTCACCACACCCTGTCCCATGACGTAGTTGGTGGTGTTGACGGCGGGAATGGTGTAGCTGCGGAGTGTGCCGTCATCCACAGTCACGGAGTAGGTGGCATTGTAGTAGATGCGATAGCTCTCAGGCTGTGCACCTTCGGGGAGTGTCCAGCTGATGGGAATCATATAGGCGAGGACTTCCTTCTCTTCTCCATAATAGTCGGTGATGGTTATCATCTCGCCATAGATGTTGCCTGTCACCTGCACATTGCTGACGCCCACCTTGGTGTTGTCGAAGACATCTACGGGCTCTGAGACAGCGGCATTACCGTTGTTGACGACATAGAACGTGTACTCGCCATCGAGGAGGACAGCAGTGGTGTAGGTGTTGCCAGTGACCTCAATCCATTCGCCGTTGCAGACGATGGCGTTGGCGGTGCCCTGCCATGTGATGGTCACGGTGTTGCCCTCGTTGGCGACGGCGTTGACGGTTGCGGGGGCGTAGTAGCCGTCAATCTCGCCGTAGGTGTAGTTGGTGAGTGAAGTGGGGTTGTCCTCGGCATCGAAACGTTCAGCCGTTGTGAGGTTGTTGTTGTCATCGTAGGCATAGGTGATGTAGCCTGTCAGTTCTCCACCCGAGATAGAGGACTCCTTGGTGAGTAGATCACCGGTGTAATCGTAGGTGGTAGTGCCCATGTCGCGTCCCATGACGGACATGGTGCGCTTGACGAGGTGGTCGCTGTCATCGTACTCATTGGCATAGCTGATGACCATTGCGACCATACCGCCGGAACGTGTGGAGGTGAGGATGTTGCCGTGATTGTCGTAGGTGTAGGTGGTGGTACTCAGTGAGCGCTCGCCGATGAGTTCCTCCTCGGTCTCGACCTGTCCGTTCGCATTATAGGTGTACTTGTGGATGCGGTCCTGGTTGTGGTTCGAGAAATTCGTGAACTCCTCCTGGGTGCAGTGTCCGAGCTCGTCGTAGGTATAGACGGTTTGCGAAGTACCCTCGGTGAGACTGAGAATCATGTTGCCCTCAGCGTTATACAGCTTGTGGGTCACTGTTGTGGAGAGGTCGGCGACAGAGGCTGTAACCTCCAAGAAGACCTTATCCTCTGCAAAAACGTTTGCGGTCAGTGCGAAGGCTGCCGCCAAAGAAAGTACAATCTTTTTCATAAGCTTTCTTCAATAAACATAAAACAATCTTTTTATTAACGCAAAATAGTCGCTGCTTGTGTTGTTGCGGGTTTAGTGCCTTGCGGATTCTGGGCGGGTGCATTGGGCATCTTGCCGTCCATGGCGTTGAGAATCATCTCCAGGAGCTGGTCTGTGGGACGCGAGAGGCGCATATTGCCCACGGTGTTCTGCGCCTGACGCTTGCCGGAGCGGATGTCATCGAGGCGCTGCTGCAGGATGGCTTTCATCTGCTGCTTCAGTTCGGGGTCTGCATTGGGGCCCTGGAACGGACGTGTCCAGCGTGCCAGTTGCATGTCATCGGCATCGAGATTGGGGTTGGCCAGATACTGGCGGATGTAGTCGAGGTAGGCAGCATAGTTCTTCTGCTTCTCGGAGAGTGTGATCATCGTCTGCAGACGATAGTGGTCAGCATTCTGCACGCCGAGTTCATCCAGCAGCTGGCTGAACTTGTCGTACTGCGCCTGGTCGAGCGTAGCGGTGCCGTCGGCCTCGTTGATGATCTGACGCTGGTAGTTACCCAGTACGTTCTGGATCTTCATCTTGACGGGCATCTCGCCGGTGGCAGCCGTCAGTGCCTGCGGGTTCTTGGCAGTGTAGATGAAGCTCTTGGCAAAGGGGTTGGTGATGTTGCGGAAGAAGATGCTGCGCAGGGTGCTGTCGGCAGCGAACGTCTCCTCCTTGCCTTCGAGGATAGCCTCAGCGACATCATTGGCTTCATTGGCTTTGTAGGCAGCGGTGAGCGTCTGCAGATACTGCTGCAGGAACTGCGGGTCACGGTCGCCGGCCTTCCAGCGCGCTTCCAGAGCGGAGGAGCCTGTGTCGCGGCTTTTCTCCTCAATCACCTCAAGAAAAGCATCGACGGCATGGAAACCCAAGAAACGGCTGATCTCCTGCGCGTCGGCGTTGAAGATGATGAAAGTGGGGTAAGCCGTGATCTGCAACTTCTTGGCCAGCGGAGCACCATAGGCACTCTCCATGTCAATCTTGAGGCTCACGAACTTGGGGTTCATGGCAGCACCCACCTTCTCCTGGGGGAATACCTCGCGAGACATCTTCTTGCAGGGACCGCACCACTGCGTGAAGCAGTCGAGGAAGATGAGTTTGTTCTCAGCCTTGGCCTTGGCAGAAGCCTGTTCCAATGTGGTGCCTTCGGGCTCGAAGACGACGCCCTGTGCCAGACTCACCCCCGACCCCTCTCTAAGCAGAGAGGGGAGTAGATACAAGAGGGAGAGAAGAAGAATGTTCTTTGATAATGTTTTCATTGTCGTAATGGATTTATTGAATGTTATATGTTTGATAATATTTCTTTTCTAAAGTTCATTAAAGTTTGGTAACCACTCTCCTCCCTGCTTAGGGAGGGGCGGGGGGAGAGTCCTAGTTCATCGAATACTTCCACGCCATATCCTTCACACGCCCTGGAATCGGGTAGTCGTAGGAGGTGGTGGCGTCGATGTCACCGCTGGCAGCGTTGATGATGTACTGATAGAGGTGTCCCTGTCTGGTCTTCTCATTCCATGTGGCGATATGGACAAGGTTGTCTGCATTGATCATCATCCCGGCGCTGTAGATGGTGTTGTAGTACTTCTGGATGCGCACACAGGTGATGACCTCATCGCCCGAGGGTGCTGTCCACGCCTCCTCAGCCGGCAGTCCGCTCTCATAGGCGAAGTTGTAGAGTGTGTTTCCGGCAGCATAGTAGATGTAACCGCCCACGTTGCTGGCCGCCATAGAGGTGGCCGCGGCGATGTTGGGGCATAGGGTTGTCATGTCATAGAGCCCTACGCCGATGGCCTCATCGTCAGGTGCTGAGGTTGAGAAATTGGCGACGGCCAACTTGCGCGAGGTGCCATCGGCCATGATGAGGTAGTCGAATGCCTGCATGCGTGAAGCACCCGTGCCCCAGTCGCCCATGACGAGCGTCATACCCGTGTTGTTGACATCGAAGGCGGCAATCTCCATGTTCTGCTCGCCGAAAGCCTCGAAGCGTGCGCTCTCAAAGGCGGTGTAGCGGAAGCATTTGTTGGTCTGGTCATAGACAATCACACCGTAGTTCAGTGTGGCCGGCAGCTCGGCATTCCATGCTGCCAGCTCGCCCATGCCGTCGGCGAACTTGGCAACGCCGAACTGGCTCTCGCGGTCAGCCGAGGCGCTGTTGTAGTAGAGGTTTGTATATACCTTATTATTATTAATGAGGACTTCAGAGTTCTGTCCCGACATGCCGCCATTGCCATGGTGTCCGTACCAGCTGGGGGCCATCGTAGTGGGGGGCTCGGTGAAGAAGTTCTCGAAGGACATCGCCTTCTCGATACCCGTGTCGGTGACACCCACGAGGGTGTAGTCGGTGCACAGCCCCACGTAGTTATGCGACATCAGCGACATGGCTACGACGAAGCAGCGGATAGGTTTTCCGCGCAGGGGTTCCAGATTGGTGACCTCATAGAGGTTGGTGTGGCAGCGATTGTCGGTGAAGTTGCTCTTCGTCCACGGGTTGAGGACGAGTGCGAGGTCTGAGTAGCCGGGACGGTCGGCCCTTTCGTAGAGGACCATCCATCCGCCATCGAGTGCTTCGCTGACGGTCACGTGGACGCGGAAGAACTGGCGCAGGCCGTCGTTGGTGTTGGTCACAGTAAGTTGTGCCAGATAGTTGCCGCCGGTGCGGTTGATGGGTGCCACGAGATGGCGCTCGTTCGACAAGGTGTCAATCTGGTTGCTGCCTCCAGCGCCCGACACAGCGCTAAAGAGCGTCCACTGGTAGGTGAGCGGCGCGGCACTGTTGTCTGTCACCTTCTCGCCGTTGAAGAACACGTTGGGCTCGATGTCGAGGACATCAAACCGCGTGAGGGTGTAGGAGGCACGGATGCCCGTCCCCGTGGTGTCGATGCTCACCCGATCCACCTCGTGGTAGTCGTAGTTTCCCTTGTCGGCGTAGCAGCTCGCCAGAATTAAAGTGAAAAGTGAAAGAGTGAAAAGTGAAAAATAAGATATACTTTTCACTTGGCTCTTACATCTTTTCTTATATGTTTGTTGACGATTCATATATTCGGAAGAAACTATTATTTTTCACTTTTCACTCCTTAACTTTTCATTTAGAATACCACCTCATACCCGTACTCATCCGTGAGCGGTGTGTCGTGCGTGGCGTTGTATTCGGCGAGCGCCTGCTGCATCTTCTGCACCAGCTGATTAGCGTAGGTTGTGGAGACCGTGTTGGTCTCTTCGACATAGGCAGGCAGCGAGGCCATGCTGGCTTGAATCTGGAAATCGATGAGACCCAGCACCTGAATCATGAACTGGTATTTCACGCGGCTGTAGTCGCCGAAGAAGTCCTTCAGGGGTTTGAATATCAGCATGTCGTTGCGTGTTGGCACGCGGTCCCAGTTGTCGGGCTTCGAGAGGAAGTTCTTGACGATGATGGTGAACTCCTGATGCTTCTCGGTGCCCAGCAGGAACTCGTCGTTGGGGACCATGCGGAACCGCACCGTGTCCTCCTTCTCGGTGAAGAGCGAGGGATCGGGCAGCAGCTGCGTGTTCAGATGCAACTGGAAGGTGCCACCGATGGCGCCCGCCTTGATGACGAAGTCCTCGACGCGCACGGTAGGGGCCACCTGTGCCGCCGCCGGCCCGAAGGGTTCGAGGCGGAAGGTGCGGTCGTGGTCGGCCGGCACACCAGTAATCTGTGCGTAGAAGGGAACGGTGCCTTCTTCGTAGGCGTAGGAGTAGTTGTACGACACCGACTCATAGACGATGCCGGCGGCCGTTCCTACCCAGATATTGAGGCGCGACTCGCTCGTGTCGTAGGTCGGCACGGACTCTTGGGAACAACTCGCCATGATGGCGAGAGTTAAAAATGAAAGAGTGAAAAGTGAAAAATAAGAATTACCTTTCACTGAGCTCTCACACCTTTTCTTATATGTTTGTTGACGATTCATATATTTAGAAGAAACTAACTTTTATTTTTCACTTTTAACTCCTTCATTTTTCACTTATTCTCCTCTCTCTCTGCCGCCTCTGTCTCGGAGATGGGCAGGGGGAAGGTGTAGAGTTTCTCGGCCACGGCATCCACCTCGGGATAGTAGAGGATTTCGGTGCGGTTCAGTCGTTTGTAGAGGAAGAAGAGCTGTCCCTCGCCTAGGAACTCGCGGCGGTACTCGCGGATGAGCTCCAGCAGGAAATCGTCGGGCTGACGTGTGAGGCGCGTGAGGTTACGTGCCACGCGCACGTCGTTGAGCGTCGCCAGCGCCTTGTCGGCCTCGCCTTGGCGATACTGCACCTCGCAGCGGATGAGGAACATCTCCGCGACGCGCATCAGGGGCATCTTGTTGTTATAGAATTCGCCGCCCGACGCCTCGTCAAACTTGCGCAGGTAGCGGTTGCTGGCGAGGGAGCCTGTACCGTTCTTGAAAGAGAAGGTGTAGCGGTAGTCGCGCGTGGCGCGGTCGTAGTATTCGAGCAGGCGGTCGCGCGTGATGGCGAAGCTGTTGGAGGTGCCCTCGGAGAAGTACACGTCGGCGATGTCGGCCTTCAGCGTCAGGTTGTTGAGGGCGAAGAGTTGTTCGGTGGCGAAGGAGCGGTCGGAGCCTGCCTGCAGGGCGGTGCCTGTGGCCCAAGGGAACTTCTCGGATGCAATGACCTCATCGGCTGCCGCCAGCGCTTCGGCATACTGGCCGGTCCACATCAGCACACGCGCCTGCAGTCCCTTGACAGCATAGTAGTTGAGATGTATCTGGCGGTCCAGGAGGTAGCCGTTGTCAACGGACTCCGTAATCTCGCGCCCTGTCTTGATGGGGTCGCTGTCCTTCAGCAGCGCCTCGGCAGCTGCAAGGTCCTCGAGAACCTTTTCAGCCACCTGCCGCACGGTGAGCTGCGGAAAGACGCGGTAGCTGAGGGCTGTGCAGTAGGGGATGGACGGCTGGTCGGGGTTCACGGCATAGCCGACGCCGAAGCAGCGCAGGAGGTCGAAGTGCAGGAAGGCACGCAGTGCCAGCGCCTCACCCTTGATGACGTTGTAGTTGTCGGGCGAGAAGACATTGCGGTGGTCATCGATGTGTGCCAACAGGTTGTTGGCATTGGTGATGCCGCTGTAGTTGTTGGCCCAGATGCCACTGATGTAGTTGGTGGGGTAGGTGGCCTCGTAGTTGTAGATGTCGGCATCCTCATACTGGCTCTGGCTGAAGTAGTCCCATTCGCGCCCGAGGACACCCATGAAGCCGAAGGTGAGTTCCTTGGCATAGGTCTTGGAGGAGACCATCGAGGAATAGACACCTGCCAGCGCCTCCTTGAAACCACTCTCCGTCTCGAAGAGCTCCGAGTCCTCGACCTGCGAGCGGGGCTGCACGTCGAGCCACGAGTTGCAGCTCGTAAGCAAAGACCCACCCCCTACCCCTCCCGTCAGGGCGGGGAGGAAAGTTACTATTGCCAATAGTTTCCTATATATCTTAGTCATGTCGTTATCTCGATATTTCGTTTTCTCGTTATTACGTTTTTTCGACTCTTTCTCCCCTCCCTCGCTCGGCGCAACGCGACGCTTCACACTTGAAGAACAGGGGAGGGGTCGGGGGGGCTTCTACAACGTCGCCGTCACCGACAGTGCGAAGGTGCGGGCGTAGGGGTAGCCGAGACCGCGCTCTGCCTTGATGGTGGAGAGGTGGAAGACATCGTTCATGTAGGCTGTCACACGCAGACGCTCCAGGCCTGCACGGCGCAGCCATGCGCAGTTCTTGAAGTCGTAGTAGGCGGAGAGGCTGGTGAGGTCGAGCATATTGTTGCGCTGGATGAAGCGCGTGGAGGCGTAGGTCGTGGAGGGCGTCGAGGAGATGTGCTTGTAGAGGGCCACATCGCCGGGGTTGTTCCAGGTGTCGCTGAAGACGCGGCGATCGACATTGTTGGCGATGTCCACGTTCTCCACGCGATCAACGAGCGTCTGGTTGTAGTAGTCACCACCCAGCTGATAGCTGAAGAGCAGGCTCAGGCCGATGCCCTTGTACTCGCCGTTGAAGCCGAAGGTGCCGTGCACCTTGGGGTTAGCGTCGCCTGCGATGATGTAGTCATCGGTGGTGTAGGTGAAGGTGGTAGTGCCGTCCTTCTTGCGGAATAGCTCGCGACCCGTGGCGGGGTCGATGCCGAGCGACTGCACTGCCCAGATGGCCGTCATGGACTGTCCCTCCTCGTAGCGGATGATGGGCGACGTGGTGTTCTGTGCGTCCTGGTCGTGGTTGAAGCTGCTGAGGGCATCGCTGATGTCGGTGACCTTGTTGACATTATGCGCGATGCTTCCCGTGAGGCTCATGTAGGACTGTCCTTTCTGGAAGAAGCGCCAGTTCAGCGTGGCCTCAATGCCGCGGTTCTGCACATTGCCCAGGTTCTCCATGTAAGTGTTGAAACCTGTAGAAGTGGGGATGGTCATGGCGATGAGGGCATCGTAGGTGCGGCTGTTGTAGTAGTCGAAGCGCACATTCAGGCGCTTCCACAGCCCGAGGTCGAGACCCACGGTGAAGTCGCCCGTCTGCTGCCACTTCAGGTTGGGGTTAGGCATCCCCATAAGGTAGGCTCCGGAGATGTTGCCGTAGATGATGTTGTCGTAGAACTTATACGTAGCCTTGGACTGATAGGGCGAGAAGTTCTGGTTGCCCGTGAGGCCATAGGTCACGCGGAACTTGCACAGCGTCAGCCACGTGGCCTTCTCCATGAAATGCTCCTTGTGGAGGTTCCAACCCACGCCGGCACTCCAGAAGGTACCCCAGCGGTTGTCGCTGCCGAAGACCGAGGAGCCATTGAAGCGCAGGCTGACATCGGCCAGATAGCGCTCATCGTAGCTATAGTTGGCAGCACCCGTGATACCCAGCGAGCGCGTGGTGGTCTCGGAGCCAGAGGGCTTGCCGCCCTCGGCATACTGCTTGGCGAAGGTGATGTAATCGACATGGTTGTTCAGGAAGCCCCAGGCTGTCATGCCCTCGGTGCTGCCGTTCTGCGTCTGCAGCGAGTAGGCGGCATTGGCCAGCAGCATGTGCTTGTTCCAGGTGTGGGAGTAGTTACCTGTGACGTCGATGTTCAGGCTGTTCGTCTCGCCGTTGGCGATGTAGTAGCTGCCGCGTTGGAAGTAGCGCTCGCCCGTCCATTCCGTGAATCGCGTGTGGTCGCCCGGGTAGAAGTCCTCACGTTTGTTGTTCTGATGCGTGAAGCCCAGTCGTGCCGTGAAGCGCAGGTCGGTGATGGGGCGGTATTCGAGGTAGAAGTTCTCCACCACCTCCGTGTATTTCGAGAAGTTCTTGGTGCCTATCTCCGCGTTGTAGAGCGGGTTGTAGTAGGTCCGTGTACTGCTGCTGGCGCCGGGTGCCGTGAAGGTGCCAAGGATCTTCTGCGTGTTGCCGAACTCATCCGTGGGCGAGAAGTAGGGGTTCACGCCGGTGTAGTCGGAGAAGGTGCCATAGGGGCTGTCGTCGGCGCGGTTGCCGGTGACGGTCAGTTGGTTGCGGAACATCCACTGCTTGTAGCGGTAGCTGAGGTTAATGCTTCCGGCGATGGTGGTGCGGTCGGACTTCTTCATCACGCCCGCCACATTATTATACATAATATTAGCCGAGTAGCGCATCTCCTCGCCGCCGCCCTCCACGTAGGCCGTGTGCTTGTGGCCGACGCCGGTGCGCAGGGGCTGCGACAGCCAGTAGGTGTCCACGCCGCGTGCCACGGCCGTGGCGGTGCGGTTGTACATCTCGTCGAGCAGCGCCTGGTTGTAGGGCGACATGGACGAGTAGCGCCCTGCCAACCGCTCCACCTCGAGCTTCTCAGCGGCGTTCGTCAGGTCGTAGCTCGTCAGGTCGGGGACTTCGATGTTGAGGTCGCCGCTGTAGGTGATGCGCAGGCGGCCGGGCTCAGGCAGGATGGTCTCCACGACGATAACGCCGTTGCTGGCCTTAGAGCCGTAGATGGCCTTGGCGGCACCGTCCTTCAGAATGGTCACACTCTTGATGCGGTTGATGTCGAGGTCGAAGATCTGCTGCTGCGATGCCTCGAAGCCGTCGAGGATGAACAGCGGCGCGTTGGGGTTGCCGCTGTACTCGCCCTGCAGGCCTGCGAAGGAGGCGTTGCCGCGGATGGTGATGTCCGCCATGTAGTTAGGGTTGCTGCCCATCACGCTGTTCATATCGACCACGAAGGAGGGGTCCAGCGACTGTACGATCTTCAGCACATTGCTGTTGCCCACCATCTTCAGCTCCTCCTGCGAGTAGCTGGCCGTGGAACCCGTGAACGTAGAGGACTTGTAGTCGAAGAGGCCCGTGACGACCACCTCCTCCATCTCGCCGCTCTCGGTGAGTACGATGACCTGGCTGGTGTAGTTTTTCTTGCCGTCGTAGCGCTTGGTGACGGTCTTCATCCCTACGTAGGAGAAGTCCACCGTGATGGCCTGCCCCTTGGGCACGACGAGCGTGAACTTACCGTCGGCATCGGCCACGGCTCCCGCCTTCGTCTCGCGCACACGGATATTGGCGCCGGGCAACGTCTCGCCCTGCGTGTCCTTGATGACGCCTGTCACCAACAGCTGATCCGCGGCAATCGTGGTAGGGCGCTGTGGCGTCACGCTCTGCATGGGAACCGCCGTAGGATTCTCCTCCTTCTTATCCTGTGCGGCAGCGTCTGTTGCCCAGCACAGGAGAAGGGCCACGAAGATTCCCTCCGCTATTTGTCTGATCATTATCGTTGTCGTATTGAGTTTGCTATTCGGGTGCAAATATACAGATAATATATTAAATGAGTATATGAGAAATGGAAAAATAATGCCATCACTCATAATAATTGATGACTAAAGCCCCGCACACCCCGCAGCTTTCCTTTATTAATGCGTAATATTCATTGAACTCGAACGACACATTACTATTAGGTACAACCAACGGCCCATATACATCGGGACGAACGTATGGCGTGTGGAGGGCTATCATCTGTTTCTTCATTTTTTGTTTTCCGGGTGCAAAGGTACGACAATCAGAAACATCTACCAAATACAATGGAAATTATGGAATAAACCCCTGTAACATATCAGACAAGCATATTTATATTCTAAATACAACTATAATATGCAGCCCATTTAGAATATTATTCTGTAAAAGAGTGCGGCTGCTTCAACAAGATGAAAACTGTATTCCGAACTCACGTTAATATGATTTTTTTGACGAAAAAACGTACACTCCTACACCCCGACGGCACAAAGAACTGTATATCAATCGGCTATATGGGTGTAGGTTCGGGTGTAGGTAGGCTGAGAAGGTGTAGGTTTCGGCCTAAAACAGGGAGCCCACACCAAACGGCTCTACATCTTTGCAGGTCTATGTCCCAAACTTTTTTGAGAGCGCGATGAAAGCAAATCCGACCAGCGTGGCAGCCGAAGCCTAACAGCGTGACAGCCGAAGCCTAGCTGCGTGACAGCTGAGACCTTGCAGCGTGGCAGCTGAAACCTATTATTATGCGCGCTCTTGCCACCCGTTAGAATCATTTTTCTCACCTGTGAGAAACTATTTTCTCACTTGTGAGAAAACCTTTTATCACTTGCGAGAAAACCTTTTGCCACCAGTGGCAAAAACGTGAAGATAGTAATCTTATTCAAGAGATGATATATCAGGGTTCCGTGTCGCCCTCGATGTAGTTCTCCATCCAGAGTTGGTTGCCATCGAAGACGGCATAGGTGAACTGCGTAATCCAGTCGCCGAGGATGAGGACACGAGCGGTGCGGGAGAGCATCAGGTCGAGCTCGATGTGGCGATGGCCGAAGATGAAGAAGTTGACGTCGGGATGTGTGCGCAGGTAGTCCTTGGCATAGAGCACCAGGTGCTCCTTGTCCTCGCCGAGGTAGACGGGCGGGTCTTCGACTTCATGCTTCAGGCGGCTGTGCTTGGCCCATGTGAGGCCCAGCTGCTGGGTCCAGCGGGGGTGTACGGCGGAGCAGAGGACCTGTGCCAAGCGGTTGTGGAAGAGCCACCGCAGGAACTTGAACTTGGGGTCGGGGTCGCCGAGGCCGTCGCCGTGAGCCAGGAAGAAGACCTTGTCGCCCATCTCGATGGTGACGGGCTTGAAATGCAGGATGACACCACACTCTTTCTCGAGATAGTCGAAGGCCCAGATGTCATGGTTGCCCGTGAAGAAATGCACCTCCACACCCAAGTCTGACAGCTCGCTCAGCTTGCCCAGCAGGCGTGTGTAGCCACGGGGCACCACGTACTTGTACTCATACCAGAAGTCAAAGATGTCACCCAGAAGATACACCGCCCCGGCTTTCTCCTTGATACTGTCAAGGAAACGCACGAGACGACGCTCCTGAGTGCGGCCATGCTTGATGGCGAGACTGCCCAAATGGGCATCGGAAAGGAAATAGACAGGCTTCATACGGATAGAGTGAAAAGTGAAAAATAAAGAATCACAACAGCCCCAGCTCCAGCTTGGCTTCCTCGGTCATCATGTCCTGCGTCCATTCGGGTTCGAAGACGAGGTTGACGTTGACGGTGGTGAGGCCTTCGATGCTCTCCAGCTTCTGCCGCACATCCTCGAGGATGAAGTCAGCCATAGGGCATGAGGGGGCTGTCATGGTCATGTCAACGTCGAGCTGCGTGAGGTCGTCGCTGAGTTCGATGCGATAGACGAGGCCGAGGTCATAGACATTCACGGGGATCTCAGGGTCATAGACGGTCTTGAGCATCTCCACGATTTTATCGTAGATCTCAGAAGCAGGCTCTCCTACTGAAGGCCCACCCTCAACTCCTCCAGCAAGGGAGGGAAGTGGCTGGCGCGAAGTAGTGTTATTGGACATAAGTTATTTCGTTATTACGTTATTCCGTTATTACGTTATTCCGTTATTACGTTATTCCGACTTTCCGACATTCCGATGTTTTCACTGCCACCCCACAGGCTCTCCCCTCCCCTATGGGAAGGATTGGGGGTGGTTCATGTTACACCTTCCCCTCTTCCTTATAGCTGTAGTAGTCACCGTCGGTGACGATGATGTGGTCGAGAAACTTAAGGTTCATGACCTTGCAGGCGCGCAGCAGGTGCTCCGTGAGGGCATCGTCGTCGCGCGAGGGACGCTTGCTGCCGGAGGGGTGGTTGTGGGCCAGTGCCAGCGAGGAAGCCTGGCGAATGAGGGCTTCGCGGATGACGAGGCGCACATCGACCTGTGTGCTCGTGATGCCGCCTTTGCTGATGAGGAAGGGACGGCCTGCGAGACTATTGTCAGCGCGCAGGTAGAGGGCATAGCTCTCCTCGTGGCCGAGGTCGCGCATCAGGGGCAGCATCAGCTGGTAGAGGTCTGCCGACGACTTGATATAGCGTTTCTCCTCAGCGGCTTCCATCAGGCGGCGCTTGCCCAGCTCGCAGGCGGCGAGAATGCTGACGGCCTTTGCCGGACCCAAGCCTTTATAGTTCTTTGTCAGGTCGGCCAGCGACAGACGGCTGAGGGCCTTCAGGCTGCCACCGCAGTCGGCCAGCAGGCGCTGCATGAGCTGCACCGCCGTCTCCTCGGTGTTCCCCGAACCTATCAAGATGGCCAACAGCTCGGCAGGCGAGAGCGCCGCTGCGCCCTGCTCCATCAACCGCTCGCGCGGCCGCTCGTCTAAAGGAAGGTCCTTGATATTCATAATCGGAGTGAATTTACTTTTCACTTTTCATTTTTCACTTTTCATTTATACAGCAACTCATTGCTGTCAAACCCCTCGTCTCGCCGCTTCAGCACCAGCCGCTTCCAGAAGGCAGAGAGGAAGCCGGTGCCGTAGCCAAGGAGCTGGATAAAGGAGGCGGGGATGGAGAGGAAACCTACATAGATGCTGCGGTTGCGGATGGAGGAATCAATGAAGATGAGGAGGGAATAGAGCAGCAGGGGCAGCAGGGATGCCAACATGAGGAAGCAGCCGAAATAAACGACAATCAGACCCATATTGCAGCCCTCAGCAGTAAGGGTGCTCAAGCCCATGATGGCCAGCACCAGACCCGTAACGAAGAAAATGAGAAGGCCGATGCAACCCAGCGTGAACAGCGCCGGCAGCTTGTGGACGAACTTCATGGAACCGGGGTGCAGCAGCTTCAGGTTGATGCGGGCGATGCCGGAATTGCGCACCTGGCGGAAGAACTTGCGGAAGTCGGTGCGACGCTTGTGCCACACCCACGCTTCGGGGAACAGGCGACAACGGGCACCAGCCTCGCACAGACGGTAGCTGAAGTCGATGTCCTCGCCAAAGCGCATCTGGCGGAAACCGCCCAACTGCTGCCAGAGGTCACGGCGTACGCCCATGTTGAAGGAACGGGGATAGAACTTGTCGAGCTTCTGCTTGCCACCACGAATGCCTCCCGTAGTGAAGAACGACGTCATCGAATAGCTGATGGCCTTCTGCACAGGCGTGAAGTCGGGGTGGGCGCGGTCGGGACCGCCAAAGGCATCGCAGGGTGTCTCGCTCAGCGCATTCTCGATGGCCGAGAGGTAGGTGGAAGGCAGCACGACATCAGAGTCCAGCACAATGAAGTAGTCGCCAGCAGCACGCTCGGCACCATAGTTGCGCGCTGCACCCGGACCGCCATTCTCCTTCATGTAGTAGTGGATGTCCAGACGGTTGGCGAAGTGGTCACACACCTCGCGGCAGGGGACATCGGAGCCGTCCTCCACCACGTGGACATCGAAGTCGCGGAAAGTCTGCCGAGAGAGGCTCTGCAGCAGCTCTGCCACCTCATCGGGACGGTTATAGACAGGGATGATGAAGCTGTATTTCATAGATGCTACGCTCGTCATTTTCGGCTACAAAGGTACACACTCGAAGCCAACCTACCAAATTTTATCTGAAAAGATTACATAAATGTCCGAGACTTTAGCCATCAGAAACAACAAAGGCGGCCCTCACGGGTCGCCCTTGTCCTATCGTATAGCAAATAGAATTATTCTGCAGCGGGTTCTGCGGGTGCCTCAGCAGCAGGTGCCTCAGCAACGGGTGCAGCTGCCTCTGCGGCAGGTGCAGCGCTCTTGCGGCTACGGCGCGTGCGAGTGGCCTTTTTGGTGGTCTTAGCCATGTTCTCATCGAAGTCAACAAGTTCGATGAAGCACATAGCGGCCTGGTCGCCCTGGCGGAAGCCGGTCTTGATGATACGCGTGTAGCCACCGGGACGGTCAGCGATTTTGGGGCTGATGACCTGGAACAGCTCTGTGATAGCGTATTTGTTCTGGAGGTGGCTGAAGACCACGCGGCGAGCGTTGGTCGAGTCCTCCTTAGCCTTGGTCAGCAGGGGCTCGACATACTTCTTCAGAGCCTTGGCCTTGGCGAGGGTCGTAGTGATTCTTTTGTGCATGATCAGAGAAGTTGCCATGTTAGCGAGCATGGCGTCTCTGTGGGATGCAGTACGGCCCAGATGGTTAAATTTCTTACCGTGTCTCATTGTTTCTTTGAAATATCGGTTCCAAACGACAGATTCAGACTCTCGAGCAAATCATCAAGCTCAGTGAGCGATTTCTTACCGAAGTTGCGGAACTTGAGGAGGTCAGTCTTGTTGAACTGTACCAGATCACCCAGCGTCTCGACATCGGCAGCCTTCAAGCAGTTGAGGGCACGGACAGAGAGATCCATGTCAACAAGCTTGGTCTTGAGGAGCTGGCGCATGTGGAGCACTTCCTCGTCGAACTCTTCGTTGCCGTCGGCATCGGAGTTCTCAAGCGTGATCTTCTCGTCGGAGAAGAGCATGAAGTGGTAGATGAGGATCTTGGCAGCCTCCTTGAGGGCGTTCTTCGGGTGGATGGAACCATCGGTGGTGATTTCAAGCACGAGTTTCTCGTAGTCGGTCTTCTGCTCAACGCGGAAATTCTCTACGGCGTACTTGACATTGCGGATAGGAGTGTAAATGGAATCGATGGGCAGCACGTTGACGTCTGTGCAGAACTCACGGTTCTCGTCGCTGGGGACATAGCCGCGGCCCTTGTTGATGCTGATTTCCATCTGCATCGTTGCCTTGTTGTCTAAATGACAGATCACTAATTCGGGGTTTAACACTTCGAATCCGGTCAGATACTTGTTGAAGTCACCAGCCTTGAACTCCGTAGTGTTCTCAACGGTGATGCTGACTTTCTCATTCTCGAATTCTTCCACCACCTGCTTGAAGCGAACTTGCTTCAGGTTCAGGATGATGTTGGTGACGTCCTCTTTCACACCGGGAACAGATGCGAATTCGTGTTCTACGCCCTCAATACGTACGGTATTGATAGCATAACCCTCAAGTGAAGAGAGCAAGATACGGCGAAGCGCATTACCCACGGTAATACCGAAGCCGGGCTCCAACGGACGAAATTCGAACTTGCCGTATTTGTCGTCGGCCTCCACCATTAACACCTTGTCAGGTTTTTGAAATGCTAATATCGCCATGATTAATTCTTATTTAGAGTACAATTCAACGATCAGTTGCTCCTTGATATTCTCGGGGATGTCTGCGCGCTCGGGCTTGTGCAGCAGCTTACCGGCCTTCTGGGACTCGTCCCACTCGATCCAGGGATATTTGCTGTGGTTAAAGCCAGCGAGAGCTGCGGCAATCACCTCAAGAGACTTGGCCTTCTCGCGCACGCCCACAATCTGACCGGGCTTAACGGAGAAAGAGGGAATACCCACAACCTTGCCGTCAACAACGATGTGGCGGTGACTCACCAGCTGACGTGCGGCAGCACGCGTGGGAGCAATACCGAGACGGAAGACAATGTTGTCCAAACGGCACTCGAGGTTCTGAAGAAGAATCTCACCGGTGATACCGTTGGTGCGGGCTGCCTTCTCGAACATATTGCGGAACTGCTTCTCAAGAACACCATAGGTGTACTTTGCCTTCTGCTTCTCAGCAAGCATGATTCCATACTCAGAGGTCTTGCGACGACGGTTGTTGCCATGCTGTCCGGGGGGGAAGTTACGCTTGGACAGAACCTTGTCGGGACCGAAAATGGCATCGCCGAAGCGGCGAGCAATCTTTGACTTAGGACCAGTATATCTAGCCATATTTGAGTTTAATGTATAAAGTTTATAGTTTAAAGGGCCTAGGGAGCCCTAGCTGTGCCTAGGTTTTCCTGATATATTACACTCTACGACGCTTCGGGGGGCGGCATCCGTTGTGGGGCAGCGGAGTGACGTCGACGATTTCGACAACCTCGATGCCGGCACCATGGATGGTGCGGATTGCGGACTCACGACCGTTGCCAGGACCCTTCACATAAGCTTTCACCTTGCGCAGACCGAGGTCGTAAGCAACCTTGGCGCAGTCCTGAGCGGCCATCTGAGCGGCATAGGGAGTGTTCTTCTTGGAACCACGGAAACCCATCTTGCCGGCGCTGGACCAGGAGATAATCTGACCCTCGCTGTTGGCAAGCGAAACGATGACATTGTTGAAGGAGCTGTGGACATGGAGCTGGCCAAGCGCGTCAACCTTCACGTTTCTTTTCTTTGCTGCAACTGTTTTCTTTGCCATATCTTCAATTTACGATTTGACGATTTTCTATTTACTATTTTCTATTACTTCGTGGCCTTCTTCTTGTTCGCAACGGTCTTCTTCTTACCCTTACGAGTGCGGGCATTGTTCTTTGTGCTTTGTCCGCGAACGGGAAGTCCATTACGATGACGAACACCACGGTAGCAGCCGATATCCATCAGACGCTTGATGTTCATAGCGATTTCGGAGCGGAGGTCGCCCTCTACCTTGTAGTCTGCAGCGATGACCTCACGGATCTTTGAAGCCTGGTCGTCGGTCCAGTCCTTCACCTTGATGTCCTTATCGACACCGGCTTTCTCCAGGATCTTTGCTGAGCTACTGCGACCGATGCCATAGACATAGGTCAAAGCGATTTCGCCTCTCTTGTTCTGAGGCAAATCGACACCAACAATTCTTATTGCCATATCTTGAAATTACGATTTACAATTTACGATTTGCCTTAACCCTGACGTGTCTTGAACTTAGGGTTCTTCTTGTTGATCACGTACAAACGACCCTTGCGACGCACAATCTTGCAGTCAGGGGTACGCTTTTTTAAAGATGCTCTTGTTTTCATATTGTTGACTTTTTTACTTGAATCGGAATACGATGCGTCCCTTTGTGAGGTCGTAGGGGCTCATCTCGACCTTCACCTTGTCCCCGGGCAGGATCTTGATGTAATGCATTCTCATCTTGCCAGAGATATGCGCGGTAATCTGATGGCCGTTCTCCAGCTCCACGCGGAACATGGCATTGGAGAGCGCTTCAATAATCTGACCGTCTTGCTCAATAGCGGATTGTTTTGCCATATTGTGATTCTTGGTTTCTGAGTTGACAGATGTGGAATAATGATTCTGAAGTGAGGGTCAGCTGTAGCGCTGGGTTTCCAGGGCCTCGATGTCGGCGAAGGAGGACAGGATGTCAGCCTTGCCGTGGTGGATAGCGATGGTGTGCTCAAAGTGTGCGGCAGGTTTGCCATCACGCGTGTGCACTGTCCAACGATCCTCGTCGAGATAGACCTCATAGCTGCCCATGGTAATCATGGGTTCTATGGCGATGCAGAGGCCGTTCTTCAGCTGCTTGCCCTGGCCGCGGCGGCCGTAGTTGGGCACCTGAGGGTCCTCATGCATCTCACGACCAATGCCGTGACCCACAAACTCGCGAACTACGCCGAAGCCTTGTGCCTCGCAGTGACTCTGGACGGCATAGCCGATGTCACCGATGCGAAAGCCTGCAACGGCACTCTCGATGCCCTTGTAGAGCGCTTCCTTCGTAGTGCGGAGGAGGTGCTTGACATCCTCGGCGACCTCACCCACCATGAAGGTGTAGCAGGAATCGCCATTGTAGCCATTGAGCAACGTGCCGCAATCCACGGAGACGATGTCGCCATCACGCAAGATGGTCTTCTCCGAAGGGACACCGTGAACGACAACGTCGTTGACGGAGGTGCAGATGCTGCCCGGAAAAGGGCCACCATAAGGGTTGGGGAAACCCAGGAAGGTGGGCTCTGCACCATGGTCGCGGATGAATTCCTCGGCGAGACGATTGAGCTGTGCGGTAGTGACACCCGGTCGGATAGCCTTACCCACCTCGGCGAGCGTCTGTGCCACCAGTTGATTGGCAGCTCGCATCAGCTCGATCTCGTCTTCGGTCTTCAGATATATCATGAATTCACTGAACGCTTAATAGGCACTGACACCGCCACGTCCACGAATGCGGCCTGATTCGAGCAGGCCATCGTAGTGGCGCATGAGCAAATGACTCTCAATCTGCTGCAGCGTGTCGAGGACAACACCGACCAGAATGAGCAGGGAGGTTCCACCAAAGAACTGGGCGAATTCCGGCTGGACATTGAGCAGGCCAGCGAAAGCGGGCATACAAGCAATGAAAGCCAGGAAGAGAGAGCCCGGCAACATGATGTGGGACATCACATTGTCGATGTAGTCTGCCGTGTCCTTACCAGGACGCACACCGGGGATGAAGCCGTTGTTGCGCTTCATGTCCTCAGCCATCTGAACGGGGTTCATCGTGATGGCAGTGTAGAGGTACGTGAAGATGATGATGAGGGCAGCGAAGACAAGATTGTAAGCCCAGCTGGTGTGATCGGAAAGAGCCATCAGGACTGCAGAGGGATTCTGACCGTCGCTGAATGCCTGCAAGAGGGTGATAGGCAGGAACATGATAGCCTGTGCAAAGATGATAGGCATCACGTTGGCTGCGAAGAGCTTCAAGGGGATATACTGACGGGCACCGCCAATCTGCTGACCGCCCATGACACGCTTGGCATACTGCACAGGCACCTTACGCGTACCTTGTGTCAGCATAATAGCTGCCATGATGACGAGGAACAGGATGACAAGCTCGATGAGGAACATCACCAAACCACCACCGCTAAGGTTGTTCAAGCGGCTGACAGCCTCCTGACCGAAAGCCTGCGGCAGACGGGCGATGATACCGAGCATGATGATCATGGATACACCGTTGCCAATACCCTTGTCCGTGATGCGCTCACCCAACCAAAGGATGAACATACTGCCAGCGGCAAGAATCACCGTGGAACTAATCATGAACACAGTCCATCCAATGGAAGGTGCAAGGGCACCGCCCGAAAGGTGCTTCAGGTTGACCAGATAGCCGGGAGCCTGGAACAGCAGGATGAAAATGGTCAGATAGCGAGTGTACTGGTTTATCTTGCGACGGCCGCTCTCACCCTCACGCTGCATCTTCTGGAAATAAGGCACTGCTACAGCCAGCAACTGAATAACGATGGAGGCTGTGATGTAGGGCATAATTCCCAGTGCGAAGATGGACGCATTGGAGAAAGCACCTCCCGAGAACATGTTCAGAAGACTCATCAAGCCTTCGCTGGTCTGCTCGCGCAGAGCTACCAGGTGGTTAGGGTTGATGCCGGGGAGCACCACAAACGAACCAAAACGGTAGATGGCGGCAAAGCCAATGGTGATGAGGATCTTCATGCGGAGATCCTCAATCATCCAAATGTTCTTCAGTGTTGCAAAAAACTTCTTCATGAGTCTTTAGTCTTACAGAGTTGTTGCGGTTCCGCCGGCAGCCGTAATGGCAGCCTCGGCAGTCTTGGAGAAGGCGTTGGCCTCAACAGTTACCTTGGCCTTGAGCTCGCCCCTACCCAGGACCTTCACCAGTTCGCCACTCTTGGCAAAGCCAGCGGCGACAATCTCAGCGAGGCCGATCTTCTCGAGGCCCTGCTCAGCGAGCTTCTGGAGCGTGCTCAGGTTCACAGGAGCGTACTCCTTGCGGTTGATGTTCTTGAAGCCGAACTTCGGCAGACGACGCTGCAAAGGCATCTGACCACCTTCGAAACCAATCTTCTTCTTATAACCCGAACGTGCCTTGGCACCCTTATGACCACGTGTGGAAGTACCACCGAGACCGGAACCGGGACCGCGACCGATGCGCTTGCGCGCAGTGGTGCTGCCTGCAGCGGGTTGCAAATTATTCAATTTCATATCGTGTGTCGGTTTTTATTACGTTGACGAAATAGGGTTAACTCTTAGTCGAGGATCTTCACCAGATGGTGAACAGTCTGAATCTGACCGCGAACGGAGGCGTTATCCTCCAGCTCTACAACCTGATTCAACTTCCTCAGACCCATGGAATCAAGCGTGCGCTTCTGATTCTTGGGTGCGCCGATGCGGCTCTTGATCTGCTTTACTTTAATAGTTGCCATAGTCTTGAACCTCCTTCGTTAACCTCTGAATACTTTCTCTACACTGATGCCACGGTTCTGAGCCACCTGACGGGCATCGCGCATCTCAGCGAGTGCTGCGATGGTAGCCTTCACCAGGTTGTGGGGGTTCGAGGAGCCCTTGCTCTTGGCCAGACAGTCAGTGATACCAACACTCTCGAGCACGGCACGCATAGCGCCACCTGCTACCACACCCGTACCAGTGGAAGCGGGCATGATGAGAACTTCGGCGCCGCCGAACTTGGCGGCCTGCTCGTGGGGTACTGTACCCTTGATGACGGGAACCTGCACAAGATTCTTCTTGGCGGCTTCCACGCCCTTGGCGATAGCGGCTGTGACCTCGCCGGCCTTACCCAGACCGTAACCGATGATTCCCTTGCCGTCGCCGACTACAACGATTGCTGCAAATGTGAAGGTGCGGCCACCCTTCGTTACCTTTGTAACGCGGTTGATGGCTACGAGGCGGTCCTTCAATTCAACATCGCTATTGATCTTTACATTCTTGATTGCCATAATGATTAGAATTTAAGTCCACCGTTACGCGCTGCATCTGCAACTTCCTTGACTCTACCATGGTAGAGATAACCGTTACGGTCGAAAACGACAGTAGTGATACCGGCTTCGAGGGCCTTCTTCGCAATGAGTTCACCGACCTTGGCAGCCTGCTCCTTCTTGGGGCAAGCTTCCATCCCGAGGGAGGAAGCGGCGCACAGCGTAGTGCCCGTCAGGTCATTGATAATCTGAACATAGATCTGCTTGTTACTGCGGAACACCGACATGCGGGGACGCTCGGTAGTACCAGAGACCTTGTTACGAACTCTATACTTAATCTTGATTCGTCTTTCTAATTTCGTTGTCATGATTACGCGATTTTAAAGTTACTTAGCACCTGCTGACTTACCAGACTTTCTGCGAATCTGTTCGCCAACGAACAAGATACCCTTGCCCTTGTAAGGTTCGGGCTTACGGAAAGAACGGATCTTGGCACAAACCTGTCCGAGGAGCTGTTTGTCACAAGACTTCAAGATAATCTGGGGATTCTGGTTACGCTCGGCCTTAGTCTCAACCTTGATCTCAGCGGGAAGTTGGATGAAAATGCTGTGGGTGTAGCCCAGCGAGAACTCAACGAGGTTACCCTTGTTGCTCACGCGGTAGCCGACACCGACAAGCTCCATCTCCTTCGTATAGCCCTCGCTCACGCCAACAACCATGTTGTGGACAAGTGCGCGGTAGAGACCATGGTAAGCCTGCTTCTGCTTCAGAGAGATGTTGATGGGATCGTACTCCTCATCGACCGTAAAGGTGAGCTCAGCTTTATCCTTGTCGTAGTTCATTTTGATGGAAGGATTAACCTCTTGGGTTAAAACACCCTCCTTGCCTTTGACGGTGATCTTGTTGCCGTCAATGGAAATCTCAACACCTGCAGGGATGTTTATGGGCAATTTACCAATTCTTGACATGTTAATTCCTCCTTTAATTAATAAACGTAGCAAAGAACTTCGCCACCGATCTTCTGCTCGGCAGCTTCCTTGTCCGTCATCACACCACGTGAAGTGGAGATGATGGCGATACCCAGGCCATTGATTACACGGGGCATGTCCTTGTAACCGGTGTACTTACGCATACCGGGGCGGGACACGCGGATCAGTTTCTTGATGGCGCTAACCTTGTTAGCGGCATCGTATTTCAAGGCCACCTTGATGGTGCCCTGAGGGCCATCCTCCAGGAACTTGTAGTTGAGGATGTATCCCTTCTCGAAGAGGATCTTGGTGATCTCCTTCTTCAGATTCGACGCAGGGATTTCCACAATCCTGTGCTTCGCCATGATGGCGTTACGCACTCGCGTCAGATAGTCTGCAATAGGATCTGTCATTTGTTAAATGATTTAATTAATCGGCACTGTGCCGACAATATTAAAAAATAATGATGCTTCTGCTTCGATTACCAGCTGGCCTTCTTCACGCCGGGGATAAGACCCTGGGATGCCATCTCACGGAATTGAATACGAGAGATTCCGAACTGACGGATATAACCCTTGGGACGACCCGTGATCTTGCAACGGTTGTGCAGGCGGATGGGGTTAGCGTTGCGGGGGATGCTCTGCAGCTTCTGGGCAGCCTCAAAAGCCTCCACGGGATCACCCGTGTTGACAATTTTCTTCAGGGCTGCACGCTTGGCAGCATACTTGGCAACGAGCTTGGCACGCTTGACCTCGCGGGCCTTCATTGATTCTTTTGCCATATCTCTTTAGTCTTTAGCGTTTTTGAAGGGAAGGCCGAACTCCTTGAGTAGAGCGAAGCCCTCCTCGTCGGTCTGAGCCGTAGTCACGAAAGTGATATTCATTCCCACAATGCGGTCGATGGCATCGATATTAATCTCGGGGAAGATAATCTGCTCCTGAATGCCGAGGGTGTAGTTACCACGGCCATCGAGCTTACTCTCAATACCCTTGAAGTCACGAATACGAGGGAGAGCAACCTTCACGAGTTTCTCAAGGAACTCGTACATGCGCTCGCGACGCAGCGTTACCATGACACCAATGGGCATCTTCTTACGAAGCTTGAAGTTGGCCACGTCCTTCTTAGAGATGGTGGCGACAGCCTTCTGGCCAGTGATAGCGGTGAGCTCATTGATAGCCACCTCGATGATTTTCTTGTCGGCGGTAGCGATACCCAGGCCCTGATTGATAACAATCTTCTTCAGGACGGGGATCTGCATTGTAGAGGTGTAGCCGAACTTCTCTTTCAGTGCGGGAGCGATGCGCTCAGCATACTCCTGCTTCAGTCTTGCGGTATTTGCCATTACTTAATCTCCTCTCCTGATTTTTTTGCATAACGGACAAGCTTGCCCTCTGCGTTCAACTTACGACCAATGCGGGTTGCCTTGCCGGACTTGGGGTCCACCACATTCAAGTTGGAGATGTGGATGGGGGCTTCCTGCTTCACGATGCCACCCTGAGGGTTCTTGGCACTGGGCTTCTGGCTCTTGGACACCATGTTCTGGCCCTCCACGATTGCCTTCTGCTCCTTGACGAGCACCTTAAGCACCTTACCCGTCTGGCCCTTGCTGTTGCCAGAGAGAATCTGCACGGTGTCGCCTTTCTTAATATGTAACTTTGCCATTACTGTAATTGAATCTTTAGATGATTAAAGTACCTCGGGTGCGAGTGAGACCACCTTCATATTAGCAGCACGCAACTCACGGGCCACAGGGCCGAAGATACGACTGCCGCGAAGTTCACCAGCATTGTTCAACAGTACGCAAGCGTTGTCGTCGAAGCGAATGTAGGACCCATCAGCACGACGGACTTCCTTACTTGTGCGGACGATCAAAGCTTTCGACACAGCACCCTTTTTGATTTCACTGGAGGGGATGACGCTCTTCACAGAGACGACAATAACGTCCCCTACGGTTGCATAACGGCGGCGAGTGCCACCCAGCACGCGAATGCAGAGGGCTTCCTTAGCACCGCTGTTGTCTGCAACGACTAATCTAGATTCTGCCTGTATCATAATTACTTAGCTCTTTCTACGATTTCTACTACTCTCCATCTCTTGGTTTTGCTCAGGGGACGAGTCTCCATGATGAGCACGGTGTCTTCGTCTTCTGGACGAACTTACCATAGATCGGGTGTTTCTCCTTGAACTTGGCAGCCACTACAATGGTCTTGTCCATTTTGTCGCTGACGACCACACCGGTTCTTGTCTTTCTTAAGTTTCTAACTTCCATGTCTAAGACCATTATTAATTAGCATTCTTTTTCTCCGTGAGAATCGTCATCATACGAGCGATGTCACGACGTGCCTTCTTGATCTCAGAAGGATTCTCCAGCGGAGAGACGGCATGGTTGAGCAACATCTGATTGTACTGTGCCTTTGCCGTTTCGATTTTCTCTGCGAGCTCCTCAACAGAGAGAGCTCTTACTTCTGCTGTCTTCATAATCAAGCGTTTTTGTCGTAATCTCGTCTAACAATAAACTTCGTAGTCACGGGAAGCTTCTGAGCGGCGAGGCGCAGAGCTTCTTTCGCTGTCTCATAGGGTACACCTTCTACCTCGAAGATGATGCGGCCGGGAGTCACGGGGAAGACGTAACCCACGGGGTCACCCTTACCTTTACCCATACGCACATCAGCAGGCTTCTTGGTGATGGGTTTGTCCGGGAAGATGCGGATCCACACCTGACCCTCACGCTGCATGTAGCGCGTCACGGCCACACGGGCAGCCTCTATCTGGCGGCTGTTAATCCAGTGCGTATCCAAACTCTTAATACCGAACGATCCGAAAGCAAGCTGGTTGCCGCGCTGGGCATTGCCTTTGCAACGACCCTTTTGCGGTCTTCTATATTTTGTTCTTTTCGGCTGTAACATAATTACGTTCTTTCAGTTGGTTTAACGATTGTTGTTGCGCGGACGACGGGGACCACGACGACCGCCACGGTCATTGCCGCCAAAGCGGCCGGTCTCCTTCTGCTGTGCAAAGTTAGGAGCCAGGTCTTTCTTGCCATAGACCTCACCACGGCAGATCCACACCTTAATGCCGAGCAGACCCACCTTCGTGAGAGCCTCGGTCTGGCAATAGTCGATATCTGCGCGGAAAGTGTGCAGGGGCGTACGACCTTCCTTAAACATCTCTGAGCGGGCGATCTCAGCACCGTTCAGACGGCCGGAGATGAGCACCTTGATACCCTCGGCACCTGCACGCATAGTGTTGCCGATAGCCATCTTGATGGCACGACGGTAAGCAATCTTGCCCTCGACCTGCTTGGCGATGTTGGCGCCTACAATGTTGGCATCGAGGTCGGGCTTCTTCACCTCAAAGATGTTAAGCTGAATGTCCTTGTCTGTAATCTTCTTAAGCTCACGCTTCAGAGCGTCAACTTTCTCACCACCTTTGCCAATGATTATACCCGGACGCGACGTGCAGATCGTGATGGTCACGAGCTTCAGTGTGCGTTCGATGACAATGCGGGAGATGCTGGCATCACCCAGACGAGCCATGAGGTACTTGCGAATCTTGCTGTCCTCAAGAATGGAATCGCCGAAGTTCTTGCCTCCATACCAATTGGAATCCCAACCACGGACAATGCCGAGACGGTTGCTGATAGGATTAACTTTCTGTCCCATACTGTTACTGATTAATCATTAGTTTTAGTGTCAACGAACAATGTGACGTGGTTGCTGCGCTTGCGGATGCGATAGCCACGACCCTGAGGAGCGGGGCGCATACGCTTGAGGGTAGCGCCCTCATCAACGAATACTCTTGTAACGAACAGCTCGCCATCCTCGGCTTTGCGATCGTTCTTCTGTTCCCAGTTGGCAATGGCAGAACGCAGAAGTTTCTCTACGTCGGCGGCAGCTGCCTTTTTGTTGAAGTGCAGCGTAGCCAGGGCGCGGTTGACTTCCATACCGCGGATCAAATCCACCACATAACGCATCTTACGCGGGGAGGAGGGTACGCCCTTAGCCTTGGCAAAGAACTGGGTCTTCAGTGCAGCCTTTCTTGCTTCAGCTGCCAGTCTTTTTCTTTTTCCCATTATATGATTACTCTATTAATTCGATAATTGAATCCGAGGCCCTGCTTACTTCTTCTTCTGACCTGCATGGCCGCCGAACTTGCGGGTGGGAGCGAACTCACCCAGCTTGTGACCAACCATGTTCTCAGTGACATACACAGGGATGAACTTGTTTCCGTTGTGAACGGCAATCGTGTGACCGACGAAGTCGGGGCTGATCATTGAAGCACGAGCCCAAGTCTTCACGACGTTCTTCTTGCCGCTCTCGTTCATGGCGAGAACCTTTTTCTCAAGGCTTACTGCGATGTAGGGACCTTTCTTAAGTGAACGACTCATAATGTTTTCTTCGTGTTAACAGTGATTACTTCTTGTTGGCTCTTTCAATGATATACTTGCTGGACTGCTTCTTCGGTGCACGTGTCTTGAGGCCCTTAGCATAGAGGCCCTTACGTGAACGAGGATGTCCACCGCTCTGGCGACCTTCACCACCGCCCATCGGGTGATCGTGGGGGTTCATGACGACACCACGGTTGTGGGGGCGACGACCGAGCCAGCGGCTGCGTCCGGCCTTACCGGAGGCTTCAAGTGCGTGATCGCTGTTGCCAACACTACCGACGGTTGCCTTACAGGCACTCAGAATCTTACGTGTCTCGCCCGAGGGGAGTTTGATGACACAGTAGCGATCCTCACGTGATGTCAGCTGAGCGAAGTTTCCAGCGGAACGCACGAGGAGTGCGCCCTGACCAGGACGAAGCTCGATATTGTGAATCACAGTACCAACGGGAATATTCTGCAGAGGCAGGGCGTTGCCGACCTCAGGAGCTGCCTCAGCGCCAGACATCAGCGTCTGACCCACTTTGAGGCCATTAGGAGCAATGATATAACGTTTTTCACCATCAGCGTAGAAGAGGAGGGCGATGCGAGCCGAACGGTTCGGATCGTACTCGATGGACTTCACCACTGCGGGAACACCATCTTTCTCTCGCTTGAAATCAATGAAACGGAACTTGCGCTTGTGACCGCCGCCCATGTAACGAACAGTCATCTTACCAGTGTTGTTGCGGCCACCAGTGCTACGCTTACCGTAGGTGAGAGACTTTTCAGGTACAGATGCAGTAATCTCTTCGAACGTACCTATAATTTTGTGTCTTTGGCCCGGTGTTGTGGGCTTTAATTTACGTACTGCCATCTTGTTTAAATGTTACTGTAGAAATCGATTGTCTCGCCCTCCTTCAGAGTGACGATAGCCTTCTTGAAGGCATTAGTGCGACCCTTGATGAGGCCAGCCTTGGTATAGCGGCTCTTGTTCTTGCCTGCATAACGGCAAGTGCTGATGCCGGTCACGGTGACATTGTACAGAGCCTCGATCTCATTCTTGATCTCGACCTTGTTAGCCTCAGGACGAACGATGAAGCCGAACTTATTCTGCTTCTCCGTGATGTTGGTCATCTTCTCAGTGACCAGGGGTTTAATGATATATCCCATAATGTCTTGCCTGTTACTTGTTAAGGTTTGCTGCGACAATGTCGAGAGCGCCCTCGGTGAGCACAAGCACGTCTGCATCGAGCACCTTGTAGGTGTTCAGTGCAGATGCCGCCATCACTTTGACGCGCTCGATGTTACGAGCCGACAAATATACGGCTTTATCCGTACCTGGCAAAACGAAGAGGGCCTTCTTGCCGTCAACTTTAAGATTTTTTATGACTTCGATGAAGTTTTTCGTCTTCGGAGCCTCAAAAGTGAAGTTCTCAACCACCACAATGGCATTCTCCTGTGCCTTGTAAGCAAGAGCGCTCTTGCGGGCGAGCTGACGCACTTTCTTGTTGAGCTTGAAACCGTAGTCGCGGGGCTTGGGGCCGAACACGCGAGCACCACCTACGAGCACGGGTGAGTTGATGTCACCACGACGTGCACCGCCGCCGCCCTTCTGGCGACCGAGTTTGCGGGTAGAACCGCTAATCTCAGAGCGCTCCTTGGACTTTGCGGTACCCTGGCGCTGGTTGGCGAGGAAGAGCTTGACATCGAGATAAATGGCGTGGTCATTGGGCTCGACACCATAGATAGCATCGTCGAGGACCACCTTACGGCCAGTTTCCTGACCCTTGATATTCAATACACTGACTTCCATCTTACTTAATAACGCTTACGATTGAACCTTTGAAGCCCGGGATACTGCCCTTGATAAGGAGCAAGTTGTGCTCGGGAATCACCTTTAACACTTGCAGGTTGTGCGTGGTCACGCGGGCATTGCCCATCTGGCCACCCATGCGAAGACCCTTGAAGACCTTAGCGGGATAGGAGCAGGCACCGATGGAACCCGGCTTGCGCAGACGGTCGTCCTGACCGTGTGTGCTCTGGCCTACGCCACCGAAGCCATGACGCTTCACGACACCCTGGAAACCTTTACCTTTGCTCGTACCGATTACGTCAACATAAGCGGCGTCAGCGAAGAGTTCTACGGTGATAGTATCACCCAGATTCACCTCTCCGAAACCTGTGAACTCGGCCAAGTGGCGCTTGGGAGTAGTACCGCTCTTCGCGAAGTGTCCGAGCATAGGCTTGGTGGTATTCTTTTCCTTAGCCTCCTCGAAGCCGAGCTGCACGGCATCATAGCCGTCCTTCTCGACGCTCTTCACTTGGGTAACTACGCAAGGACCTAATTCGATAACAGTGCACGGCACGTTCTTGCCGTCGGCACTGAATACGGAAGTCATTCCGATTTTCTTTCCTAATAATCCTGGCATTTCTGTAATTGAATTAATTGATTATTTCTAGATTTTCCAGATTCTCTAGATGGTCTAGAGGACCAAGTTTCTCTAGCTTTTCTTGTTCTTTATTACACCTTGATCTCTACTTCCACTCCGCTGGGCAGTTCCAACTTCATCAGCGCATCCACGGTCTGCGCGGTGCTGCTGTAGATGTCAATGAGGCGCTTGTAATTGCAGAGCTGGAATTGCTCGCGAGCCTTCTTATTGACAAAGGTGGAGCGGTTAACGGTGAAGATACGCTTGTGCGTGGGGAGGGGTATTGGACCGCTCACGATAGCACCTGTAGCCTTCACAGTCTTAACAATTTTCTCGGCGCTTTTGTCGACGAGATTGTGGTCGTAGGACTTCAGTTTGATTCTGATCTTCTGACTCATGATTCTGATTTACGATTTAAAGATTTACGATTTACTATTTATCTCTTACGGCTGCCTTCAAAGAGTCATTTGCTCGAAAGCAGTCGTCCCCAGCTCCTCAGAAGAGGGGCTGGGGTACTATTTCTTAGACGAGATCTACACGGCCCTTGATTTCCTCAAGCACGGCCTTGGCGATGCTGCTGGAGACGGGAGCGTGGTGGTCATAGGTCATACTGCTGGTAGCACGTCCAGAGGTGATGGTACGCAGTGCCGTCACATAGCCGAACATCTCACCCAGGGGCACCATAGCCTTCACGATGCGGGCACCGCTGCGGCTGGTGTCCATACCCTCGACCTGTCCGCGGCGCTTGTTCAAGTCGCCGATGACATCACCCATATTCTCCTCAGGCGTCACCACCTCAAGCTTCATGATGGGTTCCATCAAAACGGGCTTAGCTTGTGCGCAGGCATTCTTGTAGGCCTGAATAGCACAGATTTCAAAGGAGAGCTGGTCGGAGTCCACGGGGTGGAAGCTGCCGTCCACGAGTTCTACCTTCAAGCTGTCCATGGGGAAGCCACCGAGGATACCGTTCTTCATAGCACTCTCAAAGCCCTTCTGAACAGCAGGGATAAACTCTTTGGGGATGTTACCGCCAGTGACGCTATTGATGAACTGCAGGCCTGTGCCTTCAAAGTCTTCGTCGATAGGACCGACGTTAACAATGATGTCAGCGAACTTACCGCGACCACCGGACTGCTTCTTATAGACCTCGCGGAGGTTCACGGTCTTCGTGATGGCCTCCTTGTAGTTCACCTGGGGCTTACCCTGGTTGCACTCCACCTTAAACTCGCGCTTCAGACGGTCGATGATGATGTCCAAGTGGAGCTCGCCCATACCGCTGATGACGGTCTGGCCGCTCTGCTCGTCGGTGCGGACGGTGAAGGTGGGATCCTCCTCTGCCAGCTTGGCGAGGCCGTTGCTGAGCTTGTCGAGGTCCTTCTGCGTCTTGGGCTCCACGGCGATACCGATCACGGGATCGGGGAAGTCCATAGACTCCAGCACGATGGGTGCATCCTCGTCGCAGAGGGTGTCACCAGTACGGATATCCTTGAAGCCAACACCTGCACCGATATCACCAGCGCCGATAACCTCAACGGGATTCTGATGGTTGGAGTGCATCTGGAACAGACGGCTCACGCGCTCCTTCTTTCCGGAGCGGGTGTTGTAGATATAGCTACCGGCCTCCACCTTACCGCTATATACGCGGATGAAGGTCAGGCGGCCCACATACGGGTCTGTAGCAATCTTGAAAGCCAAAGCACTGGTCTTCTCGTCCTCGCTGGGCTTGCGGTCTTCTTCTTCGCCCGTATCGGGGTTTGTACCAATCACATTGGGCGTATCCAGAGGACTAGGCAGGAAGGCGCAGACGTAGTCAAGCAGTGTCTGCACGCCCTTGTTCTTGAAGGAAGAACCACAGAGCATAGGAGTAATCTCCATGCTGACAGTTGCAGCGCGCAGGGCAGTAAGGATTTCCTCCTCTGTGATGCTGGCGGGATCGTCGAAGAACTTCTCCATGAGAGTTTCGTCGTACTCAGCCACTGTCTCCAGCATCTTGTCGCGCCACTCCTGAGCCTCATCGACCAAATCAGCAGGAATCTCCTCAACGGTGTATTCAGCGCCCATCGTCTCATCGTGCCACAGGATGGCCTTCATCTTCACGAGGTCAACGACACCCTTGAAGTTCTCTTCTGCACCAATGGGGATAACCACGGGAACAGCCTTAGCGCCCAAGACATCCTTCATCTGACGCACGACCTCGAAGAAGTCGGCACCGCTGCGGTCCATCTTGTTCACGTAGCCAATGCGGGGAACATTGTATTTGTCAGCCTGACGCCACACCGTCTCGGACTGGGGCTCCACGCCACCTACAGCACAGTAAGCAGCGACAGCGCCGTCCAACACACGCAGTGAGCGCTCCACCTCAGCGGTAAAGTCCACGTGTCCCGGGGTGTCAATAAGGTTGATTTTATACTTGTTACCGTTCCAGTTCCAGAACGTCGTCGTGGCAGCTGAGGTGATGGTGATACCGCGCTCCTGCTCCTGGGCCATCCAGTCCATGGTGGCAGCACCATCGTGCACCTCACCAATCTTATGTGTCAGACCCGTATAGAAGAGGATACGCTCAGACGTAGTAGTCTTACCAGCATCAATATGAGCCATGATGCCAATGTTGCGGGTCAAATGCAAATCTTGTTTTGCCATTGCTTAGTTGTTTGAGATTAGAAGCGGAAGTGTGCAAATGCGCGGTTAGCCTCAGCCATGCGGTGCATATCCTCCTTACGCTTGAAGGCACCGCCCTGCTCGTTATAGGCATCCATGATTTCAGCTGCGAGTTTATCGGCCATGGTCTTACCACCACGCTTACGAGCGAACTGAATAAGATTCTTCATGCTGACGCTCTCCTTACGGCTCGGACGGATCTCCGTAGGAACCTGGAACGTGGCACCACCGATACGGCGGCTCTTAACCTCTACTTGCGGAGTAACTTTCTGAAGAGCTTCCTTCCAGATTTCGAGGGAAGACTTCTCCTCGTTCTGCATCTTGTTCTTCACAATCTCAAGAGCATCATAGAAAATACGATACGAGATGCTCTTCTTGCCGTCATACATCAAGTGGTTGACGAACTTTGACACCTTCACGTCGCCATACACAGGATCGGGAAGGACCAGTCTTTTCTTTGGTTTTGCTTTACGCATTGTTTTGTGATTTTACTTGTTTGGGCTGTATTCGTTTGTTATCTTCAACGTGCCATCGCCTCGTCGCGAGTGCCCGGCACATTTACTCAACCGCGTTTATACTAGCACAAAACGATTTAATTTTACAATTTTACAATTTTACGATTTTACAATTAACATCTGAAGACATCTGATTAGCTCTTTCCAATTGTCAAATTGTCAATCGTCAAATTATCAAATAAGATTACTTCTTAGCAGCCTTCGGACGCTTAGCACCATACTTGGAACGGCGCTGAGTACGATTGGCAACGCCAGCCGTATCAAGTGTTCCGCGAACGATGTGATAACGTACACCAGGGAGATCCTTCACACGACCGCCACGCACCAGCACGATGCTGTGCTCCTGCAGGTTGTGACCCTCTCCGGGAATGTAGCTGTTGACTTCCTTTGTGTTGGTAAGGCGCACACGCGCAACCTTACGCATGGCGGAGTTAGGTTTCTTAGGTGTCGTAGTATAGACGCGAACGCAGACACCGCGACGCTGAGGGCAGCTGTCCAAAGCGGGGCTCTTGCTCTTGTCCACAAGCACCTTGCGACCTTTCCGCACAAGTTGTTGAATTGTAGGCATTTGTTTTGTTTTTAATATATTATTATTATGTAATTATCAGGTCTGTCTCCGCACCTTAGCACGGGCCAAAAGGGCACAATATGCCCATTTCGGGCTGCAAAGGTACGTATAATTCCTCAATTGACAATGCCCCCAGCACCAGAAAATGGTCAAAAAGCACTCATTTTGCTTCAAAACGCCTATTATTTAATAAAGTTTAACGTTTCGAGGGCATTTTTGAGGGTAAAGACCTATAGCCTCCATGGTCGAAGGCCATACCACAGCCTTTCATATCGTATTATATAATAAGGTACGCGCGAGAGATTACGAGTTCCGGTAAAGGTTCAGTTCTCAGTTAACCTTAAAGGGTGAGATAGGTCCTTGTGGCTTCACATCTTCAGGCAACGCGATCACACCATGTGCCTTCTCGTAGTTGGCCATATTCTGCTCCAGCAGACGCATCAGACGTTTAGCCTGCACGGGAGACATCACTACCCTACTCTGGACATTGGCCCGAGGCATTCCGGGATGATGGAAGACGAAGTCGATGATAAACTCAGTAGGCGTAAAGCCCATGATGGCCAGGTTGGAATAAACACCCTTCTCCACTTCGGGCGTCATATTCACCTGCACCTGACCTTGCTTTTGCTGTTCGTTGTTTGTTGCCATAATGCTCTATTAAATTGTTTTATTAAAATATCATATACTGCTATGGTCGAGGCTGGATAGTGACATACCTCACCTCTTCGCCTGCAGTCCGGACATCGGCTTCACGTGGGAAATACACAGGCATATCCTTTTGCAGAGGTAGGATTCGAAGCTCCAGTTCCTTCGTGCCGGGAGTGAGGCGCCACAGTCCAAAGAGGAATGGGCGGCCGTTATAGAAGTTATCGGCAATGAGCCGGCCATCGGCATAAAGGCGTGCCACATCACCCCTATATGCAATTTCGAGGAGGGCCCCCTCCCACCCCTTCCCTACCTGAGGAGGAGCAAAAAGTGTAGCATCGGCAGGGAGCGTAATGCGATAGACGGCGGCGTTGTCAAAGTCTGCATCAACAGGTTCTTCAGCCACTTTTTGAACACCAATAGTGATGTCGCGTTGATGGCCTGCTTCACGAACCTTTGTGATCTGGCAGGTGGCAAGCGACAGGGTACCATTAGTTTTTTCGTCCTCTGCCCTATCTCTTTTCTCTTCCAGGAAAAGACGTTCCGCCTGCTCGGTGCTAAGCAGATACAATTCCGTTTTCCCGATGATAGCGAAAGGTGTCTCGGCGCTGCATTTCTTCACGCTACGAACCTTTCCATCAACGCAAAAATCCGCCGCGATACCTGATTTCTTCTCAAACCACATCCGTCCGTTGCGCCATGCTACTGGCTGTGCTGTAGCCCAGTTGATAACGCTGCCGCCCACGGGAAGGTTTACGGGAAAGAGGGTCATCATGCCAGCAGGGATGGTGATAGGACGCTTAGGGAAACGGACACCACAGACCTCAAACTGCGCCCCATCCTTGGCCGTCAGGTTAGCAAAGCGCTCGTAATTGTTAATGAAGACGAAGGCCGGAGAAGAAGAACTCTTGCTGTCCCCTAAATAAGATGATATGCTGCGGTAAGACCAACGAAGGCGTGAATCATCCCCCTTCCTCACCACAGCATCCACGGGAAACACGGCATCCATGGGAGCCAGCATCTCGCCGAAGTCTCGCATGAACAGGTGCAAGGGACGCAGACTATAGTAGTGCGGATTTCTCTGTCCGAACTCCCCAAGTGGTGCCTGAAAGTCGTAGGTCTTCACGGGCAAATCGTTGTGGTTGGTCGCCGGTGTCTTCTGACATTCATTCAGATAAGTGAGATGGCCATCGGGGTTGGTGCCTCCATGGTACATATAGTAGCCCAGCAGATTCGAGCCGCTGCCCAGTTTCACCAGAGCCATGGAATAAGCATCCTCTGGGTAGAGATAGACACGACGATGGTAGGAGGTCATCATGCCGCCTCCGAGTTCACAAGTAAAGTAAGGGTACTGTGATGTACTATTTGGCGATACACCATTTACTCCTTGAGAATAATCGAGCTGCTCGGAGCCGATGGCACCCGAGGTGGGCGAGGCTGTGAAATGGAAGGCTTTCCAGTAGTTGCCACACCCCTCAGAAGTCTTGCGGTCCCAGAAGCCGTCAGCATAGTCACCATAAAGGGGAATCATCTCGCCGAAGGGCGTGGGAGTGCGCAGCGCCGGCCAACCCGTACGTGTATAAAACGGCAGGTCAAATCCAATGTCATTGGCAATCTTTTTCAGTTGCATCAGATAAGAGCCGTTGCCGCCGTATTCATTGTCGAACTGACATGCCAACACAGGGCCGCCGTCCTTCCATTGCAAGCCTTGCACCTGCGTAAAGATCTGACGATAGAGTGCTTCCACATAAGCGAGGAACTGCGGGTCCTCGCTACGCAGCTTACAGCCACTCTTGACCACCCAGTCGGGAATGCCACCGCAACGTGCCTCGCCATGACAGTAGGGGCCTATGCGCAGGCATACAGGCATCCCCTCTGCTTTACATATCTCTATAAAATGACGCAAATTGCGTTGTCCGCTCCAGTCAAAGATGCCTTGTTGCTCCTCTACATGGTTCCAGAAGACATAGTTGGCGATAATCGTCACACCGCCCTCCTTCATTTTCCGCACTTCATCGGCCCATTCGTTCTCGGGAAGTCGCGAGTAATGGATTTCGCCCATCACGGGCATCACACGACGGCCATCGAACATCAAGCTATGGCAATCCCAGGTAACCACAGGAGGCGTTGTCTGTGCTGCAGCCACAAGACTCATCAGCATCACGCCGAGCAAGGAGAGCGTTTTTTTCATATATGTACTGAATGATTGTACTATTCACATCGTTTGGCGCGACAAAAATACAGATTTCTCATAGAAAATCATCAAAGATGAAGTATAAATGTCGAATTTACTACTTATATTTCCGTTTTTATAACTCATATCTTGAACAATATCCCTACCTTTGCGGCGTTTTAGAAGAATATATCCATGGAAGTTATCGTTTCAAAAGAAATAGAGCAGGTCTGCCCCAAGTTCGTAGGAGCCTGCTTGGATGCGAAGGTTGTGAACAGCCCCTACTGCGAAACGTTGTGGCAGGAAATCGATGCACTATGCCAACAATGGCGCCAGGAACTGACGACTGAATCGCTAAAGGGACTCACCAGCATCGCAGCCACGCGCCACGTCTATAAGAGCTGCGGCAAAGACCCCTCCCGCTACCGTCCTGCCTCTGAGGCGCTGATACGTCGCATTCTGCAGGGGAAGCAGCTCTACCAGCTCAATACGCTGGTGGATCTAGTGAATCTGGCATCCATTGCCTACGGCTACAGCATCGGAGGCTTCGATGCTGACCGCTTCAGTGGCACGACGCTAACATTGGGTATCGGTCGCGAGGGTGAACCTTACGAAGGCATCGGCCGTGGCATGATTAACATTCAGGGGCTGCCCGTCTATCGCGATGCTCAAGGTGGCGTGGGCACGCCTACCAGCGACAACGAACGTACCAAAATCACCGACACCACCAGCCATCTTGTCGTACTCATCAACGGTTACGATGGCAACGAGGCTCGCGTCTGTGAGAATGCCGAATTCATCCAGGCACTCCTGCGCAAATATGCCCATAGCGATGGCGGTTCTTACTTTATTTTCAGGCCGTAAAGTATCTTTATCACCGAAAATGAAGGTGATATGAAGAAAAAAGTGTACTTTTGCGGCGAAAACAACTGAAATGAAACGTTCAACGACCATCATCCGCACTAGAAGCGCCCTCCTGGCCATCATGCTGCTGCTGACAACCATGCTGTCAGCACAAAACTACCATGGCACCACAGGTCTGCTCCAAGTGCCGAATGCCGAGATGGGACCCGCGGGCACTTTCCGCGGCAGCGCGTCGTTTCTGCACAAAGCTTTCACGCCCGATCAGTTGCAGCGTGACGGTGATAAATACAACACCTTTGGCTACGCCATCGGCCTCACTGCCTTCCGCTGGATTGAAATCTCGTATGCCGCCACCCTGTTGTATATGCACAAGAACGGGAAAAAAGACGAGCCGTTGGGCTACTACAATGAGGATCGCCACATGAACGTGAAGGTGAACCCGTTGTATGAGGGTCGCTGGTGGCCAGCCATCGCCTTAGGCATGGACGACATCGGTCGCTTCAAGCTGATTAAAAGCGGCGCAAGTGGCAACAACTACTTCCAAAACCTTTATATCGCAGCTACCAAGCATTTCGACATCAAGGGCTTTGAGTTGGGTGTACACGTGGCCTATCGCTACTATTCCTCCAATGCCAACTCAAACCGCCGCGGCGTAGCCGGCGGCATAACTTTTGTTCCGAGGCTGGGCGAATCGTTGCGCAATCCGCGTGCTTGGCTACAGCGGCCGCGACTCATCGTAGAGTGGGACGGCATCGGTGTCAACGTAGGTGCTGATGTCCTATTATGGCGACATCTCTTCGTGCAGGCGAGCCTCATTCATGGTTATGGTTTCACTGGCGGCCTCAGCTACCACTACACAATCCCATTTTAACGCCTTTCTCTCCCCTAAAGCGATTCCAACATTCGTTTGATAACCACCTGTGCAGATATCTCGCGGTTCGCGGCTTCTGGGATGACGAGACTGCGGGGGGCCTCGATGACTTCGTCCGTGACAATCATGTTGCGGCGCACGGGCAGGCAATGCATGAAGCGGGCATCGTTCGTGACAGCCATCTGACGCTTGCTGACACACCAATCCATCATCGAGTGATAGTCGTGCAGCACCTTTCCGTAATCCTCGGGGCGTGTGACGCCCGGACAGCTCCAGTTCTTGGCATATACAAAGTCTGCACCTTCGAAAGCTTTCATCTGGTCATACTCCACGTGCGCGCCCTTCACGAACTGCGGGTCGAGTTCATAACCCTCGGGGTGCGTGATGACGAAATCGACATCAGCGGCCAACATCCATTCAGCGAAACTGTTGGGAACGGCCTGTGGTAAGGCTTTGGGATGAGGAGCCCAAGTCATGACGACCTTGGGACGGGGATTTTGCTTGTGCTCTTCTATCGTAATCAAATCCGCAAACGCCTGCAGGGGGTGCACCGTAGCGGACTCCATGAAGAAGACGGGGCGACCACTATACTTGATGAATTGATTGAGAATCTTCTCTTCGTAGTCATCCGCGCGGCTCTCGAAGCGGGCAAAGCTACGGACGCCGATGATGTCGCAGTAGCTGGCCATCACGGGGATAGCCTCCAAGAGATGCTCACTCTTGTCGCCGTCCATGATGACGCCGCGCTCTGTCTCCAGTTTCCAGGCACCTTGGTTCACGTCGAGCACGATGACGTTCATGCCGAGGTTCATGGCAGCCTTCTGCGTGGAGAGGCGTGTGCGCAGGGAGTTATTGAAGAAGATAAGCAGCGCGGTCTTGTTCTTACCAAGGTGCTGCCACTGGTAGCGGTCGCGCTTCACTTCCTGCGCTTCCGCGAGGGCGACGCGGAGGTCGCCGATATCACTGACGTGTTGAAAGACTTTCATAATATAAAATCCCCTTATGTTTTTAATCTGTTGAATCTTTTATTTCCGATGTAGCGGGAATGTGAGGGTGGGCTTGGCAATCTGTTCGGGCGAGGGAGTAGGTACTACGATATCGCCCAGAAGCATCGCCTTGGGAGCGATGATGGAGAAGCGGGCACCGCCGTCCTCTGAGCCCACCACAGCTTCCTGCTCGGTGGAGAGGGCATTGATATGGCGCAGATTGTTGAGGGTGACTTGGATGTTCGGGCGTCGCATCAGGGTCTCGCTGCCGTCCTTCACGCTGACGCGGTAAAAAGCGTCCTCACGATCGATATAGGCGTGGTCGTAGCCCTCGCGCTGCGCCTCGCGCAACAGCTGCTTACGCATCTTCTTGAGCGGCACAGTCTTGCTGCTCTCAATGCGAAGGATGCCAGGAGCTGTGGCGGCGCCCATGGCACCGTTTCGGTTATTGGGGAAGTTGAAGCGCAGGTTGCCAGTAGGCGTAGAAGTTCCCAGCGAAGGCGTGACACCGCAGAACTGGTCGCGGAAGATGCCGCGCTCAATCAGCGTCAGGGCTTGCGGCTTCTGACCGTTGGCATCGGCCGTGTAAAAACCCACGAGCGGTTTTCCCTCCCATGTGCTGAGCGTCGGATCCTGCCGCATACTGATCTTATCGTCGATGATCTTGCGGTTCATCTTCACATAGATCTCACGATCGCTCTGGGTGTAGGGATGCCAGGCACGGAAGTTGTGACGGCCACTGCTGGCCTCTGTGTAAATGGTCCAGCCGGCATTGCCTTCAAAGAGTACGGGGCCGACATAGTAGTCTTCCTCAATCTTTGCCTGAAGGAGGTCCAGACGCCGGCGGATGTACTCACGCAGTGTTTTAGTGAACTTTGCACTGTCTGCCAGCGCTTCAGCCGCACAAGTATAGGTTTTGTTATGTCCGTCGGTGGAATTGTAGCCGTTAGTGTTGTGGAAAAGATGGAAGGAGAAGTATATCTCACACAGATTGTCCTGCGGCTGTGCCACGCGGACGCCCTCGCTGGTGAGACGGTAGATGTCAGCCTGCATGATGTGTGCCTGCGCTGCGCTGTGCGTCAGTTCAGGGAACTCGCGAGCGACAAGGGACAGGCGGCGAACATAGGCTTCCAGCTCATCGGCGTGAAGGTTTTCCATTTCTGCGCTGCGGTGCTGGATGCTGGTGGCAGGCTTTGATGGGATAAGATCGTCCATTGCCTCCTCATCTTCGGGCAAAGTGGCTTTCCGCTGCGCCTGCATTTTCTGTGCAAGGGCTGCAAGCGACTGTTTGTAGCGTGCATCTGAAGCCATCCAGGCCTGACGGCGCAGATTGTTATAGTCTGCAGCCATGGGAATACTGACACCACGCATGTTCGGCTCTGCCTGAAGCTGGCTGGTGCGATGGTAGTCGCCCAGTACCACTTCAGCATCAAACTTCTGATACCAAGGTGTTATCTGCTTCTGGCAGACCTCGCCGAGGGTGGCTTCTATGTGCAGCGAACGCTCGCGTTGCAGACGGTAGTCGATGATGAAAGGAGCGGGTTGCCCGGCAATCTGCAGGCTGTCCATACTACGCTTCAGCTCATCTGAGAGCGCGGCGAAGATGACGGAATCTTTGGATTCTGAAGGAGCTGCCGCATGAAGGCTTGGCGCAGCCAGCTTCGGCATCAGGTAGCCTTTCTGTGTCCTGCGCTGTGTCTCAATCTTCGAGCAGTAAAGCATCGGCGAGGTAGCACTGACAGGCACCCAACCGCTCTCGGCACCGCAGGAGCCGATGAAGGTGGAAGGGGTGTCGCCGCCAGCGGCGATATTGGAGAACATGGAGAGGGGTGTGCCGATGAGGTCCACGCCACGAACGAGCTCATCAGGACGGCCATCGACATACACGCGATAGACTTCCAGCGGGTTGACATTGAAGGAATTGATGCTACCTCCTTCGCCTGTCTGCGTGTAGCCGCCGCTGACACTTTGGAAGAGATAGCCGTACTCCTTGCCCTGTCGCTGTGCTTCGTCGCGCAGCATCTGTCGCAGCCGTGCCTCGGTGTAGGGCTTGCGGGTCTCTACAACGAGGTTGGACTGACGGCTGACAGGCGTGCCGCCTCCGGCTGTTCGGCCATGGCCATTGCTCTCGGGGAAGCTGTCGAGCGGCACGCGGCTCATCAGGAATTCCTTCAGCACGCCATCCACCACATTATTTACTCTACGCGCGCGCGTGCCTTCATCGTCATAAACATAGCCACCATTCAAAGGCTGCGTGCCGTAGTGCGTCAACGTGGGGTCGCAATAGACTTGGAAGTCCGTGGGCAGCACACGCTCACCCACCATCTTGCGGAAGGTCTGACCACCCGACTTCATGCGGTGGCCTTCCAAACGATGTCCGAAGATCTCATGGAAGAAGACACCGCTGGCCTCACCGCTCATCAAAGCGGGTCCTGTGAAAGGATCGGCCACAGGGGCCTTCACCAGCGCTTCAAGTCGGCGACCCAGATTTTCTGCATCGCGCAACATCACATCCTCAGAGGGCAATGAGTCGAGTTGGGTGGCGAAGTAACTTTGATATAAGGGCAGGACCATTCCATCATCAGTCGTGGTCTGCACCTGCAGCATCACTTGGAAGCTGCGGCGGTTCTGCACGATAGCGGTTCCCTCCGTGTTGACCAGGTGCGTACGACTAAACTCCACTTGCATGCTGGCCACAGCCTCGTTGAATTGGGGATGCTTGCAGAAGGCAGCAGAGATACGGCACAGGCGCTGCTCCCATTCACGCTGTTCCTCGGGCGTGAGGGATGTATAAGCAAGGGGGGCTTCGTAGTAGGTCTCAGCGGGAGAACCGCTGAGCACACTGAAGCAGGGAGCCTTGTCCTCGTTGTCGGCTTGGGTGCGCAGGCGGTTCTGCACACTGCGGTATTCATTGGCCACACGGTCATAAGCATTCAACATGTGCGACCAGATAGTAGCACGAAAAGCATCGGGCGAGGCATCAGTCAGAGGTAGCTGAACAGAGCCGACCGAGCTCTGAGGATTGAACTTGAAGTTGTCCAACTCGGCAGAGCCAACACGTATCTGAGGAGTGAACTGACGAACGCGCTCTTGATTTGAGTTGGCCAAGAACCCGAAAGTTGAAGCGATGATGGCCCTATGGGTTTCCTGCACGCGGAAGCTCATGAAGTAGGGCTTCACGTCCTGCTGCTGCAGCTCGGCGAAGTCTGCAGCCAATTCTTCACGAAGGACGCGGAGAAGAGTGTCGTTTTCGGCGGTAGTGGCACCAAACACGGGATAAATGCTGATGAACAGCAAGAGGATGCATAAGTTGTGTTTCATAATGTAGGCTCGATGAATTCGCGAATTTCGTTGAGAAAGAGTTTATGGGCGCGTCTGCCCGTTGCCTCGAATCAGCCACTTATACGTGGTGATTTCTTCGAGGGCCATGGGGCCGCGGGCGTGCAGTTTCTGTGTGCTGATGCCAATCTCTGCGCCAAGGCCGAACTGACCGCCATCGGTGAAGCTGGTGGGGGCATTGTGATAGACACAGGCGGCATCGACCTCGTTGAGGAAGCGCTGGGCGGCTGCGGGGTCCTCGGTGACGATGCTCTCGCTGTGACCCGAGCCATAGCGGGCAATGTGCTCAAGGGCTTCGTCCAAGCTATCGACGACCTTCACGGCCATACGCAGGGACAGGAACTCCGTGCCGTAAGATGTTTCGGTTGCGGGGATGATGCGATTTGCCACTGGTGGCAAATGGTTTTGCCACTGGTGGCAAATGGTTTTGCCACTGGTGGCAAAAACCTTTTCATCAAGCTCTATCGTCACACCCTTGCTGAGGAGTGGCTCGAAGAGAGCGGGCAGATCGGCGAGACGGTCACGATGGATGATGAGACAGTCGAGGGCGTTGCAGACGCTGACGCGGCGCGTCTTGGCGTTCACCACGATGGCGATGGCCTTTTCGAGGTCGGCCGCGCGATCGACATAGCAGTGCACGACGCCGGCACCGGTCTCGATGACAGGCACACGGGCATTGTCGCGAACGTAGTTGATGAGGCGGTTGCTGCCGCGCGGAATGATGAGATCCACCTGTCCGCGAGCAGCGAGCAGGCGGTCGGTGTCCTCGTGGCTGGTGAGCAGCAGGGCGCTCTCAGCAGACAGGTTGTGACGGCGCAAAGCCTCGTGAATCAGGGATATGATAGCTGTGCAGCTGTCCTTGGCATCGCTGCCACCTTTGAGGATGCAGGCACTGCCAGCCTTCAGACAAAGTGCGAAGCAGTCGAAGCAGACGTTGGGACGTGCCTCGAAGATGATGCCTATGACGCCAAAGGGCACACTCACGCGCGTCAGCTCAAGGCCGTTGGGGAGGATGCTGTGCTTAAGCTCACGGCCGAGCGGCGAGGGCAGCGAGGCCACTTTGCGCAGGTCTGCGGCGATGTCGCGCAGACGTGCTTCTGTGAGTTGTAGACGGTCGTAGTTGGGATTGGCAGGATCCATCCGCTGCAAGTCTTGGGCGTTGGCCTGCAAGAGGTCGGCCATACGAGCCTCGGTCATATCAGCCAGCTCACAGAGGACAGCGCTGCGCTCTTCATCAGTGAGTTGCGCTATGCGCTTGCTGGCTGCACGCACCTGTGAAAAATCTGTATTCATTGTGGGCAGAAATGGGTGAAAGGCACTTGTTCTGGGTGTTGTAGCACATCGCAGAGGATATGCTCGCGTTTGCCGTTAGCAATATAGACATGAATGCCAGCATCGGCCACGAGCTGTGCTGTATGGTATTTGCTTTGCATGCCGCCACGTCCGGCTGACGAGCGGCTGGGTTGCAGGTATTGGCTGAGGTCAGTGCCATGAGGCACTTCCCGTATCAATTGCGATTGGGGATTATCGGGAGCACCTGTGTAGATGCCGTCGATATTGGACAAGATGACCAGCGCCTGGCAGTCCATCATCTGTGCCACAAGGCCGCTGAGCTCATCGTTGTCGGTGAACATCAACTCCGTCACGCATACAGTATCGTTTTCATTGACGATGGGTAGCACGCCGTGTGCCAGCATGGCTGTCATGCACTGGCGCTGGTTGTCGTACTGCTCACCTGGAGCGAAGTTTTCCTTCATCGTGAGAATCTGCCCCACATGGATGCCGTGGTCACGGAAGAGTTCCACGTAGCGTCCCATGAGCTTGGCCTGTCCCACGGCAGAGAAGAGTTGTCGCTGTTCCACGCTGTCCATCTGCGCCGTCTCATCGGCAGGCAGACGCAACTCACTGCGCCCACTGGCTACCGCGCCAGAGGAAACAAGGATAACCTCGATGCCTGAGCGACGCAACTCTGCCAACTGATCTACAAGCGCCGACATACGGGTGATGTCAAGGGTCCCGTCTTTCCGCGTAAGCACATTGCTGCCCACCTTGATGGCTATTCTTTTATACATGATTTCGCATTTTACTTAGACAAAGAGGCAAGGAGCCCCTGAATCACAGCATTGGTGAATCCGGCTTCCTCCATGGCATTGAGGCCGCGGATGGTGAGGCCACCGGGGGTGGTGACCTTATCGATTTCCGCTTCTGCGTGAGCTCCTTCCTTCTCTAAAAGGCTGACAGCACCGCGCAGCGTCTGTGCCACGATGTCCTGCGCCTCGGCAGCACGGAAGCCCAGCTGCACACCGCCTTCCGTGGCAGCACGGACATAGCGCAGGGCATAGGCAATGCCACAGGAGGCGAGGGCTGTGGCAGCAGGCAGGTGAGCCTCATCGGTGACCAGAGTACTACCCATGCCGTCGAAGAGCGCTTTCACCTGAGCTGTGGTGGCTTCATCAGCACGAACCGGCACCAGGAAGGTCATAGAAGCCAGGTTGGCGATGGCCGTATTGGGGATTGCGGTGAGTATCTGAGGTCCCTCGCCGGCCCAGTCACAGAGCTGCTCGCCGCGTGTAGCGGCAGCTACTGAGACGAGTGTCTTGCCTGCGAGTTGGATATTAGCCTTGAGTTCGTTCAACACATCTTCCACCAACCAAGGCTTCACGGCCAGGATGATGAGGTCGGCATCCTTTGCGGCTACGCAGTTGTCGGTGGTCACGCTGGCACCCGCCGCAGCAAAGCGCTGCAACTTACCTTCTGTACGATTGCTGACGGTTATTTTGTAACCGTCCATTCTCAGCAATGCCTCGGCAATGGCGCCGCCCATATTGCCGGCTCCGATGATAGCTATCTTCATTTCTTATTATCTTTATTTCGAATCTCCACCCTACGAATCTTTCCGCTGATGGTCTTGGGCAACTCGTCCACGAACTCAACAATACGGGGATATTTGTAGGGCGCGGTCTCACGTTTTACATGTTGCTGCAACTCCTTGATGAGGTCGTCGCCGGCTTTGTCCTTCCATTCCTTGCCGAGCACGACAGTAGCCTTCACGACCATGCCGCGAATGTCGTCGGGCACGCCCGTGATGGCACATTCTACGACGGCGGGATGCGTCATCAGCGCACTCTCCACCTCGAAGGGACCAATGCGGTAGCCGCTGGACTTGATGACATCGTCGATGCGGCCCTCGAACCAATAGTAGCCGTCCTCATCGCGCCACGCCATATCGCCGGTGTGGTAGAGGCCGTCATGCCATGCCTCGCGCGTCTTCTCCTCGTCGCGATAGTACTCTTTGAAGAGGCCGATGGGCTTCTTGTCGCCTACGCGGACAACGATTTCACCCTTCTCACCGTCCTCGCACGAGGTGCCGTCGGCACGGATGAGGTCGATGTCATATTGTGCATTCGGGATGCCCATGGAGCCTGGCTTCGGTTGCATCCAGGGGAAGGTGCCGAGGGTCATGGTGGTCTCGGTCTGCCCGAAGCCTTCCATCATCCTGATGCCGGTCTTCTCGAAGAACTTGTCATAGACGGCAGGATTCAGGGCCTCACCGGCCGTGGTGCAGTATTCGAGCGAGGAGAGGTCGTACTTCGACAGATCCTCGCGAATCATGAAGCGGTAGATGGTGGGGGGCGCACAGAAGCTGGTCACACGATACTTCTCCATCTGACGCAGCAGACAGTCGGCATCGAACTTCTCATGGTCGAAGACAAAGACCGTAGCGCCAGCAAACCATTGGCCGTAGAACTTACCCCACACAGCCTTTCCCCAGCCGGTATCGGCTACGGTCAGGTGAAGCGAATGCTCATGCAGGTTATGCCAGAAGACGCCCGTCGTCAGGTGGCCCATGGCATAGAGGTAGTCGTGGGCCACCATCTTAGGTTCGCCGCTCGTGCCGCTGGTGAAGTACATGATCATCGTGTCCTCGTTGTTGTTGACGAAGGCTGGACGCACGAAGGCGGGAGCCTTGACGACCTCTGCCTGGTAATCACGGAAGCCTTCGGGAATGGGCTTGCCATGGTCGGTGATGGTGATATACTGTGTCACCGTGGGACTCTCGTCCTTAGCCGCCTGTATCTGGCTGACTACATAGGCGTCATCCACACAGATGATGGCCTTGACGCTCGCACGTGTATTCCTATAGACAATGTCGTGTTTTGTGAGCATGTGGGTGGCAGGAATGACGATTGCGCCAATCTTGCAGAGGGCCAGCATCACAATCCACCACTCATAGCGGCGCTTGAGTATCAGCATCACGGGGTCACCCTTGCCGATACCCAGCGTCTGCAGGTAGGATGCAGCCTGATCGCTTTGCTCCTTCAGCTGCTTGAAGGTGGCACGAATCTCCTCGCCCTGGTCATTGGTCCAGAGCAGCGCCAGCTTCTCAGGCGCCTCAGCAGCCCAGGCGTCCATCACATCGTAAGCGAAGTTGAAATGCTCGGGAATGATGAACTCCAGATGCTCGTTGTAATCCTCAACAGACGTGAAATGAGTCTGCTTCAAAAATCTTTCTACCATAAATGTTTGTGTGTGTCTTTGTAGTCCTATTCTACGGTGAAGGCCAGAAAACGTACGGGACGCTCGCCGATGGCGCGCATACCGTGGGGCTTCGTGCTGTCGAAGTAGATGCTGTCGCCCTCTTCAAGCACGATGGTCTTGCCACCCAGGAAGAGTTCCATGGCGCCTTCAAGAATCATATTGAATTCCTGACCAGGATGTGAGTTCTTGTAGATGGTGTGGGCATCGGGCTTGGGTTCCACGGTGACGATGAACACCTCTGCCTTATTGCCGGCAAAGCCACCCGTCAGGCTCTGATACTTATAGGCCTTCGTGCGCTCGATGCTCATGCCCTGACCCTTACGCACAACCAAGTAGCCATGCATGTGGGGTTCTTCGTCGAAGATGAGGGCTTCTGTGGTAACGCCATAATGGTTGGCGATGGTCATCAGTTTGGAAATGGTGATGTCCGCCTCGCCACGCTCCACTTGTTCGTAGGTTTCAAGGGGCAGTCCACAGAGGTCTGCCACCTCCTGTGCGGGGATGTCTAAGGCGTCACGCAAGCCGCGCAGGCGCTCGCCGATTTGATGAAGTTGGTCGTTCATATTGGTTTGTTGTTGATGGGACTAATGGGACCTATGAGGCTTATAGGACTCTCTTCAGTTTTTCTAAGAACTCATCGGCTTCTGCCATGCTCAGGCACAGCGGGGGCAGCAGACGCAGCACATTTGTGCCGGCACAGCCCGTGAACACATGCTCGTCGAAGAGCAACTTCTGGCGCACCTCTTTATAAGGCTCGCTGAGCTCGATGCCAATCATCAGGCCGCGACCACGCACCTCCGTGATGGTAGATGTATTGAGAGCGCGTAGGGCATTGCAGAGGTACTCCCCCACTGCCCTGGCATTCTCTATCAGCCCTTCGCCCTCGATGACATCCAACACAGCCAATGCTGCTGCACAAGCGAGATGATTGCCGCCGAAGGTGGTGCCAAGCTGTCCATAGACGGCTTCGAACTTGGGTGAGATGAGCACAGCACCCATGGGGAAACCGTTGGCAATGCCCTTGGCCACCGTGATGATGTCGGGAGCTACATCCAGCCACTGATGGGCAAAGAACTTACCCGAACGGCCGTAGCCACACTGGATTTCATCGCAGATGAGCACGGCGCCCGTCACATCGCATGCCTGCCGCAGGCCCTGCATGAACTCGGCCGTAGCCAGTTGGATGCCGCCAACGCCCTGGATGCACTCCACGATGCAGGCTGCCACATCGCCCTTTGCCAGCTCTGCCTTCCAAGCCTCGAGATCGTTGAGGGGCAGGAAGGTGGTATGGCCGTTGGCATTGATGGGCGCTATGATCTTGGGATTGTTGGTCACTTCGACAGCCAGACTCGTGCGACCGTGGAAGGCCTTCTGTGCCGACAGCACGCGTGTACGACCCGTGTGGAACGAGGCCAGCTTCAGCGCGTTCTCGTTGGCCTCGGCACCGCTGTTGATCAAGAACAAGCGGTAGTCCTCGTAGCCGCATGCCTTGCCCAGGCGCTCGGCCAGCTGCTGCTGAAGCTTATTGATGACGGAGTTACTGTAAAAGCCAAGCTGTCCCACCTGACGGCTCACGGCCTCCACATAGTGCGGATGAGCGTGGCCGATGCTGATGACGGCATGACCTCCATAAAGATCCAGATACTCAGTGCCTTGGTCGTCCCACACGCGGCAACCTTGGCCACGCACGATATTGACGGGGAAAAGGGGATAGACGTCGAAAAGTGTCATTATGATTTACGATATGACGATTTACTATTCAAGGGTTGAACATTCACTTAGTGAAAAACGCTGCAAAGATACACGATTTTTCTGATATGCTGTTACTTTTTGCCATCAAAACGGCCTTAGAAAAGTAAAAATGCTATTCAACGGACGTATCAGAATACAATATTGCAGGCAATGCCTGCACCTCGGCACTCGCTATCATAGAAGGGAGCAGCCACAATGACGGGGCTTTGGCCCTCCTTCATCGACGGGGCGCCGGGAGCGGAATCCTTGATCTTGAACCACCGCTTCCACACAGGCAACATCCAGTAGCCAGCGTTGGCACAGAGAATGCCGACACCAGCACCGGCCAGCACATCGCCCACCCAATGCCGCTTGTTATAGACACGTAGGAAAGCTACGCCAGTGGCCACAGCATAGGCTGCGCCGCCATACCCCCAGCCGTATTCAATGCGCATCAGTTCGGCACCGGTGAAGGCCGTAGCGGTGTGGCCGGAGAAGAAGGAGTTGCGCGCCTCGGAATCGGGACGTTGCTCGCGAACGGTATATTTCACGGTATTGGTGATGGCCGCCATCAAGGCGTGGGCAGTGGCGGATGCGATGACACGGTCACGGAAGTTATGCTTGGATTCCACTCCCGGGATGAAGCCTAAGAACGGCTGGACACCCGAAGGGACATATTGCAGATAGTCATCTATCGAAATAGTATTCCATCCGGGGTTCATCTCCTTGAACGCCTTCTGCGCCACCAAATCCACGGGGCTCTTCTCCACCAGTCCCAGCGTTCCCATCGTGATCAACACGGCAGGAGCTATCAGCTGTTGGGGCTGATAATAAGGGTTCTTATGGCGTTGCACCACCAGCACGCTGTCTTCCTGCGCCCATATCGGGCACATCGCAAGCAACAGCAAGGCAGTCATCAGGGGGCGTCTCATAGGCCAATTTTTAAAGTTCCAATGATGCCACGCGGAATGGTCAGCGTCATGGTATAGCCACGGCGATCTACGCCGCGCAGGCCTTGGGGGAAGCTGTATTCCGTCAGGGACGTTCCGAAATCATAGATATTGTAGCACATCAGGCTGAAGGTCATCGGGAACTTGCCCACCTTCCAGTTCGCCTGAGCATGAAGGTCGAAATTGAAGAGGGCGCATTCCCTACAGCCAAAGTCGCCGTCGGTGGGATTGATGCCACGCGAACAACCCGGGCGCACAGCCACTTGCAGATTACCGTTGGCATCGATGGCATTGGCGGTGTTGAAGAAGACGATGGGCTGACCATCGGTCCAGCGCCCGTTAATGCCGAAGCGAAAGTTCTTGCATACGTTGTAAGCCAGATAGATACGACACACATAGGCCTTATCCTGATCCAGACGCCCTACACCAGGATAGGGCGCCGAGGTGTTGCCCAACGTGCTGCGGGTGTTGGGGTTGGCGGTCGATTCCGAGAGTACACCGATGTTGTTGGCGGCAGGTCCGATGCCCAAAGCCACGACACTCGCGCCCATCATCGATTGCCACGAGAGGCTGAAGAACACCTTGCGGCCATGATAGGTGTAGCGCGTTGTCTGCGTCATAAAATAGGGCGTATTCGTCAGCCAATTGTTGCTCATCAGTCCTGTGGGCTGGTAGTCAACGACATAGTCACGCGCTCCGGGTGTCATGAAGTAATACTCGCCATTCATCACTCCGTTGGCGGCCGCTCCATCCGCAAACCGTGTCATCCATACGTGGTAGTATTTCCTGAAGCTCTGCAAGAGGGCAAACTCGTGGCGCCCGAAGCGCAGATGGATTGGAATGCTCAGCGTGGCGTAAGCAGGTTGCTGTAAGCCTGCAGCATAGCGGTGGCTGCTGCCGCCTGTGGTGGTGAAGAGGCGGTCTGTGCCACTGAAGAAGACATTGGCGCTCATATAGTCACGACTCATGAAACGGATGTCCTCAATATTGTAGTTCACGCGGTCGTGTGCCAAAGTCAGGCCCAGTTGCAGCCACTTCGTAGGACGGTAGTCCAGCATGGCAGTGGCCTTCACATTGGGAGATATCTTCGTGCGGTTGCGCAGCACCATTCCATCAAGGGTGAAGTAGCAGTCGCCACGCACTTCCAGCTTCGGGGTAATCTGGTAGCGGGCCTCAACGCCCACTTTGTTCTCCAAGAGCCCTGCAGCGAAAGCACGACTCGTCCATTCATAACGGTAGAGGGGCGTGGGCCCCGGTTGCTGGGCGTGCTGTAAGTACACCTCGTTTGTGAAATGTTGGGTGGAAGGCGAGAAGAGCAGCAGAGAATTGTAGCCCTCGGTCTTCAGTTGCAGCCATGACAGCAGGGGCCTGGCATAAGCGATGTGCCACGACAGCTCGTGGGTGTTGCCGTCTGTCATCCAGGGTTCCAACGACTCGCCGTCCTGGTCAATAAAGTTGCGGGAGAACTGAAGGTCGTCATGCCGCGTGACGTTGGTGGCCCATGTGAGGCCTGTTGTCAGCCCGCCGCGTTTGGCATAGAGCGAGGCGCTGTAGGTATTCAGGCGCATCACCTCGTTGGGATTGTAGTAGAACTCAGCACCGTAGTTGTCCTTCCCCGAGAAATTCAGGAGGTAGCCGAAGCGGTCGAAGAAACCGCCCGATGGCAGCTGGCCGTCCAGCTGTACCTTATAATATGAGGCCGTGTAGAGCGGTTGTGCGCGGCGCAGACCGTTATGGTCAAGATTGGGATATGCCTGCTGTCCCATGCTTGCATAGAGGTGCTGACGGTAGCCTCGGCCTTGACGATCACGTAGGGTAGCTGCCACATCCACCGTACCCTGCCCCCTGACATACTGACGGTTCAGGACGATGTCCTGGTCGTAGGCCTCCTCACGAGGTGTGGCATGAGAGAGATGGATGATGTCGGCTGTGCCCCACGAGATACCACCAAGATTGCCACGGTTCCACGAAGCCTGTGCATAGTCGCCAGCCAGCGTGTCCTGTTCAAAATGGAAAACGGAACTGAGTGGGTCAAGGCGCAAGTTGTAGTTCTCCATATTGGGAACGTAACTGGTGGAGCCTGCCGTGAAACGGTTATCGATGCGGAAGCCATCCAAATAATAGCGATTCCATCGGAACGAATTGCCATCGACGGTGAAAATCAACTGTCCGGATTCATCCCATTGTCCCACATGTAAACCTTGATAAATGGTGTGGTCAGAAAGGCCGTCTAACCAATGCGCCAAATGGCCTTGGTGATAGTACTCGCGAAAGAATGCCGCCGACACCGAGTCCTCATCGACCTGTGCCTGCGTGGGCAAAGTGAAAAGTGAAAGAGTGAAAAGTGAAAAATAAAAAGCCCCCCTCCTCACTCCCTCTTCCAGGGTGAGGGTGATCACTTTGGCAATGAGTGACAAAAAATGATAGAATCTCTTATTTTTCACTTTTCACTCTTTCACTTTTCACTTTCAGTATATCCCATCGATAGGCGACACCCAATCGCACCTGGTGGTAGGGATAGTCATGCAAACCATATTGATAGGCTGCCACGATGTCGAACTGCTTGACATGAACGATAATGTCTGTGCGCAGAACCATCGGCACATCATGTGCCTGGTCGCCGCCATTGCTGGCATTATGTTCCCAACCGCTATAGCCTGCAAAAGTTTCGGAAAGGGAAAAGTAGCGGTTCTCCCATTTAATCATAGCGCCAAACTGCACGGCATCATTCTGGCGGCCATTATCGGTCTGCCAACAGAGGAAACCCGTGGACAGAGCTCCACGCAAGCGATGGTTCCATTTTGCATCGCGTCCCAAGGAAAAGGACTTACCCAAACTGGTGTCAAAGAAGTAACCAGGGCTATCATAGTAGCGTGCGTGATAATACTCACCACCGGAAGCTGTCTTCAGGGCTGCGCGCACCACCCAGTCCGGCCGCCACCGTTTCTCCTTTAGAATTTGTATGTCGGTGCTGACATATACATCGCCGCTCAGATGTCCTTTGCGGGCATCCTCGCGATGCTCTTCGGGGATTCGGCAAACATCCATATTCTCATCCGAGTTGCGGTACCATTCCATCACAGGCATCCACAAGCTCAGGTTTGCGCGATCCGTCCACAACGGGATATTCACTTTCAGCGAGATGTCGCCCGTGTGGTCACCTCGGTAGCCGTTGAAATAGTCTCCGGCCAACTCCACACGAAGGTCACGACTCACACGTCCGTCCAACATCTCTGGCACCGCAAAGGCATTGGGACCGAAGTAGTAAGGCGATATCAACGTGACATCGCTCAGCGACGGCTTATCCAAGGGCGTTTGTGCAACAGCCATCCCACACGACAGCATAAGAGCTATCACCAGTGATGGCTTGCCAGACACGTTAAAATAATGAGTTCGTGGGTTCATGAAGTTGTCAGAAAGCACTGGGTTTGAGGTCGAGCCCCGCGTGTTCATCGATGCCGAACATCAGATTCATGTTCTGCACGGCCTGGCCGCTGGCGCCCTTGAGCAGGTTGTCGATGACGCTAGTGATGAGGAGCTTGTCATCGTGTTTTTCCACATGAACGAGGGCTTTGTTGGTGTTCACCACTTGCTTCAGGTCGAGGTCGCGATCTACGTAATGTGTGAAAGCAGCCGTCTCATAGAACTGCTTGTAGAGTTTCACAATATCTGCCTCAGGCACGGCGGGGTCGATGCGCACGACCTCGGTGCAGAAGATGCCGCGGGCGAAGTCGCCACGATACGGGATGAAATCCACGCTGGCATCGAAGCCGGGCTGCAGCTGGGCCAGCGACTGACGGATTTCAGGCACATGCTGATGGCGGAATGCCTTGTAGATGCTCATGTTGCCCATACGCCATGAAAAGTGCGTCGTGGCACCGGGCTTCACGCCGGCACCCGTGGAACCCGTGATGGCATTCACGCTGATGTCGCTGTGCAGCAGCCAGTTAGCGGCCAAGGGAAGAAGCCCCAGCTGGATGGCAGTGGCGAAACAACCGGGGTTCGCAATGTGCTGGGCTTTAGCAATCTCCGCCTTATTGATTTCCGGCAAACCATAGACATAATCATGATCGGGTGAGGCCAGACGGAAGTCCTGTGCCAGGTCGATGATACGTACATTGGCTGGCACAGGGTGTTCCTTGAGGAACTCTGCGCTCTTGCCGTGCCCCATACACAGGAACAGCACATCGATGCTCTTCAGCGCCATGCGGTTGGTGAACTTCATGTCGGTCTCGCCAAGGAGGCCTTCGTGAACATCTGTGAGAAGTGCCTTGGCATTGCTGGTGCTGTGTACGAAAGCAATCTCAGCTTCGGGGTGGTGCAGCAGCAAACGGATGAGCTCACCCGCCGTGTAGCCTGCACCGCCTATGATTCCTACTTTTATCATATTTGTGACTGTTTAGGAGCCAGCAACCACAGAACCAGATAGAACAGCAGGCCGCCGCCAATGCAGAAGGTGAGGATTAGGAAGGCAATGCGAACGAGTAGCGGGTCTATCTCGAAGTATTCTGCCAAACCTCCGCATACGCCACCGATTTTCTTGTCGGTAGATGAGAGGTAGAAACGTTTTTGTGCCATATCGTGAAAGGTTAGCGTTCTTCGTCCTTGTGAATGCCATAATACACGCGCAGCGGTGTGGAGAGCACCTTGATGAAGCCCTTGGCCTCATCGGCGGTCCAACCCGTCTGCGTCTCGCCGTATTCACCGAGCTTGCTGCGGGTGAGGTCGTTGACACTGTCAACACCCACGGTCTCAAAGCCGAAGGGGCGCAGCTTCAGGATGGCTGTGCCGGTGACATTGCGCTGCGTGGATGTCAGGAAGGCCTCCAGGTCGGGCATCACGGGCTCCAGATACTGGCTCTCGTGCAGGAACATTCCATACCAGTTGCCCAACTGATCTTTCCAGTACTGCTGCCACTTGGAGAGCGTGGACTTCTCCAGCAGGCGGTGGGCCTCGATGATGAGTTTGGGTGCTGCGGCCTCGAAGCCTACACGGCCCTTGATGCCGATGATGGTGTCGCCCACGTTGGCATCACGACCGATGGCGTAGCTGGCACCAATCTCCTCAATCTTCTGGATGGCTTTGATACGGTCGTCGAACTTCTCGCCATTGACAGCCACAATCTCACCCTTCTCGAACTGAATCTTCAGCAGGCTCTCAGGTTCCTTGGCCGTCACGTGCTTCAGGTAAGCCTCCTCGGGCAAGCTCTGCGTAGCGTCAAGGAGCTCGCCGCCACAGATGCTGGTGCCCCAAATGCCTACATTATAAGAATACTTCAGTTTAGCGAAGTCTGCGCTGAAACCATGGTCGTTGAGATAGTCCACCTCTTCCTTGCGCGTCAGCTTCTTGTCGCGGGTGAGAGTGATGATCTCCACGCCCGGCGCCATCACCAGGAAGGTCATGTCAAAGCGAATCTGGTCGTTGCCGGCTCCCGTGCTGCCATGAGCGATGGCGTCGGCGCCAATCTCGTTGGCATATCGGGCGATGGCGATGGCCTGGAAGATGCGCTCACTGCTAACTGATATCGGGTAGCAGTTGTTCCGCAGCACATTGCCGAAAATCATGTACTTCAGCGACTTCTCGTAATACTCCTGTGTCACATCGAGCGTCACATACTTCGTAGCGCCCAGCTTGTAGGCGTTCTCCTCGTTGGTCTTCAGCTGCTCAGCACTGAAACCACCCGTATTGGCACACGCGGCGTGCACTTCATATCCTAATTCCTTGGCGAGATACATCACCGTGTAGCTCGTGTCCAGGCCGCCACTAAAGGCGACCACTACTTTCTTCTTTTCCATATATTTTAATTTTCAATTATTCAATCCTTCAATGTTTCAATCTCTCAATCCTTCAATCTCACGCCCCTCTTAGTCTCTCAACTCCTGGCTGTGCGCTGCGCGCCCCTCTAACCTGTTTATTCTCTCTATGACATCCTGCGGCACTTTAGCAGGCAGGTGCTCTTCGGGGTCAAAGAGCATGGCGGTGCAGATACAGAACTTGCGGTTGCGCTCGCGCAACACCCCCACATTCACGCAGCCCTCACACCCTTTCCAGAACGCTTCGTCGTCCGTGAGGTCGTCGAAGGTCACGGGCAGGTAGCCCAACTGTGTATTCATCTTCATCACCGCCTTACCGCTGGTGAGTGAGAAAATCTTGGCATGTGGCCAGCGAATACGTGCCAACGAGAATGTCAGGTCCTTGATTTTCTTCGCGATGCCGAGACCGCGGAAGTCGGGATGTACAATCAGGCCCGAGGTGGTGACATACTGTTTGTTGCCCCATGTCTCGATGTAGCTGAAGCCCGCGAAACGCAGCTCCGAACCGTCTGCCTGCGGTGCCAGCGCGATAACCGCCTTGGCCTCCTTCATCTTCGTGGCAACATACTCATGGGTGCGCTTGGCAATACCCGTGCCGCGGACTTTGGCAGCGTCCTCAATGGTCTTCAGAATGGTATCAACGTATTTCTCATGCGTCTCGTCGGCCACTAATACTTGTATTTCCTGTTCTGTCATATTGTATATTTATTCAATTATTCATTATATTCCGCTTTGTTGAATCTCGGCGATGGCGTCCATCACATGTTTACGATCTGACCTTTCGTCGAGCACAATGAGCACCGTGTCATCACCCGCAATTGTCCCCAGCACTTCAGGCAGGCGGGCATTGTCGATGTCGTATGCCACATGGCCTGCGTGGCCCGGGGGTGTGTGCATGACAGCCAGATTGCCGCTGAACGTCATGGACAATGCGCCAAGACGGTTGATTTGCTGCACCGTCATGCGTGTATCGCTCACACGTTGGTAGCGCCGCTGCTCGGGCAGGAGATAGATGTAATTCCCCTGGTCGCTACGCCCTTTCACCACGTGCAGCTGCCGCAAGTCGCGCGACAACGTGGCTTGAGTGATGGGGAAGCCAGCCTTTTCCAACTCGTGCAGCAACTCATCCTGCTTGCTCAACTCCTGGCTGGAAATAATCATTTTGATAACCTCCAGCCGTGTGTGCTTGTCTTGTCTCATTTCCTTCTATAGCACCCGAAACGCCGGACGCATTAAAAACGGGCGCAAAGGTATGAATAAATTTTCAAACGGACTACATATTGTGCCGAATATTTTGCATATTCATTGCATTTTCTGCATATCCTGCCCTTCGGCAGCATTGGTGTTGGGAAATAATAGCACCAAAAGTTGAAGAAATAGACATCATAATAGGAAGAAAAACACCAATAATTACAAGAAAAACACCAATAATTACAAGAAAAACACCATAAATGCAGAAATAAATCGAATTTATGCGCAGAAATGCAAGTAATTCGGCCTATTATCAGCCTATTTTTGCCTATTTAAGCTATAAATACAGCATTAAAACTGCATTTTCCATAAGATTACCTAATTATTGTACAGGTAATTATGGCATATTTAGTGAAAAAAGGCTATCAATAAGTGAAATAAAATATCTTCTCTACTTACTCCACCGCCGTTCACTCGATACCCTGTTACCAATCGCTCCATGGTGTGTTGCCAATCACTCCATGGTGTGTTACCAATCGCTCCATGGTGTGTTGCCAATCGCTCCATGGTGTGTTGCCAATCTCTCCATGGTGTGTTGCCAATCTCTCCATGGTGTATTGAGTGGATCACCATGGTGATCCACCCGATGCGCCCAGCCCTTCCAGCCATCACCACCTTACCTTCCCCCTCTCACCACATGCTCTTCTGCCCACCATAACATGGTCTTCCATCCGATATGGCGCGTCCCTCCCCTCGCAAAAGCAGGCCCTTCCCTGCACCAAAGCCACAGGTGTCCTCACGCGAGAGCAGCCCCATCCCCTTACGGGGACATTTTTCCTACGCACTGAGAGCTACTAATATTATATAATGTTCGCGCGCAGAATCAGACGCGGACCTATGGATGTATTTGATTGAAGAATAGACTTTTAAACCTTTCAACAAAGTTTTGATGTTTTTTAAGCATCTACATATAAAAAAGAGAAAAAATATTTGTTGGAAAACAGCAATGCATTTAACTTTGCAACGCCATATACAATATATGAATAAGAGGGCACATCAAATCACGCACATCCTGGAATGGGTTCTGGCCGTTGTCTTCCTCCTCTCAGGAGCTGGAAAGATGGTGAACTCGGCAGGCTTCGGAGAACTGATCTCCAGCTATGGGCTGGAATGGTTCTCGATGCTGTCACCAGTCATTATCCTAATAGAGATGCTATTAGGCCTGCTGCTACTCTTGCATCTTTGGCCACGCTTTGCCGCGACCGCAACTCTCGCACTGCTGATGGTGTTCAGCATTGCTTTCATGTACGGACATCTGGTACACGGCATCGAGGATTGTGGTTGCTTCGGAAGTCTGGGACAAAAGATGCCCGTGTGGGCCACCTATCTAAGGAATATCATTTTGATGGCATTCGCGCTCTATATCCTGATGCACGAGCCAAAGCGAGCTGCAACATCTCTGGACAAAAACCGACCAAGTCTCTTCTTCCTGACGGTACTTATGACCATCGCCACCTTCTGGACAGGCTATACGTGGCGCCCCACCACTTTCTTCATGAACAACTTCGCCCAGGCGCACCCTCTGCTTGGCTGCGAAATCAACCAATCGCCCATAGGCAGATACTTACAAGTGGCCAATGATTCCACCTATATAATTTGGGTGTTCTCGTACAGCTGCGGTGGCTGCATCAACAGCATGGAGAACATCAAACAATATCAGGATGTCGCAGATCGCTTTGTGCCGCTGGCGGTGACACCTGACCCCGACGGGCGCAAGCGTCGGCTGCTACAGTTCCCTTACGATGCCATCTATGTAGGCGACGAATTGTCCGGTTTCATCGAGATTCTGCCCACACTCCTCTACGTGGAAGACGGCAAGGTAAAGTTCGTCATCGAAGAGTCTGTGCCGAGCATATACTCCTTCAAGAGTAACTATCTGGAGATGTCAAACGACGAAATCTTAAAACAAATATCAACCCCTAAAAGTGAGTGACAACTATGAAAAAGAACCTCTTAAGCATCTGTGGCATGGCACTCGCACTTTGCTGTGCTGTCGCCATTACATCCTGTGACAAGAAAAACTCGAAGAACTGCACGTCGGCCGACAAGCCTTACTACTGCAGTTCTGCAAAAGCCTGTTGTGGATATCAATACAACGACGGCCACGGCACATGCTGGCAAACAATGGAAGGATGCCGTTCGTCCGGCTATGCCTGCCAGACCTGCCACATCGAAGACGATTAAGGAATGCCAGCCCTCGTTCTGTATGAAGAATAAGGGTTAAAGCAGACAGCGAAGGTTCTTGGCGAGCTGCTCTGTGGAGCTGGCTCCGACAAGGACTGAGGTGACGCCGCGCTGGCAGAGAATCCAGCGCAAGGCGTACTCTGCCATCGACTGCCCGCAAGCTTCGGCATCGGCTTTTAACTGAAGGAGGAACTGCATCAGCTCCGGCGTGAGACGTTCTTCCTTCAGGAAGTGGTTTTTGGCCATACGAGAATCTGTCGGAATGCCGTTGAGATAGCGGTCTGTAAGAAGGCCCTGTGCCAACGGGGAGAAAGCGATAAAACCGATGCCGTGTTCATGGCAGTAGTCCAAGATGCCCTCGTCCATCGGCTCACGGTCGAGCAGGTTTAGGCGGCCCTGATAAATCAACAAAGGAACGTCGCGTTCACGCAGGTATTCATCAGCCCGCTTCAAGGCCTCCAAGGGCCAGCGCGATATACCTATATATAATGTCTTTCCTGAACGGACGATATCGACGAGGGCCTGCAAAGTTTCTTCCAGGGGTGTGGCCGGGTCGTAGCGATGACTGTAGAAGAGATCTACATAATCCAGGCGCATTCGGCGCAGGCTCTGGTCGAGACTGGCCATCAGGTACTTGCGTGAGCCCCAATTGCCGTAAGGACCCGGCCACATGTCATAACCCGCTTTAGTGGCGATGAACAGCTCATCGCGATACGGACGAAAATCCTCATCCATCAGACGGCCCAGCGTCTCCTCGGCAGAACCATAGGGCGGACCATAGTTGTTGGCCAAGTCAAAATGCGTGATGCCGTGGTCGAAGGCGTAACGGGTAATGGCGCGACTGCGCTCGAAGGGATCGTCGCCTCCGAAGTTGTGCCAGAAGCCAAGGCTCAAGCGCGGCAGAAGGACACCGCTGTGACCGCAGCGGGCATAAAGTGTTTCAGACGCGTCATAGCGTCGCACATCGGCTTCATAAGGACGAATTGATTCCATGTAATCGGACTTTTTCGGTATAATTTTGCGACAAAGATACGAATATTTCGCTGAAAGCTTAAAGTTGAAAGCTTAAAGTTTTCAAAAAACCTGCTTTTTAACTACCTTTGCGCAGTCCAATCGCAAATACCGCATAAGATATGAAGAAATTCCTATCCTTTGTATTCGTATTTATCTCCTTAACACTACCGTTGTTTGCAGGCACTCTCGCCAAGCGAGACATCCCCGTTGAGAAAGCGGATGTGCTGAAAGTCAACAACCGCCCGGCGGTCGCCGAACGGCTGTTCCGCTCCGATGCCGTCGAGAAGCAGATTCAGGAGATCGTAGCACAGCTCACGAATGTGCGCCTGGCATGGATGTTTGTCAACTGCTTCCCCAACACCCTTGACACTACGGTACACTACACCGAAACCGACAGCGAAGGCAATCCCGACACCTTTGTATATACGGGTGACATTCACGCGATGTGGCTGCGAGACTCTGGCGCACAGGTGTTTCCCTATGTAAAGCTGGCCCCCAAGGACAAGCATCTGCAACGGATGCTCGCCGGTGTCATCCTGCGACAACTCAAATGCATCAATATTGACCCCTTTGCCAACGCCTTCAACAAGGAGCCCAATCCCAACGGCCCCTGGCAGAGCGATTACACCGACATGAAGCCCGAATTGCATGAGCGCAAGTGGGAGATTGATTCGCTGTGCTATGTCATCCGTCTGGCCTATGAGTACTGGACGGTAACGGGTGACACCTCCATCTTCGGCGATGCCTGGATCAAGGCCGTGCAGAACATCCTCGCCACATTCCACGACCAACAACACAAAGACGGCAACCGTGGGAAATATCGTTTTGAGCGCAAAACCACACGCCAACTCGACACGATGAGCAACAACGGCTGGGGCGCTCCCGTCAAGCCCGTTGGCCTCATCGCATCTGCCTTCCGCCCCAGCGACGATGCCACCACCTTCCTCTTCCTCATCCCCTCTAATTTCATGGCCGTAACGCAACTACGCCATGCCGCCGAGATTCTCACGAAGGTAAATGGACGCACAGACCTGGCACAACAATGTACCGATCTGGCCAACGAAGTACATGAGGCGCTGAACAAATATGCCATCAATATCCACCCCAAATACGGCCCCATCTACGCCTACGAAATCGATGGATTCGGCAACCAGCTACTGATGGACGACGCCAACGTGCCCTCACTGCTCGCCATGGCCTACCTCGGCGATGTACCTGCCAGCGACCCCATCTACCAGAACACACGTCGCTTCGTATGGAGTGAGGACAACCCCTACTTCTTCCGCGGAAAAGCCGGAGAAGGCATCGGCGGTCCGCACATCGGACATGATATGCCCTGGCCCATGTCCATCATGATGAAAGCCTTCACCAGCACCGATGACTCCGAGATCAAGGCATGCATCAGAATGCTCATGGACACCGATGCCGGCACGGGCTTCATGCACGAGAGCTTCAACAAGGACGATGCCACCCACTTCACCCGCGAGTGGTTCGCCTGGCAGAACACGCTCTTCGGCGAGCTCATCATCAAACTCGTGAACGATGGTAAGCTCTACCTCCTCAACAGTCTCTGATTCTCATACAACAATAACATGGCACTGAACTATATTTGGATTGCATTTTTCATCATCGCTGCCGCTGTAGCAACGGTGAAATTGGTATTCTTCGCCGATGTAGAAGTCTTTCCCGCCATCATGAATGCCACGATGGATGCGGCAAAAAACGGCTTTGAGATCTCCCTCGGCCTCACTGCCGTACTCTCATTGTGGATGGGTATTATGAAAATAGGCGAACAGGGTGGTGTAGTCAACACGCTGGCGCGCTGGCTGGGGCCTCTGTTCCGAAGGCTCTTTCCCGAAATTCCCGAAGGACACCCCGTGGTAGGTAACATCTTCATGAATCTCTCAGCGAACATGCTGGGACTCGACAACGCTGCCACGCCATTAGGTCTGAAGGCAATGGAGGGACTGCAAGAACTGAACACGCGCAAAGACACCGCCTCCAACTCCATGATTATGTTCCTCGTGATGAACACTGCCGGACTCACCATCGTACCCGTGTCCATCTTTGCCTACCGTGCCTCGATGGGTGCTGCAGAACCTACTGATATCTTCATCCCGATTCTCTTAGCCACGCTCATCTCCATGGTGGTAGGCGTCGCCATCACCGGTGCCATCCAGCGTATCAATCTGTGGAACCGTCCCGTGCTCATCACCCTGGCTGTCTTCGCCTTCATCGTAGCCGGAATGGCATGGGCAGCGAAGACCCTGTCACAGCAAGAGATGGGTGTCTTCTCCGCCAATGTCGCCGACATCGTCCTCCTAGCCATCATCGTGGCTTTCATCCTCGCGGGCGTGCGCAAACATATTAATGTATATGACGCCTTCATTGAAGGTGCCAAGGGCGGCTTCTCGACAGCTGTGGGCATCATCCCCTACCTCATCGCTATCCTAGTAGGCATCGCAGCCTTCCGCGCATCGGGTGCAATGGACTGGCTACTGAGCGGCATCGGTTGGATTGTGGAGGCCTGCGGCGGTCATGCCGACATCACAGGAGCTTTACCCACCGCACTCATGAAACCTCTTAGCGGCAGTGGCGCCCGTGGTATGATGCTGGAATGCATGCAGACCTACGGCCCCGACTCCTTTGCCGGACGCCTGAGCTGCATCTTCCAAGGCTCCACAGACACGACCTTCTATATCCTGGCCGTCTATTTCGGCAGTGTAGGAATCCGCAACACACGCTATGCCCTACCCTGCGGTTTAGCCGCTGATCTGGCATCTGTGATTGCAGCTATCATCGTAGCCAACCTCTTTTTCGGATAAGAACACGTTCCAATAAAGAAATCGCCCATTTCATCGTATCTCGTTTCCGATGAAATGGGCGATTTTTAGTATTCCTGTGCGCTGCCATTGGCAATGCGCCTATCACTATGCATCAATGTTTGCGTAGTTAGCGTTCTTCTCTATGAACTCGCGGCGCGGAGCGACATCCTCACCCATAAGCATGGAGAATACATAGTCGGCACCGGCAGCATCCTCAATGGTCACTTGCTTCAAGAGGCGTGTCTCGGGGTTCATGGTAGTCTCCCAAAGCTGCTCGGGATTCATCTCACCCAGACCTTTGTAGCGCTGGGTATAGACGCCTTGTTCCTGACCATCGTTGTACTTCATAAGGAACTGCATACGCTGCTGGTCGTTGTAGCAGTACTCTTCAATCTTACCTTTCTTACAGCGGTAGAGAGGGGGAGTGGCGATGTAGAGGTGGCCTTTCTGGATGAGTTCGGGCATATAACGATAGAAGAGCGTCATCAGGAGGGTGTCGATGTGATAGCCATCGACATCGGCATCGGTCATGATGACAATCTTGTGGTAGCGCAGTTTGTCGTAGTTGGCTTCCTTGCTGTCATCACCGAGACCGTAGCGCACGCCGAGAGCCTGGATGATGTTGTTGACCTCCTCATGCTCGAAGGCCTTATGCCACATCACGCGCTCCACATTGAAAATCTTACCGCGGATAGGGAGGATGGCCTGGAAGTGGCGGTTGCGGCCCTGCTTGGCACTGCCGCCTGCGGAGTCACCCTCGACGATGAACATCTCGCAGTTGGCAGGGTCGCGGTCGCTGCAGTCGGCGAGTTTGCCGGGAAGTCCGCCACCCGAGAGCGGAGACTTGCGCTGTACACTTTCACGTGCCTTGCGGGCTGCCACACGCGCCGTAGCTGCCAAGATAACCTTGTCCACGATGAGTTTAGCCTCTTTCGGGTGCTCTTCAAGATAGTTGGAGAGTGCCTCGCCGACAGCCTGCTGCACGGCACCTGCAACTTCGCTGTTACCCAACTTCGTCTTGGTCTGGCCCTCGAACTGAGGTTCTGCCACCTTGATACTGATGACGGCGGTAAGACCTTCACGGAAGTCCTCACCGGAAATCTCCACCTTGTTCTTCTCCAACTTCTCCAGTTCCTTGGCACACTGTTCCTCTGCATATTTCTTCAACGTACGCGTCAGCGCCATGCGGAAGCCCTGCAGGTGGGTACCACCCTCGATGGTGTTGATATTGTTGACGTAGGAGTGGAGGTTCTCGCTGTAGGCAGTGTTGTACATGATGGCGCACTCGATGGGAATGCCCTGCTTCTCGGTGTTCAGGTAGATGACATCGTTGAAGAGGTGTGTGCGGGTGCTGTCGATGTAGCGCACGAACTCCTGAAGGCCGTCCTTACTGTAGAACACATCCTGACGCGTATTGCCCTCATCGTCGGGGCGCATATCTGTCAGCGTGATGGTTATGCCGGCATTCAGGAATGCCAGCTCACGCATGCGGTTGGCCAGGATATCGTACTTATACTCTGTAGTGATGAAGATGGAGCCATCGGGCCAGAACTGCTGACGCGTGCCGCGCAGATCCGTCTCTCCCACAATCTTCACATCATAGAGCGGCTTACCCTTCTCATATTCCTGCTGATAGATTTTGCCATCGCGGAACACCTGGCTGAGCATGTGCGTAGAAAGGGCGTTCACGCAACTCACACCTACGCCGTGGAGACCACCGGAAACCTTATACGAGCCCTTGTCGAACTTACCGCCGGCGTGGAGCACTGTCATGACAACTTCCAGGGCGCTCTTGTGCTCCTTCTCGTGCATATCCACTGGAATACCACGTCCGTTGTCCTGTACAGTGATGCTATTGTCCTCGTTGATGGTGACCTCGATGTGGGTGCAGTAGCCTGCCAGGGCCTCATCGATGGAGTTATCGACGGTTTCATAGACGAGATGATGAAGACCTTTCTCGCTGATATCACCGATATACATCGCCGGACGCTTACGTACAGCCTCTAAGCCTTCCAGGACCTGAATGTTACTCGCGCTGTAATTTGCGCCATTCTTGATTTCTTCTTCCATATTCAATATATAGCTCGTTTTGCGTGCAAAGATAGTAAGAATAGTTTAAAGAATAAAGTTTAAAGTTTAAAGATTTCGCCCTTTTAACAGCTTTTCACACGCGCACGCGCGCACGCGCGCATACTTTTGTTACGTAAGGCACAAAATATCTTCTCGCAAAGCACAAAAAAAGAGAACAATGAACCTCACGGCCCGTTGTTCTCACGGAAGTATTAAAAATTTGCTATGGACTTGTTTGGACTAGCGTCCAAACGGAGGATGGAAATATTTGCCAACGAGATGTCTTATCCAAGCTTCTGGATATGACGAGCTAATTTAGACTTGAGGTTGGAAGCCTTGTTCTTGTGAATGATGTTCACCTTTGCCAGTTTATCCAGCATCTTCTGGACAGCGGGATACTGCTTCTCGGCCTCAGCCTTGTCCGTGGTAGCACGGAGTGTACGTACGGCAGCGCGCATAGCCTTCGCATAGTAGCGGTTGTGCAGGCGGCGCTTCTGCTCCTGACGGATTCTCTTTAATGACGACTTATGATTTGCCATTTCAATTTACGATTTGACTATTTACTATTTACGTTTATTTGTAGTCCATAGCAGAGTCGAACTGCTCTTTAGAGAATGAAAATCTCTCGTCCTAACCGATAGACGAATGGACCAGCGGCTGAATTTGCGGGTGCAAAGGTACGGTAAAAAACAATACGCACCAAACATTTCCACAAAAAATATTATTTTACCAATGATTTTCAACCTTTCTAAGGGCTCTATTCGTCATTTTTTGCTACTTTTGTCCCATGCGTAGCCATGGAATCGTCCTTCATTCTCTTCGCTACGGCGATCATCGCATCATCGTAGATATCTTCACTGAGGCTGCCGGCGTGGTGCCATTTATCGTGCCGCAGTCGCGCATCGGGCGCAACGGCATCAAAGCCAGTGCGTGGCAGCCATTGGCACTGGTGGAGGTCGCATGGCAGCCCAACGTGAAGACGGCCCTTCAACGCCCCAAGGAATTATCGCTGTGGCAACCATGGCGAACGCTGACGATAGAGCCGCGCAAGACGGCCATGAGTTTATTTCTCAGCGAGTTCCTGTATCACGCCCTGCGTCGCGAGCAGGAGAACCGCCCGCTCTTCGAGTTCGTGACGAATGCCCTGTCGTGGTTCGATGAGCGAGACGACCAGTTCGTCAACTTCCACATTGTGTTCCTGCTTCACCTGACGCGTTTCCTGGGTTTCCTTCCCAATGTGGAGGACTGGGAGGAAGGCTGCTATTTCGACCTACAGGCCGCGACCTTCTCACGCGTGCGCCCGTACCATATATATTATCTTGAGCCCGAGGAGTCTGCACTCGTCCCCAAGTTCCTGCGTATGGACCTGCGGTCGATGCGCGCCGTTGGACTTAACCACGCCTTGCGCCATCGGGCGCTGGAAATTGTCACAGAGTTCTACCGCCTGCACATCCCCGAGTTTCCAGAAAGCCGCAGCTTAGAGGTGTTGGCTGAAGTGTTTGAATAGTCAACGCAACGTCTCCACAGCTTTACGAATGGCCTTGTCATTCTGCGCCTGGTGCTGCAGCGCGCCACGCTGGTAGTAGTAGCGGCTGACGAGTTCTGTTTCCAGATATTTCTGAATGTGCGAACGGAAACGTTCGAGGTCTGCGCGCAGGTCATTGGCCTTTAGTTTGGCCTCGAGGCGGCTGAAATCTTCCTGCACCTCCTCATAGCGTCCTTCGATGCGCGCCACCTGACGCACCTGATTCAAGGCAGCAACAGAGCGGGCGTTATAGGTGAAGTCGCTGGCCGCTATAGCATCCACGAAGGCAGCGTAGTCTTCATCCGTAAGGTGGAAGTCTGCCGGTGCTACGACAGAAGGATGGGCGGCCACAAAGTGATTGGCATAGTTGAAAAACGCATCAGAGTTGTAGAGATCATAGACCATTGTAGGCACACTGTCCACCACGAGGACACTGTCCGGGAGTATTCCGCCGCCATCGCGCACAGGACGACCCAGACGGGTATGGAATTCGCGCGTCAGGCTGTCAGGCAACGTCGTGGCAGCGCCGTCAATAGTGCGATGGCGATAGTCATAGGCCTGGATGCAGCGTCCGGAAGGAATGTAATAACGGGCTGTGGTGATCTTGAGGTGACCATGATAGGGTAGCTCCCGGATACCCTGCACAAGACCTTTGCCATAGGTGCGCTGGCCAAGGATGACAGCGCGGTCCAGATCCTGCAGCGCACCGCTGATAATCTCAGATGCCGAGGCGGAACCACCATTCACCAGCACGGCCAACGGCATCACGGTGTCAATAGGCTCTGCGGGTGTGCGGTATTCATGACACATCGACTCCACCTTTCCCCGAGTAGAGACCACCAAGCTACCGCGCGGCACGAACATCCCCACAATCTCCACGGCCTCCACAACAGCACCACCAGGGTTGTCGCGTAGATCGATGATGAGCCGCTCCATGCCCTGTTGCTTCAACTCGGTCACGGCATAACGTACATCGCGCGAGCAGTGGTCGGTGACGCTTGACAAGTAGAGGTAGCCCACGTGTGCCTCCTCATCCACGATGCCATACCAGGGCACCGCCGGCGTCTGTATCTGTCGTCTCGTGATCTTGAATGCTAAAGGTTTCTTCTCGCCTTCGCGCTTTACACACAGTTCAAAGGTCGTTCCAGCCTCACCACGCAGGTTCTTGCTCACCTCCGATATGGGCCAGCCCTTGACATCCTTCCCGTCAATGGTCAGGATGACATCGCCGGCCCGCACGCCGGCCTCCTGTGCCGGGCTGCCCTCGTAAGGTTCTTCGATAGCCGCCCTGTCTTCCTGTTTATAGGGACGGATGATGGCACCGATGCCAGCATAGCGTCCCGTGGTCATCGTCTTCAGCTCTTCCTCGTCATCACCCGGATAGTAGATAGTGAAGGGATCTATTTCCGAGAGCATCCCGTCGATAGCCCATCGCACAGCGGTATCAGCAGAGAGGGTATCGACATAGTACATATCCAGCTGACGGTAGATGTCTGCGAACACCTCCAGGTTACGGCTGATGTCGAAGCCCGTCTGTGGTTTACGTTCCTGGGCACTGGCCGCAAGCGTCAGCGCCAGCACAAATGATAGGAGTATCTTTTTCATTGTATGGTGTTTGTTTTCTATAAGCATTTGCGCAGTTTCTCCGGAGCCACCTGCGTTCCCATCACTTGTATTACCTCCCCTGCCATACTGTTGCCGTAGGCAAGGCAAGTGTCAATGGACTTATTGCCGACGAGGCCGTGCAGGAATCCAGCTGCAAAGAAATCGCCGGCTGCTGTGGTGTCCACGACTGTCCGTTCCTGTGCCGGTGCAAAGAACACCTCGTCACCCGTCTCCTGTGTCATAGCCATCGCACCGTGTTTGCCAACCTTCACCACGGCGATGTCCGTCTTGGCTACCAGCTCGCGCAGTGCCCGTTTCGGGTCATCAACGCCACAGAATGCCACAGCCTCATCCTCGTTGGCGAAGACAATATCGACGTACTTCTCCATCAGATCTGTAACGACAGCATGGTGGTCGCGGACAATATTCCACGATGCCAAGTCATAGCTGATCCGAAGTCCGGCATCCTTCGCCGCCTGCAAGATCTTGTGCAGCAGGATATCGTCCTGCAGAAGGTAGCCTTCAATGTGAAGCAGGTCGTAAGCGGACAAGTCCACCTCGCACAGCGCACGCTCCAGATAAACCGCGGCACCAAGATGAGTGGCAAAGGTGCGCTCGTGGTCGGGCGTCACCAGCGTATTGGCGGTTCCCGTCTGTTCATCAGCGATGATGGCCAGATGCAGGTCTATGCCTCGGGCTCGGTTCTGTTCTGCAAAGAAACGCCCCGTCTCGTCATCACCCACAGCACCGATGAGGCCAGTGTGATGTCCCAGCACAGCTAACGCATGAATGGTATTGGCGGCACTTCCACCTGTGGCACGTTCAACGTGAACGCCAACCAGACGTTGACGCAGACGCATCAGCCCCTTACGGTCAATATGGGTCATTGCTCCCTTCGGCAATCCGAGCTCATACAAGAGCTTTTCGTTGTCAATATGGACCAAAACATCCACTAAAGCGTTGCCAATTCCAATGATTTTCGTCATGATTCATAAAATTTTCTGCAAAAGTATTGCTTATTTTTGAGAAAAGCACTACTTTTGCCCCGCAATTCCGAGAAAAAAGCAAAAAAACTGCTTCGAAACTGCTTCAGTAGCTCAGTTGGTTAGAGCACCTGACTGTTAATCAGGGGGTCGTTGGTTCAAGCCCATCCTGGAGCGCGCCACTCGGAAAAGCACTGCTTCAGTAGCTCAGTTGGTTAGAGCACCTGACTGTTAATCAGGGGGTCGTTGGTTCAAGCCCATCCTGGAGCGCAGGGCGTTGGTCCGCAATACTCTTCGGAGATTGCGGACTTTTCTTTTATTGATTGCACACAAAAAAAGGGAGGAGCGGCAAAACCGCTCCTCTCAAACTATTCATTGTTACAAGCCGTTACTTCACAACCACCTTCTTGCCGTTGAGGATGTAAACACCACGACCGGCGTTGCGGAGGTCGTTCAGCGTAGCATTGCCACGGATGAGACGGCCGTCGATGGTGTAGAGGCTACCCGTCTTGATAGCTTGCTCGCCAGAGGTGATATCCTTGACAGCATCAGGAGCCTCAGTGCCGAGGTAGTAGAGCTTCCAGAAGCCGAAGGGGCTCCAGTTGTTGGCATAAGTGGTGAGTGCCTTCAGACCGATGCGGACGGGACCATCCGTTTCCACATAAGAGAAGTTAAGCCGGTTCTGATAACGACCGACGTTTGCGAAGGTCTTCATATTAGCACGCGTGTTAGGAGCCACAAAGCGAACAGTGTCACCGGGTGTAACTTCATATTTGTATTCCACACCGTTGATTCCCGCATATTCGACTGTCTCATGCAGTTCTGCGAGTGTGCCGATGAGGGCACCATTCACAGAGTCTGTCCATGCAATCACGGGCTGGCTCATGTTGTTGGCGAAAATGTACTCATCCATCTTCACGTCGCCGTCCTTGAGGCTTTGGATATCAGCATCGCTGCCAGCAGCACGATAGAGGCCGTCAACCTGGAGAGTATAGTAACCCTCTTTCAGCTTAGCCAGTTCCTGATAGATGGTCCAATCAGAACCTGCTCTGTTGTTCCAGAACTCAAGGTACTCTTCATTGTAATTACCGACGTTACCGCCTGAGACATTGCCCTCGATTGTCCAGCCCTCATAGTGGTTGCTACCCTGGGTGTAGTCAGGATTGACGATAATGGGCAGCGCCACGGGATCATCCAGTGTAGCATCGTTCAGCTCTTCCATGCTCAGGATGTAGTTCACCCAAGCCTCGGGCAGCTCAGCAATCCAAGCCTGGATTTGTGCATCGCTTTCGAACTCATCCATGTCTTGGGCGCCCTCGATTTCCTCCAGGATTTCCTCAATGCGCGTATCGCTGAAGGTGCCTTGGCCCATCATGTCATCCAGCATCGTCTCATACTGTCCATGAAGCTCCATGATCTTCACACAGAGTGCTTCGCTCTCGTTGGCAGCCTTGATGGCAGCCTGGAGTTGCAGGATAGCTGCAGCCTGAACATCTACCGCCTTACCGAGAGCAGCCTTACCGGCAGTCTTGGCGTCTGACATTAGCTTTACAGTCGTTGCAACGCTGCTGCCGACAAGGTTATCCTCGAGCTCCTGCAGGTCGTCGAGCAGAGCCTGAAGTTCATCATCAAGAGACTCCTGCATACCATCGTAGTAGAGTTCGAAGTTGTACCAGAGCACCCAGTGGTTACCTTCCAGATTTTCGGTACCACGGATACCGGCCGTGAAGGAGCCGCCATCCTCAAAGACGTTGGCGCTGACACCGATATAGCCTTTTTCAGCAGCGTCAGCATAAGCGGGATCCGTGAAGAGCTTGTAAGCGCCGCTCTGGTTGTTGACCAGATAACCGACACCACCCGTGTTAGGATCATCCTGTACTTCCACGCCGCCGTCGATATTGGCGCTCGTTGCCATTTCAGCAATGTTGGTCAGGTGTACCTTGTTGTTATTTGCATAGAGCCAAGCGTAGTCGGGATCGTCATAATCACCAGCCCAGTAATTAGCGTAGTTATATCCCTCCAGTCCTTGATCACCGGAATTCGCCTTAACACGATAGAGGGCGTGTACCTTGATGGTATATTTGCCCTTGGGAAGGCCCTTGAACTCACGATAGATGTTGAAGGGACGTGCATCCCACACCTCAGCTGTGCTGTAATTGGTCTTGAAGTTACCGGTCTTGCTTTCGTTCATCCACACGGGGTTCTCAGCGGGATAGCCATTGGAGAAGGCGACCTGGCTGGTGCCCCATGCATAACCCATGTGCTCGAAGAGCGGAGTGATGTCGAGACCTTCCTCGAGAGGCTCGCCAGCCTTGACAGCATCATTGAAGACAACCTGAATAGCGCTCTTAATCATTTCAGAGTAGCCGTCAATAGCAGAGGTGATAGCAGCACTGGTCAGCGTGCGCTCATCATAGCCCTGCTGCATACTATCAAGGAGGTTTGAGACGGCTGTTACGACACCTGCGTAACCAGCCTTCAACTCATAGGCATCGTGGTCTGCAGTCAGCTTGTCAATGAAGTCGTAGGCCTTCTTATAGTCAGCCTCAGAAGCGGTCAGTGCGTTGCGGGCACCAATCAGCTTGGTGTAAGCTGCAACATAGGCTGCGTCCTTTGTGGGATCAGAAGCGGCATCAGCCAAAGGCTTCACCTCTTTATAGACGCTTTCCAAGTTGTCAGCCACAGCCTGCTCGGCAATAATCAGATCCTGCTCAACCTTCTCCAGAATACCTGCAACGGTGCTCACTTCGCCCTGCAGAGCCACGTAAGAAGGCAACTGCTGGCTAGAACCTGCCATAGACAGCGTGAAATTATCGGCAGCCATCCAGTTCATATTGGTATCCTCGGTCATCAAACCGATGGTGAGGCTGTCCACATCCTGGATATCGAACTCGAATACGAAGTGTGACGGCACACGGATGGGGTTACCATCGTCATCGAACTCGCCACTTTCCACATCCTTCAGGGTTTCCGTGCTGTGAACAGTGATGGAACCATCACTGTAGAAGAGATAGATACCTTTGTAGTCGTCGGGATCTACATAGCTCTCATCAGTGGAAGGAGCCTGGTTGCGGGCAATACCGTCGCACTCCAGAATGTAGTGACCAGCGGGCAGCGCGTCAATGGTCTGGCAGATCTTACCGTCGAGCAGGTAGTAGGGAGGAATTGTCCAAGGCTCGCCTGTCCAAGTCTGTGCAGTGGCGGGGCGCCAAGCCTCGATGAAGTTGGAAATCAGTACGCCTTCCTCTTCATTTGCATAAACAGCATTGTTCTGGAAGCCACAGTTGGCACCAATCTTGTCAACCGTCCAACCGTCAGCAGTCTTTGTCTCGAAGTTGGGGTTCACAATCATGTACTTGGTAATGTCAACGGGTTCCTCAGCAGTAGAGTTCTTCTTGGCATAGGCCAGAAGTGCAGCAGTCACCACAGGCTTAAATTCGTCGATGGCAGCATTGAGTTCATCAACCGTAGCATCGGGAGTGTTATAGACAGCGCTGGCAGCAGCATAGTCGGCACCATACGCGTTGGCATCAACCAGCAGGTCATAGAGAGCCTTGCGGGCATTGTAGATCTTCATAGCGTCGGCGTATGCGTCAGCCTCTATTTTGTAAGCATCCACGTCCACCTCATCAGCGGGGATAAAGAGCCATGTGATGTTATTGTCGTTGATGGACTTGTTGAAGATTACAGCCTTGCCAGGGGCATCACCAGCAGCATAGTGGGCGGAAACATCATAACTGATGTCACCCTGACCTTCAGCAGACTGCCAATAGTAGGAGTTTCCGACCCCGGTCTCAGTAAGCGTCCAATATTTCTTACCACGTCCATTGCAGTCAATGAAAGCCGTAGTTTGATTGTCATCGCGCCAAACATAGTCGTTACCCACACTACGGCCACCTTCATAACCACTACCATAAGTGGTATATTGGCCGTCAACCTTTATTAAGAAGTTCTCCGAACCGTCATTCGGATCTTCCATGAGAAATTTCATGTAAGGCATGCCGTCAGTGGAAAGAGACACTGTCGTAGCCCATGAGTTAGCGCCAATCACAAACTGGCCACACCCCTCATTCAAGATGAAGTAGGACGTGCCATACTCCGGAGCAGTAGCCTTGTCCAGCAACGCCTGCGTAGGATTCGTGGGCTCCACGGGCTCTACCCAGCTCTGCGCCTTTACAGAACTCGCCCCCACTAACGCGAGGAGGCAAGAAAGAAAGAAGTAGATTTTCTTCATGTTGTTAGAAATAAATTAGTTAATTAGTAGTTTGAAGGATATTATCTTTCGATAAATGCAATAATACGTGTGTTTTTTACACTTTCACACCGCAAAAATAAGTGCTTCACGTAATACGCGAAGCACTTATGTCAATATTTTTTGATTTTGTTAACCTTCTTTAACGGATAAGGGCTACTGCAAGCCCTCCAAGAGGGCAATCATCTTGTCGCCAAGTGCGCTCTTGCGCTCGATGTGGGCCTGTGTCTCCATCACGAAGGGGTTGGTCTCGAAATCACCGCGTACCTGCTCAAAGTCAGCCTCTACAGTTCGCTGGCTGGCACCGTCGAAACCGAAACCGGTGTGGGCAGACAGCGAGAATTCCTTCTTGGCATCAGCATAGAGCATCTGGTCGAGCTTCACTACGCTATCTTTCCAGCGGCGGATGATGTCTATGAGATCCTCAATGGTGATGCGGTCGGGATAGAGACCATAGTACTCGAGCATCTTCTCATAGGCCCATGTCCACTCGTAGCGGTAGTAGTTCTCATGAATATGCTTCAAGGCATCAGAGAAGTCTTGAAGCGATGGCACGCGGCCGGCTTCGACTTCGTCCAAGAGCTGATTGACCACCTCCTTGGGCGCAATGAGTCCAGCGAGGTCCACCCAGACACCAGTCCCTTCGACACGCGTAGGCTTTAAGGCTTCCAGCAAGCTCTCTGCGCTGGAGCAGTCGGTACGCTCGAGATGTGAAATCAGGGAGTTCCCCAGGAATTTCTCGATAGCAATGCGATAGAGCATCTGACCGCGGTACAGGGCATGGTTGCTGATCTTGGCACTCTGATAGGCATAGACATCACTGGTAGCTCCACTCAGGGTTTCCAGTTCTTCGAGAACATGCAGGCCGCGGAACATCTTGTCAATGGTATAAGGCGAGAGCAGGTTGAAGTTGACATGATCCATGCGGCCCTCAGCATAGCGTTTGTCACGCTTGGGCCATTTCTGTGCGTCGCGCACTGTACCGACGGAACGCAGGTTCACGGCCGGAGCGAGCCACGTCTCGCCATGTTTCTCAATGAGGTACGAGAAGGGCAGGTCGCTGGTGTCGCTGTGACTACTGTGACGTCCCATGACGAGCGAGAAGGCACCGATGCGGGCTGGCCACAGAATGTAGGAGTCGCTGGTGGTCTTGGCGCCACGCTCCAGAGCTCCCTGGTGGATGGGACCCAGCTTGTACATGTGGTTGCTCTGGTTGCTGCCGGAGCCTGCATTCATGAAGCTGAACATACCAGCGATGAGCAGCGTGCTCTTGTGGTGGGTGACAGTGAAGGGTCCGGCAAAGATGGCGCAGGCCTCGCCATTCTCCTCTTGGCAGTTGCAGAAGAAGAGGGAGTCACTGGCCGAGTAGCCATGACCGAGCGAACAAGCCTGGCCCACATAGACGCGTGTCAGCGTGGTGCAGTCCTCAATGCTGGAACCATCCTGCACGATGAAATCATCTGCGATGACACCGTAGCCCACATGGATGGGAGCTTCCTGACGGCTGTTGAGCGTTCCGTTCTTCAGACGACCGGCACCCTCCACCTTCGCGTACGCGCCCACGTACATATTTTTAATATAACCAGTGTCCACGATGGTCACGTGCTCCGCGATGGTACCACGTGTGCTGGTGCAAGCCGCAGTGCGTTCTGCGGCAAATTGCTTCAAGCGTGTGATGAGTTTGGGGCGATGGCGGTAGAAGGTCTCAAGGTATGCCTCATGTGCTGTGAGGCGGTCATGAATCGTCACTTCACGGCCACCCGTCTCGTTGAGCACAGCCACCTCAACACCATTACCGAAGCTGGAGGGGCCGTCGCAGAGGATGATATCCACGTTCTCTATGAAACAGTCGTGGGAGATGTCATAGTTGGCAATATAGTTCTTGATGTTCTCAATGCAGCAGTCGTCGCCGATGGTGACGTTGTGCAGGGTAGCATGGAAGATGCCAGTATGCTTATGGATGCCGCCGGGCATATCAAAGCTCTTCTGGAAGCTGCCGATGCAGATGTCTCCCGAAAAACGAGTGTTACGGATGTACCTTAGGCTGTGTTCGTCGGTGATAAGCACGCGACTCCAGTCCTCGGCACTGCATGCCTGCGCTTCAAGAAGCGCAATTTCTGTCTTTTTAAGCGTTCTCATAGACTGAAAAAATTGTCATTTCATGTTGTTTGACGGTGCAAAGGTATGAAGTTTTTACGAAATAACTTTAAACTTTAAACCCTAAACTTTATACTTTTATCAATTTCTTTGTATCTTTGCAGCATGAAACTCATCCGACGTCCTTGGATATGGCTGCTGCGTGTGCGGCATCGCAAAGGTTACGGCGTACACTCACCCGCCACCTTCGCCTTCCTGCGCGGTGTGGTCTATGAGTCTGGCGCCTACTACGCCTATGCACAGCTGAACGCCCTCCACCCCTGGTGGGTGCGGTGGTTTCGGCTATACCCGCTCACGTGCCGCCGGTTGTTGTTTCGTTTGGCCAACTACGCCCATCCGGCCCGCATCACCCTTGTGGGCGACTGTCCTACGGAGGCCGCTTATATGTCTGCTGCCGTACCGTCGGCCAAGCTTGAGCAGTTGGAGTCTATAGAATCTACAAGCCCTCGGACTGCCCACGCCGACCTCATGTTCTTGAGCCATCCTTCGCTGGCCAGCCTGCCAACTACGCCCATCGAGCTGCCCACTACCCTACTCATCGTAGAAGGCATCCACCACGATGCCGTTGGCCACGCAGCCTGGCAGCGTCTCCGCAACGACGACCGCATAGCCCACTCCTTCGACCTCTACACCTACGGTCTGCTTTTCATCGGACCGCCCCGTTCACCCCGTCATTACGTCATCAACTTCTAACCCATTCTTCATTCATCACTTTTCACTCTTCAACATGCCTCTCTACACCCGCACCGGCGATGCCGGCATGACCAGCCTTGTAGGCGGTCAGCGCATCCCTAAGACCCACATCCGTCTGGAAGCCTATGGCACCGTGGACGAACTCAACTCCCATATCGGTCTGCTCCTGGCCGAGCTCCGCACCGACGACGTCGTCTGTGCAGCGCTCGATGCAGACATCCAGCTCCTCACCGATGTGCAGCACCTGCTTTTCTCCATCGGCTCCATGCTCGCCACTGACACTTCAGAACGCGACTATCGTCCGGGCCGTTTCGTCACACCGGAAGATGTCCAGGCAATGGAACGAGCCATCGACACTGCGCAGGAGGGACTTCCGGGCTGGCGCGGCTTCATCCTTCCGGGGGGCACTCGCGCCGCTGCTCAAGCCCATGTCTGCCGCACTGTCTGCCGCCGTGCCGAGCGACGGATCTACGCCATGGCCGCAGAAGCAGAAGTCGATCAGGATTTGCTGGCTTATGTCAACCGCTTAAGCGACTATTTCTTCGCTTTAGCACAAAAAATCAACCATTCTGCGGGTCAAGAAGAACTAATTTGGGCAAAACGTGCAAAATAATTGCATTTTTTGAACCACCAATAGCGAATTATTCGTATCTTCGCGGCCGATTTCCCAAAAACAGTATATTTCTAAGCCTTAATCTTTAAACGCTCAACTTTAAACTTTAAACTCTACAACATATGTACTGGACACTGGAACTGGCATCGAAACTCGAAGATGCGCCTTGGCCTGCCACCAAGGAGGAACTGATTGACTACGCCGTACGTAGCGGCGCCCCCATGGAAGTCATCGAGAACCTGGAAGAGATAGAAGACGAAGGAGACATCTACGAAAACATCGAAGATGTCTGGCCCGACTACCCCACGAAAGAAGACTTCCTCTTCAACGAGGATGAGTATTAATCGGTTTTCGCAGGCGCAAGCAACTGAAAATCAACGAGGTGTGCAAATTATTATTATTTGCACACCTCGTTTTATGTGCAAAATATGCCATTTTTAGTGGCACAATAATGGCACAAACGGTCAAAATTAGGCCAGTTTTTAGTAATTTTGTGGCGAATTTCAACGAGATAAGGAATGATTCAGCAATTAGAGATAACACTTACTCCCAAGTCGAGAGGCTTCCATCTGGTGACTAGCGAGATAATACGTCAGTTGCCAAAACTGCCTAAGACTGGTATCATCAACATATTCTGCAAGCATACGAGTTGCGGACTGAGCATCAATGAAAATGCTGATCCAGACGTAAGGGTTGATATGGAAACCATCTTCAACCGTCTTGTACCAGAGAATAGACCTGAGTATGAGCATACTTTGGAGGGTGCTGATGATATGCCAGCACATGCAAAGTCTACTCTGAGTGGTGTAAGTTTGACTATTCCCATCACCAACGGACACCTGAATATGGGAACATGGCAGGGCATCTATTTCTGTGAGTATAGAAACTATGGTGGAGCAAGAGACCTGGTAATAACAATAATTGGAGAATAGGGCTATGGCTTATATAGGACGTTTCGGACAATCAGAGGAATATCGACGTGAAGAGTTGATACGAGTGATAGAACATTCTGTAGAGAAACTGACTTTGCAAGAGTTGGAAGCACTCTATTATGATATGAGTACAAAGAATTATATAAACGACCAATACTGACATGAAAGTAAAGATTCAAACAACGCTTGGCGATATTGTAATTCGCCTATATGACGAGACTCCCATCCATCGTGACAACTTCTTGAAACTGGCGAAGGAGGGCTATTATGATGGTACACTGTTCCATCGAGTGATTAAGGACTTTATGATTCAGGGCGGTGATCCTGATTCAAAGGGCGCACCTGCTGGAAAGAAGCTTGGAGTAGGAGGTCCAGACTACACGCTTGATGCTGAGATAAAAGATGGGCTCTTCCATAAGCGTGGTGCATTGGCTGCTGCGAGACAAGGTGACGAAGTGAATCCAGAACGTCGCAGTAGTGGTTCACAGTTCTATATCGTTTGGGGACAGGTTTATAATGAAGGCCAGCGCGGAGCTCCAAGTGTTCATCCCTGTGTAAATGATAACGTAAAAGTATACCAAATAATAATTTAAAAGTATACCACCTCGACCGAGTGCTGCAAAGATATAAAAAAATGATTACGAGGGTGGCGGCTAGCACTCAATTCGTCATATTTTTCATGGTCTTTATAATAATGTGTTGTTTCGTTTTATTTGTTGTTATTAATTATATGATCAGTTTCACACGGAAGCCCCGCTTGGTGGGTTCCTCTATTACCTGTTTGCACTGACCAGAGAGCGCGTTACGCTGTACATCAGTCAGTGGCGTATCAGTCATCTTCTCCACCATGAAGTCGAGGGCGGTGATGCCCGACTGTTCGCTGTGAGTGATGCGGACGGTGATGGGGCGGTACTGGGCCATCGCGCCGTCGAGTAACTGGTCCGTCAGCCGCTCTGCTGTCTCCAGTTTATCGGCAATGCCGTACTTGTGGCAGAAGGCGCCCATGGCTGAGTGCATGCCCAGAAAGTCGAAGTCGGGGTTATCGATTTCGAACACCTCCTTGCGGATGCGCTGTATAAAGGCTTTTGTGGCGCTGTGCACCGGATTCTCGAAGATCACCTCCGGTGAGCCGTCCTCATGGATATAGCCGTCGTACATGAAAAAGATGCGCGTCGATACGTCGTGGGCGAACTTCATCTCGTGGGTGACGATGAGCATGGTCATGCCCTCCTTGGCCAGCTGGCGGATGACGCTGAGCACCTCGCCCACCATTGTCGGGTCGAGGGCCGATGTAGGTTCGTCGAAGAGGATGACATCGGGCTTCATGGCCAGGGCTCGGGCGATGGCCACACGCTGTTTCTGGCCACCGGAGAGACTCGACGGATAGACGTCGGCCTTCTCCGCCAGTCCCACTTTGCGCAGCAGTGCCAGTCCCTCCTCGCGTGCCGTCTCTTCTGACTCATGTCGCAGCTGGCAGGGGGCATAGATGACGTTCTCCAGCACCGTCTTATGCTCGAAGAGGTTGAACGACTGGAACACCATGCCCATCTTCTGCCGCAGCCTGTTGACTGGATAGCCCTTAGTGAGGATATCCTCTCCATCGACGATGATACTGCCGCTGGTAGGCTGCTCCAGCAGGTTTAGACAGCGCAGGAGTGTACTCTTACCTGTACCAGAAGGTCCGATGATGGAGATGACCTCGCCGCGATGCACTTCAGTATTGATGTCGCGCAAGACGTCGAGATTGCCATAGCTTTTCTTCAGGTGCGAGATGCGGAGGAGGTCGGATGTCCGAGAACTGTTGTCTGGCGTAAGAGGTTTCGGGCAAGTGCCGTGCTGATGGCGTATAAAAAGCCATGCACCGCCACCTATTATGATTATAAGGAGAGCTACAGCCCACATCCATTGGATTTCCTCATTCTCTATGGTGGTCGGCTGAATGGGGTTGCTGAGTATGGCAGCCTCGCCCTTTCGCGTCATCAGCACGATGTGCGAATCGAGATAGCCGTCGGAAAAGAGCACCTGTTTCTGTCGCTCTTCGGTGATGCTGATAGCCCCCATGGCCATATCAGCCTTGCCCGTCTGCACGGCAGGAATTTGCGCGGCGAAGTCCATAATGAGGTACTCCAGTTGCCAGTTACGCCGGTTAGCCCATTCCGTCAGCAGTTCCGGCTCCAGACCTGACGGCTTTCCGTAATTAATGAAATTGAACGGAGGCATGGCCGGAAAGGTGGCTATGCGTAGGATGCGCCCTGTGCCGCGTTGTTGGGGAATGTCCATGGCTGCGGGGTCATCGGCATTGCTCCAGCGATCCATAATCTGCTGGTAGGTGCCGTCACTGCGTATTTCGGCCAGGAAACTGTTGAAGTCCTGCTGCAGTTCGGTATTATCCAGACGGTAACAGGCTCCTAACGGAATCGGCGGAAGTCCTGCACCCACAGAATCCACCTTTTCAAGCAACTCCTTGTTGAACATCAGCGTCAGGCTTTCACCGCCTGCCGCATCTACCTTGCCGTTCTCTAAGGCTGCCAGC
>CACZCZ010000014.1 GCA_902779845.1 uncultured Bacteroidales bacterium | reverse complement strand
TTGATTATTATACTGCAATTAAGGCGGCTTGATAAAAGAAGTGTTAAATATATAGTTAAAAACAGAAAATCTCTAGGAATTTAACATAGAATGCAGAGGGACAAAGGCCTGTCCTCTCGCATTCATTTGTACGGAGAGTCAGCCAAAACGCTACGCGGGTTTTGGCTTAGGCGAAGGTCACAGAGGAGGGAGGAGGGAGGAAGGATGAAGGCGTACTTCGGTTAAGGGTGAAGGGTTAAGGGTTAAGGATTCAGGATTCAAGATTCAGGATTCAAGATTCAGGATTCAAGATTCAAGCGCTGTCGCGCGGTTCAAGGGGGGGGGGGTAAGAGTTTAAGAAGTTTAACGAAAACGATGGACGACAGATTTAGGATTCAAGATTCATCGCGCAGCCCTCTGTGTCCTTCGCCTAGCATGAATGCTTGCGCGCAGCGCCATTCATGCGGCTTTCTGTACTTCAGGATTATGACGACAACAGGACCGGCCTTTGTTCCTCTGTGCCTTTGCGGTTAGAATGGAGGAAGGGGGAGGAGGATGAGGGATGAAGGATGAGGGATGAGGGATGAGGGATGAAGAATGACGAATGACGAATGAAGGATGAGGGATGAGGTGCGATGTATGAAGGCTGAGGGATGAGGTGCGATGTATGAAGGATGAGGGAATAAATGATAAATGATAGATGATAAATGATAAATGATAAATAATAAATAGATTCAAGATTCAGGATTCAGGATGCAGGAAAAATGGTAATAATTATGAAAAACCTTAAAAAATGATGGGAATTATAGAATAGTTTTGTACTTTTGCAGCATGGAAAATAAAAAACAGTATGCCAAGAAGCCCTTCGGGCTGGCGCCGGGCATGGGCATCAACGCCAGGGTTGAGGGTTAAGGGTTGAGGGTTTATGGTTAAGGGTTTATGGTTAAGGGTTAAGGGTGAAGGGTTAAGGGTTGAGGGTTCTTGGGGCTAAGGTTCATGGTTAAGGGTTTATGGTTAAGGGTTTATGGTTGAGGGTTTAATGTTTAATGTTTAAGAGATAATGGCAAATAAGAAAGTTTTTGTGAGTGGTTGTTATGATTTGCTGCATAGCGGGCATGTGGAGTTTTTCCGTCAGGCGGCGGAATATGGTGACCTGTATGTGGGCATTGGCAGCGACGCTACGATTCAAGAATATAAACACCACAAGACGGTGTATAGCGAGCAGGAGCGTCTGTTTATGGTCAAGAGCATCCGCTATGTGAAGGATGCCTTTATCAACGCGGGCAGTGGCATTATGGACTTTGTGCCCACGGTGGAGGCGCTGAAACCGGACATCCTGGTGGTGAACAGTGATGGGGGTAACGATGACAAACGTCGTTTCTGCGAGGAGCACGGCATCGAGTATGTGGTGCTGGAACGCGTGCCGCAGCCTGGACTGACAGCGCGCTCTTCCACCGACTTAAAGAAGACGGAAAGCCGTATTCCAACCCGTCTGGATTTGGCGGGCACATGGATAGACCAGCCCTATGTAAGCCAATATGCCCCAGGCTGGGCCCTCACCATCAGTCTGGAACCCACGTTTGAAATACGTGAGCGTTGCGGTCTTTCCACATCGACCCGCAATATGATTAAGAAGATATGGCCGTACCAGCTGCCCAATATGGAGCCGGAGACGCTGGCGAAACTGGTGTTCTGTTTCGAGAATGACCCAGAGCGCTCGGATGGCATCATCAGCGGGGCGCAAGATGCTATCGGTGTCTGCGTGCCCGGGTTGTGTCGCCACTATTACAACAACCGCTTTTGGCCAGAGAAGATAGAGACCTGCTATGACGAGGGCATCCTGAGTTGGTTGGAAAACCATTTGGCGATGATTCCCATGGAGCCGCGCATGCCCGGATGCAGCGTGGTGGAGGGGAAGGTGATTGATGAACCGCATGTGCGTGCGCTGGCTAAGGCCGCAGATGACTGCTGGAAGGCGATTCTGGCGCGCGACCTTTCTTCTTTCGCTGCCGCCTATCAAGCCAGCTTTGAGGCGCAGGTGGCGATGTTCCCGGGGATGGTGAGGCCGGTGAATGGTGAAGGGTTCAGGGTTCAAGACGAAAGTCGAAGGACTAAAGTAAAAGGACTAAAGACTAAGGGGATTCAGGATTCAGGTGGGGCAATTCAGGAGATGATTGATAGGTGGGCGAAGGTGCCGGGGGTACTGGCATACAAGATGCCCGGGGCCGGTGGCGGCGGATATCTGGCATGTGTGGTGAGCGACAGCGACTCGTTCTGCAAAGAACATGCAGAAGCTATCCGGTTGACCATCCGCAGACCTGGAATGTAAACGAACAAGAATCAATTTTCTAGTGATATGGTAAAGATAGGCACTCCACTGACCAAAGTGGCAAAGAAAGCACTCCTGTGCGGCTCGGGAGAACTGGGAAAAGAGGTCGCAATAGAACTGCAGCGTTATGGCGTTGAGGTCATCGCTCTTGACAGGTATGAGCATGCCCCGGCGATGCAGGTGGCACACCGCAGCTATGTGCTGTCCATGCTGGACGGCGCGAAGTTGCGTGCAATCATCGAACAGGAGAAACCGGACATCATCATCCCCGAGGTGGAGGCTATCGCCACGCCCGAGCTGGTGAAGTTGGAGAAGGAAGGTTACAACGTGATCCCTACAGCCAACGCCACCTTCCTGACCATGAACCGCAAGGGCATCCGGCAGCTGGCTCACGAGACACTGGGACTGCCGACATCCAATTACCGTTTCGCCGCTACGCGCGAGGAGTTTGATGCAGCCCTCAAGGAGATCGGTACCCCCTGTGTGGTGAAGCCGATTATGAGTTCCTCGGGTCATGGCCAGAGCGTATGCAAACGTCCCGAAGATGCCGACACATCCTGGAAGATCGCCCAGGAGGGCGGTCGTGCCGGAGGTGGCGAGGTGATTGTAGAGGGATTCGTCAAGTTCGACTATGAGATCACGCTACTTACCGTGCGTCACAGCGGTGGCACCACATTCCTCAACCCCATAGGCCACCATCAGGTCGATGGTGACTACCGAGAGTCATGGCAGGCACAGCCCATGAGTGAGAAGGCACTGGCGCAGGCACAGGATATCGCCAAGAAGATCACCGATGCCCTGGGCGGTTACGGAATCTTCGGTGTCGAGATGTTCGTGTGCGGTGATCATGTGCTGTTCAGCGAGGTGTCGCCTCGTCCGCATGACACCGGTATGGTGACCATGATCTCTCAAGACCTGTCGGAGTTTGCTCTTCATGCCCGTGCCGTGCTTGGGCTGCCCATCCCGAAGGTGAACTTCTATGGTCCCTCTGCCTCCAAGGCCATTGTGGTGGAAGGTGATACGACCATGGTGGAGTTTGAGAACCTGGAGGAGGTGTTGGCAGAGCCCGATGTGCAGATTCGTCTTTTCGGGAAGCCCTTCATTCAGGGGCACCGCCGCATGGGTGTACTCCTGGCACGTGCGGAGACCGTGGAGAAGGCGCTGGAGAAGGTGGAGCGTGCGTATGCCAAGCTGAAAGTCAGCGTCCTGTAAACAACTCCAGAGGTTCTTATGGCGCACCATAATGACTTTGGTAAATGGGGTGAGGATGTGTCCGTGAGTTACCTCACAGAAAACGGCTATGAGATCCTGGCACGGAACTGGCGGCATGCACACCAGGAGATAGACATCATCGCCCAACGGGATGGGACACTCTACTTCGTAGAGGTGAAGACACGCCACGGAGAGGAATGGAAAGCCGAGGACGCCATCACGGCAAAGAAGAAAGCGCTCATGTGGCGCGCTATGATGGCCTGGAAGCTGCAGCATCCATCACCCATGCCTGTTCGCTATTCTGCCATCGCCGTTGTTGTCCACAGCCCGGTTGAAGCCCCCGAGATCCGTTGGCATGAGAACCTATGGGAACTGTAAACTTGTTATCATTCATTTTTTTATTCACCTTCATCCTAAGATGTTATGAAAGAACTAAAAGGAACCAAGACCGAGCAAAACCTCAAGGAGGCTTTTGCCGGTGAGAGCATGGCTCGCAACAAGTACTCGTATTTTGCCTCCAGAGCCAAGAAGGACGGCTATGTGCAGATTGCCGCCATCTTCGAGGAGACGGCAGCCAACGAGAAGGAACATGCCAAGATGTGGTATAAGTACCTGAATGGCGGCAGCGTGAGCGACACCGCTACGAACCTGGAAGATGCTGCCAACGGCGAGAACTTCGAGTGGACAGATATGTATGCCCGTATGGCCAAGGAAGCGCGCGAAGAGGGTTTCGATGAGATTGCCACGAAGTTTGAGTTGGTGGGTGCCATTGAGAAACACCACGAGGAGCGCTATCGTCAGTTGCTGAAAAACATCCAGGATGCTGTTGTCTTCAGCCGTGAGGGCGATGTCATCTGGCAGTGTGCCAACTGCGGCCATATCGTCATCGGCAAGCAAGCCCCCGAGGTGTGTCCTACCTGTGACCACCCCCAGAGCTATTTCCAGCTCAAAGCTGAAAACTATTAAGGTTCCGGCAAAAGGCTCAGACCTTGAAGAAGTCGAAGCCCACAATGGTATCCACGAAGCGGTGGACGTAGTCGGCAGCAGTGGGAGGCCACTGGAAGCCGAGGCGATAGAGGACTTGTGTGGTGTAGTCGTTGGTAGATTCTATCCAGCGCGTGGTATGCTTACCGCCCATGTCGTATGCCATCAGCGGACGTAGCAGGGTGATGAGGTCGGGATTTTCCGTCAGCTTCTCCAAGGCCTGCTGGAAGATGTCTGTTTCCACACGCTTCAGCGAGATGCCTGCCTCAGCAAAGCCCATTAGGATATCGCTGAGGAACTGGCGGTGGGTGTTGTAGGGGTGAAAGACGACACACTCCTGCGGCGTCTGTGCCAACAACATGATGGCGTGAGCCACCTCGTCGATGGGCGAGAACTCAAAACGCTGGTCGAGGGCAGCGTAAGGCACCATGCCCAATACCACGTAGGCCCGCAACGTAGCCAGGAAGTTGTTGGTGTTGAAGTTGATTTGGAACTCGCCGTCCTTCTGGCGGGCTGAGAGGTTGCCCACGCGCATAATTTTCGCATTCAAGCCGTGGTGGGCGATGGCGTCGAGCACCAGTTCCTCGGCCTTGAACTTTGAGAAGACATACTTGTTGGCATCGATGTTCTGACCGATGTATAAGTCCTGCTCCGTCAGCTTGACCTCGGGGCCAGGCACGTTGTCGATGCTGATGCCGGCAATGCTGTTGGTGGAGATGTGTATCAGACGCGAAGAGGTGCGCAGGCAGAAGGTAATGAGATGGCGCACAGACTCGATGTTCACCATCTCAATGTCATTGCCGGCAGAGAAGTGCTTCACGTTGGCGACGCAGTTCACGACGGTTAGGGGCTCGACGGGAAAACCGTCGAGCACACTGGGGGCATTGGCGGGGGAATTGTCGAGCACACTGAGGGCATTGGCCTCGGTGACTTCTGCGGCGAAGGCTTTGACGCGCTCGTCGAAATGGTCGAAGGCTTCAGTACGGCCGAAATAGTAGAAGTAGAGGGTCTTGATGCGGCTCAGCGCTTCGCTGTCTCCCTTCGCACGGACAGGACAGAGAATCTTCCCGTGGAAGTTCGTGAGCAGTTCGTTGAGGATGTGGATGCCGAGATAGCCGGTGGCACCTGTCAGCAGGACATCGCCAATAGCCAGACGCTTGCCATTGAGGAAATGGTCGAGCGTATTGGCCGCAAGAAGAAGCCTCACCCCCGACCCCTCTCCGATAGAGAGGGGAGTAGATAGATTCTGCTCTTGAGTGTGTTCACTCCCCTCGCCCTTTGGAGAGGGGTCGGGGGTGAGGCTTGCGGCCAGCGCCCTCGGGGTCTTCAGGTTGAAAAGGTCGTTGAACACCATCTGCACACCGTGCTTGCTGGCCTCGACGATGACCTTGATGGCGTTGATGCTGGTGCCGCCGATCTCGAAGAAGTTGTCGGTGGCGCCTACCTCCTGAATCTTCAGCACGTCGGAGAAGATGCTGCAGAAGAGTTCTTCTGTTTCGCCCACGGGAGCTACATACTCGGCGGAGCGCTTCATCTCGGGGGCGGGCAATGCCTTGCGGTTGATCTTGCCGTTGGGCGTCATGGGCATGACATCCATCTGCACATAGGCATCAGGCACCATGTATTCAGCCAGCGAGGAGGCAGCGAGGGAGGCGCGGATGTCATCTTCTCCGATGGGTGAACCATCAGACACTGTATAGTAGAGCACCAGGTGCTCATTGCCCTGCACCTTGCGAACTTCGGCGGCAGCCTGTCGGATGCCCTCGATGTTCAAGGCCTTGCTCTCAATCTCACCAAGTTCGATGCGGAAACCGCGCAGCTTCACCTGCGTGTCGATGCGTCCAAGATATTCTATCTGTCCCTCATCGTTCCAGCGGCAGAGGTCGCCCGTGTGATACATCTGGACGGGGTGTCCCCAGCGGTCCTGCTTCACAAAGGGGCAGTCAACGAACGACTTGGCTGTGCGTTCGGGCAGTCGCCAGTAGCCGCGCCCTACTTGAATGCCAGCGAAGCACAACTCACCCGCTACGCCCTGCGGCACGAGGTTGCCGGCCGTATCGACGATGAAGTTCCAGTTGTTGGCCACGCTCTGTCCGATGGGGATATTCTCTACGCGGCAGCCCGGGGCGATGCTATAGTACGAGGTGTCATCGGTGCATTCCGTGGGACCATAAACATTGATGATTTCGATATGGTCGCTATAGACGCCGTCCATCTTCTCGCCGCCACCCGTGGTGAATCGGATGGGGAGGTCGTCGAAGGTGTTGAGCAGGAGGCTGGTCATCGCTGTCGAGTAGCCGCCACCCGTGCAGCGGTGGTCGATGAGGAACTGGCGTATTGCGGCCAGGTCCTTGCGAATCTCCGCGGGCATGATGTGGAAGGAGCCTCCGAGCGTCAGCACGGGGTACATATCCTCGATATGCGCGTCGAATGAGAAGGAGCGATGGCCGCTGATGCGGTCATCGGCGGTCAACTTCTCCATATCGATGACCACGGCGATGAAGTTGCGCAAGCCGGCCTGATGGAGCATGGCGCCCTTCGGCTTGCCGGTGGAGCCGGAGGTGTAAATCATGTAGGCGAGGCCGTCGGGACGGGACAAGTCAATTGATTTACAATTTGACGATTTACCATTTACAATTTCATTTGGCATGACGTCGGCGGGGAAACCGCCGACCACAGTGGTCATGAAGTCGTCGATGAAGAAGGGCTTGGCGGCAGCGGTGCTGAAGTCGCCCTCGGCCTGTTTGGCTTCAAGGACGTCGTGAGTAGTAATCAGGACTTTTGATTCGGAGTTCTCGAGCATATAGCGGAGACGCTCGTTGGGGTATTCGAAGTCCAGGGGTGTGTAGGCTGCTCCGGCCTTGTGAATGGAGAGCACGGCCAACGGGAACTCCTTGACGCGGTCGAGCATCACGCATACGAAGTCATCGGGCTGCACGCCGAAGTCGATGAGCTGGTGAGCCAGCGCATTGGAATAGCGGTCCATCTCGCCGTAGGTCAGCTGGCTGTCCTTGTCCACGACAGCGGGGGCATCGGGCGTGCGCAGAGCCTGTTCGGTGAAGAGGTTGGCAAACGTCTTGCTCAGATCCACATCGATGTCCTTTCCCCTGCCCAATTCTATCAGCCGCGCAGCCTCCTCGTCGCTGACGATGCTGATGCTGTTGATGTCCGCATCGGGCTGCGCCATCATCTGCTCCATCGTGGCCTTGATGGCATCGGCCACCAACCGCATCTGCTTGCGGCTGTTCACGGCCAGGCTGGACTCCATGCGGATGTCGTAGTCCTCACCTGCCAGGTAGATATGAGCCAGCATATCGTAAAAAACGTCGCCACGATCCGGCTGCACCAGCGGACAAGATGTCTCGCCGAAATGATAGACCTCCTCCCAATCGGGCAGCGCCGTAAAGCTGAACGAGATGCCGGGTTGCATGCCCAGGTCGCGACAGAAGTGCGAGAAGGGGTAGGCCCACTGCGAGAGCGTGTCCTTCATCTCCCGGCGTATGTCGGCAATGAACTCGCGAACGTTTTCCCCCTTCTTGATTTCCATCATAAAAGGAAGTGTACGTACGAACATACCGTAGGCCTGCTTGAGTCGCGGGTCGTGGCGCCCGTGGTAGCTGGTGGTATAGGCCACCTTCTCCTCGCGCAGCAAGCGGGCCACCACGTAGCTAAACGCTGCCTGGAATAGCTGATAGGGTGCGAAGCCGTTGGCCTGGCACCAATCATCCACCATCGCACGGTTGATATAGGCTGACTCCTGTCCCATCTCACCCACCGGATTCGCAGGCTGATCGGACAGCGTTGCCAAGTCCACGCCAGCGTATTTCTCTGTCATCACTGCCTTGGCGCGCTCGTATTCCTCATTGCCGATGGCAGCTGCCTCTTCCTCGGCTGCTTGCAAGATACCATACTCCTGCGTGGGCAACGGCTTACCCTCGTAGGCCAAGGGCAGATCGCGCTGGGGGAAGAGCTTCAGGTAGCCCGTGCCGTCGGACACCAAATGCTGGATGTCAAACAGCATGTAACGCGGCCCTTCAGTGGTCATCACGAGCTCCACGCGCACCAGCGGCTCCTCGCCCATGATATCAAACGGGCGGCAGAAGCCGTGATAGGCATACTGGCGGAAGTCGGCCTCCGTCATCTGGCGCCGAACGATGGTCAGCTGTTTGGCGTCATCGACATACTGTCGCGGCTCGCCGCTGTCATCGATGAGGAAGCGCAGGCGTAGCTCCTGGCGTGCGGCAAAGATGGCCTGCACGGCACGTTCCACGCGGTCGAGGTCGATATCATCGGTTAATGTGATGATGCCCGGGATGTTGTACTGCATCACCTGCGGGTACTTCAGGCAATCATAGAAGACACCTAATTGAGATTGGAGCAGGGGGTAGGTTTGCATCTAGGAAATTTTTAGAGGTCTATTATTCAAAGAAACCGAACCCTGATATGGCGGTCAGCATCTGATCGACGTAGTCCCACGAGGTGTCTTTCCAGTGGAAGCCGAGGCGGTGGAGGATGGAGCAGGTGTAGCGGTTGTCGCGCTCGATGATGGCGGCCTTTTGTCCGTGGGCAACATCCTGGTAGGCCAGAATGGCTGAGAGCAGTTTGGCCTTCTCGGGGTCTTGTCCGGCAATGGCGATGGTCTGCTCGAATTCTTCATCCTCCACAAAGCGCATCTCGCGACCCACCTTCGCCAAGAGCTGGAGGACATCGCCCAACAGCTCAGTGTGGTCGTTGAAGGGTTGGAAGACGGTGCATTCCTTGGGCGTCGATGCGAGGAGCACCACAGCCTTCGCCGTCTGGTCGATGGGCGACATCTCTGTTGGTTCGCCATACTGGTCGTAGGGGCAGCAACCAAGTGTGTAGAACACCTTGAGACGTCCCATGAAACTGTTGCTGTTGAAGTTGGCCTGGAACTCGCCGTCGTAACTGCGTGGTGCGAGATTACCCACTCGCATTACCTTGGCACTCAAACCATGATGAGCCACTGCATCCAGCACCAGACGCTCTGCAAGGAACTTGGAGCTGATGTAGCGATTGTCGAGGAACTGTCCAAACCACAACTTGCGCTCGTCCAACGTGGGCACTTGTTCACCGTCGTTATGGATAATCCATATCTCGCCCACGGAGGTTGTGGAGATATGCACCAGTCGGGCGCCGGTCTTCAGACAGAACTCTACGCAGCGCTGTGCTCCGCCGATATTCACATCCTCGATGTCCGTGCCCTTGGAGTAGTGCTTCACGTTGGCGGCACAGTTGAAAACGGTATTAATTTGACAATTTGACGATTTACAATTTACAATTTCTGTGAAGTCTTGTGTCACGTCGCCGTTGACGACAAAGAGGCGGGTGCCGAAGAGTTCCTTGAACGATGACTCGAAATAGTAGAACAGCAGGTTCTTGAGGCGGTGCTCTGCGGAAGCCTGATCCTTGCCGCGCACGAGACACGTGATGGTGGTGGCATCGCTGTCGATGAGCTCGCGTAGCACATGGATGCCTAAGTAGCCGGTGGCACCGGTGAGGAGAACATTGCCCAGCTGCTGGCGTTCGCCCTTGAGGAACGTCTCCACCGTGTTGCGCTGCAGGATGGCATCGATGCCGGTGTAGTCAAAGTTGGTATATTCGACATCTGAATCCTCAGTGGGAGTTTCGCCACTCACAAACTGAGCCAGCAAACGCGGCGTTGGATGGGTGAACACATCGCCATAGATAACGTGGTAGCCAGCCTTGTCGGCCTCGATGATGACCTTGGTCACCATGAGCGACGTGCCACCCAGTTCGAAGAAGTTGTCGGTGGCACCGACCTTGTCCATCGTCAGGACATTGCAGAAGACGTCGCAGAAGAACTTCTCCACCTCGGTGGCGGGTGCCTCGTAGTCGTGCTCGGCAGCCTGGACAACCGGGGCGGGCAATGCCTTGCGGTTCACCTTCTGGTTCTGGTTGAGCGGGATGGCATCAATCTGCATCGTGGCAGAGGGTATCATGTAAGGCGGCTTCTGCTTGCCGATGAAGGCGTTGAGCTCCTTGATGTCCACCTGCTGGTCGCTGACGATATAGGCCGCGATGAACTTACCGCCCTTCTCGTAGTCGAAAGCCTGGACAGTAGCGTCCTTAATGCCGGGGAACTCGCGGATAACGGCCTCGACTTCCTTCAGCTCGATGCGGAAACCGCGGATCTTCACCTGACCGTCCTTGCGGCCTACGAACTGTATATTGCCGTCGGGGAGATAGCGCACGATATCGCCAGTGCGATACACACGCGCATATTTCGCCTCATCCGTGAAGGGGTTCTTCAGATAGGTCTCGGCAGTCTTTTCCGGACGGTTGAGGTAGCCTCGGCTCACTTGCGGACCGCTGACCCACAGCTCGCCAGCTGCACCGAGGGGCAGGCGGTTGAACTGCTTGTCAACGATGTAGAGGCGGAAGTTGTCGAGCGGTTTGCCGATGGGGGCATTCTGCTCGAACTCCTTCATGGGATATGTGGTCGTAAAGATGGTACACTCTGTAGGACCGTAGCCATTATGGAGTTGATAGGCTGTAGGAGGTGTGAGCGGCAGTATCTTTTCGCCACCAACGGAGAGATGGTGCAGCGAATGATTGTCGAAGTTCATCGCAAACTGACAGCCCACTTGTGTGGTCATGAACGAATGGGTGATGCCTTCACGGTTGAAGTAGTCGTTCAGGTCGGGCAGGTTCAGACGGATGTCTTCGCCGATGATATAGACAGCAGCGCCACAAGTCAGGGCGGAGTACATGTCCATCATACAAGCGTCAAAACCGTAGCTGGCATAAGCGGCTACCTTGCTCTCAGGCTTCAAATCGTAGTAGCGATGGTACCAGTGGCAGAAGCATACCAAGTTGCCATGTTCCAGCTGGCAACCCTTAGGCGTACCTGTAGAACCTGAGGTATAGAGCATGATGAACAGCGACGATGGCGTGATATTGGCTTGCACAGGCTTCGTGGCAGCCGGCAGGGCTTCGATATCCTTGGTAAAGAGCACCTTGCCCTGGTATTCATCCACCAGCGGGCGCAGCTCCTCGTCAGCAATCAGCAGCTTGGCACCCGCATCTTGCATCATGAAATTCAGTCGCTCAGCAGGATAGCTGGGATCCAGCGGTTGGTAGGCACAACCGGCTTTCAGTACACCCATTGATGCCACTACCATCCACTTGCTGCGTGGAATCAGAATGGAAACCACATCTTCGTTGCCAAGACCCAGTGACTGGACGTACCCGGCAATACGCTCCGACTGTTCATCGACCTGCTTATAGGTCAGGCGGACGTCGTGATAGACCATGGCGATGTTATCAGGATGTAGTTCAGCCTGACGACGGAACAGCGATACGACGGTCTGCGTGTTGTCGTAGGGCACATCGTTCTGGTTGAAACTGTCGAGCAATGCGGTCTGCTGGGCATCCAGCAACACCACATTCTTCAGCGTTGCATCAGGATTACTCATGAAGGCATTGGCAGCGTTGCTGATGGACTGCGCCAGGCTTTGCATTAGGTCGTGGCTGTAGCGGCCATTGTCGTATTGCAGGCAAATGCTGGGCTGTCCCTTCTCGTCGTTCTGTATAAAGAAGGCGATGCGGAACTTGGGCGTTTCGGACTCGAAGCTCTCAATGGCAATGGTCTGACCTTTATACTGATAGTCGTCAATGATGCCCATCTGGTAGGCGAACATGATCTCTGCCGAGAGGTCATAGTCGGCAGCAATGCGTGCAAACGGATAGGTTTCGTGGCTCAGCGTCTCGTCGAAGTTCTTGCTCGTCTCGTTCAAGAATTCCATCACGCTCTGCTCGCCAATCTGTGCACTCAGTGCCAGCGTGTTGACGAACATACCCACGGTGTTGCTGATGCGCAGGTCGGAGCGTCCGTTACTGATGGTCGTGATGCACAGCTGCTCGTTGTTGGTGAAGCGAGCCAGCGCGTAGAAGGTGGCAGCCAGCAGGTGATGAGCCGGAGAGATACTGTGCTGACGGCAGAAGGTCTCTATGGCGTCGAAATCCAACGGTGTGTAGATGGAGCCTACGGTGCCTTGCTCCAGCGGATTGGTCAGGTCGGACGCCACTTCCGTTACGCCTTCCACCTTTCCCAGATGCTCCTGGAAGAAGTCGCGGGCAGCGGCATATTCCTCGCTGCTCTCAGCGGCTTTCTGTGCGGCCACGAAGTCGGCATAGGTGAAGCTCTCAGGCTCAATCTCCTTGCCGTTGAGCAGGTCGAAGAGCTGTGCCAGCAGCATGTCAAACGAGCCGCCATCGACCACGAGGTGATGAATATCCATCATCAGATACACCCACTCTTCGGTAGTGACAATCTCGATGCGGTAGAGTGGTCCTTGTCTCAGGTTGAACGGTTTGACGAACTCCAGCTTGTAATGCGGGAAGTCAGCCTCCTTGCACTGGCTCTGGGTAATCTCAACGGGTTGTGCAGTGTCTACGATTTGGATGATGTCAGCTCCAGCGCTTCCGAAATGAGCCTGCAGCATGGGATGCGTCTTGACGAGCGTCTCCACAGACTTCGACAGCAACTGGATGTCCACGTTCTTGGGGAAGCGCGCGATGACCGGCGTATTATAGATGGTGGAATCGGGTTGCTTCATGCAATCCACATAGACGCCCATCTGTGCATACGACAACGGAATATTGCTCATGTCGGCATGTGCCACCTCGGCTGTCTCCGGCTTGGCGGCAGTTCCGCTCAGCAGCGCCGTAAGGATCTCGTTCTCGATGCTCTGTACGCTGCCGCTCTTGGCCAGGGCCTTCGCGTTCAGCGTGACGCCGAAGCGCTTGTTGATCTGGATGGCCAGCTTGATGGCCATGATGGAGGTGAGGCCGACATAGCCCAATATCGTCGTGATGCCGAAGTCCTCGGTGTTGATGATCTCCGCGATGATGCTGTGGATTTCTTTCTCCAGCACGTTCATCGGCACGTTGCTCTCCACCTCGGCCGCAGCGGCTTTCTTCTCGGGCTTGGGCAGTGCTTTCTTGTTCACCTTCTGGTTCTGATTCAGCGGAATGGACTCTATCTGCATCGTCACGGCGGGCACCATGTAAGGCGGTTTCTCGTCCATGATGAAGTTGTTTAATGCGTCAATGTCAATCTTCTTATCTGCAACGATATATGCCGCAATAAACTTACCGCCAACCTCGTCGTCGAAGGCTTGCACTGTCGTGTCTTTGATGCCGGGGAACTGGCGAATGACAGCCTCCACTTCGGTCAGCTCGACACGGAAACCGCGGATCTTGACCTGACCGTCGCGGCGACCCACAAACTGGATGTTTCCGTCTGGCAGATAACGCACGATGTCGCCGGTGCGGTAGCAGCGACCCCAAGGCGATTCCACGAAGGCCTCAGCGGTCTTCTCCGGACGGTTCAGATAGCCTCGTCCCACCTGCGGACCATTGACCCATAGTTCACCCGCAGCGCCCACAGGCAGCCGGTGTCCGTAGGCATCCATGATGTACAGATGCATATTCTCCATGGCCTTACCGATGGGGATGTTCTGCATCTTCTCCTTCACGGCAAAAGATGTCACGTAACAGATGGTCTCCGAAGGACCGTAGCCGTTCAGCAGCAGGTAGGGCGGGGGAGTGACGTCTGCCAGTTTCTCGCCGCCGGTGATAAGGCCCTTCAGCGAGTGGTTGGGGATATCGTTCACAAACGAACGGCCCACCTGCGTGGTCATAAACGTATGCGTGATGCCGTTCTGTTCGAAGTATTCGTTCAGCGCAACCAGGTCGAAGCGCAGTTCCTCGGGGATGATATACAGGGTGGCACCCACCATGAATGTCGGCCAGATCTCCTGCAGCGACGCGTCGAAACCGAAGCTGGCATACGCACCGATGCGGCTGTCCGTTTCCACATGCAAAGCATGTACGTGTGCATGGCAGAACGCCACCATGTTACGCTGCTCCAGCTGACAGCCCTTGGGCACACCTGTCGAACCGCTGGTGTATATCATCGTAAACAGGCTCTCGGGCTTGGGCCCCTTCACGTCCTGTATGTCTTTGACGTCCTTCAGCCCCATGATATCGCGGGTCAGCAAAACGTCGCCATGATACTCGTCCACGATGGAGCACAGGTCCTCGTCGGCTATCAACAGCTTCGAGCCTGAGTCCTGCGTCATGAAGTTCAGGCGCTCCTTCGGGTAGGTCGGGTCCAACGGCTGATAGGCACAACCGGCCTTCAGCACGCCCAGCGATGCAATCGCCATCCACTCGGAACGGGTAATCAGGATAGCCACTACGTCCTCGTCTCCCAAGCCCTTCGAGGCAATAAAGCCTGCGATGCGGTCACTGATCTCGTCCACTTCGGCATAGGTGTATTGTTTGTCCTTATATACCACCGCCGTTTTCTCAGGCATGGCTTGTGCCTGATGACGGAACAGCGACACGAGAGTCTGCGTGTTGTCGTAGGGCATATCTGTCTCATTGAAGCTGTCCAGCAACTTTGCCTGCGAATCAGTGGTGATACAGATGTCGCGCAGGTTTGTCTGACTCAGGAAGCCCTCCAACGTGGCTTCGTAGCTCTCCATGAATTGGCTGATCAGCGCCTCTGAATATTTGTTCGATTCATACTCTGCTCTGAGCTGGTAGCCACCGTCGGCAGCACATGCCATCAGGCAGAACGGTACTTCCAACGTGTGATTCCTGAGTTGCACCAACTGCATAGGTGTGCCCAGGAACTGGTTCTTGCGGCAAATGTCTCCGCGCCACGTAAACAGCGAGTTGCTCTGCAGGTTCAGGTCGGCCATCACGTCGCTGAACGCGTAGATGTCGTGCTCGCGACAACCGGTCAACTGCTCCTGTCCGGCTTTCAGGAAGTCGAGCACCGTGGTCTCGTCGGTGAACTTGGCGTACACTGGCAGCGTCCTCACGGTCATACCTACGGTGCGAAGCAGGCGCTTATCCGTGCGACCGTTGTACACCGTGGTGAACAGTGCCTCCTGTTCGTTGTTGTATTTGGCAATCAGATACGCGTATGCCGCTGTGAACAGCGTGGTCTTGTAGATGCCGTTGGCTTGACAGAACGCCTCCACTTTCTTCGGGTCCAGATGCATCGTGCGAAGCACATGGGCCTCCGTGCGTTCCGTACCTTCCAGGTCGGGATTCAGCTGAGTGAACGTGTCGCCACAATCGAAGTTCTTCGCATACCACTGCTTGCTTACCTCAAACGCCGGCGTCTGGCGTTTCTCGTCCTCTGCTGCGGCGAACTCCATCAGCGTCATCTCCTCGGGTTCCAAGGCCTTTCCGTTGTAGGCGGCCTCGATGTCTTCTATCAGCACCTGTAGGGTTACCGCGTCGGCGATCAGGTGGTGGATATCCGGCACGAGGTAGTAATGCTTGTCGTCTTTCAACAGCCGGATATGGAACAGACGCTCCTGGCTGATGTCGAACGGCACAAGCAACGGCTGACCGTTGAAAGTCCCCTCTTCTATGTTGATAACGCCATGCTCTACGTTCAGCGTAAACGGCTCTATGTCCACTGCCTGCACGGGATCACCCTGTTCGTTCACGTGAATGCGTGTAAACAGTGTCGGATGGGCCGCTACGGTTTTCTCTACGGCCGTTTTCAGTTTGGCTTCGTCCAGGCTACCGTCGAGCTCAAAAAGATAAGGAATGTTATAGCAAATCTCTCCTTGGTGGGCTACACATTCGGCATAAATGCCATGTTGCACTTTTGATAATACCCCGGTTTTCATATCTCTAGACCTTTATATTAATTTCAACGAATTTAAGAAAATAATCAAAATCGCCAGTGGAATAATCCACCTCAGCATCACCAGATAGATGAACGATGCCACGCGCGAGCCCTGGTACCTTGCTTTCGGCACAAACCAACCGGTGAACAAGGCCATGCCCATGGCGCCGACAGGAATCATGACATCCGTACCTTCCTGTCAATTATTCATGATCATTCCAACGAGCAGACGGCTTATTCGAACTCGAAGATGCTGATAAATCCTGTCAGCTTGAATACGTTCTTGATGTCGTCGTTCACGTTGCTCAAGGTCACCTTGCTGCCTGTCGCCTTAGCGCCCTTCAGAATGCTGAGCAGGATGCGCAGGCCGCTGGAAGCGATATACTCCAGACCTTTGCAGTCAATAATCACGTCCTTGCCGTTGCTCTGGTAGAGCGGTTTCAGGATCTCTTCTACCTCCAAGGCGGCTGCGGTGTCCATTTCTCCGTCTAAAGTGGCAACGAACTTGCCATCCATCTCTTCAATTTTTGCATTCATAGTAGTTTAATTTTGTTATTTGTTATTTGATTCTTTTTATCAGTGTAAGAATATTCTTTCCTTCAATGCGCTCATAGTTGATGCTGTCCATCAGATCGCGTACAAGCAAGATGCCCAGGCCGCCAATCTGGCGTTCCTCGGCAGAGAGCGTGATGTCGGCCTTGTCCTTGGCTGTCGGGTCGAAGGGGACGCCGTTGTCGATGATGACCACCTTCAGGCTTTGTCCGTCGGACAGCGCACGCACTTCGATGTAGCCTTCGATGCCGATGGCGTAGGCGTAGTCCATCACGTTCACCACGGCCTCTTCGACAGCCAGACGCAGCTGGTTGGCCAGTGTCGGCTCTATCTCCAGCTGTTCGAAGACCGACTTCATGAATGCGCTCAGCTTCACCACGTCATGTACATCGTTCTTCAGCATCAGCGCCTCCGTCAGTCTGCTCTCAAAATGCCGGGGCGTGTAGCGGATGGCCAGCATCGTCAGGTCGTCGCTCTGTTCGGCACTGCCTACAAAGCGGCGTACCTCGTCGCCCATGGCCTCCAGGATCTCCTTCGGTCCCAGTTGGGCCGCAGCACAGCGCTGCAGCACCGCTTCCGTGCGCTCCAGTCCGAACAGTTGTCGCGCCTCGTTCTTCGCTTCTGTCACGCCGTCGGTGTAGAGGAACAGCGTCGCACCCTCTTCCAGCACCGTCTCCTGCATCGTGTAGTTCACTCCGTCGAACACGCCGATGGGCAGATGCGGGTTGCATTCCAGGGCCCCCGTGCCCACCACGATCGGCGCATCATGTCCTGCATCGCAGTACCTCAGGCGTCCCGTAGGCAGGTCGAGTACGCCGATAAACAGCGTCACGAACATATTCGAGTCGTTGCCCTGGCATGAGGCCTCGTTCATGGCTTTCATGATCTTGTCAGGGTTTTGCTGGTGGGACGAGAACGCACGGAACAGGGCGTGGGTAACACCCATCAGCATCGCTGCGGCAGGTCCTTTGCCGCTCACGTCGCCGATGCAGAAGAACAGCTTGCCGTCGCGGGTGAAGTAGTCATACAGGTCGCCGCCCACAGCACGGGCCGGAACCAGGCAGCCGCACAGCTCTACGTCGTCGTCCTGCAGATGGCTTCGCGGCAGCATGGTCTGCTGAATCCGACTCGCCACGCGCAATTCGCCGCCGATGCGCTCCTGCTCGGCATTCACTTCGTGCAGACGCTCCAGGTTGCGCGATGTGCGCCACACGATGAACCCAATCAACATCAGGCCCGCCAGGACTAGGGATAGCAGCGTGCGCCGCACATGACGCAGCGTCCCGAAGACCTCTTCGTCGCTGCACACGCAAATCAGTTGCCATCCTGTGATGCCGCCCACGGGATAATAGAACACATGCTGTTTCCCCTCTTTCTCATTCTCCATCGTGAAATACCCCTGCCCACTCTTGTCTTCCTTTATCTGATGGAGGATAGCGTGGTAGAGGGAATCTTCCTCACCGGCCAGAAGCGCATAGTTGCGCGAAATCAGAAAACGCTGTGTCGAAGCGTAGCCGTCGGCGTAGTCCATCAAGTCTTTCAGCCATTCCAGCGATATGTCTGCGAACACCACAGCGATGATGCTGCTGTCTTGGAGACCGTGTACGGGCGAGGAGTAGGTCGTCACCACCATCTGCGCTCCCTCCATGTCTATGTAGGGCTCACTCCAGTGGTCGCTGTCGTTCTCCAAAGTGAACGCGTAAAATTCCTTTTGCGAATAGTCGTGGTGCATCGAACCCAACTGCATCGACTCAATGTGGCCATCAGGCCGCCGTACGGCATAGGGCTCGAACCATCGTCCCTTCTTAGGATAGAAATCGGGCCTGAAGGCAACGCCGCAACCCAGCAGGAAGGGGTTGTGGTCCAGCAGCTGTCGCGATGTCTCAAACAGCCACTCGGACTTCTCCACGTCGCCGCTCACAACCCAGGCATAGTTGTTGATGGTGGCTTCCACCTTGGCCAACTGCTTGCGAATGGACATGGCCGCGCTGTTCATCTCCTGCTTCACCAGACGTGTCTTCGTTGCATAGATAATGTCTTGCGCTGAATAGTACATCACGGCCGTCGTCAATTCCAACAGCAGTGCTGCAATGATGATTAGCGTCAGGGACAGGTTCTTCTTGAACACCTGTTCCACGATTCTATGCCAGAGACTGTCTTCTTTCACGCTTTATGAGGTTGGCTAAAGATTCAGTTGGTCGTTTTCTTAGTTCTTTTGGCTGCAAAAATAAATATTTTCTTTGAGCTGATAACAAGAAATACCAAAAAAGTAGCGCGGTGGGGAAAAAACAGCGGAAAAAACAGCTTATGGGGCTCAATAGCCTCCTGTTTTGTGCATGAATGCAGTGGATTGAAAACAAAAAGGGCGCATGTTTTGCAGATGAAAACATGCGCCCCATTTGTTTTACTGTTGTATTACATCATAGCAGTGAGGAAGTTCTCGTAGCCCAGCTTGTCGATGTAGTTGAGGTACTGAGCCTCCCATGCCATAATCCATTTATTTTTTTAGGGCGTTAATGATAGCGTCTAACTCTTGGGCCAGCTGCTGAAAGTCTGCAAACTCCAGCGGACAGGTGGCCAGCTGATCCTTCATGCCGGCAGGCACCAGCTCGAAAGCTTCTTGCTCCAGCTGCTTGCCCTTGGCGGTCAGGCTGACAATCTGTTGCCGCTTGTCCTGCTCGCCCTTCTTGCGGCTGACGATGCCCTGCTTTTCCATGCGCTGGAGTAGGGGGGTCACAGTGTTCGTCTCCAACAGCAGCCGGTGGGCGATGTCGTTGACAGGCTGGTTGTCCTTCTCCCACAGCACCAGCAACACCAGATACTGCGGATAGGTGATGCCCAGCGCCGTCAACAGCGGCGTGTAAGCCTGTGTCACCAGCCGCGCTGCCGTGTAGAGCCGGAAACAAATCTGATTGTCAAGTTGCAACTCTGTGTACATACGCTCAACCTTAAACCCTTAAACTCTTAAACTTCTTAAACTCTTAAACTCTTGAACTCTTTAAACTCCTTAAACTCAAGCCTACGCCAGCAGGGCTTCAATGTCCTTGGCAAAATCCTTGGGCTCAGTCGTGGGGGCATAGCGCTTGATGGTCTCGCCATCCTTGGAGATCAGGAACTTGGTGAAGTTCCATTTGATGTCGCTGTCCTTCTCCACGCTCTTGCTGATGGTCTTGAAGAGGGCTTTGGCTGCTTTGGCCTTCAGTCCGTTGTAATCCTCCGTGGGAGCCTGAGCCTTCAGGTACTCGAAGATGGGTTCTGCGGCAGCGCCGTTCACATCCACCTTCTTCATGATCTGGAAGGATACGCCGTAGTTCAGCTGGCAGAAGCCTTCAATCTCGCTGTCGCTGCCCGGATCCTGTGAGGCAAACTGGTTGCAGGGGAAGCCGATGATGACCAGACCCTTGTCCTTGTACTGCTGGTTGAGTTCCTCCAGTCCTGCGAACTGAGGGGTGAAGCCGCACTTGCTGGCCGTGTTGACAATCAGTAACACCTTGCCCTGGAACTGAGCGAAATCCAGCTCTTTGCCTTTGCTCGTGAGAGCTTTGAAATCATAAATCTTTGCCATAATCTTATTGTTTTTTAGTTGTTGATAATGCTTGTTTCTCGTTTGCGCCGGCAAAGGTACGGACTTTCATTTATATCGCAAGCGATTTATCCGAAAGTTTAAGCTTGTTTAACATTAGGTCGTGTGCGACATGTCTTCTTACCCATCTTGGCAGATAGGGTTTGCTGAGGCCGCACAATCCTGCACCACAAGGCCTGCGAGCATGAAGCCGAAGATGGCGGTGACGTGGGCGACGGTGCCGTTGCCCCTGTCATCGGGGTCAATGGGCTTCTTGTTTTGCAGGAGCTCGTCGGAATAGACACATTGGAACTTACGCTTTGGGAACTCTTTGTCGCGCTTGAAACGGTTGCGGAGGGCGCGTGCAAGCGGGTCTCCCGTCACCTTCCAGAACTCGGCAATCTTGATGCGTGTGGGGTCAAGCTTCAAGGCTGCCCCCATCGACGAGAAGAGTTTGGGGCCACCGCCATTCCCCGCTGAACGCGATGCGGCCGTGGCCATCAGGATGAGCAGCGCCTTGTCCTTCAGCGAGTCGATGGCATCGATGATGTAGTCATAGTCCTCCAGACTGAACCGCGAGGCCGTCTCGGCGGTGAAGAACTCATGCCGGGCCGTGATCTCTGCCGTGGGGTTGATGCTCGTCAGACGTTCCTTCAGCACCTCCACCTTCACCCGTCCCACGCTCTCTGTGGTGGCCATCAGCTGGCGGTTGATATTCGTCACACTGACGCAGTCCGAATCCACGATGGTCAACTTCCGGATGCCCGAGCGCACCAGACTCTCGGCACACCACGACCCCACGCCACCCACGCCGAAGATGATGACACGCTTCGCTGCCAGACTCCTCGTCGTGTTATCACCCAGCAGCAGCTCCACTCTTTGAAAAATAGCTTCTTCCATGGCTATACCTATATTATATATGTTTGATGATTCGGGCGGGATTGCCGCCGACGACCACATCGTCAGGCACATCCTTCGTCACAACAGCTCCGGCGGCAACGACGGCATTCCTGCCGATGGTCACACCCGGGCAGATGATGGCACCCATGCAAATCCACGCATTGTCTTTGCAGCCGGACCCCGTCGCATCAATCTTTTCAAACATACGAATAACTGTGTAATCCTTTTGTTATGCGGCGCAAATATATGAAAAAATCCTCCATACCATTTGTGATGTGGAGGATTTTTTGTGATTATTTAGGATTTTTCCAAAGGGCGCATGGATGGTGATGGAGGGCGTAGAGAAAAAATTTTTTTTCTGTTGCCCGCATATCCTCAATACACAATTGCCGCCAATGCTCCATCACGTTTTCCCGTGCGATATAAAATAACAATGTGTGCGAAACGGGAAAAACCGAGAGTGAACCGACGTAAAAAAATGCATGAAACGACACATTTATTAAAAATAATGTGTATCTTTGCCCTCGTAATTATAAGTTTGAGGTTATGAAGAGAATGGTTTCCTGCTTCGTATTACTGATGAGCGTACTGGCGCTTTCATCGCAAGAGCTAAATGCTCCTATCCTTGGCGGTGAGTTGAGTAACTCGGCCGCGACATCGGTGTCCGACATTGACGAGGTGATGCCACGGATGCGGGTGTTGGGACTTAACACGGTGCTCGTGCCGGCCTATTGGGAACTGATGGAACCGGTGGAAGGACAATTTGACTTCACGCTCATCGACCGCACCATCGACGTGGCACAACGGGAGCACTTGCACGTGGTGTTCCTTTGGTTCGGTGTATGGAAGAACTCGATGTCGTGCTATGCGCCAGCATGGTTCAAGCAGGATACAAGGCGATTCCCACGGGCGATGACCGCCGAAGGAAAGCAGATGGAGATTGCATCGTGCTTCAGCGATAATGTGTTGCAGGCCGACCTGAAAGCCTTCTCAACACTCATGCGTCATATCCGTGAGAAAGATCCACAACGCGAGGTGGTCATCATGATGCAGATAGAAAACGAGATTGGTATGCTGGAGTCGGCACGCGACCATTCGCCGCTGGCAGAGAATGCTTATAAGAAGGAAAAGTGGGCAGAGCGCTACGGCACGGACGAATATGCCGACGAGAAGTTTATGGCATTGAGCTATGCCCGCTATGTGGAGCATCTGGCCAAGGCGGCACGCGAGATCCATGAGATGCCACTCTACGTAAACGCCGCCATGAACAGCCGTGGGCGTCGTCCTGGCGAATATCCGTCGGCAGGGCCGCTGGCACATCTTATCGACTTCTGGCATGAGGGCGCGCCCAGCATCGACCTACTTGCCCCCGATATCTACGATACGGGCTTCAAGTCGTGGTGTGCACAATATGCCATGCCTTTGCGTCCGCAGGATGGTGGGAAAGTGCAGAATCGTCTTTTCATTCCTGAGACCCGCTGCTGCGAGAACAGCGGAGTCCGCGCCCTCTATGCCTTCGGCGAGCATCAAGCCATTGGTTTCTCACCCTTTGCCATCGATCAGGCCAGCCCTAAGGAAACAGAATCCGTTACCAAAGCCTACAACCTGCTGCGACAGCTTTTCACTTTCCAAACTTCATTTTTCACGTCTAAGTCATGGGGCTTGCTCTTCGACCAGGAGGAACGCGAGCGCATCATCGATGACGACGGGATAGTGATGACGTGTCGCCATTATTTCACACTTCCTTGGGATCCCCGTGCCACCGACGGCACAACATGGCCCGAGGGCGGTGCCATACTCATCCGTCTTGGCAAATTCGACTATCTTTTGGCTGGCAGTGGTGTGGTCATTGACTTCAAGACTCCTACTGAGAAGAGACAGACAGAGCAGAAAGCGTTAGGCGAGGATGGTTTTGCCGAGGCGGGTGGAGGCATAGGCCAGAAGGCGGGCATGCGTTTTAGTGGTAAGCGTTTCGGCCTTCTCTCCGTCGATGAAGTTTCAATCGCTGATGACGGCACGATGCAGTACCTCCGACGTCATAATGGTGACCAGACCCACCAAGGCCGTCACGCCCGAATCGGTGTCGGCGAATGGAAAATCCTCCACATCAAGCTCTACGAATATTAAGAACAGAATTTTATGAATACCTTCTTAGATGGGAGTGGCCGCGAACAGGGCAGCATGATTACCCGCGACCTGCGTGCCGCCTGCGACTTCACGGGAAATAAATGAAAAATCTTTATTGGATATGAACATTGAACAAGTCCGAGAGTACACGTTGTCACTTCCTGGAGTGACCGAAGACCAGGCGTTTGGTGAGGACATCCTCAACTTCCGCTTGGAAGGTAAGATATTCGTCTGCCTGTGGTTAGGTGGTGGCCGGTATGATATGAAGGATGGAGCCCCAAGAATTGCCCTGAAGCTGTCACCGGATAGGAATATCGAACTCCGAGAACAATTCTCTGCTGTGACACCTGCCTATCATTGGAATAAGACGCATTGGAGCGACATCTATTATGAAGAAATGGACAAGGCATTCGTAGAGGGCTTGATAAGAGAGTCCTATCAGCTCATTGCATCGAAGCTGCCAAAGGCCATTCGGTCAAGGTATTTATGCGTGTCAAATTAGCATTCGCGTCTGTTTGCGGTATTCGGCGTAGCCTGGTTTGTTGGCGAGTTGGCGCTGCTCCATGAGAGGGATGGAGATTCCGAGGAAGAGAGCGGTCATGGCGATGGCTCCGAGGATATACCAGTCAAAACCGTTCAGAGCACTATACATCATCCATATCCCCCACCAGAACAGAATCTCACCGAAATAGTTCGGATGACGACCCTGTTTCCAAAGACCAACGTTGCACACCTTACCGGGATTGGCCGCACGGAAATCATGGCTTTGTTTGTCTGCGATGAGTTGGAGGGTAGGTGCAACAAGACAAAGCAGAAAAGCCAGACAAAGAAGAACCGTGGAAAACAAATGCCCATCGTTCACAAACAGGGTATTCGTATCAAACGGCGTATCAAACAGCTTCAGTCCGGGTAGCATGGCGGCAAAGACAACGAGCGTAGGCATCATGTTCAGACCAAAAAGGTTGATGATGTGAAAAACCAACGGGTGTTGGCTGCGGTACTTGGTGTAGCGCCAGTCTTCGTGACCGATACCATTGAAGGTGATCCTCCAGTTGCGTGTGAGCCGCCAGCCCCAATAGCACGTAGCGATGAGCAGCAGACAAACCGGTAGGGACCATACGCCGGTGTAGAAGGCCCACAACAGATATGCAACAGGAGGGAAGACGCTCCAATACGGGTCATAGACGGATACGTTCTCATAGAGTAAGCCGAAAGCCCATACGACCACCGTCGCCAGCACATCAGCACATAGAAGCGCGATGAGGGGAGTTGTGGAGAGTGGGCCGGAGGTTAGCGCATGGAACAGCAGCCAGCCTGCCGCGCCTGCAAGGATGTATATAGCGGCTATCAGCGCCACGCTACACCATTTTGAATAATTCCGTTTCATATTCGTTTATGCCTCGGCAGCATTCTTGTACTCTTCCGCCATCCAAGCGGTGTTGCCATTGGCTCTCGGGGAGCCTTGCAAAATCAGAATCTTCATAATTTCTTTGATTTAAGTTTCTTCATGTCCTGCGACATGGTTAGAATCTGAGTTGCAAAACTATACGTTTCCATTTGAAAATGCAAATACAGGAATCACAAATACATTCGCAGCTTTAAATAATTAACCATTATTTGCAGTTGAGGATGAAATTAGGTCTATAAAGGTAGTTTAACATAATCAGTTGAAGGATTTCAACGGAATTAGCGTACCTTTGCAGACAGATAAATCGGAATTTATGGTTCCGATTACTAAGAAAATGAACCGGATACCACATACTTTCGTAGTGTCATCGCCTTTGGCAGAATCCATATCATAGAGGATGAGCAGGAGAAGTTGGAAACAGCCCGGATGCTGGGGAACAGATATAACCCCAATCAAGAGGAAGCCCTACAAAAGGAACTGGAGCAAGGGCTTTCGCGGATGCTAATGATTCGCCTCGACATAGAGCATCTTACGGGAAAAGAGGCGATAGAACTGATAAGAATGCATCAAAAGTGATTGTCGGCAGTGTGCATGCCAAGGTAATAAAAAAGATGGAGATGAAAGACAGATAAATCTGAATTTAGCCGACGACATCGTGATGTTTCCTGTGGATGGCCGCATAGGCAACGGCTATACGCTCGGCGCCCGTCAGTTCATCGAGCGTTTCAAAGTTGGTCTTTTTGTCCCTATGCACTTTGTAGCCAGCGGCTTTGAGACAGCCTGGCGCATGAAGGAGTTCACGGATGCAAAAAATATTCCTTTCTGGGGGATTAACCGAGAGGGAGAGACGAGAGAGATACAATGAATATAGGTGACTATCACGAGTATTGCCTGTCATTGTGTGACCTTATGAGATAGTGAGGGCAAAATACAAGACAAGGCGGTAACGGTGTTACCCGTCAGGATAAACCGGCGTTGGAATGCTTGAATCTTTCACCGACGTATCCCTGACCGACTTGACCGGCGATGAGGTCGAAGTGCTGGAAGACGGGTGGAGTGGGAGACAGGTCGTAGTAGTCCATCTCGGCGATGGGCAGACAGAAGTATTCCATCTGGTCGTAGCTCGCATAGAGGCGGGACAGCACAGCGTTGTACGGAAATGTTGTCGGCGTATGCCAGTATCTCCACATTGGGATTCTGACGCAGTTCACGCCAGACGGCTTTCTTGGCAGAGGTGGCAAAGTAGAGCACATGTCCCTCCTGCTTCATGATTTGGAAGATGCGTAACTTAGGGAGATTACCCTCGCAGGTGGCAAGGGCAATCTCTTTGTGGTCTTTCAAGAATTGAAAGGCTCGCGCAAACATCTCGTTTACCATTTCAGTTCTTCATTTAGGATGACGCCGTCGGTCATGGGGCTGTCGGCTTCGGTGAAGGCATTGGCCTTGTACTGAATGCAGAGCATCGTGAGGTTTGCATTGCCTGTATTCTTCAGCGCACGCTTGCCATCGGGAGCCACGCGGATGACGGTGCCCTCGCTGACGGGGAAAATCTCGCCATCTACCTGATACTGTCCCTCGCCCTTCAGAATGAAGTAAAGTTCTTCGTGAGTTTTGTGGGTGTGCAGGAAACCGCTGTCCTGACCCGGAACAAGTGTTTGGAACGAGAACTCGCTGCCTGTAGCACCTACGGCCTGACCGGCAAACACCTTGCCTTGAATCGTCATCTCGGGGCCCATCGGCAACACATGCTCAATAATCTCATCCATCTTACCTACGCTGACAGCGCTGTAGTTTTTACCTCTCTTGATTGTCTCAATCTGTTTCATAATTTCATTTGTTTAAAGGGTTACTTATTTCGTTTTGACGCTGCAAAGGTACGGCCACTTTTTCAATCCCACAAGAGGGTTCTAAAAGGTGATATAGTTACCAAAAAGTAGGAATTGGCATGTTGTCGGACTTCCACGAACGCAGCATTAACTTAGATTAACATAGTACATTGTCGTTACTTGGTAACTATTTGCTACCTTTGCCGTGCAAACTCCAAATTGTCAAATAGTAAATAGTAAATTGTCAAATAGTAAATTATATGTCGGACATCAAAGCAGAGTATTTAGCCTGCCCCATTAGGCAAGTGATTAGTCGCTTTGGCGACAAGTGGTCGTTGCTCGTGCTCTTCATGTTGAACAGGAGTGAGACGGGTGTATTACGATTTAATGAGATCCGCCGTCTGATGACGGACTGCTCGCAGAAGATGCTCTCCCAAACGTTGAAGAACCTCGAGCAGAGCAATCTCGTCAATCGTCAAGTGTATGCTGAAGTGCCGCCGCGCGTTGAATACTCCCTGACGGAAACGGGATTGTCACTCATGCCGTCCATCATTTCACTCATAGAGTGGGCCCAGGAACATTTCAACGAGGTAGTAACTGAGTCAAATTGTAAATTGTAAATTGAATATGACACTACAGGAAGCCATAGAAGCCCGCCATAGTGTAAGGGCTTACAAAGACCAGCCATTTAGCGAGGATTAAGCATAAGAATAATACAGCACAATGAAACTGAAGAAAAGAAAAATCAAGTATGCAGCCATCTTCTTTGTCTGCTGGTTAGCCCTCCTGGTATTCCTCGTGGATGGCGTCTTGAAATTCAAGTCATTGGTTGACTACTTTGGCTCATACACATTCGTGGAGACAATCTTATGGCTATGGATCATCCTACCTACATGCGCAGTTTATACATTCACAGAAGAACGATAAACCGGTGCTTAACGAACTGAAATACAAACTTTAATCATCACACACTAATGACACAAACTCAATTCAAAGCACTCGACCCAAAGGTCGCTTCGCATCGCGAAGAACTCATTCGTAGTCAGCAGGGCGAACTGAATGCCGTGCTGATGTACCAGAGACTTGCAAAAGTTGTAAAGACAGATAAGGAACGTGAGACGTTCCTCCAGCTTGCAAAGGAAGAAGGACGACATGCCAGCGTTTTTCATGCTTACACCAAAGAGGCACTAAAGCCCAAGAAAACTATGGCAATCATCATGCCGTTCCTTTATCGGCTGTTGGGAAAGAAGCGTCTATATAAGCTGATAGCAAAAGGTGAATACGATGCTGCCGTCGGCTATGAGCATCTGATTGCTGATTTCCCAGAGGTGGAAAGCGTAAAGAACGACGAAAAGCGGCATGGCGATATGGTTTCGTCTTTACTTGAATAAGACTCGTTGGAGTGATATTATTGTTTTGAAGTAAGAGAAAGAAAAAAGAAACGGACCTACATACTCCATAGCGGCTTCATGCTCGAAACGGAGAAAGAGGCCAGACATTGTATTAAGATGAAACAGGAAATCGACCCCAAACAGACCAGTCGCGCACTGGCTTTCGAACTGTGGATGAAGTCGCCGATGCCGATGGTGACGCTCGTCAAGACCTTTGACGTCACGCGCCTTCGACGGGCGAGCCGGAGGCAAGGGCTGAAGTTCAACATGCTCCTGTGCTGGTGCATAGGCAAGGCTGCCAGTCAGATTCCAGAGTTCTACCTGTTGCCCAAGGATGGCAAGTTGTTCAAATATGACCGGCTGGGCATCAATGTGATTGTCGATAACGTGCAAGGCGGCATCAGCAACTGCGATGTTCCCTACAGCGACGACCTGCAGCAGTTCGCTCGTGATTATGACAAGCTTACGAAGGAGTCGGCTACCACTTGCAGGGACATCAATGACGACGAGGCCATGATTATCGGGACATCGGCCGTAGTGGGCACGGAACTTGACTGCATCATCAACCAATATAACGGCATCTACAACAACCCCTTCCTCGTATGGGGCAGATACAAACGGCGTTGGTTCAGAACCACGCTGACGATTTCCCTCCAATTCCATCACTCCCAGTTCGATGGCCGCCAAGCCGCCCTCTTTCTGGAACGATTGCAGCAGACAATGAACACAACGGACTCATGTTAAAGGGTGACAGAGGACAGAGGTATATAACGTAAAACTCGTGGGCTGATGACGGAGGCCGGGCGGATGGCGCTCATTCGTACTGCAGACCGTACTTCTCATGCAGACGGCGAAGCGAACCGTCGGCCTTCATCTGGCGGATGATGCTGTTCACCATCTGCAACAAATCCTCCTGCCCCTGCTGCATCAGCACGCCAATCTTGCCATGCGTGAAGGGTTCGTTCTGGAGTGGGGCGGCGAGCCGAGGGTCAGTTCTTACATAGTAGGGTGCTTCTGTAATCTCCGTAATCATCACGTCGGCCTTCCCCTCGGCGATGAGGCTGGGGATTTCTTCGTTCTTCGGGTGGACGATAATCGTGGCGTGCGTGAGATTCTCTTTGGCAAACTTCTCGTTCAATCCGCCCGGGTTCACCATCACGCTCACTTCGGACTTGTCGATGTCGGCCAGCGAGCGGAAGCGGTCGGCCTCAGAGGCTCGACAAAGAATCGTCTTGCCATTGGCCAGATAGCCTTCGCTCATCGCCATCGTCTCGCGGCGCGCGTCGGTGATGGTGATGCCGCCGATGGCCAGGTCGAACAGCTGAGGCTCTGTCAGCACATCGGCTGTCAGCGTAGGCCATGAAGTGCTGACGAAGGCAATCTCCACGCCTAACCGGCCGGCAATCTCCTTGGCCATGTCAATGCCAAAGCCCCAGTAGGTGCCATCTTCTTCGCGAAAGGACAGCGGGCGGTAGTCGCCTGTAGTGCCCACGAGCAGGGTGCCGCGCTCAACAATCTCTGCCACCTTCCCGTCCACGGGGATGCCGGTGCCGGTGGACAGGATGAACACTGAAGATTGGCCATTGTCCTTGCCGAACTGCAGGGCTTCTTTGAGCGCCGTTTCGGGGAAGAGCTTGGTGCTGTCGAAGTAGTACAGCCCTTCTTCGCTGTTCAGCCAGCCGCCTACATAGCCGTCGTGAGTGAGTGCATGAGTGACGACCTTGTCGAGCTGGTTGCGCGAGTGGCTGTTCTGCGTGGCAGCGTAGCTGACGGCGATGCCCTTCGTGGGTGCTGTCATCGTGCGGATGTCGAGAGTGAAGCCGTCAGGGTGGTTCTGACTGAAGGCCCACACCTTATCCGCTATAGACGATACACAGCTCTTATCTATCGTGTTCTCAGTCTTGGAACATGCAGAAAGAACCGCAGTGCTGCTAAGGGTCATGAGGAGGCAAAGCCCCCAGAAAACCAGAGTTCTTTTTATCATAGGTCTGAGGTGATTGTACAGTTCTCGTTTCATCATTGTGTGATTACCTCGATGTCTTCAAAGGCCATGCGGTCGCCATCAGCCAGACGTTCGGCATCCAGGCGGAGAACCTTGGCCTTGACGGGAGCAAATTGAAGGGTCTGCCAAATGGGGTTGTTGACGATATTCGAGAATTCGCCCGAGGAGAGCTTTGTCCACGTCTTCCAATCGGAGGAGGCCCACAGGCTGTAGTGGGTTATCATCCCCTTCTTGGAATGCTGTGGGGGCAGGTAACGGAACGACGAGATGTTTTGTTCCGTATTCCAGTCTATCATCATCTGCTTAGGGCTGCTGAAGAAGTAGTGAAGACCACTGCTGCGCTTCTCGCCGGAATCTGCGATGTCGGCTGTCAGCTCTGGAGCCAGATATACGGAGGTGCGGGTGATGATGGGGTCGCACTTGCTGTCGAGGATGCTGAAACGCAGGCGGGTGGCCGTGACGGTGGGGAAGCAGATGATGCGCCGATGGCCGATGGTGGTCAGCCCGTCGCCATGCTCCACCAACTCATCCTTCAAGGGCACCCATCGCCCGTTGACCTCGGCCTCCAAAGCGAACTTCTTCACGCGCTGGCCATAGCGGATGTCCTCTTCAACGACAAAGCGATTGAAGGCCGTCGGCTGCTTGAAGGTGATGAGTGTGGTTCCTCCTGCAGCTCCCGACTGCGTGTCAATGGAATTGCCGGGAAGGGCGGCCAAGTCGGTCTTGAAGACCTTGTGAATCATCTTGTTGAATGCAATGCCCCGCAGGCTGTCGTTGGGGTGGATGCGACCGTTCGGAGCAATGGGGAAATTCAGCAGCAGACATGAGTTGCGGCCCACGCTCTTATAATAGGTGTCCATAAGTTTCGAGAGGCTCTTCACATGTTCGTTCTCAGCCTCATGATAGAACCAGCCCGGACGGATGCTCGTGTTCGTTTCGCCTGGCACCCACAGTTCGCCGTCCTCGGCGCCGTAGTGCAGAAGCTGATAGTTCAGGCGCCCCTCGCGAGGCACCAGACTCCAGTTCGTCTCGCCGATGAAGCCGCCCTCGGTGCCGACCCAGCGCAGGTCGCCGCGGTCGCCGCCCGCATCGCTCCAGATGACACACCTCGGCTGCAGCTCGCGGATCATCTTGAAGGTCTCCGGCCAGCCGTAGTAGTCCTTGGTAATCTGTCGCCGCTCGTTGGCACCGCCATACCAGCCATCGCCGCCGTTGGCCCCGTCGAACCACACTTCGAACACCTCGCCGTAGTTCGTCAGCAGTTCGCGCAGCTGGTTGCGGAAGTAGGTGACGTATTCCGGGCGCCCGTAGTCTTTGTGGTTCCTGTCCCACGGCGAGAGATAGACGGCGAACTTCAGGCCCTCCTCACGGCACGCATTGGCCAGCTCGCGAACCACATCGCCGTGGCCCTGCTTCCAAGGCGTGTTCTTCACCGAGTACTCCGTGTATTCCGAGGGCCACATGCAGAAACCGCAGTGGTGCTTGGCGGTGAAGATGATACCCTTCATGCCCGCCTGCTTGCAGACCCGGGCCCACTGGCGGCAGTCCAAGTCTGTGGGGTTGAACAGAACCAGAGACTCGTTGCCGAAGCCCCATTCCTGGTCGGTGTAGGTGTTCAGCGAATAGTGGATGAAGGCATACATCTCCATCTCCTGCCAGCGTAGCTGGCTCTCCGTCGGCACAGGGCCACAGGGCGTCTGCGCCATCCCGCGAAGCGCCGTCAACAGCACGACCGCAAGTCCGCATAGGTAGCAACACATCTTTTTCATATTTCTCACATTCATGGGTTTCATGTCACAAAAGTATAGAATAATGCCAAATACACCTTATTATATTATATGGGAAATGCCATGTCTTGTGATAATTTAACAAAAAAACGCCCACAGCACATGTAATTCTTTTCGTGGAATTGTTGTGGATTCTCCACTTTTCCATACCTTTGCACCTGCAAACAATTCATCAACAACCCGAAGTCATGAAAGCAAAAATGTGGCTGCTAAGCCTTTTCATCGGTGCAGCAATGGCCGTCTGCGCCCAGGAGACAAAGAAAGTGTTTATCTATAGCCCCAATGAGCGGGCTGGCTTGCATCTTGCCCAGCTCACGGACAAGGGCTGGCAGGAGGTGGGACAGTTGTGTGCCTCGGACTACGGAACGTGGGGAGTGGAGAAGCGGATGTTCCACCCCTCGGTGGCCAGGGCGAAGGACGGCACCTGGCGCTTGGTGTTTCAGGTGAACGACCGTGCACCGCTCTTTGCCGCAGCCTACAGCCGTGACCTCGTGACGTGGCGTCCGCAGGACTATCCGCGTGTGGCCACGCACAACTGTCTGGCGCCTGTGGTGCACGCTGCGGGTGATGGCTTTGAGGTCATCTACACCTGTGACGGCGTACGCTATCGGGTGACGGCGTCGCCTGACTTCCGCCATTTCTCGTCAGGCGAGCGCATCGATGACCTGCAGGAGTTCGTTGAGGCGCTGCAGATTGTTGACAAAGTCCAGTTGGGTGGCAAGTTGTTTGAAGGGCAGATTTTTGAGCTACCGGTGCTGGAGGTCGATGCCATCACCACGCATTTCAAGTTGATGAGGGAGGATGGACGGCTGAGTAGCGAGCGTATGCACGATGATGCCACGAACCCCCTGATGCCCCGTCAGCCCGTTGCTGCCACGCTGACCGTAGCGACACAGGAGAAGGCCATCAGCGACAAGCTCATCGGCATCTTCTTTGAGGACATCAGCTATGCAGCCGACGGCGGTCTCTATGCTGAGATGGTTCAGAACCGTGACTTCGAATACAATGCCAAAGACCGCCGTGAGTGGAACGCCACCACGGCCTGGAGCAGTGCGAGACCCATTGCCATTGCGACCGAGAACCCGCTGAGCACCTGCAATCCGCACTATGCTGTCGTGGGCGCAGACACTCTGTATAATGAGGGCTGGGACGGCTTCGCCGTGAAGGCTGGCGAGAAATATGACTTCTCGATGTTCGCGAGAAATCCCCAGGGCCAAAAGCGCTTCGTCGTACGTCTCCTGGATGAGGCCAACACCCCCATCGCGCAAGGCACGTTGGACACGCAGAGCCCCTACTGGCAGAAATACGAGGTCGTGCTGCAGCCCGGCAGGACCTGTGCGAAGGCACGTTTAGCGCTGATCGGCCTGCAGGAGGCCACAGCGTGCATCGACCTCGTCAGTCTCTTCCCGCAGCAGACGTTCAAGAACCGAAAGAACGGTTTGCGAAAAGACCTGGCACAAGTGATTGCCGACCTGAAGCCTAAGTTCGTGCGCTTCCCCGGTGGCTGCATGAGTCATGGCCAGGGCCTTGAGAATATCTACCATTGGAACCACACCGTAGGCCCGCTGCAGGATCGCCAGCCCGACTTCAACATCTGGGGCTATCACCAGACACGCGGTCTGGGCTTCTTCGAGTACTTCCAGTTCTGCGAGGATATCGGTGCCGAGCCGTTGCCCGTGCTGGCTGCGGGCGTGCCCTGTCAGAATTCTGCCGCCAACGCAGAGGGCATAGGAGGGCAGCAGGGCGGAATACCCATGGAGCAGATGCCGGCTTACATCCAAGAGCTGCTCGACATGATCGACTGGGCCAACGGCGACCCCGCCACCTCAAAGTGGGCCAAGATGCGAGCCGACGTCGGTCACCCCGCTCCCTTCAACCTGAAATATATCGGAATCGGCAACGAGGACATCATCGGCACCGTCTTCGAGGAACGCTATGAAATGATCTGCAAGGCCATCCGCCAAAAGTACCCCGACATCAAGGTGTGCGGCACCGTGGGACCTTTCCACACCCCGTCAGCCGACTACATCGAGGGCTGGGATTTCACGAAGAAGCATCCCGACCTGCAGTACATGGTCGATGAGCATTACTATGAGTCCACGGGCTGGTTCATGCACCATCGTGACTACTACGACGGCTATGACCGTTCGATGCCGAAGGTGTATCTGGGTGAGTATGCGGCTTCCACAAGGGTAAAGCGCCCGAATGTGGAGACGGCCTTGGCCGAAGCCCTCTATCTGACTGATGTGGAGCGCAATGGCGATGTGGTTGAGATGACCAGCTATGCCCCGATGCTGGCTAAGGACGGGCATCACAACTGGAACCCCGATATGATTTATTTTTCCAACACCGAGGTGCGTCCCACGCCGGCCTACGACGTGCAGCGTCTGTTCTCGGTCTATGGTGGCGACCGCTATGTGAGCACCTCGCTCGACATCGCCCCTACGCTTAGACATCGTGTGGCTGCCAGCCTTGTGCGCGACTCCCAGACGGGGCGGCGCTACTTGAAGTTGGTGAATGCATTGCCTGTCGAGCTGACGCTGGCGGTGAATGGGCTCACCATCCCTGCTGGCAGCAAGATGGAGGAGTTCTGCGGGCAGCCTGAGGACCAGAAGATAGCAGTACGCCGTGGAACCGCCGGCAAGGATGCCCTCAAGCTGCCACCTTATTCCTTCCGCGTGATAGCCTTTTAACACATCGCGTTAAGGCATAGCGCTCTCTCAGGACAACATCTTTTCCAACACGCTGACGGCAAGGGTGATGTCCTCGCCAAAGCGCTTGTGGTCGCGCAGGAAGTCAGCTCTTCCGTCGGAGATGGCTTGGTAGAGTTCCGTGCTCATGTCATCCACATAGCTGCCGATGGCCAGCTCTATGTCATCCTTCTGCCAGTCGAGGGTGGAATGGATATAGACATTCCGCTTCTGATGCAGGAAACTGTATGCGGTCTCGATGCTGTCCTTCGTAATCATGCGTCGTAGCCAGTGGGCCTGAATTGTTTCTGGTGTTCGCTATAGACGAAACCGTTTGCGGCGAGGTAGCTCTTGACCTCTTCCGGCTCACGGTCAAAGGCATAGCATAGTTCCTCCAGCGTGTCGAACTCCTCGTCGCGCAGCAGCATATTCACGCTCGACACCAGTATGGCGGGGTCTTGGGGTAGATATTCCATTGTTTCTTCTGTCTTTGGGGGCTGAATCCCGATGTCTTCAGTTTTTCCAGCGCAAAAGTACACATAAAAACGGAAATCGCGACCTTTTTAACCATTTTTTCTCTTGCGCGTTCCTCTATATTAGAATCTTTTATGTAGTTTTGCCCGCTCTACGAAAGAAAAACAGTTCTCCAATCACGATAAAGAATAACAATTATGGCAGCAATAGTAAGGAAAGCCGAACGCAGCGATATCCCAGGGCTGATTGCTCTGCTCTACCAGGCCGATGCCGTGCATCATGGCATCCGCCCCGACCTGTTCAAGTCCAACACGCCAAAGTACAGCGAGCAGGACCTGGAACGTCTCCTCGATGATGCCGACAAGCCTATCTTCGTGTACGACGATGGCAAGATCCTGGGCCACGCCTTCTGTCAGATCACCGAGGTGAGGAATCACCGTCTGCTGCAGGACATCAAGACGCTGTACATCGACGACATCTGTGTTGATGAGGCTGCACGCGGCCGGCACATCGGACAGGCTCTCTATGAGCACGTCTGCGACTACGCCCGCTCACTCGGATGCTACAACATCACCCTCAATGTGTGGGAGGGCAACGACCCCGCCTACGCTTTCTACCTCCGCATGGGAATGCGCGTGCAGAAAACGGGCATGGAAACGATCTTGTGATTATTGGATATACTTCACTTTTGAGACATCGCGAGGCTTGGCGGCAGGCTGCTCGTCGGGGTAGCCGATGGAGATGACATACAGCAGCTTGTAGCCTTCAGGGATGTCGAGACTCTCGCGGAAAGCTTGTGCCTTCTCGTTGGTGGTGAGGAAACGGATGGGCCCTGTCTGAATGCAGGTGCCGAGACCCAGCGTCTGTGCTGCCAGCATCATGTTCTGCCCCATCAGTCCGGCGTCAAGGTCAAACCTGCCGTCGGCGGGAGCGCAGACACAGATGAGGTTCGGCGCATGGCGGCACATGTCCTTCACGTCAGCCAGTAGTGCCTGGTTCTCAATGATGCGCACGGCCCAGTTCTGTCGGTTCATGGCGCTGGGCGCATTGATGCCAGCGAGGGCCACGGCCTCCAACTTCTCGTGCTCCACGGGCTTGTCGAGATATTTGCGTACCGAGCGGCGTGCCATGATGTTGCTCATGACGGGGTTCACCTGCATCTGAATGGCAGCCTCGATGTCGCTCAGCTTGTCTGTCGGCTCATAGCGTTGCAGCACCTGTCCGTCGCGCGAGACCAGGAACTTGGTGAAGTTCCATTTGATGTCCGACTTCTTGTCGTAGTCTGCATCCTGCTTGCGGAGCATCCCGTCCATCATCTTGCCCCGTGGGTCGGAAGCGTCGAAGCCGCCGAAGCCTTTCTGCGCCTTCAGCCATGTGTAGAGCGGCGACTCGTTGGCGCCATTCACCTCGATCTTATCAAATTGAGGGAAGCGGATGGCGAAGTTCGCAGTGCAGAACTCATGAATCTCCTGAATGCTGCCAGGAGCCTGCTGCCCGAACTGGTTGCAGGGGAAGTCCAGAATCTCAAGACCTTCGCTGCCGTACTTCTCATACAGCGCCTCCAGCTCCTTGTACTGCGGCGTGAACCCGCAGCGCGTAGCCGTGTTCACGATAAGCAGCACTTTGCCCTTATAGTCGGCAAGGGACACGTCCTTGCCCTCGTCGTCCTTCACCTTGAAATCATAGATGCTCTGTGCCGAAACCGTCAGCACGCATGCCATCAGGCACAGGCTCGTAAAAAACTTCTTCATAACAGATGTTTTTGTTTTGTGTTTTTGAATTTGCGGGTCAAAAGTACTCATTTTTTTGTGATTCACATCGTCGAAGGCTTTTTTTCTTGATTCCACAGCCTTTTTTCCACATTTGTCGGCTTTTATGCTTCTAATTTAATAAAAACCTGTACTTTTGCACAAAATAAACAACGCCGCAAGGCCTCAGGCTCGCTCCTGAGAAGAAGAAACTATGAAAGAAGAGCAAATTCTCGTACGCATTACAGGGCAGGACCGTCCCGGTCTGACGGCTGCCGTGATGGGCATCCTGGCTAAATACGATGCTTATATCCTGGACATCGGTCAGGCCGACATTCATTCCACCCTCTCGCTGGGCATCCTCATCCGCATAGACGAGATGAAGTCCGGACTGGCCATGAAGGAACTCCTGTTCAAGGCTACGGAACTGGGCGTCAACATCGGCTTCTCGCCCATCAGCGACGACGAGTATGAGGACTGGGTAGGCCATCAGGGCAAGAACCGCTACATCCTCATGATGATGGGGCGCCAGCTGGAGGCACGCCAGATAGAGGCTGCCACGCAGATCCTGGCTGACCAGGGCCTGAACATCGACAGCATCATCCGCCTGACCGGCCGCAAGAGCATCCGCCAGCTGAACAAGCACTCGCGTGCCTGCATCCAGTTCTCACTTCGCGGAGAGCCCGTCAACCGCAGGGAGATGCAGTCCAAGCTCATGAAGCTGTCACAGCAGATGGAGATTGACTTCTCCTTCCAGAAGGACGACATGTTCCGCCGTATGCGCCGTCTCATCTGCTTCGACATGGACTCCACGCTCATCCAGACCGAGTGCATCGATGAACTGGCTGAGCGCAATGGGGTAGGGGCCGAGGTGCGAGCCATCACCGAGAGTGCCATGCGTGGCGAGATAGACTTCCGGGAGAGCTTCACACGTCGTGTGGCGCTGCTCAAGGGCCTCGACGTCAGCGTGATGCAGGACATTGCTGAGCACCTGCCCATCACCGAGGGCGTGGACAGACTGATGTCTGTGCTGAAGACCTGTGGCTACAAGATTGCCATCCTCAGCGGCGGCTTCACCTTCTTCGGCGAGTACCTGCAGCGCCGCTATGGCATCGACTATGTCTATGCCAATGAGCTGGAGGTGGGTGACGATGGAAAACTCACGGGCCGCTATGTGGGCGAGATTGTAGATGGCCACCGCAAAGCCGAACTCCTGAAGCTGATAGCGCAGGTGGAGAAGGTCAATCTGGCACAGACCATTGCCGTGGGCGACGGTGCCAACGACCTTCCCATGATAGCGGAAGCCGGTCTGGGCATCGCCTTCCATGCCAAACCCCGTGTGGTGGCCAATGCCGAGCAGAGCATCAATACCATCGGTCTCGACGGCGTCCTCTACTTCCTCGGCTTCAAAGATTCCTATCTCGGCGAACAGGGAAAGCTGTAGTGCCCCCCCCAACTTGTCAACCCATAAATTCCCGCAGGCTCCAGCGAGCTGCGGGGATTTTCGTATAGCGACCTTTCCCTCGATGCTCAGGGCGTAAGAATAATATGCGTCCGGTTTTCTCATCAATGATAAACCCTTTTCTCATCAATGAGAAAATCCTTTCTCACTAGTGAGAAAAACAATAAGAGCATGCTCTTCCAACGAGTTCCACCGGTGGAACACCGTGAAGGAGCATGCTCTTTTAGGCTATTCCGAAATAATAAAACCTTCGTCGTAACAGCTGATATCTCGTTGGTTATTTGCTAAAGTGGAAGGTGTTGCCATAACGGTCTGTCATCTCCAACTTGCTACTGGTGATTTTGCTGACTTCCAGCGTCTCGATTCCGCGGTCGGTGAAGTTCAGGACAAGCGTTCGAGTTGTACTCACATTATTCTTGTTGTCATTATTACCATTGTTTCCAAGTGCGCTATTGGGGTTCTGGTTGGTAATGTAGTTACAGCTGTAAGTACCAGATCCATTGTATCGCTTGATATGGCTTTGGAAACTGAATGTGCCGTCCTCTTTAAACGTAAGGATGTCTGTGAAGAGATTATTCTTTTCCGTCCAGGTGCCAACCAGTTCGTTCTTGACTTCTTGTAAGTCCTTATCGCAGGCGGAGAACATAACTATTGTCACCAAGCAGCAAAGGACGGTTGCGAGTGTTATAAGATTCCTTTTCATGTTTGTTGAATATCGATTTTGCGTTTTTAAATTCCCTTTGAATGGTGACGTAATATCCATACGCATGATTTGTCTGATTTCACCTGCAAAGGTAGGCTGTTTTCAAAACACCGTAGTCCTACGGTAGGAAAAAAGAGTCTCAAAACGAGAAAAAGTAAGCCTAGCGTAGGAAGCCGGACTTAACAATCTCGATGAAATGGGCATTTTTATGGTATGAAAATGTATAAAAAGAAAAAAGCAAAGCCCTCATCAGAGCCTTGCTTCTTTCTGTGGTGTCACCAGGAATCGAACCGGGGACACAAGGATTTTCAGTCCTTTGCTCTACCAACTGAGCTATGACACCAACTTTGCTGTTCCTAACGGCCTGCTGACGCGGGTCTTTCGGTTTTGCGGGTGCAAAGGTATATGTTTTTGACGATTCCTGCAAGGTTTTGGGCAAAAAACTTTGTGTTTGGAGTGAAAAAATGCGTAAAAAGTTCTGTGAATCCAGAAAATGTTGTACCTTTGCACCCGCAAACGACATGAAATGGACGTTTGCCTTCGGAAAGTAGCGCAGTTGGTAGCGCACTACGTTCGGGACGTAGGGGTCGGGCGTTCGAGTCGCCTCTTTCCGACAGCCGTCACGAAGCCTGCTCCTCGGGAGCGGGCTTCGCTGTTTTCCGACGAAGGAGGAATAGGCCGTAGCCGATGGCTGTACCCAGACAGACACCAGTGCTGTTGGCGGCAAGGTCCAGCCACTCGCCAGAGCGGTAGGTGGTGGCATAGGCCTGCAGCAGTTCCATCAAACCGCTCATGGCAATAGGTGCGATGAAGGCGAAGAGGATGAGGCGGGAGCGTTGGATGCGGCGATGGTGGCGCAGGTACTCGACCCAGATGACAAGGGTGAGGATGCCGTACATGACCATGTGTGTCCATTTGTCGGCAAAGGGCACGTCTTTAGCGATTTCCACGCTGCCGATGGGAAGTAGCGACAAGGCCGTAATCAAGAGGACGGTGAGCAGACTGAAGGGGTAGCGCCGGAGATAAATAGAAAGCATCAATCGCATTTTTTGGAATTCTGTGACAAAAGTACAGCTTTTCTTTGTATTTTTGCCGCCGATATGGAAAAAAGAGCAACTTTTGGTAGTAAAATAGGCATCGTCCTGGCCGCAGCAGGCTCAGCGGTGGGCCTCGGTAACATCTGGCGCTTCCCCACAGAGGTGGGAGAGAACGGAGGCGCCGTTTTCATTATTATATATATATTGTGTGTCGTGCTCATAGGCATGCCATTGATGACGGCAGAGTTCATTGTGGGCCGCAAGACACACAAGAATCCGGTCGATGCCTACCGTTCGCTGGCCCCAGGAACGGGGTGGGTGATGCAGGGCATCCTTGGCATCTTCGTGGCTTGGATTATCCTGAGCTACTATAGTGTGGTAGCAGGGTGGACGCTGCAGTACCTGATCTCTGCTGTGACGGGCAAGGTGACGACGATGTCGGATTCGGCGGCCTACTTCACACATTTCACGCAGAGTGCGTGGATGCCCTTAGTGATGGTGGCGGGCGTGCTGCTGATGTCACACTGGGTGATAGTGCACGGCGTACAGGGCGGTATCGAACGCTATTCGAAATTCCTGATGCCGCTGTTGTTGCTGATTATCGCTGTGCTGGTGGGCGGCTCTTTTGCCATGCCCGGCTCGGATGAGGCGTTGCGCTTTATGTTGAAACCTGATTTCTCGAAGATTAACGGTGACGTGCTACTGAGTGCAATGGGACAGGCGTTCTTCTCGCTGAGCGTGGGAATGGGTGCTCTCCTGACCTATGGCAGCTATTTCACCGATGATGCCAAACTGATGACGACGGCGCGCAAGGTGGTGGTGATAGACACGCTCGTGGCCATCATGGGCGGTTTCATCATCTTCCCCGCCGTGTTCTCAGTTCAGACGGTGGCTCCGGATGCGGGACCTGGCTTGGTGTTCATCACGCTACCCTCTGTGTTCCAGATGGCTTTCGCGAATGTGCCGATGGTGGGCTGGGTCTTTGCAGTGATGTTCTACTTGCTGCTGCTGTTGGCGGCGCTGACGAGCATGATCAGCCTGCATGAACCTGTCACGGCTTTCCTGATAGAGCGCACAGGGCTGTCGCGCCCCGTTGCCACGACAGTGGTGACGGTCACCTGCATCCTGCTGGGCTCGCTATGCTCCTTGAGCTTCGGGCCGCTGGCAGACGTGCGCTTCCTGTTCGGGATGACCTTCTTTGACTTCTTCGATTTCATCTCGGCAAAGATCATCATGCCGATAGGCGGCATCCTGCTGAGTATCTTCGTGGGATGGTACCTGCCGAAGGACATGGTCATAAAAGAACTCACGAACAACCATACGTTGCGTTTTCCGCGCTGGCTGTTCGTGAGCTTCTTCTTTCTAATTCGATGGGTTGCCCCATTGGCCATTTTGGCCATCTTTATTGATGAACTCTTGTTCTAGAAAATAAAGGGTTTAAGATTCAAGATTCAGGTTTCAAGAGTTTAAGAGTTTAGGGGTTTAAAAGTTTAAGGAGTTCATGAACCTCATGAACTCCTTAACTCTTTATCACTTCACAAAGACTTTCTTTCCACCAACGATGTTTATGCCCTTCTGCAACTTGCCCAGGCGCTGACCGCCGAGGTTGTAGATGCTTTCCTTGCTCACAGGAGAGGTGGTGAGACTTGCTATGCCATCGGTGAAGTCTGCACCGAAGACGACGTTGATGTTCTCCTTCATGGTCGGCATATAGATGCTGATGTTGCAGTAGAGCTTGCCTTCAGCTATCTTACCGTTCATGGTGACCGGAATCTCGCCCAGGAAGCTGCCGGACCAAAGCTCGGCAGGATTGTCGCCGTCCTTGATGCGCACGTTTTGGCTGCTTTGGAACATGTAGTAGTTCTTGTTGGGAACCTCTACGGGTGTGATGTCCGTGAGTTCGATGTTGCCGATGGGCAGCGATGAGCCGTCATTGGTGGTCAGATAGAAGTTCTTGAGTGTGAGGGTCACGGTCTCGTCATCGTTGACAATCATGTTCACCTGTGCCTCCTTGGGCTGGCTGCTCTCGCCATTGACGGTAACTGTGAGCTGGTCAGTGTAGGTGCGGTCTTTGAGAATGGGGTTGACAGGAGGATCTATGGGATCTTCGCCGCCACTGGGAGGCTCAGGCCAGTTGGCATCGGTGCCGAAATCAACGTGGATGACACCTACACCCACCATGTTGATGTCGATGGTGCAGTAGAGTTTGTCGGTGCCGGCCTTACCTGCGAGTGTGATGGGGATGTCGCCCAGCATGGGACCCATCCACATGCCAACATTGGGATCGTCGCCTTCTTCAATGGTCACAGTCACATCCTTCTTGAAGGTGGCGTAGGAGACGCCGCTGGCAAGCGTGTAAGGAATGCCTTTGACGTTGATGGTGCCAACGGGCATATCCGTCTCGCCGTCTTTCAGACCGAAATTCTTCAGGATGAGATCCAGCGTGTTGCTGTTCTTGTGGAAATCAACGCTGATGACAGTGCGCTGCGGTGCTGTAGCATTGCCGTTGAGCGTCACGATGAGGTCGTCCTCGTAGTCCTGATGGTCGGGCAGCGTGATCTTGCCGCTTGGCGGATCAATGGGAGTCTTGCCTCCCTGCTGGTCAATGAGTGATTTGCCGAAGAGCACATCGATGCTTTGGCCCATGCGACTCTTCAAGTCAATAAGAATATGTACGTGCAGGGAGTCGGGCACATCACGTCCGCGTAGTTCCTGGCCGTTGATCTCCAGGGGTACCTGGCCCAGCACCGGACCTAACCACTGAGCGCCGGCGGGATCGTCGCCTGCCTGTATGGTGGTGTTACATTTTATCTGGAACTTGCCCTCGGCATCGAGCTGGATGTCGTTGACAACAATGGTGCCCACGTTCATGGCTTCAGCGCCACTGCCGAGCTTGAAGTTCTTCAGGACGAGGCTGGTGGCACCTGTGTTCCATTCCTGCATGGTGATGGTGGCATCCTGCAACTCGGGGTCGCCCTCATTCACCTTGATCTGCAGCTGGTCAGTGTAGGGTCGCTCGCTGATAATCTTCACCTGCGGCAGGAATTCGATGCTGTAGGTGTGGACGTTGGCGGGGTCGCTCTCGTAGTTGGCGGCCTTGACGGTGATAGTCAGGATGCGGGTGCCGTTGTCATAGCTCTTCTCAATGATGGCGGCTGCATCGTGCTGTGTCAGCTGCAGCTGAGCAACGTCGTAGTCATCATCGATGACGGCTTTGTTATTACTGTCGAAAGTCACGGCTTTGCCCTTGTAGCTGACGCTTGTGAGGTCAGAGTAGAAGGGGAAGGCGAGGGTGTAGGTGTGGAAGTTCTCAGGATTCTCGTCGATGTTGCCGCCCTTGACAGTGATTGTGAGGATGCGTGTCGTGCTGTCGTACTGTGTCTCGACAGTGGCAGAGCGGCCGTTGGCGGTCACCTGCAGCAACTCCTCGGCGTAATCGACATCCATGACAGCATGGTTGTTTTCGTCGAAGGTGATGTCCTTGCCGTTGAAGGTGGCAGATGTGAGGTCGGAGTAGAACAGGAACTGGATGCTGTCGGCTTCGAGAATGCTGCCCTCCTTGATGCTGCGGGTCCAATAGTCGCCGCTGGAGATGATGATGTTCATCTTCTGTGGTACAGCGTCTTCCTGACCTTCGACATAAGTGAGGGGCACTGTGATGGTCTCCCATTCGCCGTCCTTGGTGCTTTCAAAGTTGTAGTCGCAGGATGCGATGAGCTGACCGTCGCCGCCTGTTGTTTGGGTGTGTCCCATGATGGCACGGTCGACATCCTCAAAACCTGTGCTGGGCGAGTCGTAGGCGCCGATATTGCTCCAGAAAGTTCCCTTCCACAGATAAGTGATGATATGGGCGTTCTCGCCGGAAGCGATGGGGCGCTTGAACTGGCCTCGAACGGCATCTGGGCGCTTTGTGTAGGCAAGACCGCCATAGACGCCTTCATCGGAGTTCTTGAAGTTCGTGGGACCGCTCCATGCCCAGATGTTACCATAGGTGACAAAGCCGGGGAAGGTCATGCTGTTTCCCCAGTAGGACACGGACTGGTTTGTCATCTTTACGGCAGTTCCTGTGCCGTTGATGCCAGAGGCCTTCTCAACCAATGTGGCTTTCAAATCACTCGTTGCGATGAGTTTGACACCGAGGTTGAGGCTACCGCCGTTCCAACCTTCGGGCTCCGAGCCAGGACGTTGGCGGTCGCCGCCGCCGCTGCCGGTTTGTTGTGTGGTGCCGCACTCATTCTTCCATGCCTCGAAGTCGCCAAAAGGCACAAGAGAAGCATAGTTCTCGATGACGGGTTGCGGATCAGGATCGGGAGTCGGATCTTCATTCTCCTTGCCAGTGAAGGTCAGGGTGTAGGTGTGCTGGTTGTTGGGGTTTGCGGCGATGTCGTCGCCTTTAATGGTCACCGTCAGCGTCATGTTTGCATCGTTGTAGCTGGTGGTGATGCTGGCGCCCTGACCGTTGCTCTTCAGCTGGAGCAGGGCTTCGTCGTAAGTACCGTCGATGGTGATGTTGTTGCCTGTCACCTCGATGTCCTTGCTGTTGAAGGTGATGCTCTGCAGCTCGCTGTAGTACAGGAACTCCACGTCATCAACCAACATCCAGTCAGAGGCATCGCCCTGACCAGGTGTGCCGCTGGTGGTCAGTGTAATCAGCGCGTAGGCTGGGCGTGTGCCGTCAGTGACATCATATACAAAGGGTATGATGACCTCCTGCCAGTCGTTGCTGCTGGCGATGCTGGAGCTGTTGGCCTTGGCAATGCGCTTGGCCGTGATGGTGTTGCCGGCAGGGTCCTGGAAATAGCCTGTAGTGTGAAGGTTACAGCTGGCCCCGGCGGGATAGGCGCATGAGGCTTTCACCCACACGCGCATGGCATCGGGCAGACCAGTGAACTTCTGGTGGAAGTTGGCGTCATCCTCGTTGGTGTAGTTGTAGTTGCCGTTGGCATCCGTGGCCGTGGCGCTGCCCATGTTGATGCAACCTGTGGTGAGGTTGCCCTGAGCCACCACACCGAATACGGAGCGCGCATAGATGCGGGCGCTACTGTTGCCCGAGTGGGCATCGTCGCTTTTCTGCACTTGCTGGGCTGCGGCAAAGCCCTTCATGGCACCAGTGCCGCTCATGAACGAGTTCCAATGAGAGGGCTCAACAGAACTTGTCTCTTCGTTGTCCCATTCCTCAAAACTGGGATTCTGAATTTGGAGCTGTGCACTTGCCGTCAGAGCGAGGGCTGAAGCAGCAAAGAGAGTAAGGAATCTTTTCATACTACTTTTTATTTTGTGTGATATAATTCAGAAACGATAGGCTAAACCGAATTTGGCATAGATGGGATACATCTTGAAAGGCACTGTCTCAAAATCGCTAGGGAAGATACTGCTTAAACCCCAGTCAAGACCACCGAAAACATTCATGTGCTGGAGCGCTTTCCACTCGAACATAAACTCAAGTCCCCAGTAGAAATGTTTCATATCGCTGGAGAAATCGTAGCTGGCAGGGTTCTTGCGTGTGATCTCAATCTTGGGTCCTGTGGGGTCGCCCTCACGGAGGTAGCCGATGCCCTCGCTGTTGTCATAGACCTCACCATCAAAAGTCCCTTTGCCCACGAACGAAAAGAAGGGGCCTATACCGACGTTCCAGCGCGGAGAGATGCGGAAGGTGGCGGTCACGGGCAGTGTGATGCCTACCATCTTTGTGTTAGTCTCATCAGTGCCGGTGAAGTTTCCACTGAGGGTACTGTTGCCTTGTGTAATGGTCATGCGATAGTTCTTCACATCTGCACTGGTGTGGAAGCCCTCGAAGAAAAGGTGCATACCAAACTGTATGCCCAATCGTTTGCCGAACATGTGGTAGTAGTCGGCACCGACAGTGACACCGCCTAAAGGCTTGAAATCATTGATGCTGCGAATCTCTTTAGGCACGGGAATAGGGGCTGTGCCGCCGATGACATAACCGGCACGGATTATCCAGCCGCTGTTGTGGATGTCTTTAGGACCCCATTTCTTCCATTTGTCAACATCCGTGTTGGAGACTGTTTGAGCTTGAGCCGTGCTGACAGCCAGGAGCAGCAGGCAATATATGATGTTTCTCAGTTTCATAATCAATACGCGCATTCAAGTTTTACATTATCAATCCATAGCGTGCTGCCCGGTGCGCCGATGAACTCTGCACCACGCACACTGGAGGAGAATACTACGGCGGTGTTGTATTTGTAGTCATATACATCTTCTTCTGATATGTCTTGGGTATAAGCAATTTCAATGGAGAATGGTCTCCACTCTGTACCGTCTGCGTTGATCTCAGATTTGCTGATACGGCCCATGCCTACAATCGCGGGGCTGGATAAGACATTGGAACCATCCAACAGAATGGGATTCCCCTTTTCATCACTGTTGCGATAGACAACACAGTAGAAGTCGGGATAATCAACTTCGCCGTCAAGCGGATTCTTTTCTCTGTCTTGCATTATTTCACCACGCTTAAACTTGTAGAATCCAGTCATGCGAATGGGCTTATGGGCATAGGGCTGTCCCATACGTGTAGCGGAGAGGGGCTCCTTCATGGCGTTTTCTGTGTCAAAAGAACCTGAAAATAAATTGCCAGCAGCAAGAGGCATATTAACCATTTTGCCCAGACTGCCAGTGTCACGAGTGGTGAGCTTTAAGCAATTCTTTCCATCAACGCCAGTCTCGAGCTCTGGGCAGGTGGGATAATCAAGAGGTCCAACCTTGAGACCCGTGAGACGATAACCTGCATTGCCGCTCGCCCACCATTTAATTTTGGCATCTGTTTCAGTCCAAGTATAGTATGGATTATCGTCAGCTTCTTTTATGGTGGTGAGCTCGAAATTGTTATCAAAGTTGAAGAGCGGATTCACTGGCATTTCGGGCCTAGGCTTCACTTGAACTTGATAATCACGAAGATAGTGATGATCCTCAGAACGTACCCGAAATTTAATTATTTGAGCACCAGAAAAATCGACTAGACTTCCATTGGTAAATGGCGTTTCCAGGCCATTCTTTTCAAGGATAAAGATTGATGAGCCCGGGGTAGTCTTGAAGAAAATGGGCGCGTGCTGAATAGCCTCACCTTTCGTCTCAAAGGTTATTTCATTATCTGTTGATGCAACAGTTACTAACGTGTCATAAGCGTTGTAGAAAACGCTTCGTGGATTATCAACATGAATCCACGCCTGCTCAATGTCGCATTCTGCATTCGCGGGATCATCGCCGAAGCATGAGGACAGAGTCATGCAGGCTATGGAGAACAGAAGACAAGGTTGAAGATGTTTTTTCATCATAAAATGATATGCTTTGAAAATTTGTTGATATACCTCTCTAAATCATCATGCAAAAATACACACACGCGCGTATATTATATATGGAATATCGGTATAATTGCATCGTGTGTACCGAAACGTACAAATTAAGCAGGCATCGACTCACATCGACACCTGCCTTCTATTATCCCGATGAAATCGGTGCTTTTTGAATAATTTTCTTATTTAAAGAGCCATCCTTGTTATCACTGGCGTAAAAACAGCCCCTGAGTGGGGTGCTCAACCGCTAAGGATTGTTTTGCTGTTCTTGTGATGAAAGGTGGAAAGGACGCGCTTTTGTTGAATTGTGATGCAAAAGTACGTTTTTGTGGACAGAGCGTATGATAAAAAAGGTATAAAAATGCGGTGTGACCGAAAATTAGTCGACGAAATCGTGATGTAGCAATGATTTTCTTTGTACATTTGCCCCGAATTTTGTCAACTAAATCAGTAACAACAATGAAAGATTTTCTGAAGTATGTGTTTGCAACAGTGGTCGGCTTGGGCTTGTGGACACTGATTGCATGTGTTATCATGTTGGTGTCATTCATCGGAATGGCTGCCAGCGAGGGACAGACTACCAGCGTGCGCAAGGGCTCTGTGCTCCGCATCAATCTCACCGGTGCCCTCGAGGAACGGTCTGCTGCCGAGAACCCACTGGCGATGTTCTTGGGCGACCGCTACGAGACCCAGGGTTTGGATCAGTTGCTGGCTGCCGTTGAGGAGGCTGCCAAGAATGATAAGGTGGAGGGAATCTACATGGAAGTGGGTGCAGCCTTCGGTGGCGCAACGCCGGCCATGTTGCAGGAACTGCGCCAGGCGCTTTTAAAATATAAAGAGAGCGGTAAGTGGATCTTTGCTTATGGTGACACCTATTCCGAAGGCGCTTACTATCTTGCCAGCCTCGCTGACAAAGTGGTGGTGAATCCTCACGGCGTTGTTGACTGGCACGGCCTGGGTGGTGCTCCGATGTTCTTCACCGAGGCGATGAAGAAGCTGGGCATAAAGATGCAGGTCTTTAAGGTCGGCACATTCAAGAGTGCGGTGGAACCGTACATTTTGACAGAAATGAGCGAGGCCAACCGCCAGCAGGTAGAGGCTTATCTGGGTAGCATCTGGGGGCAGTACCTTCAGGAAATCGGCGAGAGCCGCAAGCTTAGCACCGACCAGCTGAATGCACTGGCAGACTCGTTTATGACACTTCGCCCCACGGAACAGCTCGTTGAGAGCGGACTGGTGGATACGCTGGCCTATCTCGATGGCTTCAAGGAGATGTTGCGTGCGAAGCTGGACCTCAAAGCGGAAGAAAAGATTCGCTTCGTGTCGCCTGCTGATCTCGTTGCTGCTTCCGACAAGGACGACGAAAAGAGTCGCGTAGCTGTCTATTACGCTTTTGGTGAGATTGTGGATCAAGCTGGCAGCAGCCCAATGTCTGTGGGAAACAGCTATATCGAGACGATGCCGACCATCCGCGAATTGCAGAAGCTGCGCAAGGATGACAAGGTGAAGGCTGTGGTGCTGCGCGTGAATTCCCCGGGTGGCAGCGCTTTCGCCAGCGAACAGATATGGCATGAGATCGAGCTGCTCAAGGCTGAGAAGCCTGTTGTGGTGTCGATGGGCGGAATGGCAGCCAGCGGTGGCTACTACATCAGCTGTGGTGCCAATAAGATTATTGCAGAGCCTTCCACTTTAACCGGTTCCATCGGCATCTTTGGAATGTTCCCCGATGGCTCTGAACTCTTGCGGGATAAGATAGGCTTGCGCTTTGATGTCGTGAAGACGAACAAGCACGCTGACTTCGGCGGCTCCGCAGTCCTGGGCCTGATGGCTCGTGGCTTCGATGAGAGCGAGAGCGCTCTGCTGCAAGGCATGATCGAACGTGGGTATGACCTCTTTACATCGCGCGTAGCTGCAGGTCGTGGTATCTCGCAGGACAGCGTAGATGTGATTGGACAGGGTCGTGTGTGGACTGGCGAGCAAGCCTTGAAGATTGGTCTTGTTGACCAGCTGGGTAATCTCGACGATGCAATTGCCGAGGCTGCCAAGTTGGCTGAATTAGAGAAGTATTCGGTGGATGCATATCCTGCCAAGGCTGATTTCATGCAGGAGCTTTTCAACGAAAAGAAGGAGAGCTACTTCGACGAGCGCATTCGCACGTCCTTCGGTGAGCTTTATCCCTTCGTCTCAACGATGCAGCGAATGCTGCAGCCGCAGCGCATCGACCAGTGTGTGTATGCGCGTCTGCCTTATGAACTGAAGATCTGGTAAAAGCAATGCGATAGAGGACAAAGGGCTGTGTCAGACACAGCCCTTTGTTGTATAATTCATGATGATTTTCTGCAGTTCGTCGCTCTGGTCGCGGAGAATCCTCACTTGGATGGGCAGGACGAAGATGTGTCGCCGCACGATGGGTGAGAGGTCGCGGATGAGCAAGAGACGAGCTGCATCCTTCTCGGTGGTGATAATCAGTCGTTTGTTGCCCTGTAGCTCTGTGAAGGCCTCCTCGATTCTCTGGATGTCGTGTTCCGTGAACTCGTGGTGGTCAGCGAAAGAGATGGGTGTGATGTGTCGCGTCGTGCGGTTCAGGTCGATCAACATCTGCTGTGGCGATGCGATGCCTGTAATCAGGAGCACATGCGTGTCGGGTGTCAGCACTTCGACCTGTCCGGGCGTGTCAGCAAACAAACGGCGGAGATGCCCATAGTGGAAAGTGGAGAAGAAGAGGTGCTGGTAGGGCTTCAGGTTCATGGCCTCCTGAATGACACGAAAGTCCATCGGCTTCATGTTTGTAGGACATTTCGTGACGATAACGATCTGTGCGCGTTCCTTCGCCGTCACCGGCTCACGCAGGCGTCCGGCAGGGAGCAGCACATCGTCGGTCATCAGACGGTGGTAGTCGGTGAGCAGGATGTTCAGACCGGCTTTCACATAGCGGTGCTGGTAGGCATCGTCAAGCAGGATGACATCTACGTCGCGTGTCCTTTCATCGTCGAGCAGCTTGCGGATACCACGGCGACGGTTGCTATCAACGGCTACGATGGCGTTGGGGAAGTTTTTCTTCATCTGCCAGGGCTCGTCGCCAATCTCGTGCATCGTGCTGTCCGGCTGTGCCAGGAAGAAGCCGCGTGTCTTGCGCTTATAGCCCCTGCTGAGTACCGCTACCCGATGCGTGGGCAGCAGCCAGCGCAGCAGCAGCTCGGTGTGTGGCGTCTTACCTGTTCCGCCAACGGTGAGGTTGCCCACGCAGATGACTGGTCGCTCGAAGCTCACCTGCTTCAGCACACCGGCATCAAAGCAGGCGTTGCGCAGGCGGACTCCCATTCCGTACAGCCAGGAGAGCGGTCGCAGCCAGTCGTTGATATGGATCAGATCGCCCTCCACCCTTGTGCTTTCAGTTGCATTTCAACGCCATCGCGGCACACCAGCTGTAGTCCCAGTTCCGGCTTCGTCATGTGACCGATGACTTTAACGCCTGGGATGGCAGCCACGCGGTCGTGTTCTGTCAGAGGCACTGTGAAGAGCAGCTCATAGTCCTCGCCGCCGTTCAGGGCGCACGTGACGACGTTCATGTTCAGTTCTTCAGCCATCACCGCCGTCTGGTAGTCCAGGGGAATGCGTTCCTCGTAGATGCGGCAGCCCGCGTGGCTCTGTGTGCAGATGTGAAAGAGCTCGCTGCTGAGGCCGTCGCTGATGTCTATCATGGCTGTGGGCCGGATGCCCGCTTGGGCCAGTGCCTCAATGATGTCTTTGCGCGCTTCGGGCTTCAGCTGGCGTTCCAACAGGTATTCCTTGCCTGCGAAATCCGGCTGAAAATCAAGCTCAGCATTCTGCTTCTCACTCTTCGCACTATCACTTTTCACTTGACTATTGTAGATTGTCTTCTCGCGTTCCAGCAGTTGCAGCCCCATGTATGCTGCGCCCAGGTCGCCTGTGACGCAGATGAGGTCTGTATCCTTGGCGCCGTCGCGATAGACCACGTCCTCGGGGCGAGCATCGCCGATGCATGTTATGCTGATGGCCAGTCCCGTCAGTGATGCTGATGTGTCGCCGCCTACGATGTCGCAGCCGTGGGCATCGCATGCCAGGCGTAGCCCTTCGTAGAACGTCTCCAGATCCTCCACGGCAAAGCGTTTGGAGAGCGCTAGCGAGACGGTCATCTGGCGCGGACGGCCGTTCATGGCGTAGATGTCCGACAGGTTCACCATCGCACTCTTGTAGCCCAGATGCTTCAGGGGCATATACTGAAGGTCGAAGTGAACACCCTCCATCAGCAGGTCGGTGGTGACCAGCACCTGGCGGCCCGGTTCGAACGCCATCACAGCACAGTCATCCCCTGCGCCCCGCTTTGTCTCAGGGTTCTTCAGCTCTATGTTCTCCGTGAGGTGGCGTATCAGCCCGAACTCACCTATTTCTGCGATTTCCATGTTTCTGTCGGGTGGTCGGTGTTATACTGTTCATTCTTCTCGTGTTTCAGCTTCTCGGAGCGCACAATCATCTCGCGCATGATCTCGGTCATGATAGGCTGGGCTTTGTCGGCCGCCTCCTGAACCTCTTCGTGTGACACCTCAACGGGGTTGTCGAAACCGCCCAGGTCCGTGACCACACTGATGCCGAAGGTGCGGATGCCGCAGTGGTGAGCCACGATGACCTCGGGCACCGTGCTCATTCCCACGGTGTCACCGCCCAGGGTGCGGTACATCCTGTACTCGGCCGGCGTCTCGAAAGTGGGTCCCTGCACGCCGACATAGACGCCGTATTGCAGGCGTATCTTCTTCTCACGAGCAATCTGTCCGGCCAGCTTGATGAGTGCCGGGTCGTAGGTCTCGTGCATATCCGGGAAGCGTGGCCCCGTGGGGTAGTTCTTTCCGCGTAGCGGGTGCTCGGGGAAGAAGTTGATGTGGTCTGTGATGACCATCAGGTCACCAATTTTGAAGCCGGGATTCATTCCGCCGGCGGCATTCGAGACAAAGAGCGTTCGGATGCCCAGCTCATACATGACACGGATGGGGAAGGTGACCTCCTGCATCGAGTAACCTTCATAGTAATGGAAGCGTCCTTTCATGGCGATGATGTCCACACCGCCCAGCTTTCCGAAGATGAACTGTCCGCTGTGTCCCTCGACCGTGGAGATGGGGAAGTTGGGTATGTCTTTGTACTCAATGGCCAGTGAAATCTCTATTTCTTCAGCCAGACGTCCTAATCCTGTGCCCAGGATGATGGCTGTCGTGGGGTTCGATGGCATCTTCTCTTTGAGCCACGCCGCTGTTGCTTGAATCTTCTCGTACATAAGCGAAAAAAATGATTTTTTGCGTCTTTTCGTTGCAAAGATAGCAATAAAGATGACAACTTGCACTTTTCAATGCCTGAAATTTGTCTATTTCCTTAAAACATTTTATCTTTGCACGCATTCTGCGGTAAAAATACCCCATTTAACACATGATTTCTGTCTCATTACATAGCGTTTTGCTGGCGGTGACGGTTGCCCATCTGATGATAGCTGCCGTGATGTCGCTTTTTGCGCGTCATAGGGTGCAGTATCTCTCTCTCGCCGCTATCATGGGGCTCTTCGGCTTTGCCTTTATGGCGATGCTCTTCTTCTCGCCGGAAATTGAGTCGTCCACGCCGATGCTTCTGGACCCCGGTCTCCTCATGGGACTTACCGCAGCCGTCTTCTTGCAGTCCATCTATCCGTTGAGCATCCCGATGCCCGCCTATCTGCAGTGGAAGCGAATGCTCATCTATGCCGCTCCCGCTATCTGTGTCTTCGTGGTCTATGGCTTCCTGTCTCTCTTCGGCTTCCATCCCGTTCACTTCCACATGTGGCGTGAGATTCCGGCGCAACTTTTCACCAGTGACATCCTCCTGCGTTTCGTCGTGCTGGGGCTGAGCTTCTACTACATGCTGAACATGTTCCGTCTGCCTCGCACCCTGCTGCAGCACCCAGACATACCGAACTATCTGGCGGCCTACACCGTGGGGCTGGGACTGAGTTCCTGCATCTTCGTGTGGCTCACGCTGGACTACAGCCTTTGGCTCTTCATCGTGTGGCTTGTCATCCTGACGCTGCAGAACCTCTATATGTGTTTCCGCACATTGGAGACCCTGGCCCTGGGTCTGCCGAAGCCTGAAATCCTGAAGGTGGAGACCGAACCTTCTGTCGTGGAGACCAACGAGGGGGATGACGAAGACTTCAACGAGGCCAACCGCCACCGCTTCGAGCGTATCGAGTTCTGGATGCAGCACAACCAGGATGCCTGGAAGGACTACACCTTTGGTCGCGATCAGCTTTGTGAAGCCGTGGGGCTCAACCGTCATCTTCTGCTGCAGTCTGTGCGCAGTCAGGGCTACTACAACATTCATGAGTACATCAGCACCTACCGCATCAATGAGCTCATGCGCATGATTGCTCGCGGCGAAGTCCGCACGCTTGGGGCCTGTCAGGATGCCGGCTTCGGCACCATCAAGACCGCTCGCAGCAGTTTCGAGAAGGTCACCGGCGAATCCCTTGACAGCTATCTGGCCAAATACAAATAAATCCTCCGCACGCGTACCTTATTATATATGTATGAGCGTGTGGTCATTAGAGTGAGAAAGAGGGTGAGAGCATTCCTAAAAAATGTCCGCGGTCTGCAACTTTTCTATTGCATCTGCCGTCTAATTCATAAAGTTGGATCAATCCATTATCATTATCAATATGTTTACAACGATTTCTAACTGGTTTGGCTCGCTGGATTCCACGATGCAGGTCTTCTGGGCTTGTGCCGTTGCTGCGAGCGTCGTGTTTGTCATTCAGAATGCGTTGATGCTGCTGGGCATCGGCGACATGGATTCCGACGTTGATGCGGATGTGAGCAGCGACTTCGACGTTCACACCGACCTCGACGGCGATGGTGTCGGTGACAGCGACATCTCCTCGGGGCACACCGGTCATGAGGGCACGCTGGGCTCGGCGGGTATCTTCTCGCTGTTCTCGCTGCGCAACTTCATCAACTTCTTCCTCGGCTTCGGTTGGGGTGGCATCAGCCTGTCTCCCGTGGTGAAGAGTCAGACGCTGCTTATCTTCCTGAGTTTCCTCATCGGCCTGGCATTCGTGGCCATCTTCGTGGTGCTGATGCGTGCCATCCTGAAGCTGGAGAAGAGCGGCAACTTCAAGATCCAGGATTGTGTGGGGCAGACGGCCAGCGTCTATCTCCGCATCCCCGCCAACCACTCCGCTTCCGGTAAGGTTCAGATCAGCATCAACGGCTCCGTCCACGAAATCACCGCCTTCACCGACGGCGAGGCACTGCCCACCGGCTCACGCGTGACCGTCGTCAAAGTCATCGACAGCGGCAGCCTGCTGGTGGAGAGGATTTTAAACTCTTAACCCCCTTAAACTTTCAACTTTAAACTATACACAACATGGATCTCTACATTGTAGTTGTGGCCGTCGTAGTGGCCTTCTTCCTGGTCGTAGCGTTGTTCAACCGCTACCGCCGTTGTCCTTCGGACAAGATTTTAGTGATTTACGGTACGAGCGCAGCCCGTGGCTCTGCCAAGTGTGTCCATGGTGGTGGTGCCTTCGTGTGGCCCATCATTCAGGACTATGCTTACATGTCGTTGACGCCGCTGAGCATCGACGCCAACCTCACCAATGCCCTGTCACGCCAGAACATCCGCGTGGATGTCCCCTGCCGCTTCACCGTGGGTATCTCCACCGAGCCCGAGTATATGAGTGCTGCCGCCGAGCGTCTGCTGGGTCAGACGCCGCAGCAGATTCAGGAGCTGGCGCGCGACATCCTCTTCGGTCAGTTGCGTCTGGTCATCGCCACCATGTCCATCGAGGAGCTGAACTCCGACCGCGACAAGTTCCTAGAGGCCATCTCCACCAATGTCGAGGTGGAGCTGAAGAAGATTGGTCTTCGCCTCATCAACGTCAACGTCACCGACATCAAGGACGAGAGCGGCTACATCGAGGCTCTCGGTCGCGAGGCTGCCGCCAAGGCCATCAACGAAGCCAAGGTGCGCGTGGCCGAGCAGGACAAGATTGGTGAAATCGGTAAGGCCGAGGCCGTCCGTGAGACCCGCATCCGTACCGCCGAGGCCAACGCCCAGGCCGTGAAGGGTGAGAACGAGGCCAAGGTCGAGATTGCCAACTCCGAGGCCTACCGCCGCGAGAAGGAGGCCGAGGCCCAGCGCAAGGCGCAGGCTGCCGAGAAGGTGCAGGCTGCCAAGGCCCTCGAGGAAGCCTACGCTGCCGAGCAGCTCGCCGAGACCGCCCGTGCCGAGCGCGAGCGTGCCACCGAGACCGCCAATATCATCGTGCAGCAGGAGATCGAGAAGCAGCGACTCATCATCGCCGCCGAGGCCGAGGCCGAGCAGAAGCGCGCCATCGCCAAGGGTGAGGCCGACGCCGTCTTCGCCAAGATGGAAGCTGAGGCTAAGGGTCTCTTCGAAGTCCTCACACGCCAGGCCCAGGGCTACGACAAGATGGTGCAGGCCGCCGGTGGCGACGCCACTGCCGCCTACTCCCTGCTCTTGCTCGAGAAGCTGCCCGAACTCGTCAAGACACAGGTCGATGCCATCAAGGGCATCAACATCGACAAGGTCACCGTCTGGGACAGCGGTGCCTCCGGCGATGGCAAGAGCTCTACCGCAGGCTTCGTCAGCGGTCTCATGAAGAGCATCCCCCCGCTCAACGAGCTCTTCGACCAGGCCGGCCTGAGTCTGCCCGAGTACCTCGCCAAGAAGAAAGCCGACAGCCAACCCGATAGCCACCCCGAAGCTAAGGACGATGAGACGGCGTAAGGCACAAAACACCAACCGAGCCATCATGCGGGGCGTGATCGCCATGGCGCTCATCGTCCTGCTGGTGTGCTGGCTCTTCCTCTCCATGGTCTCCTGCACGGATGGCGGTCCCCGCGTAGCCGTGCAGGGCTCCATTCAGGGCGCTGCGGACTCCACGCTCGTGCTGGAGGCCATGACGCTGGGCGGCGTGGAGCCTGTGGATTCCGTGCGTCTGCAGTCCGATGGAACCTTTGCCTTCAGCGTCCCCGCCGACAGCGCCTCCATCCCCGAGTTCTACCGCCTGCGCATCGGCACCCAAGTCATCAACTTCGTCGTCGATAGCATCGCCGACATCACCGTCGAAGCCCCCTACGCCCGCATGGCCATCGACTACGACATCCAGGGCAGCGCCGCCTCGCGCATCATGAAGTCCATCTCGCTGCTCAACATCCAGTTGCAGCAGCAGCTCACAGCCCTCGGTGCCGATGCCTCGCTCTCCGCCTTGGAGAAGCAGGAGCGCGCCCTGCAGCTCGTAGAGCGCTACAAGCACCGCCTCAAGGCCGACTACATCCTCCAGGACCCCGCCTCCTCCGCAGCCTACTTCGCGCTGTTCCAGACCATCGGTTCCCAGATGCTCTTCAACCCCGAGGACGACCGTTCCGACATCCAGTTCTTCGCCGCCGTGGCCACGCAGTGGGACCTTCTGTACCCCCGCAGCCCGCGCACCGAGAACCTCAAGAACATCGCCATCCGCGGCCTGCGCAACACACGTCCGCCGCGCACCGTAGAGCTGCAGATTGACGACGACAAGATTCGGGAGACCGGCATCATCGACTTCGGCTTCCCCGACATCCGCGGCCGCGAGCGTCGCCTCAGCGACTTCCCCGACAATGTCGTCCTCCTCGACTTCACCGCCTACAGCCTGCCCCAGAGCCAGCAGCGCATCATGGAGCTTCGCGAGCTCTATGCCGACTACCACGCCCGCGGCCTCGAGATCTATCAAGTCTCCCTCGACGGTGACGAGCACTTCTGGAAGACCATGAGCGAGCAGCTGCCGTGGGTCTGCGTCTATTGTGCCGAGGGCATTGCCAACGACATGGTGCAGCTCTACAGCGTGCAAGCCCTGCCCACCTATTTCCTCATCGGTCGCGGCTGCGAGCTGCAGGCACGTGGCGAGCAGATTCCCGACCTGCGCCAGGCCATCGAAAAGGCGCTGTAAGCATCCTTTCCTGCGACACCTCTGGCCTCATGAAAACACGAAAAGCCCCCGTAAGAGGGCTTTTCTTGCATTTTCTTGCCAAAAGATTTGGTGCGAATCACTTAAAAGCCTATCTTTGCACCGCCAACGACGAAAAAAAGGGTTCCGTGACACCGACGGGGCTCTTTTCCTTTTGTCCCGACTCGGATGAAATCGTCAATCGTCAAATCGTCAATCGTAAAATCGTAAAATCGTCAAATATAAATGGCTTACATGACACAGAAGGGCTACGACAAGCTCGTGGCCGAGCTCCAGCAACTCGAAGCTGTTGAGCGCCCCAAGGCATCTGCAGCCATCGCCGAAGCCCGCGACAAGGGCGACCTGAGTGAAAATGCAGAGTACGATGCCGCCAAGGAGGCACAAGGCCTGCTGGAGATGAAGATCACCCAGCTCAAGGCCACCATCGCCGATGCCAAGATCATCGACACCAGCAAGCTCAATGCCGACACCGTGCAGATCCTCACCCGCGTAGAACTCAAGAACGTCAAGAACAACGCCAAGATGACTTACACCATCGTCAGCGAGACCGAGGCCAACCTGCGCGAGGGCAAGATCAGCGTCAAGACCCCCATCGCCCAAGGCCTCCTCGGCCGCAAGGTCGGCGAAGTCGTCGATATCCGCGTCCCGCAGGGCATCATCCAACTCGAAATCCTCAACATCAGCTACGAAGAGTGAAGGCCAGAGGCCTGATTCATGGTTCAGGATTCATGATTCATGGTTCATGGTTTCAAGTTTCAAGATTCAGGTTTCAAGATTCAGGTTTCAAGTTTCGCATTCGCTCAACTTTTGAGGAGTTAAGAAGTTAAGGAGTTAAGGAGTTAAGCCGAATGTCCTGCAAATTGTCAAATCGTCAAATTGTCAAATCGAAAGATGTCCATCTTCAGTAAAATCGCCGCTGGCGAGATACCCAGCTACTGCTGCGCCAGCAACGAGGAGTTCTATGCCTTCCTCGACATCAACCCCCTGGTGAAGGGTCACACCCTCGTCATCCCCCGTCGTGAAGTCGATTACATCTTCGACCTCACCGACGAAGAGCTCGGCCGCCTGCACATCTTCGCCGCCCACGTGGCGCGTGCCATCAAGGCCGTCATCCCCTGCGTCAAGGTCGGCCAGGCCGTCCTCGGCCTCGAAGTGCCCCACGCCCACATCCACCTCATCCCCATGCAGAGCGAGAAGGACATGCTCTTCTCCAACCCTAAGCTCCAGCTCCCTGCCGATGAGATGCAAGCCGTCGCCGACGCCATCCGCGCCGCGTTCGACAAGCAGGCTTAAACCCGAATCATCAGGTGGCACCGCCCACCCGGCAATACCTTTATCACGCCCTTCAGCTCCAAAGAGAGCATGAGGGGCGTGATTTTGTGAATGGCCATATCCAGTGCTGCAGCCAGGTCAGCCGTTGTCAACTCGCCGTCTGATGCTGCCAGTGCTTCTATTGCTGCCTGTTCCTCGACGCTTAATTCAAGGAACAGTTTCTGCTGTCCGGCCTCCTCGGAGAATGCAGAGCTCTCTTCCTGCTGCCATCCCATGTCCTTCAGCAGGTCTGAGGCCGCAGTCAGCAGCGTGGCTGCATTCTTTCGAATGAGCATGTTGCAGCCCACCGACGTGGTGTCCGTGGGGCGTCCTGGGAAGGCGAAGACCTCGCGGTGGTAGTCGCCTGCCAAACGTGCCGTATTCAGTGCGCCGCCTTTCACCGGGCTCTCCACGACGATGATGGCGTCGGCCATCCCTGCTACGATGCGGTTGCGCTGCAGGAAGTTGAGCCTGTCTATGGCGGTGTGACTCATGAATTCTGTCACCAGACCTCCTTGTTTGAGCATCTCGATGGCTACAGACCTGTGTGTGCGGGGGTAGATCTCGTCCATCCCATGTGCCAGCACGCCCACTGTCGGGAGCCCCTTCGCTAGCGCGGCGCGGTGTGCGGCGACATCGATGCCGTAGGCTAAGCCGCTTACAATCAACGTCCCTGGGCTCTGCGCTGCCAGTTCTTTCACCAGCTCTTCGCACAACTCGCGGCCCCGTTCGGTGCAGCGGCGTGTGCCGACGATGCTGACGATTCGTTCGGCGTTCAGTTCCGTATTTCCCAGCGTGTAAATCACCAGAGGTGCGTCCTCGCATTGTGCCAATCGTGTAGGATAATTCTCTTGGTCCTGTATGCAGAGGATGCGGATGTGATGGTTGTGGGCATAGGCGAGTTCATCCTCGCAACGCGGCAACAAGGTATCCATCGCAGACAGCGTATCGGCGAAGTGCTCGGAGAAATGTTCGAACATACGTCCCAGATCACGGCGGTTTTCATACACCGCTGTTGCACTGCCCAGCTCATTCAGCAGTGTCCGTTGGTGTTTGGATTGTTGGCGCATTGCCATCGTCAGCGCCATCGTATAGAGAAGCTCTTGGTCGGACATGGATTTGTTTAGCGTTTAACGTTAGAAGGGTCTAAGTGGTTTTTAAGATACTCATATCCAAACCTGCATCGCAGGCAGTCGTGACGGTCGCAGTATTCTCGTTTCAGTTGTATGAGCGCCTGACTGTCAGCGGCCGTGCTTACGGTGAGTCCGCATTGCTGCCATTGCCTGATGATGAAGTTCTGTTCGGGTTTCAGCTGTTCCAACAGCGTTACGGCTCGCTCCTGTTCCTCTTCGTCATTGTGTGCTTGCCCGTGGGCGAAAAGGATGGGGCAGACGGTGTTGATGATGAGTAGGTCGCGACTGGCGGCAGACAGACGTTTTTCGCTCAACGTCGATGGCATCCCAAACAGATAGTGTTCCTGCCAGTATGGCGTTGCGCTGGTCTCGAAGGCATCGTGCAGCTCCTCGCGTGTGGTGGCGTGGAGCAGGGTTGAGAGGCCTGCTGTGCCGCGGTGGTAGAGTTGTGCCAGTTGCACCAGTCGCAGATGTGGGAAGTTCTGCGGCCGCAGCCGTAGATAGCGCCATCCCGCCCGCGCGGGTTCATCCAGCTGGAACTTGTGTTGCAGATAGCTGTATTCCTTGCGCAGGCGAAGCAGATAGTTGTCTGTCTCGGCGGCGACTTGTGCCGACGCTGGAATGGCCTCATGCTCCAGTAGTCCCGCTGTGCCCAGAAACAGGGACTCCATCTGGAATGCGTCATCACGATGCTTGGCGGCGGCGTGAAGCGGGAACTTGCGTGCCCAGGTCTCGAAGGCATCGCCGTTGATACCGAAACCAAAGTTGCGTGCCAGCGTGATGAACAGTGCCCGCTCCCAGTCGCCCTCCACGGCCTTCAGGCGTGCCAGACAGCGCTCGGAGCGCTCTTGTAGCCGCTCAGCCAATAGTGCTGACATCCATGAGTGTACCGTCAGCTTTTGCAACTGAGGTACAATGCGCCAGCAACGTGGGTAGTCATCGGTTTGGCAGAGTTGGGCGTAGTTTTCACGAACGCTGTTGGGGATGGGCAGTTGCAGTTGTGGCAACAGCTTGCCGTCGGCGGTGACGACTTCGCAGTCTGCGACCTCCACCACGTGCAGGATGACATTGTTATAGGCGTCATCACCGGTGTGGCCGTGTCGCTGCCAGTCCGAGGAGCGCAGGTGAATCTCGATATTGCCCACCCACAATGTCCCTCCAATGCGCACTTTCGCGTTGAAGAAATCGGGACCGGCATTGTTGTTGAGCAGCCCTGGGTCGATGACTTCCAGAGTCTCTCCCCCTGTAGTGTGTAGCTGCTTCAGTGGGAATATTCGGTGTTTCCAGACGTAGTGCAGTAGGGCTTCCATGGGTTGTCTTGATGTTCAACAGTGCAAAAGTAGTATAAAAATCTGAAATGACCGCGTGAGTTTCGGATTTTTATACTACTTTTGCGCCGTGATTATATGAAACGACTATGAAAATTGCATTGATAGGGTACGGCAAGATGGGCCGTATGATAGAACAGATTGCACTGGAGCGCGGCCACGACATCGTGTGCCGCATCGACATCGACAACCCTCAGGACTTCGAGAGCGAGGCGTTCCGCAGCGCTGACGTGGCGATAGAATTCACGGCTCCCACGGTGGCCTACGGCAACGTGCAGCGGGCGTTTGCGGCGGGCGTGAAGGTGGTGTCGGGCAGCACGGGGTGGTTTGCACAGCATGAGGCTGAGGTGCGCCGGCAGTGTGAGGAGGAGGGCAGGACGCTGTTCTGGGCCTCGAACTTCTCCGTCGGCGTGGCCATCTTCGGCGCCGTGAACCGCTACCTGGCACGCATCATGAATGGGTTCCCACAGTACGACGTGGAGATGGAGGAGACGCACCATGTGCATAAGCTGGACCACCCCAGCGGCACAGCGATCACGCTGGCAGAGGATATCGTCAGCGAACTGGACCGTAAGGAGGCGTGGGCCGAGGACACGACAGATCCGAAGCTGCTGCGCATCGACAACATCCGACGGGGCGAGGTGCCGGGGATTCACACGGTACGCTACGACAGCGAGGCGGATCTGATAACGATTACGCACGATGCTCACTCGCGCAAGGGCTTTGCGCTGGGGGCAGTGCTGGCGGCGGAATATACGGCCGGGCACAGCGGACTGCTGAGCATGGGGGATTTGTTCTCATTTTAACTCCTTATCTCCCCAAAAGAAATAAGAAATATGAAACAATTAGATAAGAAAAAGATTACGTGGGTGGACTGGGTGAAGATGGGGGTCGTAGTGGGCCTCTACATCTGGTTCCTGGCATGGGTGGATGCCTGGTGGGGGCTGATTGTGGTGCCCTTCATCTTCGACATCTACATCACGAAGCGGATTCCGTGGACGTGGTGGAAGGAGCTGGAGAATCCGGTGACGCGCACCATCATGTCGTGGGTGGATGCCATCGTGTTCGCCCTGGTGGCGGTGTATTTCGTGAACATCTACTTCTTCCAGAACTACACGATACCGTCGTCGTCGCTGGAGAAGAGCTTGCTGGTGGGCGACTACCTCTTCGTGTCGAAGATGAGCTACGGCCCGCGCGTGCCGCAGACGCCGCTGTCGCTGCCGCTGGTGCAGCACACGCTGCCGGGCGGCGCGAAGAGCTACAGCGAGCTGATACAATGGGACTACAAGCGGGTGTCGCCGAAGCCGGTGGGGCTGAACGACATCGTGGTGTTCAACTACCCGTCGGGCGACACGGTGGTGGCGAACCCGGCGTACCAGGCCATGGACTTCTACGGGCTGTGCATGGGCTACGGCCAGCAGATTATCGCGCAGAACCAGCAGCTGCCTGACATCCACTCGCTGACGCCGACGGAGCAGCGCCGCCTGCTGAACTTCTACCGCGCCGTGGGACGCCAGTATATCACGGAGAACGCCGCGGAGTTCGGCGAGGTGATGTCCCGCCCCGTGGACAGGCGCGAGAACTACGTGAAGCGCTGCGTGGGGCTGCCGGGGCAGACGCTGCAGATCATTGACCGCATCATCTACCTGGACGGCGAACCGAACAAGGAGCCGGAGAATGTGCAGTATAACTACCACGTGGTGCTGCGCGACGGCCGTCGCGACCTGCCGGAGCAGGTGGCGCATGACCTGCGGCTGAGCAGCGAGGATCTGGTGGCACTGCACCAGACGGGCGTGATGCCGCTGACGGCGGCGACACGCGAGCGGCTGCTGGAGATGACGGACTTGGTGGAGCGCATCGATGTGGACACGACAGGGGGCTACGGCGACCTGTACCCGCTGAATGCGGTGACGGGGTGGACACGCGACAACTACGGCCCCATCTGGATTCCGAAGAAGGGCGCGAGCATCAAACTGTCCATAGACAATATCGCGGTGTATGAGCGCCCGATAGCGGTGTATGAGGGTAACAAGCTGGAGGTGCGCGACGACGGCACGATTCTCATCAACGACAGCGTGGCGACGAGCTACACGTTCAAGATGGACTACTACTGGATGCAGGGCGACAACCGCCACAACAGCGCCGACAGCCGCTACTGGGGCTTCGTGCCGGAGGATCATATCGTGGGCAAGCCTATCATGATATGGCTGTCCATCGACAAGGACCGCGGGTGGTTCGACGGACATATCCGCTGGAGCAGGTTGTTCAGGTGGGTGGAGAGTGAAGAATGACAAATGACGAATGACGAATCATGAATCATGAAACCTGAAACTTGAAACTTGTCTTAGACGAAATAGTAAATGGTTAAGATAGAAGAATCGTGGGGTAGGGTGCTGGCGGCGGAGTTCGGAGAGCCGTACTTCGAGGCGCTGGCGCAGTTCGTGCGGCAGGAGTATGCCGCAGGGCCTTGCTACCCGCCGGGCTCCAAGATCTTCAACGCCTTCAACACAACGCCCTTCGAGCGCGTGAAGGTGGTGATTCTGGGCCAAGACCCCTACCACGAGCCGGGACAGGCCATGGGGCTGTCGTTCTCGGTGCCGGAGGGTGTGGCGCTGCCGCCGTCGCTGCGCAACATCTACGCGGAGATACAGCAGGAGCTGGGCACGGTGCCACCGGCATCGGGCGACCTCACGCGTTGGGCGGCACAGGGCGTGCTGCTGCTGAACGCTACGCTCACCGTGCGCCGCGGACAGGCCGCCTCCCATCAGGGACATGGCTGGGAGCGCTTCACCGATGCCGCCATCCGTGCCCTGGCGCAGCAGCGCGAGCATCTGGTGTTCCTGCTCTGGGGCTCCTATGCGGCGAAAAAGGCCCAATTCATCAACGCACAACGGCACTTAGTGCTGACATCGGCGCATCCCTCGCCGCTGTCTGCCTACCGCGGCTTCTTCGGCAACCACCACTTCCAACTCTGCAACGACTACCTCGTTCGCAACGGACAAAGTCCGATTGCTTGGTGAATACTTACGTTTGACGTTCTGTTTTTTTACACAACGAATTTTACTAATTTAACGAATTAATCCATGTCCTATTGATATGATTTTTGTCACGACTCGGTCAATTAAGAGCAAGCTCTTATGGCTCTCGCTGCTCCAAAAATTCGTTTAATTCGTTGTATAGAAAGACCATTCAACCCTCCTCCATTAAATGTCCCAAATTCCTATATTAGAAGTCGGTGGTGTGCTGATTAGCACACAGATTCTGACAGAGCGGTTCTGCTGCGACCTCGATGCTTGCGGCGGCGCATGCTGCGTGGAGGGTGATGCGGGAGCACCGGTCACCCTCGATGAAATCGGTGAAATTGAGGCTTCGCTGGATGCGGCGTGGCCGTATATGTCGGCCACGGCACAGAGCGTGGTGGACAGGCAGGGCGTCGCCTACACGGATGTGGAGGGCGACTTGGTCACCAGCATCGTCAACGGCAAGGATTGTGTGTTTACGTTCTACGAACAAGTTTCAGGTTCCAAGTTCCAGGCTTCAGGAGCCAACGGCCAAGAGTCAAGAGCTAAGAGCCAAGAGCCAACGGACAAAAGTTGTTGCCTGTGTGCGCTGGAGGCGGCATGTAGGGCGGGGAAGAGTCGCTTTATGAAGCCCATCTCGTGTGCGCTCTATCCCATCCGCGAGAAGCGGTTCAGCGGCGGCCTCGTGGGCCTCAACTACCATCGCTGGGCTATCTGCGAGGGAGCACGTAAGCGCGGGCAGGAGCTGAATCTCCCGCTCTACCGCTTCCTGCGTGAGCCCCTGATTCGCCGCTTCGGCGAGGCGTGGTACAACGAACTCTGCGAAGTGGCAGCGCTGCTGGGGTGAGCTATTTCTTGCTCACGATGGAGGTCTGTGGATGGCGGGGTGGGGTAGCGCTGGAGAGGAAGGCTTTAGCGGTGCCGAAACGCAGGAACATGTCGAGGCGGACGGGGATGTGGTTGTCATCGTCGGTGATGTAGAAGGTGATGACTTCCTGTTCGCGCTTCTTGTCCTTGTTGTACTCCACAAAGGAGAAGACGAGGCAGCGGTAAGTGGTGCGTGTCTGCTCCATCTTGATTTCTTTCTTGCCGCGATAGACAAAGACTTCATCGCTCTCGCGGCTGCCGTGGGCCATCTTGAAGCGGAAGCGCTGCCCCTCGTGCATGTCCTTGGCGTCGAAGGAGCGGGCACGCAGGAGCATGCTGAGCATGTCGTAGTAGCATTCGTCGGCATCGAGTTCCTTCTTGTACTCCACGTCCTTGTAATCGACATAGCGCTGGCGGAGGTGTGTGCGGCCTTCGGGGTAGGTGTACCACACCTCGTCGATGTTGTGGCGCTTGCCTTCGAGGGCGCCCTTGCGGTAGTAGAGGGGTACGAGGTCGGGGGTGATGTAGCTGGTGATGGTGTCGCGCATCATGAAGAAGCGGTCGGTGCGCTTGTTGCCGCGTGTGAGCAGACGGGCTCGCAGGATGTCCTGGCCGTTGTAGCGTCCGGCGTCGATGCGGAGGTTGGCGGTGCCAGCCTTCAGCCAGATGAATTTCCAGTTGAAGTAGAGCTGGTAGTCGAGGCTCTCGCCGGGCCCGAAGGCGGTGTTGGGAAGGGGGCACTGGGCGCTGGCGGGGAGTGAGGAATGAAGAATGAAGAATGAAGAATGAAGAATAAGAGTTACTAATGAGGAATGACGAATGAGGGATGACGAATGACGAATGACGAATGAGGAAGACCCCCTCCTCACTCCCCCTGTGAGGGGGAGAGTGGTTACCTTTGCGAACTGGCGCAGCATGGTCGTTAAGAGGCCCTTCATTTTTTTTCTTGATTGAGACGCTTTCGTTATGACGTTATTTCGTTATTTAGTTATTACGACATTTCGTTATGACGAAAGTTTAATTCACTCTTCATTTTCCTTTTGCTGCGTCGCGTTCGCGGTTGCGTTGTTTGATTTGCTTTTCCTTGTCAGGTTTCTGCTTGGTAATCTTAGCGGGCTTCTGCTTCATGTAGGGGATGCTGCGCGGGCTCCAGTCCTGGTTGAGCTCCCAGAGTGCTTTCACGTTGAGAGGTTGCGGGAAGTAGAAGGTCTCTTCGGGCGGGATGCCGGCATCGTAGTCGCCGGTGGTCCAGACGCCGTCGCCGTTGCGATCGATGAAGCAGCGGAGGTAGTAGGCTCCGGGCTTGACGTAGTAGAACTCGGCGCGTCCTTCGGCGTTGGCGCGCTCGGTGGCGACGGGCTTGTCGCTGGCGTTGAGGAGTTGCACGATGACGCCAGTGTCGGGGACGATGACGTGGATGAAGATGGTGCCAAACTCCTCTTCCTTACGGATGCGCAGGTCCTGTTTGACGGGTTTGTTGGTGTGTCCGAGGGCGCCAGCCACGGTGGCGCTGTCGATCTCGAAGCGGTACTGCTGTCCGGGCTCCCAGTCGGCCAGCAGTTGGTAGCGCCGTGGGTCGTTGGGGAGGGCGAAGATGTCGAAGGGCTCGGGCTTCCACAGGCTATCGACCTTCAGCAGCAGGCGCATGGCGCTGCTGTCGGGCAGCGGTGCGGGCTCGGAGAAGGTGAGGATGGGGCTCTGGTTGGGGGCGATGGAACCGGTGGGTTTGAGGTCGGCGCTGAGGAAGGTGATGAGATGCGGGTTCTCCTCGGGGGGCAGGTTGGGGTACTGCTTACGCTTCTTCTTCTGTTCCTTCTCCCATTCCTCGGTCTTGCGCTGCAGCTCTTTGAGTTGCTTGGCGCGTGTGGTCTTGGGGATGAGCTCCACGGTGTCCATGTGCCAGACGAGTTGTCCCAGCGTGTCGTGTTCCTGGAAGTAGAACTCGAAGGCGAGGGTGTCGGCATAGGCGATGGTGGTGTCGGGAATCCAGTAGGTGATGGTGTCGAGCTTCTCGGAGGGTTCCACGATGAAGCCGCCGTCGCCCTCGAAGCTGAGGCCACGGATGTAGGGCACTGAGTCGCCGGGGGCGGTGAAGAACATTGTGAAGTGGTCGGGGACCTCGCGCAGCTCCTTCAGGCGGTGGCGCTCCTGCCCCTCTTCGAGGAAGGTGCGCAGGACGATGTCATCGGGGAAGAAGTGGGTGTAGCGCACGGGGTGGATGCTGTCGTAGTGTGTGGAGTCGCGCCAGATGGTGTCCAGACGGAAGTCGGGGCGCGCGAAGACATCGAAGATGGCGGTGTCGATGCCGATGGCCTCGTTCTTCTGCGTGAAGCGGAAGTTGCCGTCCATGTCCTGCAGGGCGAAGGCACGGTAGCGCTGTCCGGAGGCGACGCCCTTGATGACGAAGCGGCCGCTGCCGTTGGTGCGGGCGACACGGTCGAAGGGCCGTGTGCGGAAGACGCTGTCGGGCACGGTGCCGTCCTCGCCGACGAGGTAGAGGCCCACGAGGATGCCTTTCACGGGCTCCAGGTCGGCGGCGTTGAGGGCGTAGCCGGAGACCTCCATGGTGTCGATGGCATCGCCTGTGGAGAAGGAGAAGGTGTAGTTGCCCATGGGGTTGCCCTCGTTGTTGTCCACGATGGCATCGGCGAAATCAATGGTGTAGGTGGTGTTGGGGCGCAGGGTGTCGAAGAGCTCGATGCTCACGTGTTTGCCGATGGCGCGCACGTTGGGGACTTCGGACTGCGGTGGGGAGACGACGACCTTCTCGCTGGCGTTCTCGATCTTGATGTACTCGTTGAAGTTGATGCGGATGTTGCGCCTGTTGGCGTTGACAGCCTGGTTGTCGGGGTAGCTCTTGATGACGCGCGGCGGTGTCTCGTCGAAGGGGCCGCCGTCCGGGGAGCCGATGTTGGCGCAGGCGCAAGCGAAAGAAAGAATAAATATGAAATATAAAATATAAAATAAGGAGCCCCTCCTCGCTCCCCCGGTGAGGGGGAGGGTGGTCACCCTTGCGAATTGCCTCAATATGCTTCTAAAGAGCCCCATTATATCTTATATTTTATAATTTGTATTTTATATTTAGCTATTCAGCGCCAGCATCTGGTCGATGATGTCGCGGTTGTTGCAGAGGCGGGGCACTTTGTGCTGTCCGCCCAGTTTGCCCTTGCTGCGGAGCCAGTCGTTGAAGAGGCCTGGGCGGGCGGTGACGAGCTGCAAGCGCTGCAGGGTGATGTTCTTGAAGCGCTTGGCCTCGTAGTCGGAGTTCTGGCGCTGCAGCGCTTTGTCCAGCGCTTCGGCAAAGGCCTCGGTGTCGGCCGGTGGCTGCGAGAACTCGATGAGCCACTGGTGGCGGCAGTGTCCGTTCTCGTCCATGAAGATGGGGGCGGCGGTGTACTCCAGCACCTGGGCACCCGTCTGGCGGCAGGCTTCGGCAAGGCCGTGCTCGGCGTTGTCCACGATGAGCTCCTCGCCGAAAGCGTTGATGAAGAACTTCGTGCGACCGGTGATGACGAACTTGTAGGGGGAGGTGTTGGTGAAGCGCACGGTGTCGCCGATGAGGTAGCGCCAGAGGCCGTTGCAGGTGGTGATGACCATGGCGTAGTTGCGGCCGGGCTCCACGCCCCAGAGGGGCACGACGGTGGGGTGCTCCTTGTCGAGCTCGTCGAGGGGGATGAACTCATAGAAGATGCCGTAGTCAATCATCAGCAGCAGCGCGGGGTCGGAGAGGTCGCTCTGCAGGCCGAAGAAGCCCTCCGAGGCGTTGTAGGTCTCCTCGTAGTGCATCTGGTCGCTGGGGATGATGCGGCGGTACTGCTCGCGATAGGGGGTGAAGGCGACGCCGCCGTGGAAGAAGACTTCGAGGTTGGGCCACACATCGAGCAGCGAGTCCTTGCCCGAGAGCTCCAGCACACGAGTGAGCACCGACAGCATCCATGAGGGCACACCGCTGAGGTTGGTGACATTGCGGTGCAGGGCCTCGCGGGCGAGGCGGTCGCGCTTCTGCTCGAAGTCGGAGAGCAGAGCTGTCTTCTTGCTGGGGACGCGGATGAAGTTGACCAGCGGGTTGATGTTCTCGATGAGGATGGCGCTGAGGTCACCGACCAGCGAGTGGTTGACGTTGTAGTTGGGGGAGTGTGAGCCGCCGAGGATGAGGCCGCGGCCAGCGAAGAAGCGGCTCTGGGGGTTGTTGTGCAAATAGAGAACCACGGCATCGCGACCGCCGGCGTAGTGGATGTCCTGCAGGCCCTGTTGCGACACGGGGATGAACTTGCTCTTGTCGCTGGTGGTGCCGCTGGATTTGGCATACCAGCGCACCATGTCGGGCCACAGGATGCCTTTCTCGCCATGTCGCATACGGTCGATGTCGCTCTTGAGGTCGTCGTAGCTGGTGATGCTGGTGGCGGCGGCGAACTGCTCGTAGGACTGTATGTTGCTGAAATGGTGGCGGTGGCCCCATTCCGTGGAGCAGCCGGTCTCGATGAGGCGCGCCAGAACACCGCGCTGCAGCGCTTCGGCCTCAGTGGCATAGCGCTCGATTTGGCGATAGCGTCGCTCGAAGACGGGTCTTAGTATGCTGGTGATGTTCATGTGTCTTGTTCTTGTTCTTCTTCTGCTGCTGCAGGTGGCGTGAGGCGTGCGTCGCGCGCTTCGTAGATGGCAGCCACGAACTGCTTGTCGGTCTTCAGTGTCTGTAGCGTGGCTTTGGCGGCCTGCTGGTGGCTCTCCTTCTTGGAGTAGCCGCGACCGCTCTCGCCGTCGAGGCCTTCGATGACGATGCGTGTCACGAAGACGGGTGACCCCTGTCGCCCCTGTTGCTGTTCGATGAGGCGGAACTCCACGCGCAGGTGGCTCTTCTGTGCCCACTCGATGAGTTTCGACTTGAAGTTGACCTCCTCTGCCGCCATCTTGTCGATGTTGATGACTTGTCGCAGGATGCGGTCGCGCATGAAGTGCATGCAGGCGTCGTAGCCGCGGTCGAGATAGACGGCTCCCACGAGGGCCTCGAAGGCGTTGCCGCCCATATAGCTGTTGTGGGCGTTGCTGTTGCTGTTGCTGTGGATGAGGCGGTCCAGTCCTAACTCCTTCGAGAGGCGGTTGAGGGTGTCGCGCTGCACCAGCTTGCTGCGCGTGTTCGTCAGGAAGCCCTCGCGGCTGCGTGGAAAGCGGCGGTAGAGGATGTCGCTGACGATGGATTCCAGCACGGCATCGCCCAGGTATTCCAGGCGCTCGTTGTGCTCGGTGGCGTGCTTGCTGGTGCTCTTGTGCTGCAGTGCCAGCTTGTAGTAGCGGATGCGGTGGGGGTAGAAGCCCAGTATTTCCCGTAAAGACGCGCAAAGCTCCCTGTCCTTGCGGAAGGGGAGCTTGATGCGGTCGATCAAGTTAGACGGCAGAAACACTACTCGTATTTCTTAAAGATGACGCACGCGTTGTGACCTCCGAAACCGAAGGTGTTGCTCAGGGCAGCACGCACGGGGCGCTTCTGGGCCACGTTGAACGTGAAGTTGAGGTCGTAGTCGATCTCTTCGTCGCGGTCGTCATCTGCGTGGTTGATGGTCGGGGGGATGATGTCGTTCTTGACAGCCATTACGCTGAACAGGGCCTCTACGGCACCGGCAGCACCCAGCAGGTGGCCTGTCATGGACTTGGTGCTGGAGATGTTCAGCTCGTAGGCGTGCTGTCCGAAGACCTCCTTGATGGCCTTGGCCTCGGAGATGTCACCCACATGTGTGGAGGTGCCGTGGACGTTGATGTAGTCGATGTCCTCGGGCTTCATGCCAGCATCGTCGAGGGCGTTCTGCATCACGAGCTTGGCGCCGAGGCCCTCGGGGTGGGATGCGGTGATGTGGTGTGCATCGGCGCTCATGCCTTCGCCGGCGAACTCAGCGTAGATCTTGGCACCGCGCGCCTTGGCGTGCTCCAGTTCTTCGAGGATGAGGCAGCCGGCGCCTTCGCCCATGACGAAACCGTCGCGGCTGGCGCTGAAGGGGCGGCTGGCGTGCTCGGGGTCGTCGTTGCGGGTGGAGAGGGCCTTCATGGCGGTGAAACCGCCTACGCCGCCTTCTGTGATGGCTGCTTCGGCACCGCCGCTGACAATCATGTCGGCCTTTCCCAGACGGATGAGGTTGTAGGCGTCAGCCAGCGCATTGGTGCTGGAAGCACAGGCGGAGGTGGTGACGTAGTTGGGGCCATGGAAGCCGTAGAGGATGCTGATGTGTCCGGCGGCGATGTCGGCAATCATCTTGGGGATGAAGAAGGGACCGAACTTGGGGCCGATTTCAGCACCTGTGCGGGCATAGGCGCTAATCTCCTCCTCGAAGGTCTTGATGCCGCCGATGCCAACGCCGAAGACCACACCCACGCGGTTCTTATCGATGGCGTCGAGGTCCACTTGGCTGTCGGCGATGGCCTGCTGGGCAGCAGCAATGGCATACTGCGTGTAGATGTCCATCTTGCGAGCCTCCTTGCGGTCGATGCCGTACTCCTCAGGGTTGAAGCCTTTGACTTCACAGGCGAACTGAGCCTTGAATTTCTCTGCGTTGAAATGGGTGATGGGGGCTGCGCCACTCTTGCCGGCCAACAGCGCTTTCCAAGTCTCCTCAACCGTGTTTCCCAGCGGTGTGAGGGCGCCTAAGCCGGTTACTACTACTCTTTTTAATTCCATATATCTGATAAGAGGTGTAAAAAAGTAACGAGTCAACGAGCGCAACTCGTCAACTCGTCACATGATGTTGTAAAGCAAAAGATTACTGATTAGCCTCGATGTAGGCGATAGCGTCGCCAACGGTGGCAATCTTCTCAGCTTCGTCATCGGGAATGGAGATGCCGAATTCCTTCTCAAACTCCATGATAAGCTCTACGGTGTCGAGAGAATCTGCGCCCAGGTCGCCAGTGAAACTCTTCTCTGCACTTACTTCTGCTGCATCAACGCCAAGCTTATCGACGATGATATCTTTTACTTTGCTTTCAATTTCAGACATAATTGTAAACTTTAAATGAGTGAATGATTTTAGTCGTTTCTTATTTTCGAGGTGCAAAGGTCGTAATTTTTATCCAATTTGCCAAATAAATGGTAGAAAAAGTGTGTTTTATTGCACAAAGGCATACAAAGTGTGCAAAAATTGCCCCATTATCATGCCATTTCGCGCCGTAGCGGGTAGTGTCCGCGTTGCCATTCAAATGTCTCCGGCGAGGCCTTCAGACGTTCGCTGTCGCGGCAGGGGTCATAGAGCTGCAGGGCACGTTCCTCGGCGTCCTCTGAAGGATGGAAATCTGCAGGGAGCGACGGGGGCTGGATGTCGAAATCCATGGGGCGGAAGAAGAAACGGCAGATGTGGCGCAGTGTCATCCGGGTGGCATTGGCCTTGCCGTCGGCGCTGTAGCCGGCGATGTGCGGGGTGGCGATGAAGGCTCGGCGGAGGAGTTCCTCATTGATGTGGGGCTCGTTCTCCCAGGTGTCGATGACGGCCTCGCTGACGGCTCCGCCATTCATGGCCCTGAGCAGTGCCTGCTCATCGACGACGCCTCCGCGTGCGGCATTGATGAGGATGCGGCCATGTAGCCCCTCGAAGAAGGCGTCGTCCAACAGGTGCCGGGTGGCGTTGTCGCCCTCGCGGGTCAGCGGTGTGTGGAGTGTGATGATGTCGGCCTCCTCCCTGATGCGCTCCAGCGAGCACCATTCATAGCCTTCTGGAGGGGTGTCGCCGGTTTGCTGCCGGGGAGGGTCGCAAAGGAGAATCCTGCGAAGGCCAAGCGGGGCACCGGGCAGCCCTTCGGTCACCGAACGTAGTACGGCCGTCCCTACGTGTCCTACTCCCACGATGCCGAGGGTGCTGGCCTTCAGATCGACGCCGCGCTGGCGCTTCAGCTGTAGCAGGCTGGAATTTACGTACTGGCCCACACTCGACGCATTGCAGCCGGGGCAGTTCGCCCACGCGATGCCGTGTTCTTCGAGCCAACGGGTGTCGAGATGGTCGTAGCCAATCGTCGCCGTTGCCACCAGGAACACGCTCGAACCGCTGAGCAGCGAGGCATCGCAACGCGTGCGCGTACGTACTACTAAAATATGTGCGTCTCTGACGTCGTCGGCGGTGATGTCCTGTCCGGGTTTCATCACCACATCGTCCGTCAGCGCCCTGAGACAAGGCTCAATATACGGTATCTTATCGTCTGCTACAATCTTCATAGTAGATCCGGCAATTGGTGGAGCTTCGTGCTATTGGAGCCCTTGATGAGGATGAGGCGGTCGGCGGGGGCTTGTTCGCCGATGGCAGCTTTGACCGCTTCCACGTCCTCGAAGCAGCGCACCTCCACGTCCGTAGCCGGTGCCGTGTCCAGGGCCTTGCGGAACTCCTCGCCCACGAACCATACCTTGTCGGCACCGCATGCCAGGGCCTGCCCGATGACCTTGCAGTGCGCCTCATGACTGGCACTGCCCAGCTCCTTCATGTCGCCCAGGATGACCATCTTGTGAGCGTGGTTGATGTGGCTGAAGTTGCTGAGGGCTGCCGTCATCGACGTGAGGTTGGCATTGTAGGCATCCACGATGAGTTCGTTGTGTGCTGTCTTCCTGTATTCCGAGCGTCCCAGCGAAGGATGGTAGTCGGCAAGGGCAGCGTCTATCTGCTCGGCCGGCACCTGGAAATGCAGGCCTATGCAGATGGCTGCCAGGACGTTGTCCAGGTTGTAGTCGCCGATGAGCTGCGTCTGCACCTCGTGCTGCGCTTCATGGCAGGGGCGCCAACAGATGCGCAAGGCGGGATTGCAGCTGGCCACGCTGCCCTCGCACACCCATGGCATGGCATCGGCCTGCTCACGGGCATAGGCGATGCACTTGTCGCTGTCGCAGTCAATGTTGCGCTTCGCCAGCATGTCTTGCAGGTCGCTGTTGCTCTTATTCACAAAGATATGCGCTGTAGCCTTCTGGTCGAGATAGTCGTAGAGCTCGCCCTTCGTGTTCTTAACGCCTTCGAAAGAGCCGAAGCCCTCGAGATGCGCACGGCCTACGTTGGTGATGAGACCGTAGTCCGGCTGCACGATGTCCGTCAGGAAGGCGATTTCGCCAGGGTGGTTGGCGCCCGTCTCGATGATGGCGATGTCGTGTTCCCTGGGGCGTAGGCGCAGCAGTGTCAGGGGCACGCCGATATGGTTGTTCAGGTTACCCTGGGTGTAAAGCACGCGGTAGCGCTGGCTCAGCACGGCGGCGATGAGCTCCTTCGTGGTGGTCTTGCCGTTGGTGCCAGTGACTTGAAGGACAGGGCCTTGGAACTGCTGGCGATGGTATGCTGCCAACGCCTGCAGCGCCTGCAGCACATCGCTGACCAGGATGTAGCGCTCGTCGCCATCGGGGATGACGGTGGCATCATCGACCACGGCGATGGCCGAACCTGCCTCTAATGCTTTGGCAGCGAAGCGGTTGCCGTCGAAGGAATCGCCCTTGAGGGCGAAGAATATGCTCCCCTCGGGACAACGGCGGCTGTCGGTGGTCACTTCGGGGTGTTCTAAGTAGATTGTGTAGAGTTTTTGGATGTCCATAATGAATGAAGCATGTAATTTGGGTGCAAAAGTAACTAAAACTTTTAACTCAACAGCATTTTTCCTCCTATTATATTTCCGCGCGCACGAAAAATTGGCTACCTTTGTCGCGTCAAAACAGAAAAAACGTTCATGACGCTGAACCTTCGGGGCCATCTGACCGACTTCTCACAACCGCAGGTGATGGGCATTCTCAATGTAACGCCCGACTCCTTCTATGCCGCCAGCCGTGCGCAGGGGGCAGAGGCGATACGTGCACGGGCGGAGCAGATTCTGGCCGAGGGTGGCAGCATCATCGACGTAGGCGCTTGCAGCACGCGACCCGGTGGCGAGGCGGTGACGGCAGACGACGAGATGCGTCGTCTGGACACAGCCCTCACCATCGTCCGCAAGGACTTCCCCGAAGCTGTCGTGAGCGTGGACACCTTCCGCGCCGATGTCGCCCGCCGTTGCGTGCGGGACTTCGGGGTGGATCTCATCAACGATGTCAGCGGCGGTGCCGTGGACGAACGGATGTTTGAGACCGTGGCTGACCTGCGTGTCCCTTATGTCCTCACGCACAGCGGAGGCATGGCGGATGCTGCCGTTCCCGATGCCGCCTCCTCAGAGGCTTATCTCCCTGCTGTCGCACGCTTCTTTGCCGAACGTCTGCAGACGCTTTATGAGATGGGCGTGGCAGATGTTATCCTCGACCCGGGCTTCGGCTTCGGCAAGACGCTGCAGCAGAACTACCAGCTCCTGCACGGCCTCGGCAGGTTCATCGCCCTCTTCCCCGACACCCCCTTCCTCGTGGGTGTCTCGCGCAAGTCGATGATCTATCGCCTGCTGGGCACCACGCCCGAGGAGTCGCTCAATGGCACCACCGTGCTCCACACCATAGCGCTGCAGGCCGGAGCCCACATCCTCCGTGTCCACGATGTGCGCGAGGCGGTGGAAGCGACCAGGATTATTGGACAATTGGACCATTTACAATTGGACAATGGCACAATCCCCGGCAGTAAATCGTAACCCGATAGTGAATCGTAAATTGTAAATTGTAAATCGTAAAATAGTAAATCCCTCCGTGTTCTTCTCCTTCGGCCTCAAAGACTTCATAGACATCCTGCTGGTAGCCATTCTCCTGTACTATGCCTACCGCCTGATGAAGGAATCGCGCTCGCTGAACATCTTCTTTGGTGTGCTCCTCTTCATCGTCTTCTGGCTGTTCATCTCCCAGATTCTGGAGATGCGCCTGCTGGGGACGCTGCTGGATCGTGTCGTCAGCGTCGGTGCCATCGCCCTGCTGATTCTGTTCCAGGATGAGATTCGCAAGTTCTTCTCCAACATCGGAACCCATGAGCGTGTGCGGGCGGCGCTGCGTTTCTTCAGCGGCGAAAGGAAGGATACCCACACCCGCGAGGACATCATGCCGATTGTGCTGGCTTGCATGTCGATGTCCAAGCAGAAAGTCGGCGCGCTCATCGTCATGCAGCGCTCCTTGCCGCTGAATGACTTCGTCCGTTCGGGCGAATATATCGATGCCAAGATCAGCCAGCGCCTCATCGAGAACATCTTCTTCAAGAATTCGCCTTTGCACGACGGCGGCATGATTATCTCCCACAAACGTATTGCCGCCGCAGGTTGCATCCTGCCTGTTGCCCACGACCAGAATATGCCCAAGGAGTTGGGACTGCGCCATCGTGCTGCGATGGGCGTATCCCAGGAGACCGATGCTTTGGCCATCGTGGTCTCCGAGGAGACCGGTGCCATCTCCGTTGCCTTCCGCGGCAGCTTCCAGTTGCGCGTGAGTGCCGAGGACCTGGAGAGAATCCTGACGGAGGATTCGTTCTAAGGGGGGACCCTCCCCACGGACTCACCCCACGGACCCTCCCCCCTGCCCCTCCCTTTAGGGAGGGGAGTAGTTACTAAAGATAATGAACTTCGAAATAACGAAATAAAGAAATAACGTAATAACGCAATAACGAAATCTCAACATAACGAAAAAAATAAAAACAATGAGTAACAACCAAATGACAAAGGATACTACTCCCCTCCCTGCAAGGGAGGGGCAGGGGGGAGGGTCTTCTCTTCCCGACAACGCCTTCCGCGAACTGCAGCCGGGCGAGCAGTATGAACCGCTGATGAGCCCTGACCGCAGCTATGCTGAAGTCAATGTGTGGAGCGTAGCCTGGGGTATCATCATGGCTGTGGTCTTCTCGGCCGCCGCCGCGTACCTTGGACTGAAGGTGGGACAGGTCTTCGAGGCCGCCATCCCTATTGCCATCATCGCCGTGGGTGTCTCCACGGTGGCCAAGCGCAAAGGGGCATTGGGCGAGAATGTCATCATTCAGAGCATCGGTGCTTGCTCTGGCAGTGTGGTGGCAGGTGCCATCTTCACCTTGCCGGCGCTGTATATTCTGCAAGCCAAGTACCCCGATATGACAGCCGACTTCATGAGCATCTTCCTCAGCTCGCTGCTCGGCGGCATCCTGGGCATTCTGTTCATGATTCCCTTCCGCAAGTATTTTGTGAAAGAGATGCATGGCAAGTACCCCTTCCCCGAAGCCACCGCCACGACACAGGTGCTGGTGAGCGGACAGAAGGGCGGCGACCAAGCCAAGCCCCTGCTCATTGCCGGACTCGTGGGTGGACTCTATGACTTCATCGTGGCTACCTTCGGCTGGTGGAATGAGAACTTCACCTCGCGTGTTGTCGGTTGGGGCGAGACCTTGGCTGACAAGGCCAAACTGGTCTTTAAGGTCAACACGGGCGCTGCCGTCGTCGGTCTCGGCTACATCGTAGGCCTGAAATATGCCTCCATCATCACCTTCGGTTCGCTGGCTGTCTGGTGGCTCATTGTGCCGGGCATGGCATTGCTGTTCCCCGACACCGTCCTGAACCAATGGGACCCCAGCATCACCACGCCTGTTGGCGAGATGAGCCCCGAGCAGATCTTCCGTGCCTATGCCAAGAGCATCGGCATCGGCGGTATCGCCATGGCTGGCATCATCGGCATCTGGAAGAGCCGTTCCATCATCGTGCAAGCCGTGAAGCTGGTGCGGGGCGTGGATTCCGTACAGCACGCTGAGTCGGTGCAGCGCACACAGCGCGACCTGCCCATGAAGATCATCGCCGGCGGCGCACTCCTCACCATCGTCGTCACGTTCCTCTTCTTCTGGTTGGGTGTGATGCAGGGCAACCTCCTCTTTGCCATCGTGGGCATCCTCCTGGTGGCTGTCATTGCCTTCCTCTTCACCACGGTGGCGGCCAATGCCATTGCCATCGTGGGCTCGAATCCCGTGTCCGGAATGACGCTGATGACCCTCATCCTTGCCTCTGTGGTGATGGTGGCTGTTGGCCTCAGCGGCACGGGCGGCATGGTCGCTGCTTTGATCATGGGTGGTGTGGTCTGCACGGCGCTCTCCGTGGCGGGTTCGTTCATCACCGATCTGAAGATAGGCTACTGGCTGGGCACCACGCCTGCCAAGCAGGAGACGTGGAAGTTCCTGGGCGTGCTCGTGTCGGCAGCCACTGTCGGCGGCGTGATGATCTTGCTGAATGCCACCTACGACTTCGCGTCGGGTGAGTTGGCAGCGCCTCAGGCCAACGCCATGGCGGCGGTCATCGAGCCGTTGATGAGTGGGGTAGGGGCTCCGTGGATTCTCTATGCCATCGGTGCTGTCATCGCTCTTATCCTTACCTGGTGTGGGGTGCCGGCCCTCGCCTTCGCCCTCGGCATGTTCATCCCCTTGGAACTCAACGTACCCCTCGTAGTCGGCGGTGCCATCAACTGGTACGTCACCACACGCTCCACGGACACCGCCCTCAACGCAGCCCGTGGTGAGCGCGGCACCCTCCTTGCCAGCGGCTTCATCGCCGGTGGTGCCCTCATGGGTGTCGTCTCCGCCCTCCTCCGTTTCGTGGGCTTCAACCCCATCAACGAGGCTTGGCTCGCCAACCCCCTCTCCGAGCTATGCTCCCTCATCGCCTATGCCCTCCTCATCCTCTATGTGGTCAAGGCCAGCATGAAAGCAAAGGTCTCATGAGCCCAATAGGGCCCATGAGCCTAATAGGCCCTATGAGCCCCATGAGCCCCATCAATTGTCAAATCGTGAAATCGTCAAATTGTCAAATTAAACTATGTCATTAATTGAAAAAATCATCGCACGTGCACAGGCCAATCGCCAGCGCATCGTGCTGCCCGAGGCCGAAGAGGAGCGCACGCTCATCGCGGCCGACAAGGCGTTGGCCGACAAGTTGGCCGACATCATCCTCATCGGTAACCCCGCCAAAGTGCACGCGCTGGCCAAGCAGCACGGCCTCACACACATCGACGAGGCAACCCTCATCGACCCCGAGAACTACGAGCGCAGCGAGGAACTCGCACAGCTCCTCTGTGAACTGCGCAAGAGCAAGGGCATGACCATCGAGCAGGCTCGCCAGCTCGTCAAGAACCCGCTCTACCTCGGCTGCATGATTATCAAGACCGAAGGTGCCGACGGTCAGATCTCCGGTGCCCTCAGCACCACGGGTGAGACCCTGCGTCCCGCCCTGCAGATCATCAAGTGCTCACCTGGCATCACCTGTGTCAGCGGCGCCATGCTCCTGATTACCGATAAGCCCGAGTATGGTGAGAACGGTGTCCTCGTCGTGGGCGACGTGGCCGTGACGCCCATGCCTGATGCCGACCAGCTCGCACAGATTGCCGTCTGCACCGCGCAGACCGCCAAGAGTGTCGCCGGCTTCGACGATCCCCGCGTGGCCATGCTGAGCTTCTCCACCAAGGGCTCTGCCAAGCACGAGGTGGTCGATAAGGTCGTTGAGGCCACCCGTCTGGCCAAGGAGCGTTGTCCCGAGCTGAAGGTCGATGGTGAGCTGCAGGCTGATGCAGCCCTCGTGCCCAGCGTAGGCGAGAAGAAAGCTCCCGGCAGCGCCATCGCCGGTCATGCCAACGTCCTCGTATATCCCAACCTCGAAGTGGGCAACATCAGCTACAAACTCGTGCAGCGTCTCGCCGGTGCCATCGCCATCGGTCCCATCCTCCAGGGCATCGCACGTCCCGTCAACGACCTCAGCCGCGGCTGCTCCGTCGATGATATTTATTACTTAATCGCTATAACTGCCTGTCAGGCCATGGATGCAAAATGAAAATACTTGTCTTGAACTGCGGAAGCAGCAGTATAAAATATGCTTTGTACAACATGGATGACCGCTCGGTCATCGCTAGCGGTGGCATCGAGAAAATCGGGCTGCCCGACTCCTTCATCAAGGTGAAGGCCAAAGGTCAGAAGGACCAGTTCGATGTCTTAGTGCCCGAGCACACAGCCGGTGTGCAGGTAATCTTCAAGGTACTCACCGAGGGTAACCTCGCCGTCCTCAACGACCTCCACGAGATTGACGCCGTAGGCCACCGCATGGTGCACGGCGGCGAGAAGTTCTCCAAGAGCGTGCTCCTCACCCCCGAAGTCATGGAGCAGTTCGCGGCCTGCAACGACCTCGCTCCTCTCCATAACCCCGCCAACATCAAGGGCGTCAACGCCGTCAAGGCCCTGCTCCCCGACCTGCCCCAGGTCGGCGTCTTCGACACCGCCTTCCATCAGACCATGCCCGACTACGCCTACATGTACGCCCTCCCCTATGAGCTCTACAAGAAGCACGGCGTGCGCCGCTACGGCTTCCATGGCACCAGCCACCGCTACGTCTCGCAGCGTGTCCTGGAGTTCCTCGGCATGCCCGTGGAAGGCAGCAAGGTCATCACCTGCCACATCGGCGGCGGTGCCAGCATCGCTGCTGTCAAGGACGGTAAGGTCGTGGATACCTCCATGGGCCTCACCCCGCTGGAAGGCCTGATGATGGGCACCCGCTCCGGCGACATCGACGCCGGCGCCGTCACCTTCCTCATGGACAAGCTCGGTCTCGACACCAAGGGCATCTCCAACCTGCTCAACAAGCAGAGCGGTCTCCTCGGCGTCAGCGAGGGCCGCAGCGACTTCCGCGACATCCTCGCCGGCATCGCCGAGGGCAACGACCTCGCCCGTCTGGCCAAGGAGATGTACACCTATCGCATCAAGAAATACATCGGCTCCTACGCCGCTGCCATGGGCGGTGTCGATGTCATCCTCTTCACGGCCGGTGCCGGCGAGAACCAGTATGAGGTGCGCGAAGGTGCCACCCGCGGTCTCGAATTCCTCGGCGTGGAGCTCGACGATGCCAAGAACCGCGCCTGCCGCGCCACCGAGGCCATCATCTCCAAGGACTCTTCCCGCGTGAAGGTCTGCGTCATCCCCACCGACGAGGAGCTGATGATCGCCATGGACACCCTTGCGTTGGTTCAAGCCTGAACCAGTCTTGGGTGACTACAGGCGTCACTATTTCATACAACAATTGTAGAAAATATCTATCACATCTGTCACCTTCCGCCTATGCTGTTCATTAACAGATAGATGGAAGGTGACAGATTGTGTGATAGATGGGCGAATGGGTGATAGATCTCACCCGTTTTTAGTCCTTATCCCGCGTTTGAACATAGTAAACCTCGCCATTTCTTGAGCGATGCCGCTGGAGACTTTCCAATCCATGCAGCTGTCGCCCAAAGGTGATTACTGAGGGCACTTGGAACACGCTGCCGAGGGACTGCCTGAGTTCCTGAAGGATGGCAGCCGCTGTCAGCCACCGCCCGTTGTCGTCCATGCCCGGCTCGAAGTATTCGAGGAAGTGCTGCAGCGCGCTGGGCACCTGCTGGAACTGACGGTTGTGCCGCATCATCTGTTCGGTCTCAGCATCGTCGAACCAGTAGCGTGCGCTGTCACCATCTATCACACTATCATTCATAATGCAGTCCGTTTATTATAAATTAGTTATCTACTGTGGTGATAGATGTGTCAGATAAAACATGGAAATTATTATGTTTATGTATAAAATTAAACAACGCTATCTTTTCTCACAACGAATTATACGAATGCCTTGTTGATGAGCTGGCGTCACCATTACCAGGGGGCTATCTTCTACGCCTTGACCCTGATGACTGGTATGATTTGAACAGAATAGAACGAATGGCTTCTCTTGACAAAAAAGCAAAATATTTGTGTAGAAACTGTGTTAATATCCTCACCAAATGCAGTTTTTTGAATTATTTTTTGTACCTTTGCCCTCGAAATTTCATATAAATACGTATTTATTATGGCAACAATGACATTACCACAGACATCCCAAATAATAGTGACGCTGGAAGATAATGCGCTTGTGGCCGACATCAAGCGGGCACTGAAAATGATACGCGGCATAGCCTCAGTGCGTACTGCCACCATCAGTGATGACCACACCATCACCCCCGCCATGCGC